>JAJEEV010000040.1 GCA_022820805.1 Acidimicrobiia bacterium
GCGGCCGCGGCCGCGGCCCGGCGATCGGGCGGCGCCCGGCGCGTCGTAGAGGTCTCGTCGCCGGAAGTGCCCAGACCGCTCACCGTCCGGGTGCCCCCCGAGGAGGTCCCCAAGTCCACGAAGGTTGCGCTGCTTACCGCGGCCGACGCCGCGGCCCGGTCCACCGACTCGGCCATCACCCAGGTGTCGGCCCGCTACGGCGATGGCCGCCGCCGCATCCTGGTGGCCGACAGCGACGGCCTGTTCACCAGCGACGACCAGGTCCGCACCCTGTTCGCGGTGTCTTGCGTGGCCTCGGGCGACACCGGCATGCAGACGGGCCGCGAGTCGGCGGGCCGCACCGCCGGATTCGAGCTGTTCGACCTCTACGACGTGGAGGACATGGCTCGCCGAGCCGCACGCAGGGCCCTCACCAAGCTCACCGCCCGGCCCGCGCCCAGCGGAGAGATGCCGGTGGTGGTTGGCCCCGGAGGCGGCGGCGTGCTGTTCCACGAGGCCTGCGGGCACGGCCTGGAGGCCGACCTGGTGGCCAAGTCGGCCTCCGCGTTCGCCGGGCGCATCGGCGAGCGGGTGGCCGCGCCGACGGTGACGCTGGTGGACGACGGGACGATGGCTGGGGAGTGGGGCCATTACGGCATCGACGACGAGGGCAAGCCCGCGGCCCGAAACGTGCTGATCTCCGACGGGGTGCTGACCGACTACATGTGGGACCGGCTCCGGGCCCGCAGGGAGGGCAGGGCCAGTTCCGGCAACGGCCGCCGCCAGAGCTACCAGCACCTGCCCATGGTGCGGATGACCAACACCTACATCGAGAACGGCGACGCCAACCCCGACGACATCGTGGCCGACACGCCTCACGGCGTGTACGTGGCCCAGTTGGGCGGAGGTCAGGTCAACACCGCCACCGGGGACTTCGTGTTCGGGATGACCGAGGCCTACCTGATCGAGAACGGCGAGATCACCGCGCCCATCCGGGAGGGCAACCTCATCGGCAACGGCCCGGAGGTGCTCACCCGGATCGACGCTCTCGGAAACGACTTCGCCATGGGATCGCCGGGAACCTGCGGCAAGGACGGACAGGGTGTCCCGGTGGGTGACGGCACGCCCACGCTGCGAGTTACTGCGCTGACGGTCGGCGGCACCGCCGCGTGACGAGCCCCCTCATGTGGGATGATGCGGGGGGTCGTGGCGGCGTGAGTGAGAGTCAGAGTCTGCTGGACATCGCTCAGCGCGTCGCCGGTTGGGCCGGCGACGGTTTCGATGTCGAGGCCTTCGTTGCCCACGAGCGCGAGACCGAGGTGCGCGCCTACGAGGGCGAGGTGGAGTCACTGACCGCGGCTACGTCGCAGGGGATCGGTGTGCGGGTTGTGCGGGACGGGCGCCAGGGCTTCGCCTACGCCGCCGCGCTCGATGACGACACCCTGCGCGAGACCTTCGACGAGGCCCTGGACAACTCCAGCTTCGGCAGCGTCGACGAGTTCGCGGGCGTGGCCGAGCCCGACGGCGTGGAGCCCGAGCCGCTGGACCTGTACCGCTCCGAACTGGCCGAGTTCCCGACCGAGGACAAGGTGGCCCTGGCCCTCGAACTGGAGCGGGTCACCCTGGCCGCGGATCCGAGGGTGACCGGCGTCGAGTTCGCCGAGTACGCCGACTCGGTGTACGAGTCTGCGGTGGCCACATCCCGGGGCGTGGCCGCCACCGCCCGGGAGACCGGCTGCTACGTGACCGCCTACAGCCTGGCCACCGAGCGAGACGACACCCAGACCGGGTTCGGCTTCTCGGTCGGGCGCCATCCCGGCGAGCTGTCGGTGGAGACCGCCGGGACCGACGCAGCCGAGCGGGCCACCCGGCTGCTCGGCGCGACCAAGGCCCCCACCAGCCGGCTGACCGTCGTCCTCGCCCCCTACGTGACCGCCCGGCTGCTCGGCATCGTCGGCGCCACGCTCAGCGGCGAGGCCGTGCTCAAGGGCCGGTCGCTGTTCGCCGACCGGATGGACGAGGCCGTCGGGGCCACGTCGCTGACGCTGGTCGACGACGCCACCGACCCCGACGCCTTCACCGCGTCGGCCATCGACGCCGAGGGTCTGGCCACCCGGCGCATCCCGCTGATCACCGACGGCGTCCTGCAGGCCTTCCTCTACGACACCTACACGGCCCGGCGGGCCGGGGTCACGTCCACCGGCTCGGCGGTCCGGGGCGGCTTCAAGGGAACCCCCGGTGTCGGCGCCCACGCCCTGAGGCTCACTCCCGGAAGCCGCACTCCCGACGAGATCGTGGCCGGCATCGACGACGGCCTGCTCGTGCAGGGCGTCACCGGCCTGCACAGCGGCGTGAACGCGGTGTCGGGCGACTTCTCGGTGGGTGCGGAGGGTCTGCGCATTCGCGGCGGCGAGAAGGCCGAGCCGGTTCGCGAGGTGACCATCGCGAGCACGATCCAGCGCCTGCTCCTGGATGTCGCCGAGGTGGGCTCCGACCTGGAATGGCTGCCGATGAGCGCAGCCGGGGTCACCCTCGCCATCGCCGACGTCACCATGTCCGGCACCTAGGGCCTGGGGCCGAGCGAGCGTGTAGGTCCCGCCATGCCGATCCTCCACGCCATCGTCCTCGGAATCGTGCAGGGTCTCTCGGAGTTCCTGCCGGTCTCCTCAAGCGGCCATCTGGTGCTGGTCCGCTGGCTGTTCGGCTGGGACGACCTGTCGGGCGACACTGCCACCGCCTTCGATGTGGCTGTGCACGTCGGCACGCTGATCGGTGCAGCCGCCTACCTGCGCCGAGACATCGCCACCTATGTACGGGCGGCCCTGTCGCCGATGCTGGGTCGGCGTCCGGTCGGACCCGACGGCCACGTCGGGTGGGCCCTGGTCGTGTCGGCTGCGCCGGCCGGGGTGGTGGGCGTGGTCGCGGGCGATGCGCTGCGGGGCTCGGGCGGAGTGGTGGCGGTGGCGGTGGCGCTGATCGTGTTCGGGCTGCTGCTGGGCGCCTCGGACCGCACGGCCGAGCGCCGCGGCGTCGAGGACTTCGGCATCGGCCATGCCCTGGTGATGGGCGCGGGCCAGGCGCTGGCGTTGCAGCCGGGGGTCTCTCGTGCTGGGGTGACCATGACCGTCGCCCGGGCGCTCCGGTACGGGCGTGAGGCGGCTGTGCGGCTGGCCTTCCTGATGAGCCTCCCGGTGATCGCCGGGGCCGGGGTCTACGGCCTCCTCGGCCTGAGCGTCCCGTCGTCGCTGTGGCCTGCGCTCGGCTGGGGCACCGCGTCGGCTGCAGTCACCGGATGGCTGGCCGTCTGGGGAACCACCCAGATCGTGGCCCGGGTGAACCTGCAGCCCTTCGTCGTCTACCGCGTTCTAGCCGGGGCTGCGGTCCTCGCCCTAGCCGCCACCCCCTGGCGCTGATCCCCCGGGGGTCCCTTCCCGGAATTGGCAGTGAAACGCACGCCAGCCGTGCAAAACGCTGTCAATTACTATCCGGGGGTGGTGCTGCCGGGGGAGCGGTTGGCGGGGGTGGGGACTAGTACTAGGACCACGCCGCCGGTTGTTAGCGCGTCGACGGTGGGGTCCACCTGGGGGACGGGCACGGCCAGGATCACCTCGTCCTCGCCGGCCGAGACCACCGGCGCGCCCAGCACGACCGCAGCCCCGTCGAGCACCGCATGGACGTCCACCACGTCGCCCGCCGCGAACATCTCGCTGTCAACGGGCACGGACACCCCGCGGGTGTCGGGCGGAAGCTGAGACGACGGTCCCGGAGGCTCGGCGGCCTCCGGCGCTGGAGGCGGGTCAGCGGGACCGTCGCCGAGGGCGGCGAGCGCGGCGAGCGCGGCTCCGACGGCCGCGGCCCAGCGCAGCCACCGGTGGCGGTACAGCATGATCCTGAGCCGCCCGGCCGTCCCCCGCGGGCGCACCGACGGCCTCGCCGGCGACGGCGAACTGCGGAACGGTCCGAAGCGCGGCTTCGGGGAGTCCAAGCCAGGGGCGGCTGGGGTGGCGGGCGACATCGAGCCTCCTGTGAACGACCGAGCTCGGTCCTGCGGATGCGTTGAGCGACCCCGAGGGGTTCGGAATAGTCCGAACCGGAGGGGACGGCCGCTGGGGGCGGCGAGGCGCTGGGGCGCTAGGTGGAGGAGGAGGCGCCGGCGTCGGCCTTGGCCCGCCCCGCTTCCGAACTCGAACTCGAACTCGAGCTCGACGAGGATGACGACGAGTCCTTTCTCGAGGAGGACGAGGAGTCCGAACTCGACGAATCCTTCGAGGACGACGAGTCCTTGCTGGACGAGTCCTTCGAGGAGTCCGACTCGCGCTCCTTGCGGCGGCCCTTGGCGTTGCTGCCGTGGTCGTTCTTGTAGAAGCCGTCGCCCTTGAAGGCGATGGCCACCCCGCTGAACACCTTCTTCACCGACCCCTCGCCCGGAGCGACACATGCAGCCGGGCCACCCTCCGACGGGCACACCGTCAGCGTGTCGTCGCTGAACGACTGCCTCACCTCGAACTGCGCCGAGCAGCGCTCGCAGCGGTAGTCGTACATCGGCACGGCGGCGAAGGATAACCGCACCTCGATACGGCGACACCGGACGCCGTCCGGTCCGGCACGCCCGACGAGCCGCACCTACGATTCCGGCGTGACGGTATGGATGGTCGTCGCCTTCGTGGCGGCCTACATCGCGGGCATGTTCCCCACCGCGACGCTGGCAGGGAGGATGATCGGCCACGACCCCACCAGCGAGGGATCGGGCAACCCGGGCGCCACCAACATCTACCGGCTCGGCGGCCGCCTCGCAGGGGTGGCCGTGGCGCTGGGCGACATGGCCAAGGGAGCCCTGCCCATCGCAGTGGCACTGCTGCTGTGGGACCGGCCCGAAGCGATGGCGGCATGGATCGGCTCGGTGGCGGGCCACGTGTGGCCGGCGGTGCGGCGGTTCCGGGGCGGCAAGGGGATGGCGACCGCGGGCGGCGGCGGCCTCGTGCTCGACCCGGTCATCGGGCTGATCTGCGTGGTGGTGTTCTTCGGTATGGTCCGCCTGACCCGGGTGGCCGCGCTCGGCTCGCTGAGCGTCGGTGTCGTGTATCCCTTGCTGTCCCTCCTGCTGGGCTGGCCCGGCCCCGAGGTCATCGTGGCGGCTGTCGTGATGGGACTGATGGCGATGCGCCACCACGGCAATATCGTGCGATTGTGGCGCGGCACCGAGCGAAGACTCAAGAAGTGAGCGGACACTCGGCCGGTTCCGATCCGACTGCTGGGTCCGGCTGTCGAGGCTGGGGCCGGACTCGATGATTCCCCTCCAGGAGGCCCGGGAACATGTCCTCTCCCGGATCGAGACGCTGCCGGCACGCCGGGTCCGGCTGGACGAGGCCCTCGGCCTGGTGCTGGCCGAGCCGGTGTTCTCCGCCGAGCCGATCCCGGGATTCGCCAACACGGCCATGGACGGCTACGCGCTGCGGGCCGCCGACACCCGCGGCGCCCCCGTCGAGCTGGAGGTGGTCGGCACCATCGGCGCCGGCGACGACGGATCCCTCTGCGTCGGCCAGGGCCAGGCCGCCCGGATCATGACCGGGGCGCCCATCCCCGACGGCGCCGACGCGGTCGTCAAGGTCGAGCTCACCCGGCGGCTCGACGGCCAGGACGGCCAGGACGACCGGGTCTTGGTGGAGGCCTCGATCAAGGCCGGCAACCACATCCGCCACCCCGGCGAGGACGTCGCCGACGGCGAGCAGGTGCTCGCGGAGGGCACGGTGGTGACGCCCGGAAGGGTCGGTCTACTCGCCGCCGTGGGCGCTTACACCGTCTCCGCGCACGGCCGGCCCCGGGTGGGGGTGCTGTCCACCGGCGACGAGCTCGCCGACACTCCCGGACCGCTGCGGAGGGGCCAGATTCGCGACACCAACCGCCGCACCCTGCTGTCACTGGTGTCGGAGGCGGGCTTCGAAGGGGTGGATCTGGGGATCGCCCCCGACCGACCCGACGACATCTCCGAGGCGTTCCTGGCCGGGGCGGCGGACTGCGACGCGGTCCTGTCGTCGGGGGGCGTGTCGATGGGGGACTTCGACTACGTCAAGGTGGTGCTGGACGAGATCGGCGAGATGCGCTGGATGCAGATCGCCATCAAGCCGGCCAAGCCGTTCGCCTTCGGCCTGGTCGGCGGGACCCCGGTGTTCGGCCTGCCGGGCAACCCGGTGTCGTCGATGGTGAGCTTCGAGCTGCTGGCCAAGCCCGGGCTCAGGGCCATGGCGGGCCACGGTTCCGACGACCTCGGCCCCGAGCTGGTGAGGGCAGTCAGCGACGACAAGCTCGGACACCGCAGCGACGGCAAGACCCACTTCGTGAGGGTGGGCGCCCGGCGCGACGAGCAGGGCGTGCTGCGGGTGGCCCGGTCCGGCGGGCAGGGATCCCACCAGCTCGCAGCCATGACGCGGGCCGACGCCCTGGCGGTGGTGCCCGACGGCGCGCCGGCGGGAGTGGGCGACCCGGTCGACGTAATAGTCCTGTAGTAGGGGCCACGCGCCGGGCGGCCGGGCGTCCGGCAGGCCGGGGCGGGTGGGGGGCCGTTAGGCTGCACGGCAATGGCGGAGCAGCTCGTCGACAGCTTCGGGCGGGTCCACCGGGACCTGAGAATCTCGGTCACGGACCGGTGCAACTTCCGGTGCACCTACTGCATGCCCGCAGAGGGCCTTGAATGGCTGCCCCGCGACGAGATCCTCACCTTCGAGGAGATCACCCGGGTAGCCCGCATCATGGTGGAGCGCTACGGAGTCAACGGCATCCGTCTCACTGGCGGCGAGCCGACCGTGCGGGCCAACCTGCCCACGCTGGTCGAGATGCTGGCCGGCCTCGGCACCGATCTGGCCATGACCACCAACGGCGTGTCGCTGCCGTTGCTGGCCGCCGACCTGCGGGCTGCGGGCCTGCGGCGAGTGAACGTCTCATGCGACTCGCTGCGGCCGGAGCGCTTCGAGGAGCTCACCCGCCGCGACGGCCTCGCCCGGGTGCTCGACGGCATCGACGCGGCCCGTGACGCCGGCTTCGACCCGGTCAAGGTCAACTGCGTGGTGATGCGCGGGGTCAACGACGACGAGATCGCCGACTTCGTCGAGTTCGGGCGGACGAAGGGCGTCGAAGTACGCTTCATCGAGTTCATGCCCCTCGACGCCGACGGCATCTGGACGAACAATCTCGTGGTCGGTGTGAACGAGATCCTGGCCCGGGTCAACGAGGCCAGCCCGGTGGAGCCGGTCGAGCGCACCTCCGCGCCGGCAAGCCGTTACCGCTTCGCCGACGGATCGGGCCACGTGGGCATCGTCGCATCGGTGAGCGACTCCTTCTGCTCGACCTGCGACCGGGTGCGTCTCACCGCCGACGGGCAGTTCCGCAACTGCCTGTTCGCGGTGACCGAGACGGACGTGCGGGCACTGCTGCGAGCCGGCGCCGACGACGACGAGATCGCCGCCGCGCTGGAGGCGTCGGTGGCGTCGAAGTGGGCCGGCCACCAGATCAACAGGGTCAACTTCATCAAGCCCCGCCGATCCATGTCGCAGATCGGCGGCTGATCGTTGGGCTTCACCCATCTCGATCCCCAGGGGCAGGCCCGGATGGTGGACGTGTCATCCAAGGAGCCCACCCACCGCACCGCCGTCGCCCGGGGACGGGTGCAGATGGCGAGCGAGGTGACCACGGCGCTGAGCCGGGGCAGGATCGGAAAGGGCGACGTGCTGGCGGTGGCCCGGGTGGCTGGAATCCAGGCCGCCAAGCGGACCTCCGAGCTGGTGCCGCTGTGTCACGGCCTGGCGATCAGCTCGGTGGCGGTCGACTTCGAGGTCCACGGCGACTCGGTCACCATCGAGGCGAGGGTGGAGACCGTCGACCGCACCGGCGTGGAGATGGAGGCGCTGACCGCCTGCAGCGTGGCTGCGCTCACCATCTACGACATGTGCAAGTCGATGGACCGGTCCATGACCATCGGCGACATCGCCCTGTGGGAGAAGACCGGCGGACGCTCCGGCACGTACCGCCGCGAGCCGGGGTGATCGTGGGCTGATCGTCGGCTGATCATCTCCACACAGATCGCGGTGAGGAACCGTGAACATGGCTCGGTGGGTACCGATCTCCCCAGATATCCACCACTTGGCTGTTGGTGCCTGCCATTCTGGAGGGTGCCGTCGTCTGCATGTACGGGTCGTCGAAGCGGCGCGCGGTGCGCATGGTGCGCATCCGCCGGGGTGTCGGCGTCTCGATCCGATTCAAACGAGGAGGAACCAGTCTGTGACTCTCATCGTGTTGGCAGTGCTGGCGGCAGCGTGGCTGGGATACTTCGTGCTGTGGTACCGCGAGCGGCGGGCCTCCCAGCCGATCCGAACTGGCGAGATGAGCTACAACCGCCCCTTCACCTCCACGGACCGCCGGCCTGCGCTGGCCGCAGGGCTCGGTCCGGCAACCAGACCCCGCGGCGATCTGTTCGAGGTACCGCGGTCGCGCCAGCAGGCCCTGTCTCGTCGCCGGCAGGTGGCAATCGTGCTGGGGTCGGTGGCCGGCACCTCCCTGCTGGCCGTGCCCGTCGCCGGCGCGGCCGCCCTGGCCGTCCACGTGATTGCCGACATGGCCCTTCTGCTGTTCGCCTTCGGCGCGTTCCGCCGCCAGCAGGTCGTGGCGCCGGGCATGGCTGAGGTGCGGGTGCTCTATCCCCAGCGGCCGGCGGCCGCCGAGACTGTGATTGCGCCGTTGAGGCGAGTCGTGAACGGCTGAAGCTCACCCGGTGATCCATGTCTTCATCGGGACCAAGGCGCAGTACATCAAGATGGCGCCGCTGCTGCGGCGCATGGATGACGCCGGGGTCGACTACCGCCTGATCGACTCCGGCCAGCACGGCGGCCTGACCGAGTCGCTACGCCGCGAGTTCGGCGTGCGGGAGCCCGACCTTCGCCTGGGTTCGGGACGAGACATCGTCTCGATCCCGCAAGCGCTGGTGTGGGCGCTGGGACTGGCCCGGCAACTCGTGTCTCGCTCGAGGCTCCGGGAGCGGGTCTTCGGGGGTCACGGTGGGGTTTGCGTCGTACACGGCGACACTCCGACAACGCTGCTGAGCACGCTGATGGCCAAGCGGGCGGGGCTGGCGGTGGCCCAGGTGGAGTCCGGGCTTCGGAGCCATCGCCTGTTCCATCCCTTCCCCGAGGAGATGACCCGCATCGTGGTGCCCCGCCTGTGTGACGTCCTGTTCGCCCCGGGGCCCGACGCGGCGAACAACCTTCGCCGGTCGAAGGTGAGGGGCAGGATCGTCGAGCAGGCATCGAACACGGTGCTCGAATCGGTCCGGGAGGCGATGGTCACCGAGAGCGTGGCTGGCCCTGATTCTGAGGGGGACCGCGAGTCCGGCGGTGCGGGCCCGGCGATCGTCACCATGCACCTGGTGGAGAACGTCCACCGCAGGGACCGGCGCGAGGCGCTGGTCGACACGGTCGAGTCGTTGGCGGGCACGATGCCGGTCCGGTGGGTGATGCACGGCCACACCGAGCGCGCCCTCGCCGCCGCGGCCCGGCCGCGGCTGGAGGCTGCCGGCGTGGAGCTCGTGACGCTCAGGCCGAGGGGCGAGTTCCTGACCATGCTGGCGGCCGCCCCCCTGGTCATCACCGACGGCGGCTCGATCCAGGAGGAGTGCGCGCTGCTCGGTGTGCCCACCCTGCTATGGCGCGACTGCACCGAACGGCCCGACGGTCTGGGCCACAACATCGTGCTGAGCCTCTACGACCGCCACATCGTCGAGCAGTTCCTGCGCGACCCCCAGCGTTACCGGCGGCCTCGCCGGATGCCCGAGGTCAGCCCGACGGCCCAGATTCTCGACGAGCTCGACGCCTGGCGATGACCTCCGCGGCGCTGGCGGCGACCACGTCCCGGGCAAGCAGCAGGAGCCGGTAGCCGCCGAAGAGGAACGCGAGGGCGATGCCGGCGCCACCGTCGCCGGCCGCCACCAGGCCCACCAGGCTGACCTCGGCCACGCCGACGCCTTGGGGTGCGAACACCGCCAGGAACCCGAGCGTCCAGGCCACCATGAACGCGCCCGCGAGATGAAGCGACCCGAAGCTGTCGGCGGCCGGGAAGGCCCGCAGGTAGAGCACGAACGTCGCCGCGGACCAGGCCCAGTAGGCGGCTTCGGCCACCGCGAGCTGGGCGTATCCGCCCCAAGTCATCGTGAGGGGCACACCCCGGCGGGCGGCCAGCCAGGCGAGGACCCGGCCTCCGGCCAGGGGTGAGCACGCAATCGCGGCGACGGCCACGGCGATCGCCGCCCAGGTGAGGCCGGCGGGGAGGCTGCCCGAAGCGGCGAGCAGGACGGTCCCCAGGGTCAGAGCCACTGCGGGACGCACCACCATCTCCAGCACCGCGGTCACCGTCAGCGGCGTCACTTGTGTGCCCCGGGCCCTCAGCAGGGCGATGCGGGCGGCAGGGAAGGTCACCCCGCCCGGAACGTAGCGGGCGGGGAGGGCCCGCCCGGTCGCCACTGCCGTCGCCGGTAGGGAGGCGTCGTGGCCGAGCATGCGCAGGCTCAGCATCCAGAACCGCGCCATGAGGACGATCAGCGCGAAGGTGGATGCCAGCGCGGCTGCGATCAGCAGGGGCCTGGCCTCCTCCAGTAGTTCGGCGATGTCGTCGCTGCGGGCCACGGCCAGCCACACCACGGCTGCGGCGAGCCCCACCAGGTAGACGCCCCGCGCCGCGGGCGCCATCCGCCGGAGGCGCGACACCGAGGGCGAGGGTTCAGGTTCCAACTGAGGCCAGCTCGTCGAGGGCGGCGTCGTTGGCGGCCAGGCGACTCCGCAGATCGGCCAGGGCGTCCGGCGCCCGGTCACTGGCGGCCAGAGCGTCCGCGGCGGCCGTGGTGAGCTGCCCGGCCTCGAGCTGGTCGAGGTCCAGCCGGGGCGCCCACCCGCCGGCCTCGCCCGCCAGCGAAGCCATCTTGGGGGAGTCGTCGACCACGACGGTGGGGCGGCCGTGCAGCAGCGCGGCCACGGCGCCGTGGTAGCGCATGGTGACGACCATCCGGCTGCGTCCCACCTCGCCGACGATGGTGTGCAAGTCCGGGGCCACGACCTCGGCCGGCGACGACAGGCGGCCGGCGAGCGCGGTCAGCAGCGGGCCCTCCCGGCTGGCCTGGAACGCCACGAAGCGGGGCGTGAGGCCGGTGGCCGCCGCCGCCTCGTCGATCGAGCGGGCGATCCGGTCGAGCCCGGCGGCGTCGGGAACCGCCTTGCCGGCCTTCCCCGCCGCCGTGCGCAGGCCCCGCCGGTTCGCCGGGCGGAGGATCACGCACATGGTGTCCTCGGGATCGACGGCCGGCGGGTCGAGAGCGATCGCGGGGTCCGCTCCCACGACCACGCCGTCCAGTCCCCAACTGCGGAGCCGCTGCGCCGAGTCGACGTCGCGGACCACGATGCGGCGGAAGCGGCCCAGCGAACGCCGGCTCAGGCCGCGACCGAACGCGCCGTCCACTCGCCCCACACCCATGCCCACCGCGGCCGTGGCACAGCCGGCTCGGGCACCGACCCTCAGGCGCGACGTGTGGAAGGGGATGTTCCAAGGCGATGTTTCCGACTGGATCACCCCGCCGGCGACAGCCATCCCGTCGCAGCCGTCCAAGGCCCGCCGCAGAGCCGGCGACTGGCTCGGGCTGCGATGGGTGATGGTCTCGATCCCGTGATCCCGGCCGGTGCGCCCGGCGTCGACGGTGATGGCGACCGGCTCGGCGCCCCGGCTCCTGAGCGACCTCACCAGCGACGCCAGGATCAGCTCGTCGCCGAGATTGTCGGACCCGTACCACCCGGCGATGGCGAGCCGTCGAGTCATGGCAACGTCGCCCCCGGCACAGCGGCCAGCCTACGTTCGCCGGCGAGGTCGTCCGGTGCAGGGGGAGGCGCGGATAAACTCGCCCCTCCCGCGGGGGTGTAGCTCAGTCTGGCTAGAGCGCCTCGGTCGCATCGAGGAGGCCAGGGGTTCGAATCCCCTCACCTCCACTTCGCCGGGCCCTGGGACGGTTGGCGCAGTGGTGTTACACCTGGTGTTACACTTCGTGGTGTGCCGACCAGCCGTCCTCGACATGCTGTGACCGAGACTGACGACGTCGCCGAGATCCTCGATGAGGCGTCACGGCGGTGGACCGGCGTCTCCAGGTCCAAACTCATCCTGCTCGTGATGCGGGACTGGGCCGCGGGCGGGCAGTCGCCGTCGTCCCGGACTCGGGCCCGCGAGGAGCTGGTCGGCTCGCTGCCGGGCTCCTCGGGCCTCTACGACCGGGCCGAGGACTGGCCAGCGTGATCGTGGTCGACGCAAGCTGGATCGTGGCGCTGCGCGACCCGGGCGACGACCATCACGGCCCGGCGGTGGCCACGGCCCGCGAGATCGCCGACGAGGATGCGGTCCTGCACCCGGTGACGCTCGCTGAGTGCCTGGTCGCGCCGGCGAGGCTCGGGGTGCTCGAGGAGGCGTCGGCTGGACTTCGGGCGTCGTTCGACGTTGCCGATGTCGACCGGGACGCCCCGATGCGGTGGGCTCGGCTGCGGGCTGAGACTGGACTCCGGCTCCCCGACGCCATCGTGCTCGACACCGCCCTCAAGCAGCGTGCCCGTGCGGTCGCCACCTTCGACGAGCGCCTGGCCGCCCGGGCCGCCGACCACGGACTAAAGGTCCTAGGCGCACCAGCCGCCTGAGTCGGGTCTCGGCGGGACCGTGCTCCGCTATTGATGCAAGCCTAATGGAAATAGAGTTGATGATCAGGCTGAAAACTAAGTCTATTTGAACTTAGACTTTATACACTACGAGACAACAAGGACCTGAGGGGCGCTCGATGGGTTCATGGCCTGCTGCGCAGTCGAAGAACGTGACAGTTCCCAACGAACTGTGGCGGAACTGGGACGAAGAGTCCACACCGACCATCGACGTCGCCCAGACCGTCCCGCCGGAGATAGCCGTCATCGCCCTACCGGCTCTCGACGCTCCGGCAGCGGATGCGGTCGCGGCCGCGCTGGAGGCGACGAAGCGGCTGCACGACCACGCCGGCAAGGCGCCGGAGGTGCTCGGACACCTCAGCGCGGTGCTGATCCGTGCCGACGCGGTGGCCTCGTCGCAGATCGAGCACATCACGACATCGGCCGAACAGCTCGCAGTCAAGCTCGCCGACCCCGCCGACCCCGGCGACGGCGACGGGTATGCCGGCGCATACGCCACCGACACCCAGCTGGTGGCCGCCAACGTCGCGACCGCCCTGTCGGCACACGGCAGCGGCGACGCCGTGTCGGTGGACTGGTTCCATCGCCTGCACCGCGAGCTGCTGGCCGTCGACCCGGATATCGGGCGGCGCCACCGGGGGGCGTGGCGCGACTGCGCGGTCTGGGTCGGACGGACCCGGGCTGCGGCGGACTTCGAAGGGCCGCCCCACGGGCAGGTCCCGGCGCTGATGGACGACCTGGTCCGGTTCGCCCGGCGGGTCGACGTGCATCCGGTGCTGCAGGCGGCCGTCGCGCACGCCCAGTTCCTGACCATCCATCCCTACGTCGACGGCAACGGCCGCATCGGGAGGCTGCTGATCCACAAGCTGCTGCCGGCCGGGCCGGCCCCCGTGCCGGTCGCTCACGGCCTGCTCACGGACCCGGCGAGGTACGTGTTGGGGCTGACCAGCTACCGGTCGGGGGACCTCGACGCATGGGTCGCAGTGTTCGCCGACGCGATCACCGCGGCCGCGCAGGCTGCGTCGCGCCTGACGGAACGGCTGGCTGCTCTGCGGGCCGACTACCACGGCCGGGTGCGCACCCGGCAAGGGTCGAGCGTGCCGCACGTCATCGACATGCTGTGGGACAACCCGGCGGTCACCGCGCAGGCCATCGAGGACCGTCTCGGCGTTACGCCGGCCCGGGCGGGGCAGATACTCCACCGCCTCGCCGACGCCGGGATCCTGCGGCCCAGCCCCTACAAGGCCGGCCGCTCCAGGGTGTGGCTCGCCCCCGAGATCATCGACGCCGCAGACGTGATCAACGCCGAGATCCCCCGGCGCCCCCTACCCGAAGCGCGACCCCAAGCCGCACCAGCGGCCTGACGCGGGGAGTCGCGGTCGAGCGCAGGCCCGAAGCGCGACCCCAAGCCGCACCAGCGGCCTGACGCCGGTGCGACCAGCGGCCGGACGGGCCCGAGCGCAGCCGCTAGTAGATGCCGGGGAAGATCCGGTACTTGACCCTTGCCTGGTACTCGGCCCACTTCTCGGGCCCGTACTTCTGCTCGCACGCCCGCTCGTCGAAACGCTGGCGGACCATGAAGAACGACACCACGAAGATCGAGTACGTCCAGGCCCAGAGATTGCCGGGATGGCCGAACACCAGAGCGAACGACACCGCCAGGATCCCCTCGCCCAGGTAGTTGAAGTGGCGGGCCGGGCGCCACCATCCGCTGCACAGGATCTTGCGCTCGCCGGCCTCGATGTACACCGGCTCGACCCAAAGGAACTTGCGGTCCGGCCACCGCTTGAAGGTGTACTTCTGGAGGTTGGCGCCCCGACCGATGGTCCACCCGCCCAGGAACAGCACGCACACTCCGATCAGCCAGAAGTACGTGAGCCCGGTCGAGTACCCGGGATCGGGGTGTGCGGCCATGCCCCACAGCGGCAGGATGAACAGCCACCCGTAGGCCACCAGGCCGCCCCACCACAGCTTGAAGCCGATGTGCTCGTGGATCAGGTCGTAGGTGTAGAGCTGGACCCGCTCCCAGACGAAGTAGTCGAGGGTGTAGAACGTCCAGAAGGCCGCGTACAGGTAGATCCCCGGGTTGGCGTCGTCGCCGAACCGGTTGTGGTGCCACACCGCCCCCGACAGGGCGTTGAGCGACAGCATCGTCCCGCCCACCACATACCACCACATCTTGATGTCGATGCGGCCGCCGAACAGCTGGAGCTCCTGGGACCGGCCCTCCCACAGCGCCAGCCACGGGTTCTGGATCTCGCCCCTGGGCTGGGTGAACACCGACCACACCGCGAAGATGGCGCAGAACAGCGTGCCGCCCACGATCGCCCACAGCGACGACCGGTAGAACCAGTCACGGGGCAGGCCGAACAGCCCGAACGCCCACACCAGGTGGGTGATCACGAACACCAGCAGGCCGTTGAGGCGGTAGTTGCGGGGCTCGCCGGTGTCGCGGTCCTTCACGTAGCCGGTGACCCGCCTGGCCGGCAGGACGATCTGGAGCACGAAGAACACCGCGAAGATGATCAGCGGCGTGAAGAACGCCGCCACCGCCTCGCCGCTGGTCAGATCGGTGAGGTGCTCGATACCAAGCGCTTCAAACACGGTGGAACGCCCCTTCCTGGAGTGCGGATGGTCGCGATGCGGTCAATCTTGCCAGTCCCGGGCCATGCCCGCAGCGACTCCGCCGGTCAGTCGTCGTCGCCGAACTCCTCGGGCATGAGAACGAACTCGGGGTAGGTCTCGATGCCCAGCTCGGCGGTTTCCTGGCCGAGCCGCTCGGCCTCCGCCGACACCCGCAGCCCCATGGCCATGTCGAGGAGCTTCCACACGATCAGCGAGGTGACGAACGTGAACGCGCCCACAGCCAGGATGCCGATCAGCTGGACGTGGAACCGGGCGCCGCCGGCGATGCTGGCCGCCAGGGTCCCCCAGATGCCGCACACGAGGTGGGCAGGGATGGCGCCGACCACGTCGTCGATCTTGATCTTCTCCAAGCCCCTGATCGCCAGGGTGCAGATCACGCCGCCGATGGCCCCGATGATGACCGACCACCAGTGCTCGGTGAGGTCGGGAGCGGCGGTGATCGACACCAGCCCGGCCAGGGCCCCGTTCAGGCCGGCGAAGAGGTCCATGCGGCCGAAGATCGGGCGGGACACGGCCAGCGCGGCCACCACCCCGGCGGCGGCGGCCAGGTTGGTGTTTACCAGCACGTTGCTCATGGCCACCGCGTCGGCGGCGCTGCCCAGCGCCAGCTGCGAGCCGCCGTTGAAGCCGAACCACCCCAGCCACAGGATCAGCACGCCGAGCGTCACCAGCAGCACGTTCGACGGCGGGGTGGCCTTGACGCTGCCGTCCCTGCGGAACTTGCCCAGCCGGGGCCCGATGATCAGCACGCCGGCCAGGGCGGCCCAGCCGCCGGTGCTGTGAACGATCGTGGACCCGGCGAAGTCGACGAAGCCCTCCTCGGCCAGCCAGCCGCCGCCCCAGTACCAGGAGCCCACGATCGGGTAGATGAACGCCGTGAGGACCAGCGTGAACGCGAAGAACGCCCACATCTTGATCCGCTCGGCGATGGCGCCGGACACGATCGACGCCGCAGTGGCCACGAACACCATCTGGAAGAACCAGTCCGACATCACCGAATAGCCGTTGCCGACCACGTCGGCGAGGCTGTCGGCGGCGCCGTCGAGGAGGGCGATCTCGGCGTCGGACGGCCCGTACATGAACTGGAACGAGCCGATCACGCTGCCGACGTCGACGTACATCAGGTTGTAGCCGATGAAGAAGTACGCCAGCCCGGCGATCGAGTAGATGCCGATGTTCTTGAGGCAGATCATCGACGCGTTCTTGGTGCGGACCGCGCCCGACTCCAGCATCGTGAAGCCGGCGCACATCCACATCACGAGCGCCCCCCAGATCAGGAACGCAAAGGTGTTCAGGACGAACTGCAGTTCCTCGCGCGGCAGTCCCGCGCCGCCCTGTCCTTCATCGGCCAGCGCGACGGCCGGCACGGCGACCAGGAACACAGCCGCCAGCAGAGCTGTCGAGGCTGCCTTCAGGCCACGCTTTCGGATCGAGGTCATGCGCGGATCTCCTTGTCTCGAGGCATGGGCAAACCGGGCGCGACATTAGCATTTCAATCAGGTCGCAGCAGGAGCCGGGGCCGCTGCCGGCCTAGTCCTGAGAACCGAGAATCCCGGGTTTGCGGCGTCGGATGGGCCCGCTCGCTACGGGGCGGCGTCAGCGTGCAGCGGAGCGTAGAAAGCCCGGTTGGGCTCCAGCAGGTCGAACACCGTCTCGTCGCAGGCCGGCAGCTTCGCATCGCACGTGGCGAGAGGCTCCACCCGGTCGCCCCAGCGTATGACCGTGGACCCCCAGGTCACGCCACCGCCGAAGGCGGTCTGCACCACGACGGACCCCGGTCCGATCAGGCCGGCCTCCAGGGCGTCGACCAGCGCCATCGGCACCGACGCGGCCGCGGAGTTCCCGTGGGTGGAGATGTTGAGCATCACCCGGTCGGGCTCTACGCCCAGGCGGCGGGCGGCAGCCGAGATGATCCGCTCGTTGGCCTGATGGGGTATGACCGCGTCCACGTCCGCGAGGCCGAGCCCCGCCCGGTCCAGCGCCCGCCGCACCGAGGCCTCGATGCCCTGCACCGCGATCTTGAACACGGCCCGGCCGTCGAAGTGCAGCCGATGCACGAAGGGGTCGCGGATCGTGCTCAACCGCCCCCGGGTGCCCAGCGTCGGGAACACCATGGTCTTCCCGGCCGCGCCGTCGGCGCCGAGGTCGGAGGCGAGCACGCCGTCGCCGTCCCCCGACGGCTCCAGCACCGCGGCCCCCGCGCCGTCGCCGAAGAGGATGCAGGTGGCCCGGTCCCAGTAGTCCATCACCCAGTGCAGCTTCTCGGCTCCCACCAGCAGCACCCGCTCGGCCACGCCGGCGGTGATCATCGACGACGCGGTGGCGGTGCCGTAGATCCACCCGCTGCAGGCCGCGTTGAGGTCGAAGGCGGCCGCATTGACCGCGCCCAGGCGCTCCTGGAGGAAGCAGGCGTTGCTGGGGCAGGTGATTTCGGGCGTGACCGTGGCCAGGATCAGCATGTCGATGTCGGTGACGTCCAGGCCGGCCGCGGCCAGCGCCTTGCGGGCCGCCACCTCGGCCAGGTCGGTGGTCTCGACATGGGAGATGCCCCGCTCGCTGATGCCGGTGCGTTCCACGATCCAGTCGTTGTCGGTGTCGACCAGCTGTTCGAGGTCGGCGTTGGTGAGCTTCACCGGAGGCACGCACTTGCCCCAGCCGGTGATCGTCGCCCGTCTGGTCACATCGCCGCCCCTACAGCCCCTACAGGTAGTCCCGAGCCAGGGCCACCACGGTGTTCAGCAGCACGTTGGCCCCCGCCACCAGGTCGTCGGGGTCGGTGTACTCGGCCGGGTTGTGGCTGATCCCCTTCACGCTGGGCACGAACACCATCCCCGCCGGGCACACATCGGCCAGGATCTGCGCGTCGTGGCCCGCCCCCGACGGCATCCGCCGCACCGACAACCCCATCGCCGAGGCGGTGGACTCGACCAGCTCCACCACCCGGGGATCGAACACCACCGGCTCGAAGCGGGCCACCCACTTGGTGTCGATCTCGACGTCCTCGGACTCGGCGATCCGCTTGACCTCGGCCAGCAGCCGCCGCTCGGCCGACTGCAGGTCAGCGTCGTCGGTGTTGCGCAGGTCGATGATCAGCTGGGCCCGGGCGGCCACCACGTTCACGAGGTCCGGGTGCAGCCTCAGCGCCCCCACCGTCCCCACCTGGGTGCCGCCCATCTCGGCCGCGATGCGTCGCACCGCCACCACCAGCTCGCCCGCGGCCAGGCCGGCGTCGCGGCGCATGCTCATCGGGGTGGTCCCGGCATGGTTCGACTGCCCCGTGATGTTCACCTCGGTCCATGAGATGCCCTGGACGCCGGTGACCGCGCCGATGCGCATGCCGTCCCGCTCCAGCACAGGCCCCTGCTCGATGTGGAGCTCCACGAAGGCGTACGGGGCCGGTCCCGGGCACGGCATGGTTCCCCGGTAGCCGATCCGGTCCAGCTCGTCGCCGACCGAGGCCCCGTCGGCGTCGGTGGTGGACATGGCCTCCTCGACGGTCAGCCCGCCGGTGTAGCACAGGCTGCCCATCATGTCGGGCGGGAAGCGGGAGCCCTCCTCGTTGGTGAAGAACGCTGCGGCCAGAGGGCGCTCGAGTTCTACGCCACTCTCGATGGCGGTCTCGATCACCTCCAGCGCGGCCAGCACTCCCAGGTTGCCGTCGTACTTGCCGCCGGTCGCGACGGTGTCGATGTGGGAGCCCATCATCACCGGTGGCCCCTGGCCTACGTCGGCCTGCACCGCGACGACGTTGCCGATGGTGTCGATGCTCACGTCGAGGCCGAGGTCTCGCATCCAGGTGAGCACCAGGTCGCGGCCCTCCTTGTCGGCGTCGGTGAGAGCGAGGCGGTTGTTGCCCCCTCCGGGGATCGGACCTATCTCGGCCAGGTCCCACAGCCTGCGCAGCAGGCGCTCGCCGTTGATCTCCAGGAGTTGGCGGTCGCCGTCGAATCCGGCCATGAGCGGCGAGGCTACTCCGCCAGGAAGTCCAGGATCACGGCCACCGACTCCTCCTCGTGCTCGATGTAGTGGCCGTGGCCGCTGCCCTCGAAGACGACGAGCCGGGCGTTGGGCAGGTTCTCGGCCACGTAGCGGGCGCCGGCCCCACCGGGGCCGGCATCGACCGGTGTGAGCACGTCCTCGGAACCGACCATCACCAGGGTCGGCGCGGTCACGTCGCCCAGCCGGTCGGTGACGTCGGTGTCGATCATGGCCTGGCAGGCGTCGATGAACACGTCGGTGCCCACGTTGCGGGCGGTCACGTCCTGCATGGCGGCGAGCGCCTCGTCGCCCCCGTTCGGCCCGTCGAGGAAGGTCCTGGAGAAGGCGTGGGTGAGCATCTGCTCGGCCAGCTCCACCGAGGCCACGCCGTAGGCCCGGGCCAGGCTCTGCCAGACCCGGAACTGGAGGACGCCCATGCGGTCGCAGCGGCCCACCGCACCGGCACCGAGAAGGAGCTTGTCGACCCGCTCGGGGTAGCGGGCCGCGAAGTTCACCGCGATGAAGCTGCCCATCGACCCGCCGTGGATGTGGGCCCGCTCGATCCCGAGCGCGGCCATCAGGGCGTCGAGGTCGTCGCTCCAGGTGTCGAGGGTGTAGCGCTGGGCGGGGCGGTCGCTGCCTCCGTAGCCCCGGTGGTCGTAGTCGAGCACCCGGTAGTGCCGCGACAGGCCGGGGGTGATGGTGGCGTAGCCCTCGTGGGCGCTGACCGCGCCGCCGATCTGCACGACGGTCTCACCCTCGCCGGTGAACTGGTACCAGAGGTTGACTCCGTTGGCCTCGATCGTTGGCATCAGCGGCCTCCCTTGACGAGCTGCGCCGGAGTCGGCCACCGGCACCCAGCCGGGTGGGTGAGCCGACAAGGCGGGAGCCTATATTGACCCCCATGGCGCTGGATGCCGTAGTGGACGTGGACGGGCTGTGCCCGCCGCCGGAGCCCTACTCCTACGCGGTGCGGGCCGGAGACACGCTCTACCTCGCCGGCCAGGTGGCCCTCGACGCCGGCGGCGAGGTGGTGGGCGACACCGTCGCCGAGCAGGCCCGGCAGGTGTGGGACAACATCGCCAGCGTGCTGGCCGCGTCGGGCAGCTCCATCGCGGATGTGGTGAAGATCACCTACTTCATGCAGGACGTGCGCGAGATCGCGGAGGAGATCGAGGTGCGCCGCGAGGTGTTCGCCGGTCGCCCGTTCCCGGCGGTGACCGCCTGCCAGGCCGCGGCGCTGGGCCTGCCCGGGCTCAAGATGGAGGTCGACGTGATCGCGGTGATCGGCGCCGGGCGTGGCTGACGGCGCGGGCCGCTCCGTCGAGTTGGTCGCCGCCCGCCTGCGGGACCTGGGGCTCGACCACCCGTCCATAGATCCGGCCGAGACCGCGGCCGACCTGGCCGATCGGATTGCCGCCAGCGCCAGCCTCGACGCCCTGGTGGCCGCCGCCGGCGGGCCGGATCCGACCGCATTCGATCCCAGCTGGCCGGGCGAGACCCGGGACTAGCCGTGACCACCATCGGAGAGGCTGCGAGGGCGCTGCGCTCGGGCAGCACCACCAGCCGGGCGCTCACCGAGGCCAGCCTGGCCGCCGCGGCGGCGCTGAACGGCGACCTGTCGGCCTTCGTGATCATCGACGATGACGGCGCCCTCGAAGCGGCCGGCGCCGCCGACGATGCCATCGCCGCGGGACGGGACCTCGGCCCGCTGATGGGCGTGCCGGTGGGGGTCAAGGACATCGTCGACATGGCCGGGCTGCCCAGCCGCTGCGGCTCGCCCGCCTACGACGCCACCCCGGCCGGCTCCGACGCCACCCTGGTGCGGCGGCTGCGGGCCGGGGGAGCGGTCATCGTCGGAAAGACCGCCACCCACGAGCTGGCCTGCGGGGTCTACACCCAGCCGGTGTCCAACCCGTGGGACCTGAGCCGGATCCCCGGCGGCTCCAGCGGCGGCTCGGGGGCCGCGGTGGCGGCCGGGATCGTGCCCATGGGCATCGGCAGCGACACCGGCGGCTCGATCCGCATCCCGGCGTCGCTGTGCGGCACCGTCGGGATCAAGGCCACCTACGGGCGGGTGTCCCGGGCCGGAGTGGCCGCGCTGTCGTGGTCGCTCGACCACCTGGGACCCCTGACCGCCACCGTCGAGGGCAGCGCGGCGGCGCTCGAAGTCCTCGCCGGGCCCGACCCCCTCGACCCCTCGGCGTCGTCGCGGCCGGTGCCGCCGTACTCCCGCGGCCTGGACCGGGGTGTCGACGGGCTCAGGATCGGGGTGCTGCACGGCCCGCCGGTCGAGCCGATGCAGGCCGATGTCGCCGAGACGTTCGCCGCCTCCGCCGACCTGCTCGGCCGTCAGGGCGCGGCCATGGTCGGGGTCGAGGTGCCCGAGTTGGAGCACGTCATGGCCGCCGAGTTTGGGATCGTCTGCCCTGAGGCCGCCGCGTACCACCGCGACCTGGTCCGCAGCCGTCCCGACCAGATCGCCCCCTTCATCCGCACGCTGCTGGTGGCCGGGCTGGTGATGGAGCCCGAGCACTACTTCAAAGCGCTCCAGGCCCGGCGAGCCATCGCCGACGCCCTGCGGCGGGTCTTCGACCAGAACCGGCTCGACGCGCTGCTCACCCCCACACTGCCCGCCACCGCAGTGCCCAAGGACGCCGACGACCTCCACTTCGGCACCTCGACCGAGCCGGCCGGGGCGGCCTACGTGCGCACCACCGCACCTTTCAACCTCTCGGGCCTGCCCGCCCTGTCGGTGCCGGCCGGATTCGACCGCGACGGCCTGCCCATCGGCCTTCAGATCGCGGCGGCGCCGTTCGACGAGGAGACCGCGCTGCGGATCGGCGCCTGCTTCGAGTCGGTGGCCGGCGTGTCGGGCCGGCGCCCGCCCGTCAGCGCCCCCGGCCCCGGCGCCGTCGACTAGCCCGCACCGGGAGGACCGCGGCGATGCCCTTCACCGAACTGCCCACCGGGATCGAGGTCTACTACCAGGTGGAGGGCACCGGTGATCCCCTGCTGCTCATCATGGGCACCGCCGCCGACCACTCCACATGGGCCGCCCAGGTGGCGGCCTACCGGCACAACTACACCGTCATCACCTACGACGCCCGCGGCACCGGCCGGTCCACCCATCCCGAAGACGTGAACGACTACTCGATGCGAATCCTCGCCGAGGACGCGGCGGCGCTGCTCGGCCGCCTGGGAGTGGAGCGGGCCCACGTGTCGGGTCTGTCGCTCGGCTCGGCCACGGCCCAGGAGCTGGCGGTGAACCACCCCGAGGCGGTGGCGACGCTGCAGCTGCACTGCACCTGGGGACGCTCCGATGAGTGGTTCATACGCATGATCGACACCAACGAGACCTACATCCTCCACGACGATCCCGCCGGCTACATCCGCACCGCCCTGCTGTGGGTGGCCAGCCCGACGTTCATCAACGATCAGCCCGGCGACGTCGAGGCCTTCGAGCGCGGCTTCATACTCGAGAACCCGCATCCGCCCTCCAAAGCCGGGATGCTCGGCCACTTCCATGCCGACAAGACCCACGACGCCCTCGACCGTCTCGGCTCCATCGCGGTCCCGACCCTCATCACCTCGGGCGAGGTCGACTGGCAGGTGCCCACCCGCTACGGGCTGGAGGTGCAGCGAGCCATCGCGGGCTCCACGATGCACGTCTTCCGCGGCCCGCACTCCAGCCACATCGCCTTCCACGAGATGGTCGAGGAGTGGAACGAGTTCACCCTGGGCTGGCTGGACCGTCAGGCCCGCATCTCAAGCTGAGCCCCGCCCTGTGACCTCGAGGCGGCGCCGGCTCGACACCGAGATGGTGCGCCGCGCCATGGTCGCCAGCCGCGGCGAGGCCCAGAGGCTCATCGAGAGCGGTCGGGTGACGGTGGGCGGATCGCCGGCGTCCAAGGCGGCCCGCCTGGTGCACCCGGGCGAGGCCGTGCTGGTCGCCGGCGATCGGCCCCGCTACGTGTCCCGGGGCGGCCACAAGCTCGAAGCGGCGCTGGAGACCTTCGACGTCCCGGTCGCCGGATGCAGGGCCATCGACGTCGGCGCCTCGACCGGAGGCTTCACCGACTGCCTCCTCCAGCACGGTGCGGCGCAGGTCGTCGCCATCGACGTCGGCCGCAACCAGCTCCACGAGCGCCTGAGGGCGCACCCCCGGGTGGCGTCCTTCGAACGGACCGACGTGCGCAGCGTCGACCCGGCCGCCGTCGGCGGGCCGGCCCCGCTGGTGGTCGCCGACGTCTCGTTCATCTCCCTGCGGCTGATCGCAGCCGACCTGAACCGGCTGGCCACCGCCGACATCGTCGCTCTGGTCAAGCCCCAGTTCGAGGCGGGCAAGGCCGACGCCGACCGCGGCAAGGGCGTGATCCGCGACCCCGAAGTGTGGCGGCGGGCACTTGTCGACGTCTGCCGCGCCATTGTGGACGCCGGAGCGGCCATCATGGGGGTGATGGTCTCGCCACTCACCGGCGCCGAGGGCAACGTGGAGTTCCTGTTGCACGCCCGCATCGGCGGCGACGCGGGCGGCGTCCCCGACATCGACTCCGCAGTCGACGCGGCCGTAGCCGGGGCGTGCGAGGCCCGGGGGGACTGAGAAGGATGGCGGTCATCGGACTCATCGTCCACCAGGGCCGCCCCGAGGCGACCGCGACAGCCCGCGACCTGTCGGTTGGGCTGGTGCGGGAGGGCCACCAGGTCCGGATGCCCCCCGAGGAGGCCGCAGCCGCATCGTGTCCTGACTTCGCGTGCGGCCCCGACCGCTTCGCGGTGGACCTGGACGCGGTGGTGACCCTCGGCGGCGACGGATCCATCCTGCGGGCCGTCGAGTTGGTGGGCGAGTCGGGTGTGCCCATCCTCGGCGTCAACTTCGGCCGCATGGCCTACCTCACCGAGGTCGCCCCAGAGGACGCCCGCCCGGCCATCGACCGGGTGCTCGCCGGCGACCACGGCGTGGAGGAGCGGATGCTGCTCACCGTCGAGTACGGCGAGCCGGGCTCCGGGGCGCGCCAGCGCCACGTCGCCCTGAACGAGGCGGTGGTGGAGCGGCCCGCAGCCTCCTACGCGCTGCGCCTGGGGGTCGCGCTCAACGGCGACCAGTTCACCACCTACGCGGCCGACGGCCTCATCGTGTCCACTCCGACCGGCTCCACCGCCTACTCCCTGTCGGCCGGGGGCCCCGTGATCGACCCCACCCACCGGGCCCTGCTGCTGACGCCGGTGTCGCCCCACATGCTCTTCGACCGCTCGATGGTGGTGGCGGCCGACGCCGAGCTGCGGCTCGAAGTCCTGTCGGACCGCGGCGCGGTGCTGTCGGTGGACGGCCGGCGGCTGGCCGGACTCGACCAGAACGACGCCGTCGTGTGCTCGGCGTCGCCCCACCCGGCTCGCCTCGTGACGTTCGGGGCCCGCCGGTTCCACCAGGTGCTCAAGGCGAAGTTCGGGCTCAATGACCGCTGAAGGCCGTCAGCGTCGAGGGGACGGCTCGGGCAGGATCGCGGTCGCGTGCTGACAGAACTGGCTGTTCGGAACCTCGGCGTGATCGAGGAACTGGAGCTGGTGCTGAGCGACGGGATGACCGCGGTGACCGGGGAGACGGGCGCGGGCAAGACACTGGTCGTCGGCGCGATCGACCTGCTGACCGGCGGCCGGGCCGATCCCGCGCTGGTGCGCCCGGGCTCGCCCGAGGCCGAGGTCGAGGGCCGGTTCGTCACCGGCGACAGCGAGGTCGTCCTACGGCGGGTGATTCCCGTCCGGGGTCGTTCACGGGCCTACATCGACGGCCATCTGGCCACTGCAGCCGCACTCGAGAGACTGGGGAGGGAGTACATCGACCTTCACGGCCAGCACGCTCACCAGTCGCTGCTGAGGGGCCCCGTCCAGCGATCCGCCCTCGACTGCTTCGGCGCGGTCGACACCGCGACGCTGGCCGGGCTCGTCGACGACCTGCGGGCCATCGAGGCCGACCTCGCCGAACTCGGCGGCGACTCCCGGGCCCGGTTCCGCGAGATCGACCTGCTGCGTCACCAGCTCGCCGAGATCGACGGCGCCGACATCTCCGACCCCGGCGAGGACGAGCGTCTCGACCGCGAGGAGTCGGTGCTGGCCGATGCAGCCGCCCATCGCCAGGCCGCCGCCCAGGCGATCGGACTCCTCGGCGCCGACAGCGGAGTGTCGGACGGGTTGGGACGTGCACAGTCGGCTCTCGCCGGCCGGGAGCCGTTCGCCGGTCTGGTCGGGCGCATCGCCGACGCGGCGGCCGAGATCGCCGACATCGCGGCGGAGGCCAGGGCCTGCCGGGAGGGGATCGAGGACGATCCCGCCGTCCTGGCCTCGCTGCGCGAGCGGCGGCAGCTGCTGTCCGGGCTGCGGCGCAAGTACGGCTCCACGCTCGAGGAGGTGCTCGAGTTTCGCTCGCAGTCGGCGCAACGGCTCGACGAGCTGGAGGGCTACGAGGAGCGGTCTGCCTCGCTGGAAGCGCGCCGGACCGAGGTGTCCCGGCGCCTGGCGGTCGAGCGGGCCCGCGTGCTGGGCGAGCGGTCCGAGGCCGCGCCCCGGCTGGCCGCCGCGGTCGAGTCGCACCTGTCGACGCTGGCCATGGGCGGCGCCCGCCTGGCCGTCGAGGTCGGCGGCGATGCCGGCGAGGAGGTCTCGTTCCGGTTGGCGGCCAACCCCGGCCATGAGCCCCTGCCGCTGAGTCGGGTGGCCAGCGGGGGAGAGCTGGCCCGCACCATGCTGGCGCTGAGGCTGGTGCTCACGGCGGGACCGGCGACGCTGGTCTTCGACGAGGTCGACGCGGGTGTCGGCGGAACCGCAGCCCGGGCCGTCGGCGCCAGCCTGGCCGCCCTGAGTTCCGACCATCAGGTGATCGTGGTGACCCACCTCCCCCAGGTGGCGGCCCACGCGCAACACCACCTCGCACTGGAGAAGACCGAGGTCGCCGGGGCGACCCGGGTGCGGCTGCGGAGCCTCGCCGAGCAGGATCGCCTGGTCGAGCTGTCCCGGATGCTGTCGGGATCGCCGCAGTCTCTGACCGGTCTCCAGCATGCGGAGGAACTGCTGGCCGCCGCCACTTCGCAGCGGTGTCGCTAGAGGCCGAGCCGATTGGCGAGCGAACGCCACCCATACGGCGCGAGGCCGTGGGCGCTGTTGCTGTGGTTTGGGCGGCCCCTGAGCGGAGCGAACAAGAGCGGGAATCAGGGTCCTCCGGACCGGTCCGCGGGGAGCCGGCGGCGGCGGGGTAGGGTGGGATCCCGATGACAAAGCACGTCTTCGTCACCGGTGGCGTGGTCAGCGGCCTTGGCAAGGGGCTGACCGGGGCCTCCCTAGGGCGCCTGCTGAAGGCCCGGGGCCTGCGAGTGACGATGCTCAAGCTCGACCCCTACCTGAACGTCGATCCGGGCACCATGAACCCGTTCGAGCACGGCGAGGTCTTCGTGACCGACGACGGCGGCGAGACCGACCTGGACCTGGGCCACTACGAGCGGTTCATCGACGAGAGCCTGACCCGCGAGTCCAACGGCACCACGGGGTCGATCTACTCCGAGGTGATCGCGTCCGAGCGCCGCGGCGACTACCTCGGTCGTACGGTGCAGGTCATCCCGCACGTGACCGACGAGATCAAGCGCCGCATCGCCCGACTCGCGAGCGACGACGTCGATGTCGTCATCACCGAGCTGGGCGGCACCGTCGGCGACATCGAGATCCTCCCGTTCCTGGAGGCCATCCGGCAGTTCCGCCTCGACGTGGGCCGCCAGAACGTGTGCTTCGTGCACGTGACGCTGGTCCCGTTCATTGGACCCACCGGCGAGCAGAAGACCAAGCCCACCCAGCACTCGGTGACAGAGCTGCGCTCGCGGGGCGTCCAGCCCGACGCCATCGTCTGCCGGTGCGAGACCCCTCTCACCAAGGAGCTGGAGCTCAAGATCTCCAACCTCTGCGACGTGTCCCCGGAGGCGGTGATCACATGCGCCGACGCGTCGAGCCTGTACGAGATACCGCTGATCCTGCACGCTGACGGACTCGACAGCGTGGTGTGCCGGCAGTTGGGCCTCGAGCAGTCCGACGTGGACATGGGCGAGTGGGAGGCGCTGGTGGAGCGGATCCGGCTGGCGTCCGCGCCGGTGCGGATCGGTCTGATCGGCAAGTACGTGAGCCTCCCCGACGCCTACCTGTCGGTGATCGAGGCCCTCAACCACGCCGCCATCCACCACGGCGCCGACATCGACATCGAATGGGTCCAGGCCGAGGAGGTCGAGGGGCTTCTCGTCGCCGGGCGCCTGCGCGACCTTGACGGCATCGTCATCCCCGGCGGCTTCGGCGAGCGGGGCATCGAGGGCAAGATCGCGGCGGCCGGCTACGCCCGCGAGAACCAGATCCCCTGCCTCGGCCTGTGCCTGGGCATGCAGGTGATGACCATCGAGTACGCCCGCAACGCTCTGGGGCTGGCCGACGCCAACTCCACCGAGTTCGACGCCTTCACCCCGCATCCCGTCATCGACCTGATGGACAGCCAGCGCGGCGTCACCGACTACGGCGGCACCATGCGCCTCGGCGCCTACGTGGCCCAGCTGCTGCCCGGCTCCCAGGTCGCGGAGGCCTACGGGGAGGAGGTGGTGTCGGAGCGGCACCGCCACCGCTACGAGTTCAACCCCCGCTACCGGACCCGCTTCGAGGCGTCCGACATGGTGCTCAGCGGCGAATCGCCCGACGGCAGGCTGGTCGAGTTCGTCGAGCTGGACGGCCATCCCTACTGGGTCGGCACCCAGGCGCACCCCGAGTTCAAGAGCCGCCCCAACCGGCCCGCCCCGCTGTTCAGCGGGCTGGTGGCCGCCGCCATGGTGCGGGCCGCGGGCCGCAACCCCCGCCTGCCGGAGATGAGCGACTACGAGCCCGCGGAGCCCTCGGCTCCGGCGTGACCCCCGTGTCGGCGTCGGGTGCCGCTCCAGACGGACCGGGCGGGACCTCCACAGGCGGCGGCTTCCGCAAGGTCTCAGAACGCGAGATCCACGCCGGCCGGGTCGTGCGCCTGACCGAGAGCGTCTTCGCCACGCCCGACGGCGACCGGATGACGCGCGACGTGGTGCATCACCGGGGCGCGGTGGCGGTGGTGGCCGTCGACCGCGACGACGTCGTGCTGCTGCGCCAGTACCGCACTCCGGTGGAGGGCGAGTTGCTCGAGATCCCGGCCGGCACCCGCGACGTCGGCGGCGAGGATCCGGCCGGCACGGCCCGCCGCGAGCTGGCCGAGGAGGCCGGGCTGGCCTGCGAGTCGCTGGAGGAGCTGGGGACGTTCTTCAACTCGCCGGGCTTCTGCGACGAGCTGTCCCACCTGTTCCTGGCCACCGGGCTGAGTCCCGTGCCCCGCGATCCCGACGGGGCCGAGGAGGAGTGGATGACGATCGAGCGCGTCGGCCTGGACGAGGCTGCGGCGATGATCGACCGGGGCGAGATTCGCGACGCCAAGACCATCATCGGCCTGCTGCTGGCCCGGCGCCGGCTGGGACGGTGAGCCGGTGAGCCCGGTGGTCCCGACCGCCGTGGCGGCGATGGAGGACGAGGCCGTGCTGGACGCGAGGGCCGAGGAGTTCCTGGCCTGGCTCGCGGTGGAGCGGGGCCGTTCCCCCCGGACCGTCGAGGCCTACCGCCGGGACCTGCTCCGCTACCGCAGCCATCTGGGGACCGCGGGCCGCAGCCTCGACGACGCCGGCGACACCGACATCGTCGCCTTCGTCCGCTCCCTCCAGCGCGACGGCCTGGCCGCCGCCTCGGTCACCCGCATGCTCGTGTCGGTGAGGGGGCTGCACCGCTTCCTGGCCGCCGAGGGCCACCGCGCCGACGACCCCAGCGCCGATGTCGAGATCCCGAGCCTTCCCCGGGGTCTTCCCAAGGCGCTGGCGGTCGCGGAGGTCGTCTCGCTGATGGAGGCCGTCGTCGGCGACGATCCTGCGGCCCGGCGGGACCGGGCCGTGCTGGAGCTGCTCTACGGCACGGGGTGCCGGATCTCGGAGGCGGGGTCGCTGTCACTGCCCGACGTCGACCTGCACGACGGTCTGGTCAGGGTCACCGGCAAGGGGGCCAAGGAGCGGATCGTGCCACTCGGCCGGTGCGCGGCCACCGCGCTGGAGCGCTGGCTGGCCCCCGAGGGCCGGGGCGCGCTGGAGCCGGAGCTCTGGGCCCGCCGGGGCGACGCCGAGGCGGTGTTCCTCAACCAGCGGGGCGGGCGTCTCAGCCGCCAGGGCCTGTGGCTGGTGGTGCGCCGCCACGGCGAGGCGGCCGGCATCGGCTCGCGGCTGACACCGCACGTGCTGCGCCACTCGTGTGCCACCCACATGCTCGACGGGGGCGCCGACATCCGCTTCGTGCAGGAGATGCTCGGCCACGCCTCGATCTCCACCACCCAGATCTACACCAAGGTGTCCACCGAGCGCCTGCGCGCCGTCTACCGGGCCGCCCACCCCCGCGCCACCGCCTGACGCCGTCCCGGCCGGCGGGTCCTGTCGTCGAGGTCCGTTCGACCGACAGGGCTTCGCCCTATCGTCGGTCGCCCGGACTCGCCGCCACCCCCCGGCCTGGCGCTCGGCGCCACTTGCCGGCCTCGCTCCCGCTCGACGTGGTTAGGGGGTCAGGAGGCCTATGTTGGTGCGGGCGCGCTCCAGGGTGACCGACGCGATTGCTTGGGCCTTGTCGGCGCCGATCGCCAATAGCCGGGCGGTCTCCGCGGGGTCGGCCTCCAGTTCGGCGAAGCGGGTCTGGATGGGGCGCAGCAACTCCACCACCGCGTCGGCGGTGTCGGCCTTGAGTGGTCCGTACATCGAGTAGCCGGCCGCGGCCTCCTCGGGCGTCCTGCCGGTGGCGGCAGCCAGGATGGACAGCAGGTTGGACACGCCGGGCTTGGCCTTGATGTCGTAGCGGACCTCGGACTCGCTGTCGGTGACGGCGGACTTGATCTTCTTCACGACGACCGACGGGTCGTCCAGCAGGTCCACCGTGCCGCGGGGGGAGTCCAGCGACTTCGACATCTTGTTGGTGGGGTTCTGCAGGTCCATCACCCGGGCCCCGGCCGCCGGGACGACCGCCTCGGGCGGCTTGAACGTCGGCCCGTACCGGGAGTTGAACCGGTCCGCGATGTCGCGGGTGAGCTCGATGTGCTGGCGCTGGTCCGCGCCCACCGGCACCTCGTCGGCGTCGTACAGCAGGATGTCGGCCGCCTGGAGCGCGGGGTAGGTGAAGAGCCCGGCCGAGATGAACTCCTGCTGGTGCGACTTGTCCTTGAACTGGGTCATCCGGCTGAGCTCCCCGAACGACACCGTGCACTCCAGCAGCCAGGCGCACTCGGTGTGCTCCCGCACGTGGCTCTGCACGAAGATCGTGCACACCTCCGGGTCGAGGCCGCCGGCCATGAGCATCTGCGACATGCGAAGGGTCGCTCGGCCCAGTTCGCCCGGCTCCTGCGGCACGGTGACGGCGTGGAGGTCCACCACCGGGTGGAAGGCGTCGGCGGTGTGCTGGATCCTGGCCCAGTTGCGGATGGCCCCCAGGTAGTTGCCTAGGTGCAGATCGCCGCTGGGCTGGATGCCGGAGAGAACCCTGGTCATAGCCAGCCAGCGTAGGCGGGTAGTGTCGCGGCGATGGCCTACCAGGTCTCCACCCCCGTGTTCAGCGGTCCCCTCGAGGTGCTGTTGCAGCTCATCCTGCGGGAGCAGGTGGAGATCTACGACATCCCCATCGCACGCCTGACCGACGCCTTCCTGGCCGAGATCGACCGCATGTCGGAGTGCGACCTCGATGTGGCGACCGAGTTCCTGCTCATCGCGGCGACCCTCGTCGACATGAAGGTCAAGCGCATGCTGCCCACCGACACCGCGGTGGACCTCGACGACGAGTTCGACGGGATCTCGGAGCGGGACCTGCTGCTGGCCCGCCTGTCGGAATGCAGCATGTTCCGCCACGCGTCCGAGCGGCTGCGCTGCATGCGGGAGGACGCGGCCCTCAGCCGGCCCCGCCGGGTGGGCGCCACCGAGGAGCGCTGGCTGATGCTGGCCCCCTCCCTCCTGGAGTCGGTGTCGCCGGCAGAGCTGAGGGCCGCCTACCTGCGGGCCGCCGCGCCCACTCCCGCGCCCCGGGTCGACACCGCCCACATCACGCCCATCTCGGTGACGGTGGGCGATGCCATCGCTGAGCTGGTCGAGGAGCTCGCCCGGGCCAAGCGGGTCACTTTCCGCGGTCTCACCTCCGACATCGACGACCGCATCGGACTGGTGGTGCGCTTCCTGGCGGTGCTGGAACTGGTCAAGCAGGGGCTGGCCGACGTCGAGCAGGCCACCACGTTCGGAGACATCGTCGTGGTGTGGAACGGCGGCGACGGCGCCGAGGTGTCCGCGACCGCGATCGCGGGTGCGGACGTCTACGAGGGATGAGGGCCGGATCCCGATGAGCGGGTCCGACGGACTCGACGCCGCCGGAGACGCCGACGTGGCGGCCGCCCTGGAGGCGGTGCTGCTGCTGGCGGAGGAGCCGGTGCCGCCCGGCGTGCTGGCGTCGGTCATCGGAACCTCGTCCGAGCGGGTGCGGGCCGTGTGCGAGGGCCTCGCTGAGGAGTACGAGTCCCAGGGCCGGGGCTTCGTGCTGGCCAGGGTGGCCGGCGGCTACCGCTTCCAGACGGCGCCGTCGCAGGACGGCTACGTGGAGCGGTTCGTGCGCGAGGGCCATAGTGCCCGGCTCTCGGCCGCCGCGCTGGAGACGCTGGCCGTGGTCGCGTACAAGCAGCCGGTGTCGCGCCACCAGGTCGCCGAGATCAGGGGAGTGAACGTCGACGGAGTCATGCGCACGCTCAGGCGCCGGGGCTACATAGACGAGATCGCCCGGGCACCCGGGCCCGGTCAGGCGGTGCTGTACGGGACGACCCCCCAGTTCCTGGAGCATCTGGGCCTCGACTCCCTCGACGGCCTGCCCCCGCTGGCCGAGTTCGTGCCGGACGCCGCCGAGGTGGAGGCCATGGAGAGCCGCCTGCGGCTGGTTCCGGAGCCCGGCGGACCCGATCCCGCAGCCCCGGAAGACAGCGACCAGTGACACCGGGGGCCGGGGCGGGCCGGTGAGCGCCGGCGAGCCGGAGCGACTCCAGAAGGTCCTGGCCCGATGCGGGCTCGGCAGCCGCCGCGCCTGCGAGACGCTGATCTCCGAAGGGCGGGTGAGGGTCGACGGCTCCGTCGCCCGGCTCGGCGACCGCATCGACGCCGCCGGGGCCGCGGTGGAGGTGGACGGGGTGATCGTGGGCGTGCGGCCCGACCTCGTTCACTACCTCCTCAACAAGCCCCGCGGCACCGTCACCACCGCCCACGACCCCCAGGGCCGCCCCACCGTCACCGGCCTCGTTCCCGCCGACCCTCGGGTGTTCCCGGTCGGGCGGCTGGACCTCCAGACCGAGGGCCTGCTGCTCCTCACCAACGACGGCGATCTGGCCCACCGGCTCACCCATCCGTCGTTCGGCATCGAGAAGGAGTACCTCGCCCACGTCTCGGGGTCGCCCCGGCCCGCCGCGGTGCGGGCGCTGCGCGAGGGGGTCCAGCTCGACGACGGGCCCACCGCGCCGGCCAAGGTCTCGGTGGTCTCGCCCGACGTGCTGCGCATCACGGTCCGCGAGGGACGCAACCGGCTGGTTCGCAGGATGTGCGAGCAGGTGGGGCACCCCGTCCGCCGCCTGGTGCGCACCAGGATCGGCCCACTGGCTGACCGGAAGCTCGAACCTGGTCACTGGCGACCACTGACCGTGGGGGAGACGAGGTCGCTGGAGAAGGCCGCCGCGGCTCCCGCGTCGGCCGAGGCTGGACGGTCGCGCCGGTAGCATCGCCGTCCATGGCCCCAGCGCGCACCGCCATCATCGCCGGCACGGGTCTGATCGGGGGATCGGTGGGCATGGCCCTGCGGAAGGCGGGGTGGCACGTGACCGGCATCGAGACCGACGCCGAACGGGCCGACGCCGCGCTGGCCGCCGGCGCGGTCGACGCCATCGGAGGGCCCGGACCCTGCGACCTGGCCGTGGCCGCCACCCCGCCCTCATCGCTGCCCGCGGTCGTCCAGCAACTGCTCGACGGCGGAGCCGGCATCGTTACCGACGTGGGCAGCGTGAAGTCCCCGGTGGTGGCGGCGGTCGACGATCCGAGGTTCGTCGGCGGCCATCCCATGGCGGGCAGCGAGCAGGACGGTCTGACCGGAGCCCATCCGGACCTGTTCCGTGACGCGGTCTGGGTCCTCACCCCGACCGCCACCACAGACGACGCGGCCCTGGCCGAAGTGCGCGAGGTGGTCTCCCAGCTCGGCGCCCAGGTGATCGCGCTGGCGCCGGAGCGCCACGACGCCCTGGTCGCCGTCGTCTCGCACGTCCCGCACCTCACCGCGGCCGTGCTGATGCGCATCGCCGAGGGACGCTCGACCGAGCACCGGGCCCTGCTGCGTCTCGCCGCCGGCGGCTTCCGGGACATGACCAGGGTCGCCGCCGGCCATCCCGCCATCTGGCCCGAGATCTGCGCCGAGAACAGGACCGCCATCACCGACGTGCTCGACGAGCTGCTCGACGAGTTGGTGGAGATGCGCCTGATCGTGTCGGGGGGCGACCGCGACGAGCTGCTGGCCCGTCTCGAAGCCGCCCGGGACAGCCGCCGGAGCCTGTCGGTGGGCGCTCCCGACCTCTCACGCCTGACCGAGGTCCGGATCGCGATACGGGACCAGAAGGGCGAGTTGGCGAGGATCACCACACTGGCCGCCGACCTCGACGTGAACATCTACGACCTCGAGATCGCACACTCGGCCGAAGGGCCTCGCGGTGTCGTGCTGGCCGTGGTGGAGAGCGACGGGGCCGAGCTGTTCTTCCGGGGTCTGGTCGAGGCCGGGTATCGCCCCTCGCTGAACCCCCTCGAATGATGGACCGCTGGCCTCCGGTCCTGGCCGTCGCTCCGCTGGAGGACCCTCCGGACACCACGGTCCGGCTGCCGGGCTCCAAGAGCATCACCAACCGGGCCCTGGTCTGCGCGGCGCTGGCGGACGGGGAGACCACCCTCGCCGGGGCGCTGTTCGCCGATGACACCGAGGCCATGGTCGGCGCGGTGCGGGTGCTGGGCGCCGAGGTCGACTGCGATCCCGGAGTGGCCGTCATGCGGGTCCGCGGCACCGCGGGTGCCGTCGGCGCGGCCCCCGGCATCGTCGTCGATGCCCGCATGTCGGGCACGACCGGCCGCTTCCTGGCCCCGGTGGCCGCCCTGTCCGAGCGCGGCGCGACCATCGACGGCCATCCCCAGCTGAGGGCCCGGCCCTTCGGCGACCTGGCCGACGCGCTGCGCCGGCTGGGCGTGAGCGTGGAGTTCCCCGACGGCGGCGAGGGCCTGCCGATGCGGGTCCGGGGGCCGATCCGCAGACGCATGGCCCATGTGGCCGCCGACCGCTCCAGCCAGTTCCTGTCCGGCCTGATGCTGGCCGCCCCGGCGGTGCCCCACGGGATGTGGCTGCCCGTCGTCGGATCGGTCGTCAGCCACTCGTACGTGGAGATGACGGCCGCAGTGATGGAGGCCTTCGGCGCGTCGGCCAGAGTGGAGCCGGCATTCGTGCGGGTGCTGGGGGGCGGCTACCGCTCGCCCGGACGGTTCGCCGTGGAGCCCGACGCCTCCGCGGCCTCGTACTTCATGGCCGCGGCCGCGGTGACGGGAGGCACGGTGCGCGTCGAGGGTCTGGGCGCAGGCTCCATCCAGGGCGATGCCCGGTTCGCGGCCGTCCTGGAGTCCATGGGGGCGGCCGTCGACCAGGACAGGTCCGCCACGACGGTGACCGGCGGGCCGCTCAGGGGAGTGGACGTCGACCTGGCCGACATGTCCGACACCGCCCCCACCCTGGCCGCGGTGGCCGCCCTGGCCGACACGCCGACCAGAGTGCGGGGCATCGGGTTCATCCGGGGCAAGGAGAGCGACCGCATCGCGTCGGTAGTGGCCGAGCTGCGCCGGTGCGGCATCGAGGCCCGGGAGCTGTCCGACGGCTTCACGGTGGAGCCGGGACCGGCACCGGTGGGCGCCGTGGTCCGCACCTACGACGACCATCGCATCGCCATGGCGTTCTCGGTGCTCGGCCTCAAGGTGCCGGGAGTCCGGATCGAGAACCCCGGATGCGTGGCCAAGACATTCCCGGGCTTCTTCGAGACGCTCGACTCCCTCCGGGCCTCCGCGAGGACCCACCCATGACCGACGATGCGCCCGCGAGGGTCATTGCCATCGACGGCCCTGCCGGCTCGGGCAAGTCCACCCTCGCGCAGGCGGTGGCCGACCGGCTCGGCCTCGAGTGCCTCGACACCGGAGCGATGTACCGGGCCGTCGCCTTCGCGGTGCTGCGGGCCGGCGGGGATCCCTCCGACGGCGACTTCGCGGCCGCGGTGGCCCGCACGATCGATGTCAGCGTCGACGGCGGCGAAGTCCTGGTCGACGGCGTAGATGCCACCGTCGAGATCAGGGCTCCCTCAGTCGACCGGGCCGTGAGTCTGGTCGCCGCCAACCCGGCCGTGCGCTCCGAGCTGGTTGCCCTCCAGCGCGAATGGGTCAGGCGACGGGGCGGGGGAGTGGTGGAGGGCCGCGACATCGGAACCGTGGTGTTCCCCGACGCCGAGGTCAAGGTCCACCTCGTCGCCGATGCGGCCGTGAGGGCCCAGCGCAGGGTCGATCAGACCGGCACGGCGCCGACGGGTGGCGGCCCCCGCGGCCGCACCTATGACCAGGAGGTCGAGACGGTGGCCGAGGACATCGCCCGTCGGGACCGGATCGACTCCACCCGGCGGGCCTCCCCGCTGCTCAAGGCCCCAGGAGCGGTGGTCATCGACACCACCGAGCTGACGTTCGAAGAGACCGTCGAACTGGTCATGGGGCTGCTTTGAGCCGCAGCGTCTACGGCCGCATGGGGGATGCGCCGGCCTCGGGTGCCGACGCACTGCGCCGCAGCCGCCAGCCGCTGCTGGGCCGCCTGGTCTACCGGACCCTGTGGTGCGCGGTCCTGGCTGTGGTCAAGGTGCTGTTCAGGCTACGGGTGGAGGGCGCCCAGAACTTCCCGGCCGGCCCGTTCATCCTGTCGCCGGTGCACCGGTCGTTCATAGACACACCGATCGCCGGGATGGCCACCAGCCGGCGCTTGCGCTTCATGGGGAAGGAGAGCCTCTGGGAGATCTGGCCCCTGGGTCCCTTGCTGTCGTTGCTGGGCGGCTTCCCGGTGGAGCGGGGCACGGCCGATCGCACCGCGCTCAGAGCCGCTACCGATGTCCTCTCCCTGGGCGAGCCGCTGGTGATGTTCCCCGAGGGAACCCGCCGCACCGGTGACCGGGTCAGGCGCGACGACATGCTCGACGGCCCGGCGTTCGTGGCGGCGCGCGCCGGAGTGCCGATCGTTCCCGTCGGGCTCGGCGGCACGGTGAGAGCCCTTCCGGTGGGTTCGGTGGTGCCGCGCCCCCGCCGGGTGGTGGTCGTCGTCGGCGACCCGATCCCGCCCCCGGCCAAGGTCCAGGGTCGGGTTCCACGCCGGGCCGTGAGAGAACTCACCGACCGCCTGTACCGGGAGCTGAGCGACCTCTATGTGGAGGCCCGGGTGCTTGCCGGCGAGGAGCCGGACCGAGCCTGAGAGGCTGTTCCTCAGCCCGTTGGCGGGATCTGTTACCGGGGGCTGAGGCGGTCGAGCAGGTCGCTGGCGTCGATGGAGCGGTCGTTCAGCGGCTCGCGGTCCTCGGGGCCGGATCCGAGAGTCACCGCGGCGGCGGCCTCCACCGCGGCCAGCAGGTCGCGCAGGTTCCGGGGCGGGGGGAAGTACTCGTCCTCGTCGATGACGGTCACCTCCTGTGTGCCGTGGACGGGTGCCAGCCGCTCTATCACCTCCCACACGACGTGCTCGGGCGCGGACGCGCCCGCGGTCACGCCGATGGTGCCGGACAGGTCGTCGGGAATGTCGTCGGCATCGTTGATCCGCAGCACCCGCCGGCAGCCCGCCTCGGCGGCCAGCTCCACCAGCGACTGCGTGTTCGAGGAGTTGGCCGAGCCGATCACGAGCACGGCGTCGCAGTCCGGCGCGATGTCCATCATGGCCGCCTGCCGGTTGGTGGTGGCGAAGCACAGGTCGCTGATGCTGGGCTGCCACAGGTCCGGGAAGCGGCGCCTGGTGTGTTCGAGGACGCCCTCCCACTCGCGGTGCGACAGCGTGGTCTGAGCCAGCACGGCGACCGGTTCCTTGAACTCCGGCAGAGCCGCGACCCCCCTGGCGTTGTTCACCCGGTGGATGGCCTCGGGGGCGACGGCCATGGTCCCCACGGCCTCCTCGTGGTCCTCGTGGCCGACGTACACGATCTGGTATCCCTTGGCTGCTCTGGTCTTCACCTCGTGGTGGACCTTGGTGACCAGCGGGCAGACCGCATCCACGACGTAGCCGCCCCGGTCGCGGGCCGTCTGGACCACCTCCGGGGCCGAGCCGTGGGCCGAGAGCATGATGGGCCGACCCTCCGGCACCGCCGCGACATCGTCGACGAACACCACTCCGGACTGCTCGAAGCGCTTCACCACCTGCCGGTTGTGGATTATCTCGTGATAGCAGTAGACGGGCGGATCGAAGGCCTGGATCATCCAGGTCAGCGCCTTGATGGCCATATCCACTCCCGCGCAGAATCCCCGGGGAGCGGCGAGGAGGACTCGGTCGATCACTGCCGCAGAGGCTAGTCGCTGCCGGTCTTGTGCCGGCGTGTATCCACCACGCGCCTCATTAATTGCCATAGAGTCTCCTTGATCTCTTCGTAGGGCGCGCTGTTCGTGCGTTGAGCTTCCAGTACCCTTAACGTCGCAGGAAACATCGAAAGGCAACTACAGCCATGGTTGAGGAAACATCGCCAGAGCAGGCTCAGATCGAGTGGCTGGGCACGACCGCGGCGGCCAAGCGCCTCGGCATAACCACACGGACCCTCTACCGCTTCATCGATGAGGGCTACATCGCCGCCTACCGGATGGGCCGGGTCATCCGCGTCAAGGGCGAGGACGTCGACGCCTACATCGAGTCCTGCCGGATCGAGCCGGGGACAATCTCGCACCTGTATCCAGAGGTGGCGCCCCGAGGAGCGGACTCGGAGTCCGGGGGCGACAACTCCGGCGACTAGTCCGGGCGACAAGGCCGCGTCTGCCGGGGTCACGGACGGATCTCGTAGTACCAGTTCGTCTTGTCCAGTTCGACCTCGTGGCGGGTGAAGCGGGTGAAGCCCGCGTCTGTCGCCATCTCCTCCAGCTGGGCCGGGTGCATGCCCAGAGTGCCGAGGCCCGCCCCGCCGGGCTCCGACAGCGATGAGGACATGCAGTAGAAGACCGACATCGCGTACATGTAGGGCAGCAGGGGGATCTTGCGGTTGGCCTCCAGGTCGCCGCGCCCCTTGATGTCGGCCACCAGCCACCAGCCGTCGTCGGCCAGGTTCCTGCGAGCGGCCGCGATCGCCTCCTGCGGCCGGGGCAGGTCATGGAGCACATCGAGGGTCACCAGCAGGTCTGCGGGTCCGAACCGGTCGAGGTCGTCGAAGGTGCCCTGCTCGAAGGTCACGTTGTCGAGGCCGGCCGCGGCCGCGCTGGACCGGGCCACTGCCAGCGCCCGCTCGGACGGGTCGACGCCGACGACGGCGGCCGCGGGAAAGCTCGACGCCAGCAGGCAGGCCGCCACTCCGGCCCCGCAGCCAACGTCGACGATGCGGGAGCCGCCGGCGCGCAGCCGGTCGATGGCCCCGTCGAACGCGGCCAGCACTTCGGGCACCAGGAAGCTCTCCTGGCGGGCCGCCGACATGGCGCACTGCATGTGGCAGGCGTGGTCGCCGTGCTCGGCCCAGGTCATCCCGAGCCCGGTGCGGAACGCCTCCAGGGTCCGCTCGATCTCGCGGTGGGTCATGGGCGGGCCGAACACTCCCGGCATGTAGGACCAGTGGTCGCGGTCGGTCAGCGCCACCCTCGCCTCGGGCGTCAACGCGAAGCGGCCGTCGTCGTGCTGCACGAGGTCGGTGGCGACCATGCCGTGCAGCCACTCGCGCAGCCACCGCTCCTGGAGGCCCGTCGCCTCGGCCAGGGCGGTGCTGGTGCACGGCTCCGACTCCCGCAGCGCCTCCCACAGGCCCAAGTGGGTACCCAGGTGCATCAGGGCTGAGACCATCTCGCCCTGCTTGATCCGGAACAGCTCCAGAAGGGTCAGAGGCAGCCGGTCGGGGTCGAGTTCGGTGCGCATGGCCGTCAGTCTGGCAGCGGCGGGGGCTGCGACACGGCCTCGGAGGAGCGCGACGCATCGCGGTACAGGTTGCGGGCCATGAGCGACAGTTCCCGGTCCCGCCGGATCCGGTACACCTCGGCTCGGGCTGCGTGCACCTCGGCGTCGGCGGGGGCAGCCTGCCCGGCCCACTCGGCCAGCTGGCACGCCAGACGCAGCTCGCCCGCCTCGCACAGCTCGGCCGCCCGGCGTGCCAGCCGGTCCGGGCCGCCCGCCAGCGCGGCGACCTCCGCGGCCACGGCGCGGTCGGTCGGGGGTTTGAGGCGGGCCGGGTTGCCGTCGTGCCACCCGCCGTAGAGCCGCCAGATGTTCCGCACCACGAACTCGGGCTCGTCGTATGAGGGCCGCAGGTAGGGCTTGTCGAGGAGGTGCTGCGGCACCCTCACCGTGTGGACGATCTCGTCGAGCCGGGCGCCGGCGTTCATCATCTCCAGCGTGTCGCGCACGAGTCCCTCGAGCGCGGTGGCGGTGTCGTCGAGCACCCCGGCGACTCGCTCGGCACCGGCGATGGGCAGGCCGTGGGCGGGCAGCAGGAACTCCGGTCGCAGATCTATCATGCGGCGCAGGGCGGCGGCCCAGTCCGCGGCGTAGCGCTGCGCCTTCTGAGGGTTGCCCGCGTTCGGGAAGGCCCAGATGATCAGGTCCCCGGTGAACAGAGCCCGGATCTGCGGCACCCACACGATCGTGTGGTCGTCGGTCTCGCCCCGCTCGTGGATCAGCTGAAGTCCGGCCGAGCCCACCTCCAGGTCGAGGCGGTCGTCGTAGGTGGTCTGGGGCCTCACCCAGTCGCCGTCGAAGGCCCCGATCCTGAAGTTCGGGCCGAACTGGCGGCCGTTGATTATCTCGTTGTAGTCGCGGGTGAGGTCGTAGCGGTCGAAGCGCCGACCGACGGCGCGGTGGGCCACCACCGCCGGCTCCCGGCGCCCGCGCTCGGAGGCGTCGTCGATGAAGGTCCGGGCACCGCTCACATGATCGACATGCCCGTGCGTGTAGACGATCGTGTCGACCGGCACGTCGCGCCAGCGACGCAGGTGCTGCAGAGCCGCGGACGCGAAACCGGGCAGCGACGTGTCGAGCAGGGCCAGCCCCTCGCCTCCGTCGAGCGTCCAGATGTGCGAGAACCCGCAGACGAGCCCCACACCGTCGGCCACCTCGTGGAAGGAGCCGTCGATGGGATTGATCGTGCGGGGCCCCTCGTAGCTGGCCCCGTCGATGTAGCGGGCCGAGCGTTCCAGCAGGGACTCCGTCATGTGGCGCGCACTTCCTGATATCGGCGTTCTGAGCGGGCGACCGGAATCGAACCGGCATCATCAGCTTGGAAGGCTGAGGTTCTAGCCGTTGAACTACGCCCGCGGCGCCATCACGGTAGCGGTCCTCGACGGTCGCGGTGCTCTGACTCGCGGGACTCCACGACGCAGGACGCCGGTAGTGGCTCCGATGGCCACCGGTACAATCCCAGCCGTGCACAGCAGCGTCGAGACGCTCGACGATCACCGGGTCAAGCTGACCATCGAGCTGGACGAGGCAGAGTTCGAGACCGAGATCGAGGCGGCCTTCAGGCGGATCGCCCGCGAGGTGAGGATTCCGGGCTTCCGCCCGGGCAAGGCCCCCCGGCGCCTGCTGGAGGCCCAGTTGGGGCACCAGGCAGGACGGGCGGAGGCGCTCAGGTCCTCGCTGCCGGACTTCTACGCCCGCGCCGTGGTCGAGCATGACGTCGACGTCATCGACACGCCCGAGATCGAGATCACCGGGGGTGCCGAGTCGGGCCCGGTGTGCTTCGATGCCGTGGTCGACGTGCGCCCGGCCGTCACGGTGTCGGGCTACGACGAACTCAGCGTTCAGATTCCCAGCCCGCTGGTCGACGAGGCCGAGATCACCGGTGAGATCGACAGATTCCGCCAGCAGTTCGCGGAGCTGTCGCCGGTGAGCCGGGCCGCGGCGGACGGGGACCACCTCACCATCGACATCACCGGCAGGCTCGGTGGCGAGACCATCGACGGCCTCACGACCTCCGACTACGACTACCTGCTGGGTACCGGCGCAGTCGTCCCCGAGATCGACGAGAACCTGCGGGGATCGGCGCCGGGAGACATCCTCGAGTTCACGGCCGCCCATCCTGATCCCGAGGAGGACGATCGGCTCAGCTTCCGGGTGCTCGTCAAGGAGGTGCAGGAGACCGTTCTGCCCGCTCTCGACGACGACTTCGTCTCTTCGAACACCGAATACGGCACCGTCGAGGAGTTCCGGGCGACGCTGGAGGCCGGGCAGTCCAGGGCCAAGACGATGTACGCCGCGTCAGCGCGGCTGGAGGCCATCGCGGACGCCGTCGCCGCCCTCGTCACCGTCGACGTGCCCGACGCCATGGTGGCCGCCGAGGTCGAGACCCGGGTCGCCGGCATCACCCGGGACCTGGCCCAGCGGGGCCACGAGCTCGACGACTACCTGAACAGCATCGGCCAGTCCCGCGAGGACTTCGAGGCCGGTGCCAGGATCAGTGCGGACCGCAGCGTCAGGCTGGACCTCGCCCTGAGGGCGGTGGCCGCGGCCGAGGGGCTCGAGGCCGACGAGGACGCCCTCGACGCCGAACTGGAGCAGGTGGTGCTGGCGGCCTCCCGGCGCTCTCCCAGCGACAGCGGCGAAGTGGACGCCGCGGCGGAGGCGGTCCGGCTGCGGGAAGCGCTGGCCGCGTCGGGCCAGCTGTCGACAATGCGGTCCGAGATCTCCAAGCGGTCCGCGCTGGAGTGGATCACCGAGCGAGTCGAGCTCGTCGATCCCGACGGGGAGTCCATCGATCCGGAACTGCTGAAGCTCCCCGAGCCCGAGGATCCCGGCGCGCCGGAGGGATCGCTTGCCGATGTCTCCGCTCCCGACGTTGGCGATGACGGCGGGAACCCTCAGGATGGAGTCGCCGATCAATCACAGGACGCCACATGAACCTCATCAACCCACGCAACTACCTCGTGCCGACCGTGGTGGAACAGACCAACCGCGGCGAGCGCGCCTTCGACCTCTACAGCCGGCTGCTCAAGGAGAACATCATCTTCCTCGGCACGCCCATCGACGACGTGGTGGCGAACCTGATCTGCGCGCAGCTCCTGCACCTGGAGTCGGAGGATCCCGACAAGGACATCAACCTCTACATCAACAGCCCGGGCGGAGACATCAACTCGCTGTTCGCCATCTACGACACGATGCAGTACATCAAGCCCGACATCACCACGATCTGCTTCGGCCAGGCGGCCTCCGCGGCCGCGGTCCTGCTGGCGGCGGGATCGAAGGGCAAGCGTCTGGCTCTGCCCCACGCCAAGATCCTGATCCACCAGCCCTATGCCGGCGCCCACGGCGACGCCAGCGACATCGAGCGGATCGCCTCGGAGGTGGCCAGGCTGAAGGAGTCGCTGGAGCAGGTGCTCTCGGACCACACCGGCCAGCCCATCGAGCGGATCGCCACCGACACCGACCGGGACTTCGTGATGACCGCCGAGCAGGCCAGGGAATATGGCATCATCGACGAGGTGATCCAGGCGCGTAATGTGGTGGACAACAGCAGCGCCATCAGAGCGATCAGCTGACGCCTAGAGGGGGAGAGGACCGCGTGGCCAAGCTCGGTGAGGGAGGTGAGCTTCTCAAGTGCTCCTTCTGCGGCAAGTCCCAGAAGCAGGTCAAGAAGCTCATCGCCGGCCCCGGCGTGTACATCTGCGACGAGTGCATCGACCTGTGCAACGAGATCATCGACGAGGAGCTGGCCGGCCCGTCCGACGACCCGGTAGGCGATCTGCCGGTCCCGCGTGAGATCTACGACTTCCTCGACGACTACATCGTCGGGCAGGAGAGCGCCAAGCGGATCCTGTCGGTAGCGGTCTACAACCACTACAAGCGGGTTCAGATGGGCTCGTCCGACCCCGAGGTGGAGCTGTCCAAGTCGAACATCCTTCTTCTCG
>JAJEEV010000050.1 GCA_022820805.1 Acidimicrobiia bacterium
CTCGCTGCTGGGGCCGGCTCAGATGGGAGATGACCCGGCGGGCGAGCTTCGTGGTGGCCTTGGGTGCGGCCGCGATGGCCTCGGCCATGGCCCGGGCCTCGGAGTCGAGGTCGTGGGGCGGCACCACCCGCGACACGATCCCGTGGGCCAGTGCCTCCGGCGCGGTGAGGGTGCGCCCGGTGAGCACCATGTCGCTGACGAGCCCGTGGCCGCACATCTGGTAGAGCACGCTCACGCCGCCGGTGTCGGGGATGACGCCATAGCCGGCCTCGGGCAGCCTGAAGCGGGCATCGTCGGCCGCGATGCGTATGTCGCACAACAGGGCCCGCTGGAACGACCCCCCTATCGCCCACCCGCCGATGGCTGCGATCACAGGAGCATCGAGCTCCCACAGGCGCTGGATGCCCCTGTGCCCCCGGACCATCAGCTCATGGTGGGTTAGCTCGCTGAGGTTGGTGCCCACGACCGAGAGGTCGCGTCCCGACGACCAGCTGCGCCCCTCGGCCCGCCAGATGACGGCCCGCACCTCCGACCGGGCGGCCAGCTCCTCGAGGATTTCGAAGAGCCGCACGTCCATCTCGTCGTCGAAGGCGTTGTGCTTGGCCGGGTTGTTGTTGGTGATGGTGGCGATGGCGCCGTCGATGTCGAGCCGGACCCGATCGGTCACGTGTTGCCCAATCCCGACCGCGCCTCAGCAACCACCCGAGCCACGGGCCTGGCGGGCATGTGGCACGCGGCTGCAAGCTGCATCGATTCGACGGCAGGCTGGCTCATTGACGCTCCGTGTCATAGGGCCCGGACGTCCAGTCGCGCCCGCAAGCGTGCCTGGAACGCTAGCGCTGCGTCGTAGTCATGGCGAGTGCGGGCGGTGAGGCCGTTTCTAGGGGCCGAGCAGGGCGGCGGGGATGACGGCGATGCCGTCGCGGCGGCGGTAGGCCTGAGGACCGGTGGTGATTACAGCGGCATCGAGCAGGTCGTCGCCGATCTCTCGTCGCAGCCAGTGGAGGTGGCGGACGTCGTGGTCGGAGACCGAGCCTGAGAGCTTGGCCTCGGCAGCTAGGACCCGTCCGTCTCGGGCGCGGACGATGAAGTCGATCTCGCGCTCGCCGGCCCTCTTGCGGAGGTGGTGCAGCGACGCTCTGGCGGCTTGGGCGTAGACACGGAGGTTGAGAGCGACGAGGGACTCGAACAGGCCTCCGAGCAGTGTGCGATCCGCTGGTGTGGGCTGATGCGGAGGCTCGCCCCGCAGCAGGGCGGCCGCGTCGATTCCGAGGAGGGCCGCAGCCAGGGCGGGATCGACCAGATGGTGCTTGGGTCCGCTCGTGAGCTTGGCGAGCGGGTTGCGGGTCGGGCTCCAGCCGGGCAGCGGCTCGAGGATGTGCAGGCGCTCGAGGGTGTCGATGTAGGGAGTGGTGGACGAGCGGCTGGGCTTGTCGCCGTGCCCGCCGGTGGCGGCGTCGCGAATGCGCTCGTACGAGGCCGTGGTCGCGGTCGAGGCGGCGTACGCAGCCAGCCACCGCCGCAGTGCGCTCGGGTTGCGAAGGTCGTGGCCCGCTTCCGGGAAGTCGCGGTCGATGATCCTGTCGATGTAACCGCCGAGCGCTTCTGAGCGCGCGCTGGCGGAGAGTCCCCGCAGGCCGGGAAGCCCGCTCGCAGTGATCTCCTCGACATAGTCGGCGAGCCTCGCCTCGGTCCGACCGAGCACGTCTGGCCGTGCGCCCGACAGCAGCTCGGCCAGGCTGACCGCGGGTTCGCCGAACACGGGGGCGTCCCAGCGCTCGGACAGGCTCAGCGGTCTCATGCGCAGTGTGATGATGCGGCCCGCGCCGGTGTGGGTCGGAGGCTGCTTGGGCGAAGTCGACCCTGTGAGGAGGAACCGCCCCGCGGACCTGTCTTCATCGACGGCCCGTCTAACGGCGTCGAAGATCGCCGGCAGCTTTTGCCACTCGTCGACAGCCACAGGTGTCGGGTAGGTGCCCACAAGCCGAGGATCGGCCTGAAGCACCTCCAGCACAGGCGCATAGTCGAGCTCGAGGAACGTCGCCGCCCGCTGCCGCGCGGTCGTGGTCTTGCCCACGGCTCGCACTCCCTCGATGCTGATCGCCGGCAACTCCGCGAACAGCGCGTCGATCAAATTGTCGACGATCCGTTGTCCATAGAAGGCCATGCCTGCAAGGATAACCGCCAGCCGCCGCTAGAATACAATTTGTCTGCTGTCTAGAAAACAAGATGTCTGCAACTGGCAGTACAATAGGTCTAAGAGTCAGTGCTATTAGGCGTAACTGACCGGTGTGTCCGCGATGAGCGGTTGATCGCCGCCTCAGTTGCCCAGCCCGCGTATGAGTTCGTCGATCGCAGCCGAGTCGATGCCGCCTCTCTCGTCATCTTCCGTCGTGACAAGGGTGCCTTTGGGTCCGCCGCCCTGCACGAGGGGTAGGACGCCGCTCGTCGCGTACCACTCGCGCTTGCGCTCCCACGCTTCCGCGTAGTGCGGGTCGCCGAGCATGCCGAGGTGCTCCCAGAGATAGAGCTCACCAGTGGCGGCGTCCTCGATCGTGAAGTCTGGGTAGCGGACGCTGCCGTCGTGACCGGTGAACGGGTGCTCGTACTCGTACTCGACTCCGTTCGTGGCGAGCCGGTCGGCAATGATCACCTCGCTCTTAGATCGTAGGAGCGTTCCGTCGGCGGCGCGATGGATGAGGCGTTCGTCGACACGTCGTCCGTCAATTTTCGGGCTTCATCTCAGCGAATCGTCGTGCAGTGGTGGGGCCGATGCGCTTATTCCATTGCGGGCCGAGCGATCCCGGATCGGAAATAGCGCGCTCGACGAGCGGCCAGGGGTCCTCACCTGGACCGAGCCGGCGGGCGATCTCGAAGGCGAACAGGTTGGCGTGATCGAGGTCGAAGGCGTGCAGCGCGGCGCCTAGACCGGGGAAGGCACCGCGGAGATGCCAGAGCTCGCCCAAGCGTTCGCTGATCCAGCGGGTCTTCGGTCCGATGTCCTCGCCCAAGTGCTTTGCTAACGCGCTGCAAACCGTCCAAGGCGCTGAGAAGTATGGCTATCGCCGCGTCGTGGGTTACGTGCTCCGAACCGTAGGAGAAGGCGTCGAAGTGTTCGCTCGGAACGAAGACGCACAGCGAGGCGGGATCCCAGGTCTGGATCCTCGACAGCGCGTTCCAGCGCGGCGTGGTAGGGGAAGAGGAAGCCATCGCGGCCGGCCGGACGGATGGAGTGGTGCACGTTGCGCTCCCAGATCATCGCCCTGGTCGGACCGTCGCTGGCATACTCGTACTCGAGCGGCCCTCCGACTCCAATGGCGCGGCCGATTCCGATCACCACGCGGCGGGGGTCCTCAGAGAACGGAACCTCCTTCGCGTAGAAGAAGACGAGCGACTGTTCTGGCACCACGGCCGAGAAAAAGGTGTCGAGCAGGCGGCGTTGGTTGTTCATCTCCTGCACCCACGAGGTGGTGAACCTCATCGCGTCTCGGTATTGCGCCTCGGCTTCCTCGTGGAACAGGATGTCGAGGTCCTGGCAGAGTTTCCGGGCTTCGTCGATGAGCATCCATCGGAATGGCACACAGGCCGCGCTGTATGCGGGCAGATCGAACGGAGTCGGCCTGTAGTGACGGTGGGCGTCGGACTCCGACGGAGGTCTCTGGCAAGTGGGGTGGTGCCGTTGGTGCCGCGTCGGAATACACGGACTCGCTTGACTGCATGCGTCTGGACCTAGTTCTTGGGCAGCTGGCTGAAGGGGGTGTCGCGGGCCGGGCCGGGCTCCCGGGGCAGCCCGAGCACCCGTTCGCCGATGATGTTGCGCTGCACCTGGTCGGTGCCGCCGTAGATGGAGGGCGCCGGCGAGAACAGCGCCACCTCGGCGATGTGACCGCCGCTCTGGTTGTCGGACTCGCCCATGAGCATGCCGTCGGCGCCCACGACCCTCATGCCGATGTCGCGGAACGTTCGGTTCAGCTCGCTCATGGTCAGCTTGGCGATGTTGGGCGCGGCCGCGCTTGTTGGGCCGCCGGCCTTGGCCCGCTGGATCGACAGCCGGTTGATCTCGATGAGCCCGTACAGGCGCATCAGGTCGTCGCGCAGCACCCTGCCCGCGATGCTGCCGTTCTTGCGGGCCATGTCGACCAGCCACCACCACATGTCGATGCCCAGGGGTGGCACCCCCGACATCGCCGCGGCTGCGTTCCGGTCGACGAAGTCGCCCACCCGATTGTCCAGGACGCCGCCCTTGGGCCCGGGTATGAGTTCGGGGGGCTTGCGGCCTGCGGAGCCCAGCGAGGCCCGCTCCACCATCAACGTCGTGTTGCCGACTCGCCAGCCGTTGTTGAGCCCCCCGATGAGAGCGCTGTCGGCCACGCGGGCCTCGTCGATGAACACCTCGTTGAACAGGGCCCGGCCGGTCATCTCGGTGAGGGGCCTGACCTCCACTCCGGGCTGGTCCATGTCGAACGCGAACCACGAGATGCCCGAGTGCTTCGGCTGGTCGGGGTCGGTGCGGGCCAGCAGCATCCCCTTGTCGGCGACCTGGCCGCCGGAGGTCCACACCTTCTGGCCGGTGATCACCCATTCGTCGCCGTCGCGCTCGGCCCGGCACTGGAGGCTGGCCAGGTCGGAGCCCGCGTTGGGCTCGCTGAAGAGCTGGCACCACCCGACCCTCCCGTCGAGGATCTCAGGGACGAACCGCTCGATCTGGTCCGGCGTGCCGTGGATGGCGATCGTGGGGGCGGCCAGCATGCGCCCCAGGCCGCCGGGCGGGCCCAGCACACCCCGCTCGGCCAGCACCAGCGACACCAGCGCTGCCTGGTCCTGGCCGTAGCCGAGACCGCCTGCGGGCACCGGCAGCATCGGGTGGGAGTAGCCGGAGCCGGCCAGCCGGCGCCACCACTGCTCCACGGTCAGATCCGGGTCCCAGCGCTGGTCGCAGAAGGCCTCGACTTCGGCGCGCACCGCTGCGGCGTCGCTGTCAGGGCCGGGCGGGGCGGGAGATGTCTGGGTCATCGGCCTCTAGGTGGGCTGGGGCTCGTTCAGGCACGAGGCGTTGTCGAGCATGATGGCACGGCGGTCGGCGTCGGAGAAGCCCTTCAGTTCGGCCAGGTAGTCGAGGGGCTCGGGCATGCCCTCGATGTGGGGCCAGTCCGAGCCGAAGATCACCCGGTCGGCGCCCATCAGCTCGGTCACCTCGTTGACGTCGTCCTCCCAGAACGGGTTGATCCACACGTGGGCCTTGAACGTGTCGATCGGATGGTCGTCGAACCACCAGTAGTTCTTCTTGGCGATCTGGGAGAACTTGCGGAACATGGGGGCGAGGAAGTCTGAGCCGTTCTCCACCGAGGCCACCCGAAGATTCGGGAAGCGGTCGTAGATCTTCTCGAACACCGACTGCATCAGCCAGTCCTGGGCGGCCCGCTCGATGGCGAAGGCCCGCAGGTTGGGTCCGCCGCCCGCCCCGACGCCCAGACCGGCCGACGAGAACTCGTCGTCGGCGTAGCCCTGGGACGAGTAGCCCGAGTCGGCCGCGTGGACCACGACGGTTACGCCGGCGTCGTTGATGAGTTGCCACACGGGGTCGAACGTCGGGTGGAACGGCGACAGCTGGCCGGTGCGGGTGGTCACCGCCGCCGGCCGCATGACGATGACGCGGGCGCCGAGTCCCAGTACCCGCTCCACCTCCGCGGCGGCTGCCGCGGGGTCGCCCAGGGCGAGGTAGGGAGCACCGAATATCCGGTCGGAGCAGTTGTAGCCCCAGTCGTCGTGCAGCCAGCGGTTGAAGCCGCGCATCATCGCCACCACTGCGTCCACGTCGTGACGGAGCAGTTCCTCGTACAGGACACCGAGGGTCGGGAACAGCCACACGGCCTGCAGCCCCTGGGCGTCCATCACCCTGAGCCGGGCCTCGGGGTCCATGTAGTGCTCGGGCAGCGGTTCGCGGTCGCGCAGCATCTCGGCCGGGTTCTTGCCCTCGGGGTTCCCCTTGAAGTAGTCGCGTAGGGCGCCGGGCTTGGCGATCGGATTCCAGGTGGGGTTGGCCACTGCCCTGGCCAGCTTGCCCCCGACGAGGTGGTGCTGGCGGCCGCCCATGTCCACCCATTGGACGACCCGGGGCTGCATGCGGGGATCGACGTGGCGGGTGAAGGCGTCTAGGGCCTCGTAGTAGTGGTTGTCGGCGTCGAAGGGCCGGTAGCCGAGATCCTCGAAGGTCAGCGGGACCGTGCCCGGCTGGGGGCCGGAGAGGTCGTCGGGTGCCACGGCGTCACGCTACCGTGTGGGCCGATGCCGCCCAAGACCTACAGCACGGCCCAGTTGCAGGCCCGCACCCTCAAGCGCGGTGAGCGGGTGCGGCTGGTCGCCGGGTTGCCGGGGGTGCCCGAGGGCACCGAGGGCAAGGTGGCCATGGCCAACGGGTTCACCTGGAACCGCTACTGGGTGAGGCTCGTCGACGGCCGGGTGGTCGGCCACATCGACCACGGCGACCTGGTGAGGACCAAGGACTACGAGCGGTTCCTGGTGGCCCGCGACCGGGAGGCAGTTGAGGCTGAGCTGGCAGCGCAGCGGGCAGCTGAGGCCGCGGAGGCCGCCTCCGACGGCGCCGACGGAACCGAGGCCGCCGGCGACGGGGGCACCGACGAGGCGGTCGTCAACGGCGTGGCCGTCCCCGCCTACCTGCTGCAGCGCTCAGCCGACGCCAGGACCCGTCTCGGCGCCTGACAGTAGTTTTTCTGCATTCTTGACGGAGGGCTGCCCAGCCGTGCTACAGTAGGCGTTGGCAAACCGGAGCCGCCCGTCTGGCTCAGTGGTCAAGTGCTCGCAGACGGACGGCTCCGGCGAGCCGTGAGCATGCATTACATGTACTGATACACAACAATATTGGACTACTGATCAGTTCGTGCGGTCGAGATCGAGGCGGGGTCTTCGACTATCCGCCCCACTGCTGGAGGCGTCGCATGGCCTCGGCCATGTCGTCGGTGGCGGCCGCGTAGGAGAACCGGGCGTAGCGGTGGCCCTCGGCCGGGTCGAAGTCGATCCCGGGTGTCACGGCCACTCCGAGCTCGTCGAGCCAGCGCCGGCACAGGTCCTGGCTGTCGGCGGCAAGGTGGTCGACGGCCGCGTACACGTAGAAGGCTCCGTCGCTGGGGGCCAGGCGGTCGATTCCCGCCGCGGGGAGTCCGTCGAGCAGGACTGACCGGTTGACGGCGTAGCGGGCCACGTTGGCCTGGAGCTCGTCGTGGCAGTCGAAGGCGGCCACCGCGGCGATCTGGGACAGGGTGGGCGCCGAGATGAAGAAGTTCTGGGCCAGCCGGCGGACGGGCTCGACAAGGTCGGGCGGGGCGATCAGCCAGCCGAGACGCCATCCGGTCATCGAGAAGTACTTGGAGAAGCTGTTGACCACCAGCGCGTCATCGTTGAGGCTCAGCGCAGTGGGGGCCGGGTCACCGAAGGTGATCCCGTGGTAGATCTCGTCGGACACCAGGCGCACGCCGTGCGCCGCGCACCAGTCCGCCACCGCGGCCAGGGCCGGGCGATCGAGCATCGTCCCCGACGGGTTGGACGGTGAGGCCAGCACGAGGCCGTCGACGGACCCGGTGCGCCGGCACAGGTCCTCCAGCAGACTCGGTGACGGCTGGAAGCGCGTCTCGGCCGAGGTGGGCAGGGTCACGACCTCGGCGTTGAGCGCCTGGAGGGCGTTGCGGTAGCAGGGATAGCCCGGGGTGGGCACCACCACCCGGTCGCCGGCGTCGAAAGCGGCCAGGAACGCCAGCACGAAGGCTCCGGAGGCGCCGAACGTCACGATCACGCGCTCGGGGTCGACCTCGGCGCCGTACCAAGACCGGTAGTGCTCCGCGATGCGCCGCCTCAGCGGCTCCAGCCCGGCCGCGGTGGTGTATCCGAGCACGTCGTTCTCAAGGGCGTTGCGGGCGGCCCGGATCACCCCGGCCGGCGCGGGGGTGGACGGCTGGCCCACCTCGAGGTGGAGCACCTCGCCGCCGGCCACCTCCCGCTCCTCGGCGGCGCGCATCACCTCCATGACGTAGAACGGGTCGATTCCCGATCGCCGCGACTGGGGCAGGGCCACGGCGGCCATGATGCCACCGGCGCGGCACGGGTATGGTGTCGGCCCGTGGACGTGTTCGTCTTCGGCATCTGCGGGGGCTCCGGCGCGGGCAAGACGACCCTGAGCAGGGGGCTGGTGGACCGCCTGGGCCGAACCGAGACCAGCGTCCTGGCCTTCGACGCCTACTACCGCGACCTGTCGCACCTGCCCTTCGCGGAGCGGCGCCGGCGCAACTACGACCATCCCGACTCCCTCGACAGCGAACTGTTCCTCGAGCACCTCGATGCCCTGAAGCGCGGAGTCGACGTGGACGTGCCGGTGTACGACTTCTCGACCCATACCCTCAGCGGCCGTTTCGAGCGAGTTGAGGCTGCTCCGGTGCTGCTGGTCGAGGGCATCCTGCTGCTGGCCTTCGAGGAGGTCGCGGCCCGTCTCGACTACTCGGTCTTCCTGGACGTCCCCGAGGATGTGCGCCTCCAGCGCCGCATCCACCGGGACATGACCGAGCGGGGTCGTCCCGAGGACCACGTGCGCCGGCAGTTCGCGGCCACCGTCGCCCCCATGCACGACGCCTACGTGGAGCCCAGCCGCCACCGGGCCGACAGCATGGTCTCCGCGCTCGACTGCCACTCGCTGGCCGACGAACTCATGACGATGCTGGCGCCGGCTACGGCCGCGGCCGGCGCGGGCTAGCCGGCTAGGACACGGCTCCCTCTAGGGCCAACAGGTGGGCCTTCATGATGTTGCCGTAGCCCCACTTTCCGACGTCTTCGGTCCTTCGGGAAGTCTCGTGGACTACTCGATGACACGGAATCAGCAGCGGCACCGGGTTCCGTCTCATCGCCTCGCTTACCGGCCTGTAAGAGGTAGGTCGTCCGACCATGTGCGCAAGTTCCTTGTAAGTACGCACCTCTCCGCGTGGAATTTGGGTCGTGGCCTCGAGCACCTCTTGGTGGAACGGAGCGCTCGCGAGTGACGAGAGGTCGAGAGGAATATCTGTAAGCCCTCCAGCTAGCGCCGCACGCACGTGACCCACCAGGTCGCGGTTGAACCGCCCTGGCTTTCCCGGAGGAGCCTGCGTGAAACCCGGGGAGGTTCACGCAGCTATCGCAGCGATCGCACCCTCAGAATCTCTCGCTTAACTCGTATCGCCTTGCTCGGCGCGGACGCTCTCCGATAGGGCTTCGGTGCCGGAGACGAGGTTCGACGCGAGTACATGCGGGTCGTCCAACCAACGCCGGCGGTCCAGCTTGACGGTGTTGTAGAGCGCCAGCTCGGCTGCGTTCTGCAGCAGTTGGTGCCGGACGCTGTCGACCTGCCCATCGGCCCGTTGGGTGACGGCGCGCGCGGCCTGTTCGGTGGGTGCGCGAAGGCAGTGGAAGCGCCGTAGCAGGTCAACCGCAGGATGACCGGGCGGTACTCGCCGTTATGGGTCGATGGTGCCCGGCGCCTCGTCGCTGACGGCTCGGGTCCATGCTGCCAGCAGATCTGCCTCCCGCCGGTCAGCCCATTCAAGAACGAGCCTGGTCTGGCGCGGCGGCAGGCGTCCTCCCAGCACACTGCGGTCCGCGATGGAGATCTGGACCTCGTGCTCGGCGTACTCGGCATGGAAATGAGGCGGCGGATGGTCCCCGATGTACATCCGGATGATGATGCCCGAGAATCTGCAGAGCTCAGGCATCTGTGAGGGCGCTGAGGCCCGGCATGATCTCCTCTACATCCAGTCCGGTGATCTCCAGGTAAATGGCGTCGGCGCAGAGTTCGACATCATCGGTCCATCGGATGCTCCGATGCTGGGACACGCTCACAGCCTCGAACACCCCGGGGGTGTCCCAAGCCTTGAAGACTCCCCGTCCTGCGTGGCGTGACAGATCGATCTCACCTTCGACCCCGTTGTCGAAGCGAACCCACAGCTTGAATCCGTCCCTCGCCTCAACCTCGAGAGGCCAGAGCTGCTCCGAAGCCAATTCGGCCTCCCAGTTGCCTTACCTGAGCGGGACAGCGGCCGGACAACCGCCCGCTCTGGAGCCTATCCCGCGGACTGCTGATGCAAGGTCCCGGCTCGTGGCCGGCTAGATCACCACGCCCTCACCGGCGAGCAGCTTGGCCTTGAGGCCGCTGCCGAAGCCGTAGTTGCCCACTCCCCCGCTGCTGGGCACCACCCGGTGGCAGGGAACCAGCAGCGGGACCGGGTTGCGGGCCATGGCAGTGCCGACCGCCCGGGCCGCCCGGGGCCGCCCCACGATCTCGGCCAGTTCCCCGTAGGTGCGCACCTCGCCCCGGGGGATGCGAGCGGTCGCTCTGAGGACCTCCTGGTGGAACGGCGAGCGTGAGGACAGGTCGACGGGAACATCGGTGCGACCGGTGGCGAGGGCCTCGCTCACCCGGGCCACGATCCTGGGATCGGGATCGGGGTCGGGCTCGACGTCGGTTCCCACCTCGTCGCGCATGTAGTCGACGAAGGTCCCCGGATCGGGTTCGCGGCCCTCGGGCATAATCTTGAGACCCGACACCCACCCGTTGGCGTGGGCCACGAACACCGGTCCCGCCGGGCTGTCGGCCATGAACCACAGGTGGGTATGGCCGGCCCGCTCGGGCACATCGGCGTAGTCCTGGGTCGCGTCCTCAGCTCGGTTGAGGTCTGTTTCCATGGGTGACTCTCCGTTCTCGGGCCGTCGAATTACATCGATGAAGGTTCCACCCGGACCGTAACGGCAGGGTCCCCGCGGCGCAAGTGGCAAACAGGGGTGTAGCGCCGCCCCGCCGCGACGACGGTGGCGGGCGCTATGAGAGCTCTGGAATGGCCCAGTCGACCGGCTCCCGACCGGCCGCGACCAGGGCCTCGTTGGCCCGGCTGAACGGCCGGCTGCCGAAGAAGCCGCCCGATGCCGACAGCGGCGACGGGTGGGCCGACTCGATCACGACATGGCGGCCGGTGTCCACCAGCGACCGCTTGCGGCGGGCCGAGCCTCCCCAGAGGATGAAGACCACCCGCTCGTCCTTGTCGTTGACGACACGGATCACCTCGTCGGTGAACGTCTCCCAGCCCTTTCGCTGGTGGCTGGCGGCTTGGCGGGCCCGGACCGTGAGGGTGGCGTTGAGCAGCAGCACGCCCTGGCGGGCCCAGTGCTCCAGCGAGCCGTGGCTGGGCACGGCCGCGCCGATGTCGTGGTTCAGCTCGTCGAGGATGTTGACCAGCGACGGCGGCTTGGCCACTCCGGGCCGCACCGAGAAGCACAGCCCGTGGGCCTGCCTGGGGCCGTGGTAGGGGTCCTGACCCAGGATCATGACCTTCACCGAGGCGTACGGCGTGAGATGCAGGGCCGAGAACACCTCCTCCTGGGGAGGGAACACCTGGCCGCGGGCCCTCTCGGACCTCACGAAGTCCTGCAGTTCGCGCCAGTACCGCTTGTCGAACTCGCCCCGCAGCAGCGGGTTCCAGTCGGTCTTGGGCGCCATCGGCGCCACAGTAGGTCGCAGCCGGGCCCGGTGCGCGTGATCCCGGGGATTGATCAGGCGGGGCGGGTTCCCACGATGCTGGCCCGCTCCATGACCCGCACGTCCGGGTAGTAGTCGCTGGCCGCGTAGTGCTGGACCGAGCGGTTGTCCCAGAACACGACGGTGTCGGGCGCCCAGCGGACCCGGAACTGGTACTCGACCACGCTGGCCTGGCCGGCGAGGTGCCGTATGAGCTCGGTGCCCTCGGATTCGTCCATCCCGTCGATGTGGGACGTGAAGTAGCAGTTCACGAAGATCAGCTTGCGGCCCGTCTCGGGATGGGTGCACACCACCGGGTGGCGGGCCTGCGGGTACCGGGCCCGGAACTCCGCCATCTTGCCCTCGGGAACCTGATGGGCGAAGGCCAGCATGAAGTCGTGCACCGCGAAGAGGCCGTCGATGCGCTGCTTGACGTCGTCGTCGAGACCGTCGTAGGCCGCGCCCATGTCGCTGAACAGGGTGTCGCCGCCGGTGGGCGGCACCTGCACGGCGTGCAGGATGGCCCCCATCGAGGGCACCTCCCGCCAGGTGACGTCGTGGTGCCAGCCGTTCTCGAAGCCGCCGGTGTCGACGCCCTTCTCGAAACGCACCAGTTCGGGATGCTCGGAGTTGCCGGTGATGAACGGGTGGATCTCCAACTCGCCGAACCGGCCGGCGAAGGCGACATGCTGGGCCGGAGTGATCGGCTGGTCGCGGAACACCAGCACCTTGTAGTCCATCAGGGCCCGGCGGATATCGGCGATCACCTCGTCGCACAGGTCTGTCCGGAGATCGACGCCGCTCACCTCGGCGCCGAGCGTTGCCCCCTGCGGGGTCACGTCGATGTGGGCGAACGACGGCCGGGCCAGCCTGGCTCGCTCGTCGGCGAGATGCAGCCACGGCCCCAAGTCGAGTTCGTAGCGGTCTATCCGCACCCGTCCGGGGACGACACGGGACGCCGGGTCTGAGGTTCCGGCATGCTCGTCGCCGAGTTGGGGAACGTCCGAGCCGCGAGCGAGATCACCCTTGACCGCAGCCGCAGTGGTGGCGGATGACATGGAGGGAATATAGCGTTGCGCCATGGTGAACGCCGTCGAGGTGGAGGATCTGACGGTCAGATTCGACCAGGTCACCGCCCTCGACGGCGTCACCCACACCTTCGAGCCGGGCACGGCCACCGCGGTGATGGGAGTCAACGGGTCGGGCAAGACGACCATGCTGGAGTGTCTGGCCGGGCTGCAGAAGCCGACGTCAGGCCACGTCCGGGGCATGCCTGACGACCTGGCCTATGTTTGCCAGCACCTGCCAGCGTGCTGGATGCCGATCACCGCGGGCGAGGTGCTGGCCATGGGCCGCTACGGCAGGCGAGGGCTTCTCGGGCGGCTGCGCGGCGACGACCGGGCCGCCATGCGAGAAGCGGGTCAGCGGCTCGACGTGAACCAGTTCTCGAACCGGAGCTTCGGCGAGCTCAGCGGGGGGCAGCAGCAGCGGGTGAGGATCGCCCAAGTGCTTGCGGGCGAGCCTGAGGTCCTCATGCTCGACGAGCCGGTCACCGGTCTGGACATCCCCAGCCAGGAGCGCATACTCGACGTGATCGAGGAGTACTCGAGCCGGGGAGCCATCGTGATCATCACCACCCACCATCTCGACGAGGCCCGGCACTGCGACGCGGTGATGCTGATGGCCAACCGGCTGGTCGCCGCAGGCCCCCCTGACAAGATGCTCACCGAGGCGCGGCTGAGGGAGGCGTTCGGAGACCGGCTGCTCGGCGACCACGCCGACCACGACCACGAGCAGGGCATCGTCGTGCTCGACGACCACGGCCACCACGGCCACGGTCACGACCACCACGACCACGACCACCACGGAACCGGCCACAGCCACGGTCACAGCCATGACCACGACCACAGCCACCGGGGTCACGGCCACGACCACGGCCACCACGGCCACCAGGGCCACGGACCTCACGCCCACTAGGGCTCCGGCAGGGCCGGTGGCGCCACTTCGTCCAGTCCGGCCAGCGGCTGCCGAGGAGGATCTTCCTCGCGGCCGCAACCGACCGCTGGCATGACGCCAGTTCGACTCGACATGGCCGTGATCGGGGCCGGACCGGCCGGCGCGGCCACGGCCATCCAGGCTGCCCGGGGCGGTGCCCGGGTGACCGTCTTCGAGAAGGCCTCCCCCGGCCGTGACAAGGTCTGCGGCGACGGGCTCACGCCGCGGGCGGTGGCGGCTCTCGGCGAGCTCGGAGTAGACCTCGCCGGCGCCCACCGCATCGACGGGTTGCGGATGATCGCGGGGAACACCCGGCGTGAGCTGTTGTGGCCCGCCAACAACCGGTTCGGACCCCACGGAGCGGTATGGCCCCGCCGGGCCTTGGACAGGCACCTCGTCGAGGCGGCCACCGAGGCCGGGGCTGAGATCGTCTGGGACACCGAGGTCATGCCCGCCCTCGCCGACGACGGCACGGTTGTGGGCGTGGAGAGCCTCACCCGCGGCGAGCGCTGGCAAGCGGACCTGGTGGTGCTGGCCACCGGCGCGCCCGGAGCGGCGGCCCGCATGCTGGGCGCCGAGCGGGTCGACAGCGAGCCCTTCGGCCTCGCCATCCGGACCTATGCGCCCAGCCCCCGTCATGGCGACCGTCACCTGGAGGCCTGTCTCACCCTGCGGGGAGCCGAGGGCGGATGGGTCCCCGGCTACGGGTGGATGTTCCCGGCCGGTGACGGCACCGTGAACATCGGAGTGGGGTCGATGTCCACCATGAAGGGCTTCCGAAGGCTCAACCTCAACCAGTTGTTGAACGACTACCGCGAGCTAGTGGCCGCCGAGTGGGAACTGGGCGACTACCTGGAGCGGCCCCGGGCCTGGAGGCTTCCCATGAGCGCGGTCCGCCGCCACGGGCCGGGATGGGCCGCGGTCGGCGATGCGGCCGGGCTGATCAACCCCATGAACGGCGAGGGAATCGACTACGGCCTGGAGTCGGGGATGCTGCTGGCCGACCTGTTCATGGACGACCCGGCCGGCGCGCCCGGCGCCTACGATCGGGTCATCGGCGAACGATTCGACGGGTTCCTGCGCACCGGACGGCGCTTCAGCTTCCTGATCGGGCACCCCTGGATCCTGCGCAACGGCCTGCGCCTGGCCGTGGGAACCCAGGCGGTGGCGAACATCACCCTCCAGGTGATGGGCAACCTGATCGACGGGGACACGCCCGGAGCCGCGTCGCGAGTCCTGAGCGTGGCCGACCGGGGCCTCAAGCTCGCCGATCCCCTCCTGCGGCGCACACGGGCCGCGGCCTAGCACCAGCATGGGAACGGGGTCGGACGGCAGCGCGGTTGCGCTGGACGGTGCGCTGGGCGAGCTCGACTCGGCCCTTCGGAGCGACATCCGGCGTCTCGGCGCTCAGCTGGGAGACGCGCTGGTGCGCCAGCACGGCCCCGAGCTGCTCGAGCAGGTGGAGCAGGTGCGCGGCCTGGCTCGCGGTCTGCGTCGCAGCGACGAGGACAGCGGCGCTCTGGCTGGACTGCTGGCCGGAATGGATGTGGCCCACGCCGAACTACTGGCCCGGGCCTTCACCGTCTACTTCCATCTGGCCAACACGGTCGAGCAGGTACATCGCATCGACGATCTGACCGAGAAGCGGGCCGCCGGCTCGAATCGCTTCGGCGAGATGGTGGGTCGTCTGCGCCAGTCGGGGTTCGCTGACGACGAGATCGTCACGACGGTCAACTCGACCGAGCTGCGCCCCGTGTTCACCGCCCACCCCACCGAGGCGTCCCGGCGCTCGATACTCGACAAGCTGGCCGAGATCTCCAGTCTCGTGGAGCAGCGGGCCCACGCCGGCGCGGACGACGCGGCCCGCAGCCGTGCCGACCGCCGGCTGGACGAGTTGATCGACGCCATCTGGCAGACGGACGAGCTGCGGCGCCAGCGCCCCGACCCGGTGGACGAGGCTCGATCGATCCTCTACTTCCTCACCGAGATCGCCGTGCAGGGCGTGCCGGAGCTGCTCGACGACATCGACGCCGCCCTGGTGGCGTTGGGCGGCGGGCTCGACCCCGACCGCTCCCCCATCCGCTTCGGCTCGTGGGTCGGGGGCGACCGCGACGGCAATCCCAGTGTCACGCCGGCTACGACGGTCGAGGTCATCGAGTTCCAGCGTCAACGAGCCCTGCGCCTGTTGGTGGAGGAGATCGAGGGCCTGTCGTCGGAGTTGAGCGTGGGCTTGGCCGTCACCCCGATCTCGGCCGAGCTGGCCGAGCGGATCGAGGTCGATCACCAGCAGTTCCCGGAGGTCACGGCACGCTTCGACACCCTGAGCGCGGGCGAGCCCTACCGGCAGAGGCTGGCGGTCGTCCACTCGCGCCTCCTTGAGACGGCGAGCTCCACCCCTGGCTCCAGGGCCTACCGGTCGGCCGGCGAGCTGGCCCACGACCTGGCCGTGATCGCTCGCTCGCTGGAGGCCAACCAGGGTCGCCTGCTGGCCTGTGGCCGCCTGGCCCGGGTGCGGCGCATCGTCGCCACCATCGGGTTCGACCTCGCCACGCTGGACATCCGGGAGCACTCCGATCGCCATCACTGGGCGCTCTCGGGCCTGTTCGAGCCGCTCGGGATCGACTACGCCGAGCTCTCCAGCACCGAGCGGGCCGCCCTGCTCGCCGACGAGCTGGCCGGTCCCCGGCCGCTGGCGTTGCGGGGACGTTCCCTGCAGGACGGTGCAGAGGACGTGCTGGAGCTGTTCCGGGTGCTTCGCCGGCAGATGGACCTGCGGGGCGATCAGATCGTCGAGAGCTACATCGTCTCGATGACGCGGGGGGTCGACGACCTGCTCGCGCCCGCGGTGCTGGCCCGGGAGGCGGGACTGGTCGACCTGGACGCGGGTGTGGCCCGACTCGGGTTCGTTCCGCTGTTCGAGACGATCGAAGACCTGCGCTCGGTCGGCCCCGTCCTGCAGGAGCTGCTGGCGGTGGAGCCCTACCGCCGCCTCGTCGAGCTTCGTGGCGGCATCCAGGAGGTGATGGTCGGCTACTCCGACTCCAACAAGGACGGCGGGATCACGACCTCGCAGTGGGAGATCCACAAGGCGCTGCGAGCCATCGCCGACGTGTCGGCCGCCACCGGTGTCCAGATGACGGTGTTCCACGGTCGGGGAGGGACTGTGGGGCGTGGCGGCGGACCGACCCACGCGTCGATCCTGGGCCAGCCGCCCGGCGCGATCAGCGGTTCGGTCAAGATCACCGAGCAGGGCGAGGTGATCGCCGACAAGTACGGGCTGCCCCGGCTGGCCCATCGCAACCTCGACCTCGCCTTCGCCGCCGTGGTCGAGGCGTCGATGGCGCACCGCTCGCCGCGTCACGAGCCGGCGGTCACCCGCCGGTGGGACCAGGTGATGGAGGCTGCCTCGGGCGCGGCCTACGACGCCTACCGAGCCTTCCTGCAGGCTCCCGGGCTGGTCGAGTACTTCCGGACGTCCACTCCGGTGGAGGAGCTGGCCGAGATGAACATCGGCTCCCGGCCCGCCCGCCGCAGCCGCGCCGACGACGGCATCGACGGTCTCAGGGCCATTCCCTGGGTGTTCGGCTGGACCCAGTCCCGCCAGATCGTGCCGGGGTGGTTCGGTGTCGGTGCGGGGCTGGCCGCGGCCCGCGCCGCGGGCATGGGCCCCGATCTGGACGAGATGTACCAGTCCTGGCAGTTCTTCCGGACCTTCGTGTCCAATGTGGAGATGACACTGTTCAAGACCGATCTGGCCATCGCCCGCCACTACGTGGCCACGCTGGTCGATACGTCCCTGCACTGCCATTTCGACGCGGTGTGCGCCGAGTACGACCGGACGGTGGCCGAGGTGACCGCCCTCACGGGCCGGGGCCTGCTCGAGGACCTGCCGATCCTGCGTCGCGCTCTGGCGGTGCGAGACGCCTACCTCGACCCGATCAACGTGCTTCAGGTCGACTTGCTGGCCCGCTACCGGGGCGGGCAGGCCGGCAGCGCTGACACCGACGAGCGCCTGCGGCGGACCCTGCTGCTCACCGTCAACGGGGTGGCCGCCGGAATGCGCAACACCGGCTGACCGCTTCGAGATTCACAGCAGCTCGAAGTCGGCCGGGTCGGGGCTGCGGGTCTGGCGCCAGTAGTCGATCAGGGGCAGGGGCCAGTTCTGCGCGATCCGACCGCTGTGGCTCTTGTACCAGCTGTTCACCGGCGATATCCCCCAGGCCATCTGTGAGTTGTGCTCGTCCATGAGCGCGGCGTAGCGGTCGTAGGCGTCGGGCCGGCAGTCCATGGCCGTCGCGCCCCGCTCGGCCAGCAGGCGAAGGCACTCCACCACGTAGTGGGCGCCGCACTCCGCGAAGTAGATGATGCTGCCGTTCACGACGATGTTGGTGTTGGGGCCGTAGAGGCAGAACAGGTTGGGGAAGCCGGGAACGCAAACGCCGTTGTAGGCCCGGGCGTCGCCGTTCCAGGTCTCGTGCAGGTCAGCCCCGCCCCGCCCGGTGACCCGCATGGGCATCAGGAACTCCGAGGCCCGGAACCCGGTTCCGTAGACGATCACATCGGCTCGGTGCCGCCGACCGTCGGAGGTTCGCACGCCTTCGGGCTCGATGCGGTCGATCGGATCGCTGACCAACTCCACGTTGGGCCGCTTGAGCGTCCTGGCCCAGATCCCGTTGTCCAGGACCACTCGTTTGGCTCCCACCGGGTAGTCGGGCACCACCTTGGCCAGCAGGTCGGGTCGGTCTCCGAACTGATGCTCCAGGTACATGGTCAACAGCTGCCGGGCCTCGTTGTTGCGGGGGCTCACCGCCACATCGAGCGGCCCGTCCCACGCCGCGTCGCGCCGAAGGGCACCGACCGTGCCCTCGTGGGTGCGCCAGAACAGCCGCAGCCGGAACCAGTGGGCGTAGCCGGGCACCAGTTCGAACAGGCGCAGGAGCCCCCCGGCCAGCGGCTCGTGGTAGACGGGCCGCGGGATCAGCCACGGCGGCGTGCGCTGGAACACCGTGACCTGAGCGGCCGCCTCGGCCAGATGGGGGATGAACTGAAGCGCGCTCGCTCCCGTGCCGATCACGGCCACATTCAGGTCGTCCCATTCGATGTCGTGGCGCCAGGCCGAGCTGTGGAACTGCTCTCCGGCGAAGCCGCCGGCACCATCGAGGTCGGGGATCAACGGTTGGTTGAGCTGACCGACCGCCGACACGACCGCGCCGGCCGTGATCTCCTCGGTCCCGTCGCCCGTCTCGAGCCGGATCGCCCAGCGCGAGGCGCGGTCGTCCCAGGACAGCGACACGACCCGGACACCGAAGCGGATCCGGTCCCGTATCCCCCACCGCCGGGTGCAGTCCCGGAAGTAGTCGAGCAGCACCGGCTGGCTGGAGTGGTACTCGGGCCAGTCGGGGCGCTGCTCGCCGGAGTAGCTGTACACGTGGTTGAACACGTCCACCCGGCAGCCCGGATAGGTGTTCTCGAGCCAGGTGCCGCCCACATCGCGGTTCTTGTCGAGCACCACGCAGTCGATCCCGGCCTGCTTGAGCCGGTGGGCGGCGAGGATTCCCGACATGCCCGCCCCGATCACCGCGACCGGATGGTCGCTCGTGCTCGCAGGCGGCCAGGCCGGCGCCGTGATCGGTTCGGGGATCCGCAGGTCTCCGGTCACGGCCAGCTCCTCGGCCAGCATCCGCCGGTAGCCCTCGTCGAGGTCGGTGCCCGTCAACCAGTCGATCAGCGACGGCACGAGGGCGTCGTCGGGGCCCCCGCCGTCGCCGGCCCGGGAGGTTGCGAGCCGGGCCAGGCCGTCCGACGCCAGAGCACGGGCCCGCTCGAGCTGGGCCGGGTCCCAGCCATCCTCGGGCTCGAGGGCTCGGGCCGGGTCGAGCCATAGATCCGAGGGGGCAAGGTCCGGGTCTCCAGTGGCGTGGGCCAGCGCGGCCAGCAGGCTGGACAGATCGGACGCCGCGATGAGCTGCTCGATCTGCTCGGAGTCCATGGCGGGTCCGCGGCGCGCTCTTACGTCAGGATCGGTCGAAGGTGATCACCTCGCCCCGGTTGATGCTCAGCCAGTCGCGGGCCTCGATGTAGGGGCGGAAGGTGTCGGCGATTGCTTGCTCGTCGCGTCGGGACTTGGGCCGCTGGATCTCGTAGAGGTGCGGGAACTCCAGCCATGCCGTCAGCGAGTCCCACAGACGCATGCCCTCGACTCCCGTCGGGGGGTCGATGAGCACCGGCCCGAACAGGGCCTGATCTCCGAAGAAGAGCGTCGGCACCCCGAAGCCCCCGGCGGCCACCACCCGGTCGTGCTCGTCCTTGACCTCGTCGTGGGTGCTGGAGTCCTCCAGGGCTGTGTCCACGGTTCCCGGGTCGAGGCCCATCTCGTCGAGGAGTGCCCGGGCCACATCCGGGTCGTGTACTCGCAGGCCCTCCTCGTGCAGGGCGCGGCCCGAACGCTCGTACCAGGCGTCGAGATGGTCCATGCTCTCGCGGCGCAGCACCGCCCCGATCCGCATCAGCGACCAGCCATAGGACCAGGGCCGCTCCCACGGGTGCTTCTTGCCCTCGAAACGGTTGATCTCCTCGAGGCTGAAGAACCGCCAGTTGATCTCCAGCCCGTTCTGGGCGCGGACGTCCCGGATCCATTTCGACGTCTGGTAGGCCCAGGGGCACAGCACGTCGAAGTGAAAGTCCACCACGCTCGTGTCGACGGTCTCACTCATGGAGCCCATCATCGCACCGCGGCGGCGCTCCCCCACCCGGCCCCGGCCGGTATGGAGCGTTCAGCCGCCGTAATGCTCGGTCATCCTCTCGCCGGCCCGCATCTCATCGATGGCCAGTCGGACGTCGCCCACGGCCGACTCGAGTTCGGCGATCACCGCATCGCGGTCACCGGTGAAGTCGAGGCCCTCGATCAGATCCGACAGCCGCCCCCGCGCTCGCCACGCGGCCATCTTGGCCCACTCTGTCCACAGCGACTCGTGGTCGTCGACGATTATCAGGTCGGCGGTGCGACTCTGCTCGTCGATCGACGTGTCTAGCGTCACATAGCCGTTCACCATCGAGATCCGCTCGGTCAGCCTCGCCAGCGGGGCGGCTCGGTGCACCACCATGTCGCCGTGCAGGGCGATGGCGTACCCGGGTCCCGCGAAGTCCGGGACCGCGGTGCGCTCCGGCGGCGGGGTGCGGTCCCGGGCGGCCAGGTCGGCGGCCTCGTGCTTGGTGCCCAGGAAGTACTCGAACCGGCCGCCGGGCACGCGGGCCGGGTCGGTCACGGTCATCACGTAGTCGAGGGGCAGCGTGTCGTGGTGCCACTTGTCGATGGCGGCATCGATGCTCGACGGCTCGTAGTTGATGTGGCCGAGGTGCACCGGCATCGGGTGCGGAGCTACAGCGGTCCCGTAGATGCGCTCCAGGTGGTTGCTGACCTCCTGGCTGATGCAGAGGTCGCGCAGCCACCGCGACCGGTAGCAGCCCGCCCGCGTCATCCGCTCGATGCGGTTGCCGGCCGGTCGTGCGAAGGAGCGGAGCCGGCGAGCCACCGCTAGCAGCACGGCTGCGCCCTCGTCGCTCAGCATGCGGAACGGCGACGACGCGGCCACCGGGGTCGCCTTGGTGGCGATCTCGGCCCGGTCGTAGCCGAGTTCGGCGAGCGTGATGACCTCGCTGGGCTCCTCCAGCTGGAGATGGCGCTCCGGATCGAAGACGGGCTCGTCCTCGAACCATTCGTAGCCCGTGGGCTGCGTGTTCGGGAAAGGCACTGCGACGCCCATGGCGGAAGGCTAGGCCGAGCCTTGGAGGCCGAGCGAATAGGCGGGGCATCGCGGCCCATACGGCGCGAGGCCGTGGCCCGAGCGGCCCGTGAGCGCAGCGAACAAGAGCGGGAATGACACCACTGCGACGCGACCGGCTCGCACCTATCCGCGTGGCCCCGCAGTCCCAGACGGTTCCGGTGTCGGGAGCCCAGGCCGATGCACGCGGACGCGTGGGCCGGTGTCGTCACCCGAGCGCGGTAGTTTTGCTGCGGTGAAGATCGACGGGGGCGCATCTGCCGGCCTGCCCCGGCTGCTGGCGCCTGCACTGCCGACGACGCTGAGCTCCAGCAGCGACGCGTTCCGCCAGAACCGCGACGAGCTGCTGGAGCAGCTGGCCGAGATCGAGGGGCTGCTGGACGAGGCCGAGGCCGGGGGCGGACCGGCCGCGATGGAGCGGCTCAGGAGCCGGGGCAAGCTGCCCATCAGGGAGCGCATCGCCAATGTGATCGATCCCAACAGCCCGTTCCTGGAGATCAGCGCGCTGGCCGCCTACCGGTCCGACTACACGATGGGCGGCGGGATGGTCGTCGGGATCGGAGTAATCGGCGGCACCGAGTGCGTGATCATGGGCAACGACCCCAGCGTGCTGGCCGGTGCGCTGACCCCGTATGCCAGCAAGAAGTGGATGCGAGCTCTGGAGATCGCCCGCGACAACCGCATCCCCTATGTGAGCTTCGTGGAATCGGCCGGCGCCGATCTGCGTCTCGGTGGCAGCGACGGCGGCGGCTCGGAGTTCACCGGCGGCGGATCCAGCCGGTCCCAGACCGTCCACTTCGCTGAGTCGGGCCGGTTCTTCTACGAGATGATCGAGCTGTCCAAGATGCGCATCCCGACGGTGTGCGTGGTGTTCGGGTCGTCCACCGCGGGGGGCGCCTACCAGCCGGGCCTGTCGGACTACAACATCGTGGTGGCCGACCAGTCCAAGATCTTCCTGGCCGGCCCGCCGCTGGTGAAGATGGCCACCGGCGAGGAGTCCGATGACGAGACGCTGGGCGGCGCCCGCCTGCACGCCGAGGTCTCCGGCCTGGGCGACTACTTCGCGACCGACGAGATGGACGCCATCCGCATGTGCCGCGAGGTCGTGTCGCACCTCAACCGGCAGAAGCCCCACCCGGGCCCGACCATGGCGGCCGATCCGCCGGTGCACGACCCCGAGGAGCTGCTCGGGCTGGTGAGCCGGGACCTGCGCCAGCCCTTCGACATGCGCGAGGTGATCGCCCGGGTGGTGGACGGCTCCCGCTTCGAGGAGTACAAGGCCCTCTACGGCACCACCCTGGTGTGCGGCTGGGCGTCGATCTGCGGGTACCCGGTGGGGATCCTGGCCAACAACGGAGTGCTGTACCCCGATTCGTCCCAGAAAGGGGCCACGTTCATACAGCTGTGCAACCAGGCCGACGTTCCTCTGGTGTTCCTGCAGAACATCACCGGCTTCATGGTCGGGCGGGACTACGAGGCCGACGGCATGGTCAAGAAGGGCTCGCAGATGATCAACGCGGTGACCAACTCGACCGTCCCGCACCTGACCGTGATCATCGGATCGTCCTACGGGGCCGGCACCTACGGCATGTCGGGACGGGCCTTCGGCAACCGCTTCACCTGGCTGTGGCCGACCGCCAAGATCGCGGTGATGGGTCCCAAGCAGATCGCCGGGGTGATGTCGCAGGTGCGACGGGCCCGGGCGGCCCGCAAGGGAGAGCCCTTCGACGAGGACGAGGACGCCCGGATCGTGGCCCAGGCCGAGGCCATCCAGGAGAGGGGCTCGCTGGCGCTGCGGGCCACCGGCGCCATCAGCGACGACGGCATCATCGACCCCCGCGACACCCGCAACGTGCTGGGAATGTGCCTCTCAGTCGTAGGGAACACAAAGATCGCCGGCGCGGAGGGTTACGGGGTGTTCCGGCTGTGAGCGGCATCGGCACGCTGCTGGTGGCCAACCGGGGCGAGATCGCCCGCCGGGTGTTCCGGACCGCGAGGGCGATGGGCATGCGCTGCGCGGCCGTGTTCTCCGACGCTGACGCAACAGCACCGTTCGTGGTGGAGGCCGATGTGGCGGTGCGCCTGCCGGGCGGCTACCTCGACGGAGAGTCGGTGGTGGCGGCAGCCCACGCCGTCGGTGCCGACGCGGTGCATCCCGGGTACGGCTTCCTGGCTGAGAACGCCGGCTTCGCCCGAGCCGTGACCGGGGCCGGCCTGGCATGGGTGGGACCGAGCCCGGAGGCCATCGAGACCATGGGCGACAAGCTGGCCGCCAAGGCGGCAGCCGCGGCCGCGGGCGTCCCCACCCTGCCGTCCGCGGAGGATCCCGCCGACGCCGCCGATGTCGGCTTCCCGCTGATGGTCAAAGCGGCCGCGGGCGGGGGCGGCAAGGGAATGCGGCTCGTCTCGGATCCCGCCGAACTGGCCGAGGCCGTCGCCGCGGCCCGCCGCGAGGCGCTGGGCGGCTTCGGCGACGACACCGTGTTCCTGGAGCGCTACCTGCCCAGGTGCCGCCACATCGAGGTCCAGATCCTCGGCGACGCCCACGGCAACATCGTCCATCTGGGCGAGCGGGAGTGCTCGATCCAGCGCCGCCACCAGAAGATCATCGAGGAGTCGCCGTCCACTGCGGTCGGCGACGAGTTGCGGGCGGCCATCGGCGAGGCTGCGGTCGCTCTGGCCACCTCCATCGGCTATCAGTCGGCGGGCACCGTGGAGATGCTGCTCGACGACTACACCGGCGAGTTCTTCTTCCTCGAGGTCAACACCCGCCTCCAGGTGGAGCACCCGGTTACCGAGGAGGTGACCGGGATCGACCTGGTTCGCGAGCAGCTGCGGATTGCCGAGGGCGACCGCCTCGGCTACAGCCAGGCCGACATAGCCATCGCGGGCCACGCCATCGAGGCCCGGCTGTACGCGGAGGACGCCGCCGCCGGGTTCCTCCCCGCGGTGGGCACCCTGTCGGCGTTCGCTCCGGCGCCCGAGCCAGCGGTGCGATGGGACAGCGGCGTCGAGGCCGGCACCGAGGTCGGGCTCGACTTCGACCCGATGCTGGCCAAGGTGATAGTCCACGCTCCCACCCGCGCCGAGGCGGCCGGACGCCTGGCGCTCGCGCTGGAGCGGCTCCACATCGGGGGTGTGACCACGAACCGCCACTTCCTGGCCGCGGCCCTGCGGTCCGAGGCCTTCCTGTGCGGCGACACGACCACCGACTTCATCGAGAGGACCGAGCCGAGCAGGGCCGCGAACCTGTCGGAGACCGAGTGCCAGCACGCTGCGGTGGCGGCGGCCATGTGGCTGCAGGCTGCCGAACGGCGCGAGGCCCGCACGCTGGCATGGATGCCCAGTGGATGGCGTCATGGCCGCCTTCCGCCCGAGCGGGCGGACCTGGCTGTCGAGGCGGGCCCGGCTCCTGTCGAGGTGACCGTCTCGTACCGACCCCAGCGCGACGGCAGCTTCGCGGTGCGAGCCGAGTGCGGAGACGCCGAGACTGAGGCTCCGGCCCGGGTCACGGGCTGGTCGCCCGGCACGCTGGATGTCGAGTGGGACCGCCGGCTCGTGCGGTATGCGGTCACGGCAGAGGCCGGCAAGGTCCATCTGACCGGCGACGCCGAGACGGTGACGGTGGCGGTTCTGGCTCGCTTCGGTGCTCCTGACCGCGGCCTGGCCGCAGGCGGGTTCGCGGCGCCGATGCCCGGAGTGATCGTGGAGGTGCGAGCCGCGGCCGGCGAGCATGTGACTGCGGGCACCACCCTGGTGGTGATGGAAGGCATGAAGATGGAGCACCACGTGAGCGCCCCCTGCGACGGCACGGTCGCCGAGGTACTGGTCGCGCCCGGAGACCAGGTGGACAACGGATCGGTGTTGCTTGTGTTCGAGCCCGCAGACTCTGCGGCCGGGAAGGACGGCGGTGGCTGAGCCGATCCGGGTCGCCAACTGCTCGGGCTTCTACGGCGATCGGCTGTCGGCCGCGGCCGAGATGGTGAACGACGGGCCCATCGACGTGCTCACCGGCGACTGGCTGGCCGAGTTGACCATGCTGATACTGGCCCGAACCCGCGAGAGACGGCCGGGAGGCGGTTACGCCCGCAGCTTCGTCAAGCAGATGGAGCAGGTGATGGGCGCCTGCCTCGAGGCGGGCATCAAGGTGGTCTCCAATGCTGGCGGGCTTGATCCCCGCGGCTGCGCGGCAGCCGTGGCGGAGGTGGCCGAGCGGCTCGGCCTCAGCCCGCGGATCGCCTGCGTGGACGGCGACGACCTCATGGCGCGGCTGGACCCCGGCGTGCCCGACGCGGTGGCCCTCCGTTCCTTCACCACTGGCGAGCCCATGGTCGACACGACCGAGCTGATCACCGCCAACGTCTACCTGGGAGGCTGGGGCATCGCCGAGGCGCTGCGCCGCGGCGCCGACATCGTGGTCACCGGGAGGGTGACCGACGCCGCGGTGGCCTGCGGTCCGGCGGCCTGGCATCACGACTGGGCTACTGACGACTGGGATGCCCTGGCCGGCGCGGTGGCCGCCGGGCATGTGATCGAGTGCGGCACCCAGGCCACCGGCGGGAACTACTCGTTCTTCACCGAGGTGGGCGGCATGGCCCGCACCGGGTTCCCGTGGGCCGAGATCGAGGCCGACGGGTCGTCGGTGATCGGCAAGCACGATGGCACCGGAGGCGCGGTCACGGTGGGAACCGTGACCGCCCAGTTGCTCTACGAGATCGACGCCCCCCGGTACCTGGGACCCGATGTCACCACCCGTTTCGACACCATCCGGCTCACGCAGGCCGGCCCCGACCGCGTACGGATCGACTCGGTGCGGGGCGAGCCGCCGCCGTCCACGCTGAAGGTGGCCACCAACGAGATGGGCGGCTACCGCAGCCAGATCACGGTCGGGCTCACCGGGTTGGACATCGAGGCCAAGGCCGCCCTGGTGCACGATGCCTTCTGGCGGGCCTGCCCCCATGACCCCGGCGATTACGCCAAGGTCACCGAGCGGGTGGTGCGCACCGACAAGACCGATCCGGCCACCAACGAGGAGGCCACCGCAGTGTGGCGGCTCAGCGTGTTCGACAATGACGAGAAGCGCCTCGGGCGCACCCTGTCCGACGCGATGAACGAGTTGGCGCTGGCCACCATCCCGGGCATGTTCTCGCCCGGGTCCGCGGCCCGGCCGAGAGCGTTCGGCGTCTACCGGCCCGCCACCGTGCCCGCGTCGGCGGTGCCCCAGTACGTCACGTTCCTCGATGGCGAGCGCACGGTGGTCGATCCGGTCCAGGCCCCGGACGGTGCGCGGCCGGCGATCCCCTCCCCCGCCCCTCACGCCGGCGGTCGTGACTGGGGGACCATGTCGCCGTCGCCGCTGGGCCGGGTGGTGGGCACCCGCTCCGGGGACAAGGGCGGCAACGCCAACCTGGGAGTGTTCGCCCGCTCGGCTGAGGCGTTCGAGTGGCTCGACGGCTTCCTCAGCACCGAGCGGCTGCGGGAGCTGCTGCCAGAGGCCGCCCCGCTGCCGGTCGACCGGCACCGCCTCCCCAACATCTGGTCGCTCAACTTCGTGATCCACGGCCTCCTGGGCGAGGGGGTGGCCGCCTCGGACCGGCAGGATCCCCAGGCCAAGAGCCTGGGCGAGTGGCTCCGGGCCCGGGTGGTCGAGATCCCCGAGGTTTTGCTGGCCGGTTGACCTGATGGACTGCTGCGGAGAAAGTTCGGCGCGACAGGGTCGCCACAAGGTATCTTCCTAGGAAGTTATCTTCCTGGGAAGGGACTAGCCGACTGTGGACCTGGCCGACCTGCTGGAGGACCTGCTCGACGAGCAGGCAAGCCTCGACGAAGTAGTGGCCCCGCTGGAGGACCGCGACTGGGACCTGCCCACGGCCAGTCCCCGCTGGTCGGTCACCGACCAGATCGGCCACCTGCGCTACTTCGATCGGGCAGCTGCGCTGGCCATACGCGATCCTGAGGCGTTCTCGGCGGAAGCGCGCAAGCTGATGGAGGCGTCGCTGGTTGGCGAGACCTCAGGCGACGACTTCACTCTCGGCGGGTTCCGCCGCCTGGTCCCCGCGGAGCGGCTGGCACGCTGGCGTCAGGGGCGTGCCGAGCTTGCGGAGGCGGCCGGCATGCTCGGTGAGCGGGACCGGGTGAGCTGGTACGGGCCCTCCATGGGGGCCAAGTCGTTCGTCACCGCTCGACTCATGGAGGCGTGGGCCCACGGAACCGACGTGTGTGACAGCGTGGGCGCGCGTCGTGAGCCCACTCACCGGCTCCGCCATGTGGCTCAACTGGGCTGCATCACCCGATCCTGGACCTTCCTAAACCGGGGCGAGCCCGCGCCGGAGGGGGACGTGCGGGTGCAGTTGACCGCCCCATCGGGCGAGACGTGGACCTGGGGCGACGCCGAGGCGGCCGGAGACAACGCAGTGACCGGACCGGCCCTGGACTTCTGCCTGGTGGTGACCCAGCGGCGCCATGTGGACGACACCGCCCTGGCAGTGACCGGCGAGCACGCCGCCGACTGGCTGTCGAAGGCCCAGGCCTTCGCCGGTCCACCCACCGACGGCCCCCGGGCCCGACAAGAGCGGACGACCGGGAGCCGGTCGTGAGCCTCGTCGAGTCGGCCCGCGACGACCGGGGGGTGGTCACGGTCACGCTCGCCGACGAGGCCAACCGCAATGCGCTGAGCCGCGGCCTGCTCGCCGAGCTCACCACCGTGCTCGACGACATCGACGCCGACCCGGCAGCAAGGGTGGTTGTGCTCACCAACTCGGGCCGGGTGTTCTGCGCGGGCGCCGACCTGCGTGAGAGTTCCAGCCGGTGGGCGGGCGGCAATCCCGTAGGGGTCAGGGCCGGTGATCTCTACGGGCGGTTCCGGAAGTCCCCCAAGCCTTACGTTGGGCGCATCGCGGGCCATTGCGTGGCCGGCGGGATCGGGTTGGCCGCGGCCATGGACATAACTGTTGCCCGCGCCGACGCCAAGTTCGGGTTCACCGAGGTGCGGGTCGGGGTCGCTCCGGCCATGATCTCGGTGCTGTGTCTTCCCAGGATGCGCCGGTCCGATGCGGCGGCCGCCTTTCTGCGGGGCAACCGCTTCGATGCCGCTGAGGCGGCCCGCCTCGGAATCATCACCACGGCCGTACCCGCGGAGACCCTCGACGCGGAGGTGGAGTCGGTAGTGGCCGACCTGCTGGCGGGAGGCCCTTCGGCGCTGGCCGCGACCAAGCAACTCCTGGATCGGGTTCCCGAGATGCCCTTCGACGACGCCCTCGCGTGGGCGCAACGGCTCTCGGCCGAACTGTTCGCCAGCGACGAGGCCGCCGAGGGCATGGACGCGTTTCTCAACAAGCGCACCCCGAGATGGGTGCCCGACCCCAGGGAGGACCGATGACGGAGATCCTCAGTTCAGTGTCGGCGATGACCCCGCAATGGCTGGAGGAGGCGCTCGCCAGCGCCGGGCACTCACCTCCGCCGGTCTCGGCGGTGGACGTGCGCCCGATGGACGGCTTCGTCGGAGCCATGGGCGAGGTCGTCATCGTGTCGGTCACCTACGACGGTGAGACCGACCTTCCGGACGAGTTCGTGGCCAAGTGCCCCCTGGACGAGCAGTTCGCCCGCGACAACGCCATGGTGATGCTGTCTTACCAGCGCGAGGCCGGCTTCTACGGCCACCTGGCATCCGATGTGGCGGAGCGCGCGCAGATTGCCATCCCCAGGTGCTACGTGAACCTGTTCGACCCCGAGACCCACGCAGCCACGCTGCTCATCGAACGGGTCCATCCGGCCAGCAAGGGCGACATCCTCGACGGGACGACCTTCGAGCGGATGCGCACCCTGGTCGGCGACCTCGCCCGGATGCACGGCGCCTACTGGATGGACCGCGGCCTGCTCGAGCACGGCTGGCTCATCGACTGGAACGCGCCGTCGCTGCTGCTGGGCATCCCCCGCACCCAGGCGAGCTGGCGCAGCATCCGCGAGCAGTACCCGCAGCACCACTCCGACGAGCTCGTGGCCATGGTGGATGTCTTCCTGGCCGACGTCCCGGGGTGGCTCGGACGGTTCTCGCAGCGGCCCTGGACGCTCATCCACCAGGACTACGAGCTCGACAACGTCCTCTTCGCCGAGGGCGAGCCGGTGATCGTGGACTGGCAGTCGCCGATGCGGTCGTTTCCCGGCATGGACCTGGGCTGGCTGCTGATGGCCAGCCACAATGACGAGACCCTCGCCCGCGAGGCCGAGCTGCTCGACCACTACCGGGCCGCGCTGGCGGCGGCCGGAGGGCCCCAGTGGAGCGCCGACGACCTGGCTGAGGATCTGGCCTGGGCCGCGTTCTTCTGGGTGTCGGTGTCTCACATCCCGTTCATGGACACGGTCAAGTACGGCGAGCAGGCCCGACCCCACCGCCGGTTCAAGGCCATGTTCGACGGCACCATCGCCGCCGCCGGGCGCTGGGACGCGGCCGAGCGCATGAGGGCCCACGTCTGAGGGCAGGCAACCGACTGGAGGGAGATATGGCTGAGATCCTCAATTCACTGTCGGCCATGAAGCCGGAATGGCTCGAGGAGGCGCTGACCGAGGCCGGGCACGCCTCGCCGCCGGTGGCTGCCGTCGAGGTGCGGCCGATGGACGGCTTCTCCGGGGCCATGGGCGAGGTCGGGATCGTGTCGGTCACATACGACGGTGACACCGACCTGCCTCCCGAGTTCGTGGCCAAGTGCCCCCTCGACGACGACCTCGCACGGCTGTACAACTCGGTGAGGCTGTCGTACCAGCGCGAGGCCGGCTTCTACGAGGACATGGCCATGCCGCTGGCGGCCGCCAGCGGCATGGGAATCCCCAAGTGCTTCGTGAACCTGTTCGACCCCGACACCCATTCCGCCACCCTGCTGCTGGAGCGGATCCACCCCGCCACCAAGGGCGACAACCTGGAGGGCACCACCTTCGAGAGGATGCACACCCTCGTCGGCGACCTGGCCCGGATGCACGGCGCCTACTGGATGGACGAGAGGCTGCTCGAGCACGAGTGGATACTCGACTGGCATGCACCGACGTTCCTGCTGGGGCTGCCGTTCGTCCGGCAGGCCTGGGTCGACATGCGCGAGACGTCCCCCGAGCACCATCCTGACGACATCGCCGCGCTGGTGGACGAATTCATGGCCGACATCGAGGGGTGGCTCGAACGCTTCAACCGGCGGCCGTGGACGTTCCTCCACCAGGACTACCAACTCGACAACATCCTGTTCCGGGCCGACGGCCCGGTGATAGTGGACTGGCAGACTCCGATGCGGTCCTTCCCGGGCGACGATCTGGGCTGGCTGCTCCTGACCAGCCACAACGACGGGACCCTGGCCCGCGAGGCCGAGCTTCTCGAGCACTACCGGCGCGAGCTGGCCGCGGCGGGCGGACCCGACTGGAGCGCGGACGATCTGCTCGAGGATCTGGCCTGGGCCGCGTTCTACAGAGTGTCGACAGTGTTCGTGGTTTGGGTGCACGCGATGGCCGCCGGAGAGCGGGGCCGCCCTCTCCGACGTTGGGAGGCCATGATCGAGGGCTCCATCGCCGCGGCCCAGCGGTGGCAGACTGTCGGGCGCATGAAGGCCCACATCTGACGACGGGGACCAACTGCCACGAGACACGGGAGACCGCGCGTGCAGGGACTGATTCTGGAAGGCACGACCGAGGACAGCGTCCGCCTGTCCGACGACCTGGAGCTGGTGGGGTCGCTGGCGCCCCGCCAGGTGCGGGTCGAGGTCCGGGCCGCCGGGGTCTGCGGCAGCGACCTGAGCTGCGTGCTGGGCAAGTACTACATGCCCACCCCGCTCGTGCCCGGCCACGAGGCCGCCGGGGTGGTTCTTGAGGTCGGCTCGGCTGTCACCTACTGCTCGGTCGGCGACCACGTCATCCTCTCGACGTTCGGCAACTGCGGCCACTGTCCCGACTGTGAGGGCGGCGATCCGGGCAACTGCACCAACGTCGCGCTGGGCTCGCTCAGCCAGCCCTTCGCCGAGAACGGGAGCCCCGTCTACAACTTCGCCAACATCGGCGCCTTCGTGCAGCAGACCGTGGTCAGCGAGAACCAGTGCGTCCCGATCCCCGCGGAGATGCCGCTGGCCGCGGCCGCGCTGATCGGCTGCGGGGTGGTGACCGGAGCCGGAGCGGTGTTCAACCGGGCCAGAGTGCAGATCGGCGACACCGTGGCCGTGATCGGCGCGGGCGGGGTCGGCCTCAACGTGATACAGGCCGCCCGCCTTGTGGGAGCCTCCGCCATCATCGCCATCGACCGGGTGGCGGCCAAGGAGCCGCTGGCCCGCGAGTTCGGCGCCACCGACTTCGTGCTGGCCGAAGGCGACGACTTCGATCCGGTGGCCGCGGTCAAGTCGCTGTGCCCGGCCGGGGTGCATCACGCCTTCGAGGTGGTGGGCAGCACCGCTCTGCTGGCTCAGGCCATCTCGATGACCCGGCCCGGCGGCAACGTGTGCGCGGTCGGCGTGCCGGACCTGGGGGCCAAGGTCACCTACCCGTTCCTCGACCTGCACCAGAACAAGAGCCTTCTGGGAATCCGGGCCGGCGGCGCCCGTCCCCGCAAGGACTTCGGAATGCTGGCCGACCTCTACCTGCGGGGCCGCCTCAAGCTCGACGAGATGATCTCGCGGACTGCCGGCCTCGACGGCCTCCAGGGCGCCTTCGACGCCCTCAGGACCGGTGCCGAGGCCCGCACCGTCCTGCTTCCGAACGGCTGAGCAGCCGGGCCAGTCAGGAGGGCGCCTCGTCGAGGCAGGCGCTGAACTGCTCCATCTCGGCGACCAGGCATGCCGAGACCGCGGCTCTCGCGATGGCTTCGCAGCGGGTGGCGTCGTCGATCTCGCCCGGGCTGATGACCACCAGGGTGACGCCCAGGCCGTCGTCGCGGACGATGCTGACGCAGACCGCAGCCCCGTGGTCGCACGGAACGTCGGGTTCAGGCCTCACCCGTTCGCCGGCCAGGGCCGAGGGCAGGGTCAGCAGGACCTCGTCGACCTGGTCTGCGGAGATCGGCGTGGTGAAGGCGTAGGACGTGAACTCACAGCCCACCACCCGGTACAAACCCGCGCCGAGGTGGCTCATGTCGACGCTGGAGGACGTCAGGGTCATGGTCGTCTCCTCCGGAAGGGCGAAGCCCATCAGCGTGCCCAGCAGTTCGCAGTTCCCGGCGGCGAGGACCAGCTCGCGGAACTCCGCTGGGTGCAGTGTGCAGCGAGGATCGGTCATCGGGCCGATCGAGCAGCGGTCGCCGCTCGAGCTGATCAGCTCGAGCCGGGCGCCCGGCAGGTGGAAGACCAGAGCGGCCGCTATCTGAAGGGGTCCGGCCAAGGGGGCGGGCAGAGTCATGCGCAAGCTCCTTTCGCATGAGGGGTATGCCGCAGCGGTCGCTGGCGGCAGCGAAGGGAGCGAGGCTTCGTCCGGGCGCTCCGACCGGCGGCCGAGCCGGACGCGTTCGGGCGGCGGATCGGCGATGGCCCGCCGACTCTAACCGTGGGCCGGAGCACGCGGGCAAGCCGACTTGCGGCGAGCCCGGTCTGGATCGCCCGTCCGGGGAGCGGCCTGGCTCTCCCCGGTGGCGGGCCGGTCGGCGGTCAGATGGTCGGAGCCCGCCGGGCGTCTCGCAGCTCCCGCATCCCGGTCAGGGAGTACGGCTGGGAGTCGAGCCATTGCTTCCACCGGACGGTGCGGAACAACTCGTACTCGTCGAGGCGGACGTGGCAGGTGCCGGGCTCGATGACCTCGATCTCGGCGCCTCCGGGAGCGTTGGGGTGGAACGCGCAGTAGACGAGTCCGGTGTCGAGGCCACCGAGCATCCGCTCATAGTCGGGGGGCTGTTCGCGGGGCCGGGAGAAGTCGGTCTCCAGCACTTCGGTGAACACGGGCATTCCGGCGGCCCTCGCCGCGGCGACCGCGTCGAGGTAGGGGGCCTCGTCGGCTCCGGCGAGGTGGTCGCCGGGCCCGTAGTCGCGCAGGCGGGAGGTGAGCAGCACCGGCACGCCGTAGTCGACGCCGACCGACACGTAGCGGTCGCACCACTCCGGGGCGAGCGCCGAGCCCATGTGGGCGTCGAGGTGGGTGACGTCGATGCCCGCGGCCAGGGCTCGGTCGACCTGGGCCCGCCACTCGGCCTCCACCGCTTCGGGGTGGGCGTGGCGACGCACCGAGGCGACGTCGGGCCATAGGTAGCCGTCGCCGTCGACGAGCCCGGAGGAGGCGCCGGGCCGGGTAATCGGTCCCCACCGGTAGTGGGTCATCTCGGAGTTGAGGGTCAGGTGAACGCCGCAGTCGAGGCCGGGATCGGCGGCGGCCGCCTCGGCGATCTCGCTGAACCAGGGGCACGGCACCATCACCGATCCCGCAGTGACGGTGCCGAAGTGGGACAGCTCCATGAAGGCCCGGTTGGCGCCGTGGTTCATGCCTACATCGTCGGCGTGAACCACCAACCGGGTGGGCGCTCCGAGCGGTGGCGAAGCGGTTGCAGGAGACACGCCGCTGAGGTTAGACGCACGGCTCTAGAGGCCGAGCGGATAGGCGGCGCAACGCGGCCCATACGGCGCGAGGCCGTGGCCCGAGCGGCCCGTGAGCGCAGCGAACAAGAGCGGGAATGACACCACTGCGACGCGACCGGCGCTCGCCTATCCGCGTGGCCCCCTAGCCTTCTCGCGGTGGGGCTGCACCACTTCGCTGCTGACACCGATCCTGCCGAGGTCAGCGAGCATCTGCGCCGCTTCGGGTATGCCATCGTCGATGATGTCGCCGACATGGAGCTTCTGGACCGGCTGGAGGCCGAGGCCCTGCCCCACATCGACGCGTCGGCCGCCGGGCGCGACACCTACGACGGGCGCTTCACCCGGCGCACCGGGGCACTGGTGGCCCGCTGCCCGTCGGTCCGCCCGCTGGTGATGCATCCCCTGGTGGTCGGCGCGGTACGCCACTTCCTGAGCCACGTCACCGAGGTGCAGCTCCACCTCACCCAGATCATCTCGGTCGAGCCGGGCGAGACCGCACAGAAACTGCACCGCGACGAGATGGCCTTCGACTTCTTCCCGTTCGGTCCCGACTACCACGTGCAGTGCAACACCATGTGGGCGTTGACCGACTTCACCTGCGACAACGGGGCCACCTGGATCCTGCCCGGCACCTCCGGGATGGACGACGCAGCCGCCGGGGCGGTCGCGGGTGCTCAGGCCGAGATGGGCCGGGGAAGCGTGCTGTTCTACGAGGGCAAGGTGCTCCACGGCGCCGGGGCGAACACCTCCGGTGGCGTGCGCCGGGGGGTGAACATCACCTATGCGGTCGGCTGGGTGCGCCAGGAGGAGAACCAGTACCTGGCCTGCCCGCCGGAGATCGCCCGCACGCTCGACGACGACCTGCTGCGCATGATGGGCTACACCCAGGGCGCGTTCGCGCTGGGATACGTGGGCGACCAGACCGACCCGCTGGCCGCGCTGCGGGGCGGCACCGCCAAGGCCAGGACCATCGGCGCGGTGGCCGAGAACAACACCGACGCCCGGCGCTTCGTCGCCGACATCGACGATCTGGAGGGTGCCGGCTAGCCCCGACGCCGGTCCGAGGAGGCCTGCATGGCGATGACGCTGCGGATCGCCTCACCCCTCTTGACCTCGCCACACCAGCACGTTCTCGGGAGGGTTGTGCGGCATGGCACCGCACAGACTGCACCCGGAAATCTAAAACGAGGTGCTAGTCGAGGCTGGGGCCAGTGGTGTGGGTGCCCGAGCGCAGCAGGGTGCCGGGGCGGGCGCCGGTGAACTCGCCGCCGCGGACGATCTCGGTGCCGTTGCAGACCACGTGCTCGATGCCGGTGGCCTCGGCGTACAGGCGGGACGCGCCCGCGGGCAGGTCCGAGCGGAACGTCGTCGGAGCCGAGCCGACGGTGGCCTCGTCCAGCACCACGACGTCGGCATAGGCCCCCTCGGCGAGCACTCCCCGGTCGACCAGGCCGTAGAGGTCGGCCTGCACCTTGGTGAGCAGGTGCACGGCCTCCTCCAGCGGGAGCAGCCCCCGCCGGACGACAGCCTCGCCCAGCATGGTGGTCGCATAGTTGGAGGACAGGAACAGGTCGAGGTGCGCCCCGGCGTCGGAGGCGCCGATCACAGCCCGCCGGTCACGCCAGATCTCGAGCCGGGCCTCCCAGTCGGCGGTGGGCTCGGGCATGGCCGGATTCCCGAAGGATGTCTCGAGGTCGTCGGCCAGGGCCATGTCGCACAGCGTGTCCCAGGGGTCCTGGCCCCGCTCCTCGGCGATGTCCCCGATCATGCGGCCGGTGCAGCCGTCGTTCTCCGGCGACGGGGAGTGGAACACCACCTTGCGGGCCCAATGGGCCAGCGGCCGCAACGGGTGGTCTCCCTGAGCCAGTTCGTTGAGGCGGCGCCGCTCGGCCCGGTCGGCCAGGGCTTTGAGCTTCTCCTCCTTGGGCAGGAGCATCACCTCCTCCCAGCCGGGCAGGGCGTCCAGCACGAAGCCGCTGTTGAAGTTCAGGTGCAGCGACAGGGCCAAGGGCACGGTGAGGGCCACCACCTTGCCGCCGCGGGCCGCGGCGTGGTCCCCGGCGGCCAGCTTGGCCTGGTTCATCTCCAGCGAGCGGGCGTTCACCGTCATCACGTTCCAGTTGAGCGGGCGGCGGGCCGCGGCCGACATGTCGGACATGAGCTCCAGCGCCCAGTCCTCGAACGGCCCCAGCGCGGGGATGAACTCCACCGACGTGCCGTCGAAGTCGGACAGCACCGAGCACAGCGCCACCAACTCGTCACGTTCCGCGCAGCGGCTGGGAACCATGTTGCCCATCGGGTCGTTGTGGGTGCGCGACCACGACGACGAGAAGCCCAGCGCCCCGGCCTCCAGACCGTCGCGCAGCAGCGCCTTCATGGCCTCGAGCTCGTCGCCGGTGCTGGGCCGGCTCACGCTGTCCGGTCCCATCACCACCCGGCGCAGCGCCGAGTGGCCCACCTTGAACCCGGCGTTGACAGCCACGTTGCCGTCGATGGCGTCGAAGTACTCGGCTGTCGTCTGCCAGCTCCAGGGCACGCCCTGCTGCAGCGACTCCAGGGGAATGCCCTCCACCCGGGCCAGCATCCGCATCAGGTAGTCGCCATGGGCGGGGTCGTCGCCGAGGGGGGCGATGGTGAAGCCGCAGTTGCCGCCGATGACTGTGGTCACGCCGTGGAGCGGCGACGGCGACAGGTCCGGGTCCCAGAACACCTGGGCGTCGAGGTGGGTGTGCACGTCGACGAACCCGGGGGTCACGGCCCGGCCGCTGGCGTCGATGGTTGCCGTGGCCTGGGCGCCGCCGCCGATGAGGTCGCCGATGGCGGAGATGCGGTCGCCGACGATGCCCACATCGGCCCGCTGCCGGGGCCCGCCCCGGCCGTCGATCACATCGCCGCCGCTGATGAGCAGGTCGAACATGCCGGTGACGCTAGCCGCGGCCGGGCCGGCGGTCGCTCAGGAGATCTCCAACTGCAGCAGCAAGCGGCCCGAGCCCTCGAGCTCTACTTCGAAGACGCCGGGTATCTCGGCCGTGAACGCGAAGTGGGCCGGGTGTCCCTCGGACACGACTCTCAGGATGTCGTAGCCGTGCACGTGCACCTCCTCGGCCGTGTCCGAGGTGACCTGCAGGGCGACCACCGAGCCGCGGTCGACGGCCACCCGCCGCACGCCGCCTTGGGGGCCGCCGTCGACGACATCCACGGTGATGGTCTGATCGGCGTCGGTCACGTCTGCGTCGTATTGAGTGGCCGCGCCGGCGTCGCCGTCGTGCTCGTGGCCGCCCGCCGGGGTTGGGTCGTCCGCGGACACCTCCAGGGTGGTCGTTGCCTCGACGGGGAGGCCGTTCACCGTGATCGGTGCGTGGTCGTTGGACCCCAGGTCGACCCGGATCTCGTGAGTCCCGGCCTCCAGGGGCGGCATCTGGTGCCAGGTCTCGTAGACCCGGGCCACCTGCTCCCCGTCGATGTAGAGGCGCATGTGGCCCTCGCCGTCCACGTGCGGGGTGGAGGCATTCTCGGGTGCCAGGCGGAAGTTGGAGGGCACGGCGCGCAGGCTCCAGCCCCCGGCGGGGTCGTCCACAATCTCGATACTCAGCGACGGGTGGGGCTCGATGGCCTCGACGGGCTCGGTCCGGACAGCATCGAGATCTGTGCGCCTGTCCTGGAAGATCTCAGCTCTGGCGTCGATGATCCGGCCGTCGACAGCCATCGCCGAGTGGTCGTTGGACGACAACTCGACACGCACATCGTGATTGCCGGCCTCCAGCCCGCCGATGTGGTGCCACTCACCGTAGAGCCGTGACACCTTCTCCCCGTCCACGTAGATGTGCATGTGGCCCTCGCCGTCGACGTGGGAGGTGGAGACGCTCTCGGGCACGACCCGGAAGTCGGTTGTGCTCACCCTCAGGTTCCACCCCTCCACCGGGTCCGCGGCGATCTCGATGGCGATCGTGGGCACGGCCACCCTGTCGGCAACCTCACGGACGGTGCTGTGGTCGTGGTCGCCGCCGGTCGTGCCGGAATTCTCCTGGCCGTGGACAGTCTCCGCGGTGTCGGCTGCGCCCGCACTCTCAGTGCCGGCGTCGTCGGTGTCGGCGTTTCCGCAGGCTGCGACCAGCAGGATCAGGACCGCAGCCGTCGGCGGCAACCTTCGAAGGGTGAAGGTCATAGAGCGTTTGAACTCTGGCTCGGGGACTCAAGGATGTGCAAGAACACACGCTAACGACCTCGGCCTAGATTGGGCCGTGTGACGGACATCGGCAGACGCCCATCCGAACTCGTCTCGTCGTCCAAGGGCGGCGAAGGCCGCGAGGCGTCGATCGCGGCGGGCTACGACCCGGACCCGGCCTGGTCGATGTCGCTGCACGCCGACGCCTACACCGAGCCCCGATGGCACGCGGTCGAGCAGCGGGAGGTCTTCGCCCGGACCTGGCAGTGGGTGTGCCACATCGAGTCGCTGCGCGACCCCGGCTCCTATGTGGCTCTGGATGTCGCCGGGATGCCGGTGGCGCTGGTGCGGGGCCACGACGGCGAGCTGCGGGCCTTCTACAACGTGTGCCAGCACCGGGCCCACCACCTGCTGGCGGGTACGGGCCGGACCGACAGCATCGTGTGCCCCTATCACGGCTGGACCTACGAGCTGACGGGCCGGCTGGCCCAGGCCCGGCGCACCGCGGACGTGACCGGGTTCGATCGATCGAGCGTCTGCCTCAGCGAGATCCGGGCCGAGGAGTTCGGCGGCTTCGTGTACGTGAACCTCGACCCCGCCGCGGTGTCGCTGGCGGAGCAGTCCGAGGGCCTCGGCGCGGAGATAGCCCGGTGCGCGCCCGACGTGGAGGAACTCACCCACGTGCGGCGCATCCACTACGACATCGCCTCCAACTGGAAGAACGTGGTCGACAACTTCCTCGAGTGCTACCACTGCCACGTCGCCCACCCCGACTTCGTCACCCTAGTGGAGATGGACACCTACGAGGTGGCCACCCACGGCATCTACTCCAGCCAGATGGCGAGGGCCGGCTACTCGGCCAACGCGGCCTACGACGTCGCCGGATCCACCGTCAAGGACCTGGCGGTGTGGTGGGTGTGGCCCAACACCTGCCTGATGCGCTATCCGGGGCGGGGCAACTTCAGCGTGATGCAGATGGTCCCGGCCGGGCCGGAGCGAACGTTGGAGACCCTCGACTTCTACCTGGAGACCGCTGAGCTGACCGAGGCCGACGAGGAGTCGATCCGCTACATGGACGAGGTGCTGCAGCCCGAGGACATCGGCCTGGTGGAGAGCGTGCAGCGGGGTATGCGTACCCCGGCGTTCACCCAGGGACGGCTGGTGTGCGACCCCGGTGGTTCAGGGCTCTCCGAGCACGGTGTGCACCACTTCCACGGACTCGTTCTCGACGCCTACCGCCGCGCCGGCGCCGTCTAATTCGGCTAGCGGGCGGTCCAGCCGCCGTCGACGACGATCGTCTGGCCGGTGATGTAGCTGCCCGCGTCGGAGGCCAGCAGCAGCAGCGCCCCGTCGAACTCGTCGACCTCGCCGGCGCGGCGCATGAGGGTGTTGCGCTGGATGTGGCGCAGGCCGGGGGCGTCGTCGGAGGAGAACATCTCCTCGGTCAGCTCGCTGCGGAAGTAGCCCGGGGCGATGGCGTTGACCCGTATGCCCTCGGTCGCCCACTGCTTGGCCAGCTCGCGGGTGAGCCCGATCAGACCGGTCTTGGAGGCCACGTAGCCGGCCTGGTGGTTCCCGCCGGAGGCCACGATGCCCAGCATCGAGGCCACGTTGATGATGCTGCCGCCCCGGCCGTGGCCGATCATCTCTCGGGCCGCAGCCGACGACAGCACGAACGCTGAGGTCAGGTTGATGTCCAGCACCCGCCGGAACTGGGCTGGGTCCTGCTCGTGGGCCCGAACCACGGCGTCGCTGGTTCCTGCGTTGTTGACCACGATGTCGGGACCGCCGTGCTCGGCGGCCACCTCCACCAGCCGCTGGAGCTGGGAGTCGTCGGTGACGTCACAGCCCACCGGCACAACCCCGGTGACCTCGCCGGCCAGAGCCTCCAGGCGGTCCACCCTGCGGGCCGCGGCCACCACGGTGGCTCCCCCCGACGCCAGAAGCCGGCAGTAACGCTCGCCCAGGGTCCCGCTGGCGCCAGTGACGATCGCGACCCGGCCCTGCACCGAGAAGGTGTTCTCGGCTCCCCCCGTGCTCGCTGGGCTCATGGCCAGCTAGCCGCGGATGTGGCCGGCTGCGCTCGTCGGGGTGAACCGGGCGATCAGGCGGCCCTCGTCGATCATGGCCTGGCGGTACTCGTCCCAGTCGGGGTGCGGGCCTCCGGTCACTCGCTCGTAGTAGGCGACCAGCGCGTCGCTGCTTGCGTCGCCCGGGCTGGTGGTGGCCGGCATGAGTTCGACGGTTCCGTCGAGCGACGCGTACGACCACGCCTTCTCATCGGAGATGTGCAGCACCGCTCGCCGGTCGCGTCGCAGGTTGGCCGTCTTGGCTCGGCCCGCGGTGACCGAGATCATGAAGACGCCGTCGTCGATGTCGTAGACGATGTCGGAGGACTGGGGCCGGCCGTCGGCCCGGATGGTGATCAGCACGCCGAGCCTGCGGTCGGCCGCCCAGTCGATTGCCTCTGAGAGTTCCATGCCCGCCTTCCTAGCGGCCCGGCCCGCGTATCGCTCAGCCGGGCCCCGGAAGGCCGGGACCGTCGATGTGAGGACCGGTCGTGCCGCCGACCTCGGTGACGCCCATTCCCAGCTTGCGGTGGTCCCAGGTGCGGGTTCGCTCCACGTCGAGGCGCACGGCCACGCGCTTGCGCAGCATGGTCTCCACGAACGGTCTGAGATCCTCTGAATAGGGGCCGGTGTAGCGCTCCCACACGTTGACCCCGACCCGCCAGATCTCGTCGGGATCCTCCACAATCACGCCGCGGCCCTCCAGCGACACGCCCCGCAGCGTCTCGTAGGTGTTGCCCGCCTCGACCATCACCGCCAGGCGGTCATCGCGGCGCAGGTTGACGATCTTCTGGGCCTTGGCCTTGGACTCCAGCCAGACCTGCCCGTCGATCCAGCCGTACCACATGGCCACCACATGCGGCATCCCGCCCGGTCCGACGGTCGCCATCGTGCAGGTGCGCGACTGCTCCAGGAATCGGGACACCTCCTCGCCGGTCATCTCGATCTGTGACCGCTGGTTCTTGCCCACGCTGGCTCCCTTCGGTCTCGGGCCGACGACTCTAGCCATCTGCCCGGTAGCTTCTCGGCGCAGGCGTGCTAGTCACGAAGGTCACCGGAAGGGGCAGGGTCATGTCGAAGGTCTCTGTGTTCGCGAAGTTCTCCTGCCAGGAGGGCAAGGGCGACGAGATGGACGCGGCCCTGCGGGCTGTGGTGGCCGCCAGCGAGTCGGTGGACGGGGTCGAGTCGTACTCCTACCACCGCGGCGAGGACGGCACCTACTGGTTCTTCGCCCTCATGTCGAGCATGGAGGCGGCCCAGCAGCACGCCGGCAACGAGGCCATGCAGGCGGCCATGCCCACGATGATGGCACTGCTGGACGGCCCGCCCGACATGGCCATGACCACCCCCGTGGCGGCCAACGGCTTCGACTTCTAAGAGGCCGGGAGTTCAGTCCGCTAGCGCCGTCAGGCGACGAGGACGTCGGTCTGGGCGAAGTCATCGCCCACGAACAGCAGCGGAAGGCCCATGCGGCGGGCCAGCGCGTAGGAGAACGTGTCGCCGTAGTTGAGCCCCGCGGGATGCCGTCCCTTGCCGAAGCGGCGCCAGCACACCAGGGCCTCGTTCGCCGCCTCGGCATCGACTGGCTCGATCCTCATCTCAACGCGCGCCAGCAGTTCGTCGAGCAGCTGAGCGCCCGCGGGCCCGGCTCGCGCCTCGACGACGATCCCGAGCTCGACGCGAGTTGCGGCCGACATGATGCAGGGAGAGCCGACGAGCTCGCGCTCGATCTCGGAGCCGCCGGGCTCACCGAACAGCGCCGCGACGATGGCTGAGGTGTCGACCACGTTCACGAGGGCAGTCCGTGCTCGTCGTAACCGATGACCTCGTCGGGTTCCCGCTCATCCAGTCGCGGCAGCTGCTGGAACCGTTCGATGATGTCGTCGAGCCTTCGGTCGCGCTGGCGCCGCCTCTCCGCGTCGAGCCGGGCCCGCAGCGACGCAACAACCGCCTCGGTGATGGACTCCCCCGTCAGCTCGGCCAACTCTCGGGCGAGTTGATCAGCGGCAGCGCTCTTGATGCTGAGCACCATAGGTACCAGAATACCAGTCTAGGTAGAAAGGTGTCCTAGAGACCTCTCGACGCCATTCTCGACCGTGCGGGTGGAGCGTGTTCGAGGCATCAGGCCTGACTGCTGCTGGCTGAGTCGGACAACTCGTCAGTCGAGTTGAGGATCTCCTCGAGCCGGGCTGCGGGCGCGGGACTCCGGGAAGAAGGTAGCGAGTCGGTGTCAACGGGGTTGGCCTGGCGCAAATCGCCAAGCACCTCCTCGTCAAGTCTTGGAAACTCACAGATCACTATTGCCCCCTTGGTATTGGAAGATTCGCGGTTCAATCTCGGTCGTCAACTCGGATCGGCGCTCATCTCTAGTGTCCTGTCCGCCGGCCGCGCTTTCTTTCGTGTCACCGCCGGGTGGCCGCGCCTGGGGGCGGGTGGGGGTTCAGGGGCAGTTGTCGCTCAGCGTCTGCCGCGCGATCCGGGCGGCTTCGCCGGCCGCGGAGAGTTGGCCGACCCGGGCACACAGCGCATCGGAACCGGACACGAGTTCTGTGCAGCCGACGGCGCGGGCGTCGCGGGTCTGTTCGATCATCGCGTTGGCGAGCCACTGGCCGGCGCTCGCGACGGCTGGGCTCGCCTCGGCGAGATCCGCGGCAGTCGCCGTGCCGAGGCGGTCGAGGTACTCCTGTTGCAGCGCGGCCCACCTGTCGGCCAGAGCCTCGCATCCGAGCGCAGCCTCGAACCGCGTCGCGGTCAACTCGCCGGTCATCGCGGGCTCGTCGCTGACGGTGCCGCACGCTGAGGCGAGGACCGCAAGAAGCGCCACCACGCAGCGGCGGACGGGCCAGCCTCTGACAATCGCTCTCATCGGTTCTCGGGTGCCGATCACGTTGAGCGATCCCTCGTTAGTCTCGTCGACGAGGCCCCACAGGGCTGAAGGCAGCAAGCGAATCTACCGGCGTCGGCGTCAGCGCCTAGATTCGGCTCCGCGATGAATGACGCGGACTCCGTTCCCGATCCGGGCGAGGCGCCCCCGCCGGCCAAGGGGTTCCGTGTGCCTGGCCGGGTTCTGGTGTCGCCGCCCTTCAGGGCCATCGGTCCCCGGGTCATTCCACCATTCCATCGGGCCATCAACCGGCTCACAGGTGGCCGCACCCTGCTCGACTCGGCCGCCCAGCCCATGCTCATGCTCATCACGAAGGGCGCCCGCACGGGCCGGCGCCGCGAGACGCCATTGGCAGCCGTCCCACTGGAGGAGGGTCGCTTCCTGGTGGTGGGCAGCAACTTCGCTCGGGAACATCACCCGGCCTGGACGGCCAACCTCATCGCCAACCCCGACGCCGAGATCGTGTTCCGCGGGGAGCGGATGCCGGTGCGGGCCCGGCTCCTCGACGGTGCCGAGCGCCGGGGGCGTTGGGAGACCGCAGTGGCCTGGTTCCCGGGCTGGACCGACTACGTCACCGTCACCGAGCGCGAGTTCCGCTTGTTCGAACTCGAACCGGTCTCGGGACCGCCATAGGGGATGGTTTCCGGTCGCGCCTACCGTAGAACGGTGGCGAAACCTCCCGCACTGGAAGGAACGGTCCGCGCCGTGAGCGTGGGCGCGGTGGGCGAACTGGACCCGACAGGTCGGCGGATCCGGTCCGCGTTCATCAAGCGGCCGGTTGCCGGACGCGTCTCGCTCGGGCCGCTCGGGTTGCCTGGAGACGAGCATGTCTACGAGGATCACGGCGGTCCGGACATGGCGCTGCTCGCCTATCCGGGCGAGCACTACCAGTATTGGCGAGACCTCGGTCTGGATCTTCCCCCAGCCGCGGCGATGGGCGAGAACCTCACAACCGAGGGGCTGCTTGAGACCGACATCCATCTTGGCGATGTGTTCGGGATTGGATCAGCGGTGGTCCAGGCATGCCAGACTCGCAGCCCGTGTCTGAAGCTCGCGGCAAGGTTCGGCCGCAAGGACATGGCGGTCCTGGTGCAGGACACCGGGTTCACCGGCTACCTGCTCAGGGTTCTCGTCCCCGGAGAGATAGGTGCCGGAGATGCGATGACGCTGTTGCGGCGCGACCCATTCCATGAGGTGAGCATCGCGGAGGCGGGTCGGATAATGAACGTGAATCGCAAGGATCTGCAAGGGGCGCAGCGGCTGCTGGCGATTCCTGCCCTGGGGTCGTCGACTCGCCGGATGATGGCGGCACGGATCGACAAGGGGGTCGCCGACCTGGACGGCCTCGATGTCGGGCGCCTGTTCCATCCCGACGACAAGCCCAGCGAATAGCGGGCACGATCCCCGAGGGTTGGTGCCGAGATGAGCGTGCCCGGCAGCGCCGTTGACGGGCTCCTTCGACGGATAGCCCAGTTTCACCGGAGCCGTCCGCTAGTACCGGAGTTCCCGATGGTGGCTGCGGTGCTCGACGCGCTCGACGACGCTCGCTGTCCCGCCGACGTCGAGCTGAACCTCCTGCCGGTGGTCCGCCACCTCGACGCGGTCGGGTCCAGCGGCGATGCCGCCATCGACGCGGTTCTTGAGGAATTCCTCCGTCTCGGTCCGGCGCTGCCGTGGCACCGGACCGCCGGCTACCTCGACGTGCTGAGCCGGGACTACCTGGACAACTACGGGTACGTCCAGTTGCTGGGTCCGAATTCCATCGTCGAGCACGCCACCGTGAGGGTCGGGATCGGCCTGTGGGGCCCTCACCTCCACTACCCGGCCCACAAGCACGAGGCCGAGGAGCTGTACCACGTGCTGGCTGGGGAGCCGTCGTTCAGCAGCGGCGACGGCAACGCTCGCGCCACCCGGCCGGGCGACGCCGTCCACCATGCGCCCTGGCAGGAGCACAGCCAGGACTTCGGTCCCACGCCGACCGTGCTCCTGTACTGCTGGACCGGCGCGGTCGAACCCGACGCGGTCCTGGTGAGCGACCGCTGACCCTGGCCAGGGTTCAAGACGCCGAGCGCAGCCCGGTCAGCCGTGGACGTGCTGGGGGAGGACCGCCGGACATGCGTTGGCAAGGTTTGCCAACGCACTATGCTCGGATGCCATGACCACGATGAACGTGTCGCTCCCGGAGGAACTCAAGACCTTCGTCGACTCGCAGGTCGACCTCGGCCACTACGGATCAACGAGCGAGTACGTGCGTGATCTGATCCGACGGGATCACGACCGCCGCCGTCTCCGAGCCGCACTCCTCGAGGGAGCCCGCGCCCCGGTCGCCGGCACGGCGGACGCCGCCTATTTCGCATCGCTCCGACATCAAGCCCGAGCCGACGCCTGAACTCGAGTCGGTGCAGGTCGAAGTCCGCACCCTTGCCGCCGCCGACATCGAGGCCGCGGTCACCCTCTATCGCGCCGAAGCCGGCTCGGAGACTGCACTGGACTTCGTGGACGCGCTCGAGGCCGCCATCGACCATCTCCGCCACTATCCGAACTCCGGATCCCTCCGGTTTGCCTTCGAACTCGAGATCCCGGAGCTACGGAGTTGGTCTCTCCAGAAGTTCCCCTACCTGATCTTCTACGTGCCCCAACACGACTGCTTCGACGTCTGGCGCGTCCTGCACGCGAGGCGAGACATCCCCGCCTACCTGTCGTCTGATCCTCCCTGATGATCCGGGCGTCAACGGACCCGGGGAGGCCCATTGCCACATGCGCCCAGGAGTGCCCTGAGCACGGGGCGCAGCCCGGTCAGCCGTGGACGTAGTGGGAGGGGTCTTGGCGGGGGTCGGGGGTCTGGTTGATGGGGCAGTCGTTGGCGATCTCCAGTATCGCCAACGTCCGCCCGATGCCGACGCAGTAGCCGATCAGGGTGATCAGCTCCAGGATCTGCTGGTCGGTGAAGTGCTGCTTCATCCGGGCCCAGTAGTCCTCGTCGTGCATCATGGCCTCGTGGTCCCAGCAGAACCGCTCGGCCGTCTCGGCCGCCAGCTTCTCGGCCTCGCTGAAGTCGTCGCTCTCGGCGTAGGTGGAGACCTGCTGGTAGAGGTCCTCTTCAAGTCCTTGCTGCATCGCCGATGCAGACCGGGTGTCGATTCAAATGTGGCACTGGTTGATCTGGGCCACCCGCATGCGGGCGATCTCGCGGACCCGCACGTCCAGGGAGACCTTGGTGTAGAGCGCCTGGGCGGCGGCTCCCATGGCCATCCCCACGTCGGGCTGGAGGCTCCACATCCGGATGCGCTCGAGCCCTTCGCCGTCGGGGAAGTCGATGCGTGCCATCGGCGGCTCTGTCCTGTCCGCTCAGCCGCTAGGGCTTCTCGGTCGTCGGGTCGATGATCTTGCCGACCTCGGTGACCACCGTCGCCGGGAAGCCGCTTCGCTCGGCGTGCTCGTCGATCAGCTCGGGGCTGTCGCACACATAGATGCAGAACGTCTTGTCGCCGGCGACGTAGCTGTGCTCCCACTGGATGGACTTGCCCTCGGACTGCATCGCCTTCAGGACCGAGTTGGACTGCCCGGCCGCGGCCCGCAGCTGCTCGCGCTCGGCCGAGCCGATGTCAGGGATGTCCCGTTCGATTACGAAGCGCCGCATAGTCCTCCCCTTCGGTACTCCTGGCCCGCGACTCTAATCCCCTGGAAGGTGTTGGAGCATCCTTCGGATGTAGACAACTACGCATGCATTTTGTAGACTCAACTGGATGGCGACCACGACGATCCGTATCGACACCGACACCCACGCCCGGCTCGTCGAGCTCAGCGATGCGGCCGGCGCCTCACTCATCGACACGGTGCGCGACGCCGTCGAGGCGCTGCGGCGCCAGCGGTTCGCCCGCCGGGTGATGGCCGAGATCGCCGAGTTGCGCAGCGATCCCGCAGCGTGGGCGGCGTATCTGGCCGATGCCGAGAGCACGTCGGTGACCGATGGCCTCGGTTGACGATCTCTGGCTGGTCGACTTTGGTGACCCCTATCCCGGTGAGCCCGCCACCGTTCGTCCCGCGCTCGTGATCGGGCCGCCGGACACGTTCGGCCCCGACTTCCCGTTCGTGATCGTGGCACCGCTGACGACAACCCGGCGCGGCCTGTCGCTGCATGTCGAGATCGAGTCGGACGTCGAAACTGGTCTCGACGAGACCAGCTATGCCCAGTGCGAGTTGATCCGGTCCATCAACCGCCGCCGTCTCGTGCACCGCCTGGGCCAGATCGACTCCAGCGCAAGCCATCAGGTCACTTCAGTCGTCAAGACGCTGCTCAACCACTGAACGTCGCCACCGCTCCCCCGCTGCGAGCCGGCGCTCCCGGGTTGCCAGCGGCCCGATGCCTCAGTCGGTGTCGATGTCGTAGTGGCGGGCCGGGCCTCGGGCGGTGTGGCTGACGTGGAAGCGCTGCAGCCCGTCGACCCGCTCGCTCATCCCGGCCGGGCTGAGGTCGCTCTCGGACGGATCGCGCACGCCGCGGAGGTAGTCCTTGGGGGCGATGTGGTCGACGAAGCCGAAGTTGGCCGAGCCGAGGGAGTATCCCATCAGCTCCTGGAGCTCGTCGGGCAGCGTTCGGGCCACCTCCTGGGTGGCGGCCAGGTACTGGTTCTCCTCCTGGCGCAGCCAGCCCAGCGAGTAGTGCAACGCCACGCCGGTGCGGGCTCGGTCCGACCGATTCGACCCTCCGCCGTGAATGGTGTTGCCGAGGTAGATGAGCACCGAGCCGGCCGACATCTCGGTGGCGACCACGTCGGATCGATTCGGCACCCGGTCGCTGGGCCAGCGATGGCTGCCCGGGCATACCCGGGTGCCGCCGTTCAGTCGGGTGAAGTCCGAGATCGCCCACATCGTGGCCACCGTCAGCGGTGGGCACGGGTTGGCGAAGGGATACACGGAGGTGTCTCGATGCAGCACCTGCGGGCGCTCGCCCGGCTCGAGGTGCATCACGCCGGTGTAGTGGAGCTGGTACCGCGCGCAGCTCGGCAGCAGGGCGTGATCGGCGACTGCGAGCACAAGGGGATGCATGATCAGCGCCTGCACTGCGGTCGACTTCGCGACGAGGGCTCCGAATCGCTTGGTGAGGCTGCCCATGAAATCCTCGTGACCGGTGTGGGCGGCATCGAGGAACGGCTGGAGGTCGGCGGCAACCGCGGCCACAGTGCCGGTGTCGACGGCATCGCGCACCACGGCGTACCCGTCGCGGGTCACCGCAGCGGCAACGTCGGAAGGGTCGGTGTCCGGTCCGAATACGGTCTCCATGATCAGCCCTGGGACTCCGCTCCGGTGCGCTCACCGGCCGGAATCCGCCGCCCCGTCGCGAACTGGTCGAGGATCCAGGTCGTCGCCGGGGAGTACACGTCGAGGAACACTGCGGGCTCGTCGCCGAGCACTCTGCCCCCGTGGGGCACGCCGCCTGGCGCGTACCAGCCGTCGCCCGGTCCGATCTCGCGGGTCTCGTCGCCGACCGTCAGCAGAAGGCGTCCCGACAGCAGCAGGCTGAACTGCTCATGGGGATGGCTGTGCATCTCATAGGTCGCGCCCGGCGCGTAGACCGCCCGGATGAGGTGCATGTGCTCGCCGGTCACGATCTGGGCGTCCACCTGCTCGTCGTCCCAGCGCACCGCATCGACTTCGTTCCAGCTGAAGATCCGCTGCGACGTGATCTCGGCACCGTGCTCGTTCAACCGCAGCTCGCTCGTGGTGCCCCCCTCGTCTGGCTGGTCATTGTCGCTGCCTGCCGACAATACAGCCCGGGTCTTGGGGGTGCGGAGCGCCGTGGTGGCCTGGAAGCCCGAGCCTGGCCGCGCCCGCTCTGAGGCAGGCTGCGCTTGGCTGTCGTGCGGTGACCGGCGTCAACGGCGGGTGCGCGGTGCTCGACGCGATCATCGAGGGCGACACCGCCTTGGTTGACTCGGTCGACATGGGCGTCGCGCAGTGGGGCGAGTACTGGATCCCGCCGGCGCCGTTGCAGTGGGGTCCCGCGCACTTCGATACCCTGCCCCGAGAGCTGAAGGGAGCGACTGGCGACCGATGCCCGGGAGTGATCCTGAGATGCAGATCGGCCTGACGCTGGCCGATTCGTCGGCGTCGCGGCCACCGGACCCGTTCCGCCCGGGCGGGCCCAATGTCCTGCTGGTGGTGCTCGACGACTGCGGCTTCGCCCAGCTGGGGTGCTACGGCAGCCCCATCGCCACGCCCACCATCGACCGGCTCGCTGCCGAGGGGCTGCGGTACACCAACTTCCACACCACCGCGTTCTGCTCTCCCACCCGGGCCTGCGTCCTCACCGGCCGCAACCACCACCGGGTCGGCATGGGAGGGTTCCCTGACCTGCCGCTCCCGTTCCCCGGATACACGGGAGTGATCCCGCCCGAGGCGGCTTCCCTTCCGGCGGTGCTCCGCGAGTCGGGCTGGGTGACGTGGGCCGTCGGCAAGTGGCATCTGACGCCGCGCGACCACCGCGGCCCCGCCGGGCCGTTCCACACCTGGCCCACCGGGCAGGGATTCGACCGGTACTACGGATTCCTCGGCGGCGAGGAGTCGCAGTGGACCCCCGACCTGGTGCGCGACCAGAGCTATGTCGACCCGCCCCGAACGCCGGAGCAGGGTTACCACTTCACCGAGGACATGGCCGATGAGGCCATCGGCATGATCCGCGAACTGCGGCTGCACCAGCCCAGCCGGCCGTTCCTGCTCTACTGGGCCACCGCGGCGGTCCACGCCCCCCACCATGTGCACGACGAGTGGATCAAGCCGTACGAGGGCGCGTTCGACGACGGCTGGGACGCGCTCCGTGAACGCACCCTGGCCCGCCAGATCGAGCTCGGCGTGGTGCCCGGCGGGACCGAGTTGAGCCCGCGGCCGGACTGGATCGAGGCTTGGGACGACCTCGACGCCAGCACCAAGCGGCTGTACGCGCGGCTCCAGGAGGTGTTCGCGGGCTTCCTGACCCATACCGATGCGCAACTGGGCCGGATCATCGACTGCCTCGACGATCTCGGCGAGCTCGACAACACCATCGTCATGGTGATGTCCGACAACGGCGCTTCGGGTGAGGGCGGCCCCTACGGCTCGACCAACTACTTGACCCAGATCAACGGGGGAATCGAATCGCTCGATCGGCTGAAGGACACCGTGGACACCGCGGGCGGCCACCGGGGCTACAGCCACTACCCGTGGGGCTGGGCCCACGCCGGCAACACACCCCTGCGGCGCTGGAAGCGCTACACCCTGGAAGGCGGCGTCCGCGATCCGCTGATCGTCCGCTGGCCCGCGGCTGTCGCCGATCCTGGCGGGTTCCGCTCCCAGTACTGCCACGCCGTCGATGTCCTGCCGACCGTGCTCGACCTGCTCGACGTCGAGATGCCGCCGTCCGTGCGCAGCGTGCCGCAGATGTCGCTGGACGGCCGCTCCATGGTCCCGTCGATCGCGGACGCCGGTTCAGGTGAGTTCCGCCCCACCCAGTACTACGAGTGCTGGGGCAGCCGGGCCATCTACCACGACGGCTGGAAGGCCGTGACCAACCACGTCAACCAGTTCAGCTCCTACGAGCGGGACATGATCGACGGCAGCGTCGACTTCCATGCCGATGAGTGGATGCTGTTCGACTCAGACCGGGACTTCGCCGAGTCCACGGACCTGGCCGGCGCCCACCCGGAGCGGCTGGCCGAGCTTCAGGCCCGTTGGGATGCGGAGGCCGAGCGGAACGACGTGCTCCCTCTCCAGGACAGCCCGGCTTATCTCGAGCACCCGCACCTGATCTACATGCCCTTCGCGGGGTTCCGGCGCACCTATGAACTCCGCTGCGGGGAGCGCCTGAACTTCCAGGCCGGGCCGTTGATCCTCGGTGGTCTCAACATTGCGGCCGAACTCGACGGCGCCCTCGGCGACCGTGACGGGGTCATCGTCGAGCACGGCGACTGGACGGCCGGATGGGCGTGGGCAGCCCTGGGCGACGAGTTGGTGGCGTTCGTTCTCGCCCCCGACCGCGGGCTCCGCCGGTTCGCCGTGCCCCGGCCGGTGGGCGCCACCGAACTGGGGCTGAGGATCGCCGAAGTCGACGGCGGCAGCACGGTCGAGCAGTTCGCCGACGGCTCGTCGCTGGGGTCGACGACGATCGACGCCACCATCCCGTTCATCTCCACCGCCAACGGCACCTGGACCACGGCCGGCTACAGCACCCCGTTCCCGGTCAGCGACGAGTACGAGCCGCCCCTGTCGATGCCCCATCTCCGGCGCATAATGATCGACACCGACACATCGAGTCTCCCGGGCCTCGACGACCTGTTCGACGACGTCATGCGCCACCAGTGACCTGGGTGGTGACGACGCAAGCAGCGCGTCGCTCACGCCGTCGCATCTACCCGGAGAGCGGTGCGGCGAGTCAAACCTGGGCGAGTTCGAAGCCCTCGTCGAGCCAGCCGATCTTGCCGCCGATCATCTTCTTGACCGGCCGTCCCAGCCTGGCCAGGCGGGCGGCGGCCCTGTCGGCGCCGTTGCAGTGGGGTCCCGCGCAGTAGACCACGAACAGCGTGTCGACCGGATAGGGCGCAAGCGTCTGTTCATTCATGGTCGAGTGGTGCATGAAGATCGCCCCCGGGACATGGCCGGCGTCGAAGCCGGCCTGGTCGCCGTTGACGTGAAGCAGGACGAAGTCCGGCGGGCCGTCCTTCATGGCCTCGTGCACATCCCAGCAGTCGGTCTCCAGCGCCAACAGCCGCTCGAAGTGTTCGGCCGCCACCGCAGGGCTCGCGGCCGGAATCTCGGACACGCTCGATGTCTTGGTGCTCACTTGGCCGGGTCTCCCTTCGAATATGGCTCTGATCGCATCGACCGTTCCTTCCTGGCGATCGAACACCGACGGCAGGAATGAGATTGAACGTCTGCGGTGTCGGAGGGGGGACTTGAACCCCCACGCCCTATTAGGGCACTAGCCCCTCAAGCTAGCGCGTCTGCCAATTCCGCCACTCCGACGTGGGCGTCCGATGCTAGCGGCGGGCGTGCCCGCCACCACGGGCCGCGCTCAGCCGCAGCAGGTGTGCTCGAGGGAGTCGGCCCGCCACACCGACACGGTCTCGTAGCCCGCCAGCGAGGCGATGAACAGACCCGCCAGCGGGTGGGTTGCACAAGGAGATGTCAACCCTGTAGAGTGCATGACATGACATCAGACGATATAGTCATGAATGTCACATTCAATGAGTCAGTGCCCGCCGGAGGCACGTACGCCAACGGCGCGCTCGTATGGAACACACCCCATGAGTTCACCATCGACTTCACCTCGCACCGGTCGCCCACTCACGACGGCGACGCCCACGATGTGCTGGTGGTGGCCCGCATGAAGATCCCGACCAGCGCCATGTTCCGGATCGTGCAGGCCATGTCGGCCAACATCGACCGGTACGAGCAGCAGTACGGGCCCATAACTCCGAGACCACCGAAGGAGGCACCATGAGCAACAACGGCAGCGGTCCGGCCTTCGCCGGTGCCGGACGCTTCGACTTCACCGTCAGGACTGGCGACAACCACGTCACGATCTCGCGGCCCGTCAGCCCCGAGGACGTCGACCGGGTGCGTCGCCAGCTCGCGGAGTGGGAGCGCCGCCGCCCCGCACAGCCCGCCTAGAGGCCGAGCGGATAGGCACGCGAATCCCGCTCATACGGCGCGAGGCCGTGGCCCGAGCGGCCCGTGAGCGCAGCGAACAAGAGCGGGAATGACACCGCAGCACGGCGACCGATTCTCACCTATCCGCGTAGCCCCTTAGCCGTCTCGACCGCGGGAAGCCGAGTGAGCAGAGTTGTGCTACCGTGTAGCACATGGAGCAGATCGGAGTGCGCGAACTGCGTCAGCACGCCAGTCGCTGGCTGCGGCGCGTCGCGGAGGGCGAGACCTATGAGATCACGGTGCGGGGGGTGCCCGTGGCCCGACTGAGTCCTGTGGCACCGCCGGACGGCGTCCTGGAGCGACTGGCCGCCGAGGGGCTGGTCACGCTCGCGACCGCGAATCTCGATGAGGTGATGGAGAGGATCGGACCGATAGAGCTCCCGCCCGGCGAGCAAACGCCCACCGAGCGACTGGCCGAACTCCGCCGCGATGAGCGGTGATCTGTGGTTCGTGGATGCTTCGGCGTTCCTCAAACTACTGGTCATAGCGCCGGAGTCCGCCGAACTCAGGCGATGGGCGTTCGGACGTCGACTGGCTTCGTCGGACTTGCTCCGCACCGAGGCCCGGCGCGGGGTCGCTCACACGGCGCCCTCCGTGTTGCGAAGCTGCGAAGAGCACCTGGCCGGGGTCCACAAGGTCCGGCTGACTCCCGCTCTGCTGGACCGGGCCGGCCGCATTCCTAGTCCTGGACTGCGCGCGCTCGATGCGATCTACGTCGCCTGCGCCGAGCAACTCGGTGACGACCTGGCCGGCTTCGTCAGCTACGACCGCCGCCAGCTCGCCGCCGCCGAGCGCCTCGGTCTCCGCACCCTCTCCCCCGGCATGTCGCAGAGGCCGAGCGAATAGGCACCCGAATCCGGCACATACGGCGCGAGGCCGTGGCCCGAGCGGCCCGTGAGCGAAGCGAACAAGAGCGGGAATGACCCCGCTGCGACGCGACGGACTCTCACCTATTTGCGGGCGCTCAGAGACCGCACCGTCAGCACGACCGCTGCGCTCCGCAGGACGCCATAGCCCTGCCGGTAGGTTCTAGCCGGTGACCGAGGAGCCTTCACGCCAGGAGTCCGGCGACGAGCGGGCGGCGTTGTTGAAGGCTGCGTATGCGGTCAAGAGTCCTGACGACAATCGGGAGCTGTACGCGAAGTGGGCGGCCACCTACGAGCAGTTCCTCGAGGACAATCGCTACATCTACGCCCGTCAGGTGGCCGAGATCTTCGCCGAGAGCTCCCCGGCTGAGGGGATTCCCGTGCTCGACGCAGGATGCGGCACCGGCCGGGTGGGGCTGGAGTTGTGCCGGCTCGGCGTCTCGCCGGTCGACGGCATGGACATCTCGCCGGAGATGCTGGACAGGGCCCGCACCATGTCGGGGCCTGCGGGCGTGCCTGCCTACCGCCGCCTTATCGAGGCCGACCTCACCGGCCCCATCGACATCGACAGCGGAAGCTACAGGGGCGTGGTCAGCTCCGGCGCGTTCACACACGGGCACCTCGGGCCCGACGTGCTGTCGGAACTGCTGCGCGTGGTGAGCCCCGGCTCGGTCGGAGTGGTCGGTGTCAACGCGTCCATCTTCGAGTCGAACGGCTTCAGGGATCGGTTCGAGCGCTACGCCGCCGACGGCGTGATCGACGGTCTGGAGGTGCAGTTGCGCCAGGTGTACGAGGAGACTGACGACGGCAACGCCAACCACTTCGCCCACATCGCCGTCTTCACCGTCGCCGACCGGCCGCCGGCCCCGGGCTGATCCCCGCCCCTGCTTGATCCCGGCAAGCCTGAGTCGCGCCGCGGTGCTCAGGCGCCCCGGGCTCAGGCGACCAGCGAGTAGGAGATCGACGAGAAGGTGAAGACCAGCGCGGCGATGACGGTGATGCGATCCAGGTTCCGCTCCACCACCGTGGATCCGGCCGCCTGGGCGCCGAGCCCGCCGCCGAACATGTCCGAAAGGCCACCGCCCTTGCCGCTGTGCAGCAGCACGAGGAATACCAGCGTCAGCGCGGAGAGCACCTGCACCGGGGCGATGAACCAGATCACGGTGGCGAGGCTACCAGTCCACTGCGCCGGCGCCGCCGTCGCGACGGCCCCTCAGGCTGCGTACAGGCGGTAGTTCACGATCCGGGAGAAGTCGGCGGCGGCCAGGCTGGCCCCGCCCACCAGAGCGCCGTCGATGTCGGGCTGCTCCATCAGGTCGGGGGCGTTGGACGGCTTCACCGAACCGCCGTACTGGATCCGCAGCGCCGAGGCCGCGTCGCTGCCCCACCGGTCCGCTGCCTGCGACCGCACGTGGGCGCACATGTCCTGGGCATCGGCGGGGGTAGCCGTCTCCCCGGTGCCGATGGCCCACACCGGCTCGTAGGCCACCACCAGCGTGCCCACCACGGCCGCGTCGAGCCCGTCGAGGCTGCCGGCCAGCTGGCCGGCCACCACGTCGTGGGCCTGGCCGGCCCGGCGCTGATCGACGGTCTCGCCCACGCACACGATGGGCACCATCCCGTGGCGCAGCACGGCCCGGGCCTTGGCATTGACCAGCTCGTCGGACTCGCCGAACAGCGCCCGGCGCTCGCTGTGGCCGACGATCACGTAGGTCACGTCCAGCTTGGCCAGCATGGCGGCCGACACCTCGCCCGTGAACGCGCCGGAGTCGGCGGTGTGGCAGTCCTGGGCGCCCAGCGCGATCGGGATGTCATCGGCCTGGAGGACGGTCTGCACCGAGCGCAGGTCGGTGAACGGCGGATGCACCGACACGTCGGTGTGCCGGTAGTCGTCGCGGTTGAGTGCGTAGGCCAGCTTCTGGATCGTCTGGATCGCCTCGAAGTGGTTGTGGTTCATCTTCCAGTTGCCGCTGATCAGTGGCGTGCGGCCCGATGACCCGGACCCGGTGGCAGCCGGTTCGCGCCCCGCCGACTTGCGTCTACCCCGCATTTGTCTCTCCTCTGAGCGCTGCCAGTCCCGGCAGGTCGCCCTTCTCTATCAGTTCCAGCGACGCTCCCCCGCCGGTGGACACATGGTCCATGTCGCGGTCCACCCCGAAGCGCCGGGCGGCGGCCGCGCTGTCACCCCCGCCGACCACAGTGAAGGCTCGGGTCTCGGCCATGGCCGCGGCCACCGCGCCGGTGCCTCCGCCGAAGCGGGGATCCTCGAACACGCCCATCGGGCCGTTCCACAGCACGGTGCCCGCCTTGTGGATCACGTCGCCGAAGGCGGCCGCGCTCCCCGGGCCGATGTCGACGCCCATCCAGCCGTCGGGGACGCTCGCTCCGATCTGGCGGACATCCCCGCCCGCGCTCGGGTCTCCGGGCACGCCGCCGGGACCGAGGGCGGTGAGGTCATAGGGCAGATGGATCGGCGTTCCGCCGTCGAGGAGCTCCCGGCAGCGCTCCACCATCGAGTCCTCGCACAGCGAGGCCCCAACCCCGTGCCCCTGGGCCTTGAGGAACGTGAAGCACATGGCGCCACCGATCACGAGGCTGTCCACCATCTCCAGCAGCGCGTCGATCACGCCGAGCTTGTCCGACACCTTGGCGCCACCCAGCACGGCCACGAACGGCCGCCGCGGTGACTGTCGCAGGCCGCCGAGCACCTCCATCTCCCGGGCCAGCAGCCTCCCCGCGGCCGACGGCAGCCGCTGCGGCGGACCGACGATGGATGCGTGAGCCCGGTGCGACGCCCCGAAGGCGTCGTTCACGTAGGCGTCGTGGCCCTCGACGAGCCGGTCGACGAAGGCCGGGTCTCCGGCGGTCTCGCCCGGGTCGAAGCGCAGGTTCTCCAGCAGCTCCACCCCTGGGGCCAGCTCGGCCAGCCGGCGGCGCACCGGCTCCACCGAGTACCGGGGGTCGGGCCGGCCCTGGGGGCGGCCCAGGTGGGTGCAGGCCGTGACCTCGGCTCCCTGCTTGTGGAGCCAGCGCAGGGTCGGCAGCGCGGCCCGGATGCGCAGGTCGTCGGCGATCTCCGCTGAGGCCCCGGCCTTGTTGCTGAGGGGCACGTTGAAGTCGACCCGCACCAGTACCGAACGGCCTTCGAGCGGGGCTAGGTCCTCCAGCTGGGGAACGGGAAGCACAGAGCGGACGCGGCCGGGCGTTCAGCGGTTGGCCGCGCCGACGATCATCGCCATGTCGACCAGGCGGTTCGAGTACCCCCACTCGTTGTCGTACCAGCCGTTGACCTTCACGAGGTCGCCCATGGCCATCGTCAGCCCGGAGTCGAACACGCACGACGCCGGCGAGCCCACGATGTCGGCCGACACCAGCGGCGCCTCGCTGTAGTCGAGCACGCCGGCCAGGGGGCCGTCGGCAGCCGCTTCGGCGAAGGCGTCGTTGATCTCGGCGACGCTGGGCTCCGATGCCAGCTTGGCGGTGAAGTCGGTGATGGACCCGTCGGGGATGGGAACCCTCAGCGAGATCCCGTCTAGGTGCCCCTGCATGGCCTCCAGCACCAGCCCGGTGGCCCGAGCCGCGCCGGTGGAAGTGGGCACGATGTTCACCGCGGCGCCCCGCGCCCGCCGTAGATCGGAGTGGGGGCCGTCCACCAGGGCCTGATCGCCGGTGTAGGCGTGCACAGTGGTCATCAGACCCCGCTGCACCCCGAAGGCGTCGTCCAGCACCTTGACCATGGGCACGAAGCAGTTGGTGGTGCACGACGCGTTCGACACCACGGTGTGCGCGGCCGGATCGAAGTCGGAGTCGTTCACGCCGACCACGAAGGTGGCGTCGGCGCCCGAGCATGGTGCCGACACCAGCACCCGGGGCGCACCGCCGTCGAGATGGCGGGCCGCGGCGTCGCGCTTGGTGAAGATGCCGGTGGACTCCACCACGACGTCCACTCCGAGATCGCCCCACGGGAGCTCCTCGGGGTTGCGCACCGACAGCACCCGCAGCGAGTCGTCGCCGACGCTCAGCACGTCCCCGTCGACCGTGACACTGGAACCGAGGCGGCCATGGACCGAGTCGAAGGCCAGTAGATGGGCCATGGTCCCGATCGATCCGAGGTCGTTGACCGCCACTACGTCGAGGTCCGCGCCCTGGCTCCGCGCAGCCCGGTAGAAGTTCCTGCCGATGCGGCCGAAGCCGTTGATGCCCACTCGAATGCTCATGGGCCAGAGGCTAGGCCGGATCGAGGGTCTACTTGTCGATGTCGCGATGCATGACCGCCGGCTCGTGGCCCATGGTCGCCAGCACCTGGGCGAAGTGCTCGGTCACCGCCACCGAGCGGTGCCGCCCGCCGGTGCATCCGAAGGCGACCGTGAGGTACGACTTGCCCTCGGCCACGTACTGGGGCACCAGCAGCGCCAGCAGCGACTCCATGCGGTCGAGGAACTCGGCGGTCACCGGCTGGCCCATCAGGTAGTCGACCACCGGGGCGTCCCGACCGCTCAGCGGTCTCAGCTCCTCCACCCAATGGGGATTGGGCAGGAAGCGGCAGTCGATCACCATGTCGACGTCGAGCGGCAGGCCGTGGGTGTAGCCGAACGACACCACCGTGGCCCGCATGGACTGTCCCTCGCCGGCGTCGAACAGCTCGCTCATGCGGTCCCGCAGCTGGTGGACGTTCAACTCGGTGGTGTCGATGACAACGTCGGCGGTGGCCCGCACCGGCTCCAGCGCGGCCCTCTCGGCCTCGATGGCGTCGGCCAGCGTGCCGGCCTCCGAGAACGGATGGCGGCGCCGGGTCGACTCGTAGCGGCGGACCAGCACGTCGGTGGCGGCGTCGAGGAACAGGATCCGCAGACCCGGGATCTGGGCCCGCAGGTCGTCGATCATGCCCACCGCCTCGTCGTGGTAGCGGCCGGTGCCCACCACCAGCGCCAGCTGGTCGATGCCGGTGCCGGGCGGTCCGGCCACCTCGGCCAATTCGGCCACCTTGGGGATGAGCGACGGCGGGAGGTTGTCCATCACGAACCAGCCGAGGTCCTCGAGGTTGTTGGCGGCGTGGCTGCGGCCCGCTCCCGACATCCCCGCGATGACTATGAAGGCACTCACTCGGCCGCCATCGTAGTTGCGGGCCCCGCCCCGCTCAGCCAGGGCCCGGATCGGGCCCGGCCGAGTCTCAGATGATGGCCGTCTCCACGAACGGCTCGTCCCGGGCGATGCGCTCATAGCCCAGTGCGGTGAGGTCGAGCGTCCGGTACCCGCCGTAGGCGACCAGCTCCGAGACGGCCCGCCCCATCGCCGGGGACTGCTGCATGCCGTGGCCGGAGAAGCCGTTGACGAACAGGAAGTTCGGCACCTCGGGATGGGGGCCGATCACCGCGTTGTGGTCGAAGCGGTTGTAGGCGTAGTGCCCGGCCCAGCGGCTCGTGACCCTGATCCGCTCGAAGGCGGGTATGCGGTGGGCCAGCGCAGGCCACACCTTGTCCTCGAATATTTCGTGGTCCATGGTGAGATCGTCGGGGTCCACCGCCGGGTCGACGTCGGGCGGGCAGCCGGCCATGTAGGCGGCGCCGTCGCTGCGCACATGGACGCCGGTGGGGTCGATGGTCAAGGGCAGGACCTGCCCGAGCGGTTCGGCCGCCTCGAACACGAAGGTGAAGCGCTTGCGGGGCTCCACCGGCAGGTCGAGTCCAGCCATGCGCGCGGTCAGCGCCGCCCGGGGACCGGTGGCGTTCACCAGGACGCCACAACCGACGGTGCCGCCGGACGCGAGCGAGACTCCGGTCACTGCGTCACCGGCGCGGGAGATGCCGACCACCTCGTCGGCCAGGTACTCCACCCCGCCGCTTCGGGCCTGGCGGCGCCACCACTCGAAGATGGTCCCCGAGTCGAACCAGCCCTCGTCGAGCGGGTTGTGGCTGCCGCACACGATCCCGTCGAGGCTGTAGAAGGGATAGGCGGCTGCGATCTCGTCGGGCGCCATGATCACGGTGCCCGCGCCGAGCGAGGCCTGCACCCGCTGGTTGGCCCGCAGCACCGCGGCGGTGGCCTCGTCGGCGGCCAGGTAGAGGTACCCGAAATGGTCGACTGCGAGCTCCGGCGCCTCCGGGTCGTCCATCCAGGCCGGGAAGTCCCGCACGAACTCGGCGCCGAACTGCGAGATGCGGATGTTCACCTCGGTCGAGAACTGCTGGCGCATGCAGCTGTTGGTCCGGGCTGTGGAGCTTTGCTGGTAGGACGGGTCGCGTTCCACCACCAGCACCGTGCCGTCGAAGTCGGGATTGCGGGCCAGGAACCAGGCGGCGCCCGATCCCATCATCGCCCCGCCCACGATGACCACGTCGTAGGAGGATCCGGCAGGCGCCGACGACAGCCCTCGCCCGGTTCCCGATGGGCGGAGGCTCAAGTCACGTAGCCCTGGGCGATGTCGTTGGCGACCGCGGCCGGGTCGCGCTCGGCCGGGTCGCCGAAGCCGCCGCCGCCGGGAAGTTCGAGGATGAGGCGCCGGCCCGCGGGCACGGTCTGCTTGCCCTTGGACCCGAACGGCGTGCCGTCGTCGAGCCGCACGTCGCCGCGGGCGCCGTCGCGGCCGCCGGCCCTTCCCCGGGCCGGGTTGTCGACCCGGTCGAACATGGCCGAGAACTCGAACTGGTAGCCCTCGGCGGGGGCGAGCTCGATCACCTGCCCCAGGCCGCCTCGGAACCGGCCCGCGCCCGCGCTGTCGTCGCGGATCTCCTTGCGCCACACCACGATCGGGCCGACCTGCTCGGTCGCCTCAGCGCTCATCGTGCGCACGCCCGACGGGAAGGCGGTGGCGGTCAGCCCGTCACGGTCGGGCCGGGCGCCGCTGCCGCCGCTGTTGAACATCAGTATCTCCACCGGGGGCCGGGGGTCGGTGACATCGGCGCTGCGGGCGCTGGCCTGGAAGTTCCACAGCGCGCCCGAGCCCTCGGCCGGGATCACATCGGGCAGGGCCTCGGCGATCGCGCCCATGCAGAGGTCGGTCACGAAGTGGCCGATCACGTGGCGCACCGCCACCGGGTCGGGCTCCACCGCGTTGAGGATGGTGCCCGGCGGGGAGCTGACCGTGAACGGCTCCAGCGACGCGAAGTTGTTGGGCAGCTCCGGGGCCAGCGCCACCAGCATCCCGTAGGTGAAGTAGGCCTGCGCGTAGGTGATCGGGACGTTGATGCCGAAGGGGCTCACCGGCGACGTCCCCGAGAAGTCGGCGTGCATGCCGTCGCCGGTGACGGTCACCGTCGTCGACAGGGTCACCGGGTCGCCGTAGCCGTCGACCCGCATGGTGTTGCGGTAAACGCCCTCGGGCACGCGGCGAAGCGCCGCGAGGGTGGCCCTTCGGGTGCGGTCGAACACGAAGCCGGCCAGTCCGTGCAGGTCGGTCAGCCCGAACTCGGCCAGCATGTCCAGCAGCCGCCGCCGGCCGGTCTCGTTGGAGGCGGCCAGGCCGAAGATGTCGCCGATCACCTGGTCGGGCTCGCGCACGTTGGCCCGCACGATCTCGATCAGGTCGCGGTTCAGCCGGCCCCGGTCGGCCCACCTCATGATCGGGATGCGGATGCCCTCCTCGTACAGCTCACGGGCGTCGGGGCCGAAACCCCGCCCGCCGATGTCGACGACGTGCGCGGTCGACGCGAAGAGGCCGATCAGCTCGGAGTCGTCGGAATCCTCGCCGGCGAACACCGGCGTGGCCACGGTGATGTCGTGCAGGTGGCCGGTGCCCTTCCACGGATCGTTGGTCAGGTAGACGTCGCCGGGGTGGATGCTCTCGGGGCCGATCTCGTTGATGAAGTGGCCCACGGCCGCGGCCATGGTGTTGACGTGGCCGGGCGTGCCGGTCACCGCCTGCGCGATCATCCGGCCGGAGCGGTCGAAGATCCCCGCCGACAGGTCGCCGGCCTCGCGCACCGAGGTCGAGAAGGCGGTCCGCACCAGCGTGAGGGCCTGCTCCTCCACGACCGAGATCAGCCGGTTCCACATGATCTGCATCGGGACCACCCGGCTCGCGGCCTCGGGCCGGCCCGACTGCTCTGCGGATCTCGATGCCGACTGGGCCTCGCGGTCGTGGTGGGCCGCCCTCGCTACCCGCAGGGTCAGGTCCGGCTGGACCACCGCCTCGTGGCCGGAGCCGACCACGGTGGTGGTCTGCTCCTCGATGATCAGCGCCGGGCCGGCAACGGTGTCCCCCGCTGACAGAGCCGAGCGCTCGAACAGCGCGGTCGGCACCTTGGCCCCGGCGGTGGGGTCGTGCGCCAGCCGGGTCCCAGCCGCCGCGAGAGGCCGGCCGGCCGCGGTCGGTTCCACCAGCGGCGGCGCGTCCCGCCCCGAGGAGACCGTCACCGACCAGCTCACCGCCTCGATGGTCAGACCGTCGATGGCCCGCCCGAAGAACGCCTCGTAGGCCTTGACGAAGGCGTTGATCAGCTCCTGGGCGGCGATCTCGTCGAACTCGCCGAGCGGCAGCGTCACCGGGATCTCCCAGCCCTGGCCCCGGTACCGCATCGACACCTCCCGCTCGACGGTCACCGCGCCGGACGTTCCCGTCCGCACGAACGCCTCCGCCTCCGCGGCAAGCTCGTCGAGCAGGGATCTCACGCCTTCGGTGTCGAAGCTGTCGGACGTGGTGTAGAAGCTCCTGGTCGCCTCGTAGGAGAACGGTGCGAGCAGGAAGCCGATGGCCGAGCCGACCCCGGCTCCCACCGGCACCAGCACCTCGTCGATTCCGAGCTTGTCGATCAGACGGGAGGCGTGCAGGGGCGCTGCACCTCCGAAGGCGACCATCGAATAGCCGGCCAGGTCCTTGCCGCTCTCCACCGCGTGGGTGCGGGCCGCGTTGGCCATGTTCTCGTCCACCACCTCGACCACACCGACCGCGCCCGCGTCGGTGTCGAGGCCGAGCGGTTCGCCCACATCGGAGCCGATGGCATCGGCAGCCTGCGAGGGCGACAGTGAGATGCCGGTCGCTCCGAAGGTGTCGGGATGCAGCCGGCCCAGCTGCACGTTTGCGTCGGTGACGGTGGCGGCCGTGCCGCCCTGACCGTAGGAGGCGGGCCCCGGGTCGGCGCCCGCGCTGTGCGGTCCCACCCGGATCTGGCCCAGGGCGTCGACGGTGGCGATGGAGCCGCCGCCCGCCCCGATCTCGATCATCTCGATGGTCGGCACCGAGATGGGCATCCCGCTGCCCTTCTTGAACCGGGCGGTCCGGGCTGTCTCGAAGGTCTTGGCTGTGCGGGGCGAGCAGTCCTCGATCAGGGCGATCTTGGCGGTGGTGCCGCCCATGTCGTAGGACACGATCCGGTCGCGGCGATGGATCCGGGCCAGATGGGCGGCGAAGATCGCTCCCCCCGCCGGCCCCGACTCGATCAGCCTCACCGGGAACGAGGCCGCCGCCGAGCTGCTCATCAGCCCGCCGCCGGAGTGGATCAGCAGCAGCGGGCACCCCGCACCCATCCGGCGCAGCTCAGCCTCGAGTCTCCGCAGATAGGAGGCGATGAGCGGCTGGACGTAGGCGTTGGCGCACACCGTGTTGAACCGCTCGAACTCCCGCATCTGGGGCGACACCTCGCAGCTCAGCGACACGGCGATGTCGGGGTCGGCCGCACCGAGCAGGTCGCGGAAGCGGCGCTCGTGGTCGCCGTTGCGGTAGCTGTGCATGAACCCCACCGCCACCGAGGCGTACCCGCCGTCGACCAGCCGCTCGACCACCGCTCGGGCGGCGCCCTCGTCGAAGGCCAGCAGCACCTCCCCGGAGGCGCCGACCCGTTCGGGGACCACGTAACGGTCCTTGCGCTCGATCAGGGCAGCCGGCAGCACGATGTTCAGGTCATATTGCTCGAAGCGGCTCTCGGTGCGGGTCTCGATCACGTCGCGGAATCCCGCGGTGGTCACCAGCGCGGTGCGGGCGCCCCGGCGCTCGATCAGGGCGTTGGTGGCCAGGGTGGTGCCGTGGATGATCTGCGCGATCTCCCGCAGGGCCAAGCCCTCGCGGCCGACGACGGACGCGATTCCCGCGAGAATCCCCTCCTCGGGCCGCTCGTGGGTGGTGAGCACCTTGATGGACGAAAAGCTGCCGTCGTCCCGCTCGAGGGCGATGTCGGTGAACGTCCCCCCGACGTCGACTCCAATGCGTGACCCTGACACGGCTAGAGGCCCTCGACGGCGGGGAAGGTCTCGGGCCTGACGATGTCGACCGTGGCCGAGCGCTGCTGGGCCAGCATGCCGCCGTCCACCCGCAACGTCTCGCCGGTGATGTAGCCGGCGTCGTCGGAGGCCAGGAACAGCGCCGCTCCGGTCATGTCGAGCGGCTCACCGATCCGTCCCAGCGGCACGTTCTCGCCCCGGTGGGTGCGCTCGTCGGCCGTCATGCCGCTGGTGTCGATCGCGCCGGGCACCAGCGCGTTGACCCGGACGTTGTAGGGACCGAGGTCCAGCGCCATCGCCCGGGTGAGAGCCTCGATGCCGCCCTTGGTGGCGTCGTAGGCGGTGAAGGACCGGTGGGCCCGGGTGGCGCCGCCCGAGCTCATGTTGATGATCGCGCCGCCGCCCTGTTCGGCCATGATGCGAGCGATCGGGTGCGACACCAGGAAGTGCCCGGTGAGGTTGACGTCGACGATGCGCCGCCACCACGCCTCGTCGGCCTCGAGGAAGTGCAGCATCGGGCTGATCAGCGCGGCGTTGTTCACCAGCACGTCGATGCGGCCGTGCTCGGCCATCACCGCGTCGACCATGGCGGCCACCTGGGCGCTGTCGGACACGTCGGCCGGCGCGGCCATGGCCGTGCCCCCGGCGTCGGTGATGGCGGCCGCGGTCCCGGCCGCAGTCTCAGGGTCGATGTCGTTGGCTGCGACCGCGGATCCGGCTCCGGCGAAGCGCTCGGCGATGGCCCGGCCGATCCCGCGCCCGGCCCCGGTGACGACCACGACCTTGCCCCTCAAGGAGTCGTGCATGTGTTCGCCCTCCTCGCCGCCGGGGAGCCCATTCTACGAATTGGCAGCACTGCGCACGCCAGCCGTGCACAACGCTGCCAATTCGCGGAAGTGAGGGATCAACCGCTCGGGTGGAAGGCAGCGTGGACGTTCTCGGCCACTGCGTCGGGCAGCCAGCCCAGGGCCTTGAGCTCGCGCAGGTCGGCCCGCTGCACGGCCCTGACCCCGCCGAGCTCCTTGGTCAGGCGGGCCTTGCGCACGGGGCCGAGCCCGGCGATCCCGTCGAGGGCCGAGCCCGTCATGCGCCTGCCCCGCAGCGTGCGATGGTACGAGATCGCGAAGCGGTGGCTCTCGTCGCGGATGCGCTGCAGCATGTACAGGGCCTCGGACTGGCGCGGCAGGCGCACCGGCTCGGCCCGGCCCGGCACGAACACCTCCTCGAACTGCTTGGCCAGCGCCGCCGCTGGGATCTCGTCCTCGAGGCCCAGTTCCTCCAGGACCCGCACCGCCACCCCCAGCTGCCCCTTGCCGCCGTCCACCAGCAGAAGCTGCGGCGGGTACGAGAAGCGGCCGTCGCGCTCGGTGACCGGCCGGGCCCGTTGCTCCAGGTAGCCGCTCAGCCGCCGGGTCAGGACCTCGTGCATGGCTGCGAAGTCGTCGTTGCCGGGCACTGAGCGCAGCCGGAACCGCCGGTAGTCGGATTTCTTGGGCAGGCCGTCCTCGAGCACCACCATCGAGCCCACGTAGTCCTGCCCCGACAGGTGGCTCATGTCGTAGCACTCGATGCGCAGCGGGGCCTCGGCCAGCGCCAGGTGTTCCTGGAGCTCGTTGAGGGCCCGGGCCCGGCTGTTGTGGTCGGTGCTGCGCTTGAGCCGGTGCCGGGTGAACGACTCCTCCGCGTTGCGGGTCACCGTCTCCTGCAGGGCCCGCTTGGGACCGCGTTGAGGCACGCGGACCTGCACCCGCGAGCCCCGCATCTCGGTGAGCCACTCGGTGTAGAGCCCGGCCTCGGCGGGCATGTCCGGCACCAGCACCAGCTTGGGCCAGCCCAGCGGGTTGTCGTCGAAGTAGAGCCGCTCCAGGGTCCGGCTGACCAACTCGGCCCGGTCGAGCTCCTCGGCCTTGTCGATCATGAAGCCCCGACGTCCCATCACCCGGCCCCGGCGCACGAAGAAGACCTGCACGGCCGCCTCCAGGGCGTCCTCCACCAGGCCGATGACGTCGAAGTCCTCGCTTCTGGAGCCCACCATCTGCTGGGTCTCGACCGCTTTGCGGACCGAGTCGAGCCGGTCCCTCAGCCGGGCGGCCCGCTCGTACTCCAGCTCGTCGGCCGCCGCGGTCATCTCGGCGTTGAGGCGGTCGATGACCGGGTCGGTGTCGCCCTCCAGGAACTCCAGCAGATCGGACACCATGGCCGCGTACTCGTCGGCGGAGACCTCGCCGACGCACGGTCCCGAGCACTTCTCGATGTGGTACAGCAGGCAGGGCTTGCCCAGGCTGGCGTAGCGGCGGAACTTGCCGTCGGTGCAGGTGCGGATCGGGAACGTGCGCAGCAGCAGGTCGAGGGTGTCCCGGATGGCGTAGGCGTGGCCGTAGGGACCGAAGTAGCGGTTGCCCTTGCGGCGCCGGCCCCGCATGACCATGGCCCGGGGCCACTCGTCGACCATGGTGACGCACAGGAACGGGTAGGACTTGTCGTCGGTGTAGCGGACGTTGAACCGGGGCCGGTGCCGCTGGATCAGCGAGAACTCCAGCATCAGCGCCTCGACCTCGTTGGCCACCTGGATCCACTCCACCAACGCGGCCGCCTCGACCATCTGGCGGGTGCGCAGCGGCAGGTGCGAGCCGAAGTAGTTGTTGAGGCGCGACCGCAGGCTCTTGGCCTTGCCTACGTAGATGACCCGCCCCTCGGCGTCGAGGAACTGGTACGACCCGGGGGCGTCGGGGATGGACCCCGCCGCCGGGCGGGTCAGCGCGCCCATGCCTTGGCCCCTATTGCGTCAGCGGCGTTTGATCGCGCCCTCCCGTCAATGCAACCGGGGAACGCGACGAGAGCGCCGGCTAGCACAACATTGAGCGCAGATAGCGGCCGGTGTGGCTCTCGGGCACCTCGGCCACCTGCTCAGGGGTGCCCTCGGCCACGATCCGCCCCCCGCCCGAGCCGCCCTCGGGCCCCAGGTCGATGATCCAGTCGGCCGTCTTGACCACGTCCAGGTTGTGCTCGATCACCACCACGGTGTTGCCCTGGTCGACCAGCCGGCCCAGCACCCCCAGCAGCTTGCGCACGTCCTCGAAGTGAAGCCCGGTGGTGGGCTCGTCGAGGATGTACATGGTGTGGCCGGTGGAGCGCTTGGCCAGCTCGCTGGAGAGCTTCACCCTCTGGGCCTCCCCGCCCGACAGCGTGGGGGCGGGCTGGCCCAGGCGCACGTAGCCGAGCCCGACATCGACCAGGGTGCCCATGTGGCGGGCGATGGCCGGCTGGTTGGCGAAGAAGTCCCTGGCGTCGGCGCACGGCATGTCGAGCACCTCGGCGATGTTGCGGCCCTTGAAGGTCACCTCAAGGGTGTCGCGGTTGTAGCGCTTGCCCTTGCACACCTCGCAGGGCACGTACACGTCGGGCAGGAAGTGCATCTCGATGCGGATGGTGCCGTCACCGCGGCACGCCTCGCAGCGCCCGCCCTTGACGTTGAACGAGAACCGCCCCGGCATGTAGCCCCGCACCCGGGACTCGGCGGTGTTGGCGAACAGCTTGCGGACGTGGTCGAACACGCCGGTGTAGGTGGCCGGGTTGGACCGGGGGGTGCGCCCGATGGGCGACTGGTCGATGGCGATGACCTTGTCGAGATGGCCGGCGCCGTCGATGCGGGTGTGACGCCCGGGCGGCGTCTTGGACCGGTAGACGTGCTGCATCAGGGCTCGGTGCAGGATCTCGTTGACCAGCGACGACTTGCCCGACCCCGACACTCCGGTGACGCACACGAAGCGCTGCAGCGGGAAGGCCACGTCGATGTCGGCCAGGTTGTTCTCGCGGGCGCCTCGCACCACCAAGCGGGTCCCGTCGCCGAGGCGGCGCGCTTGCGGCACCTCGATGCGGCGACTGCCCGACAGGTACTGCCCGGTGATGGAGTCCTCCACGCCGAGCAGGCCGTCGAACGACCCCGAGTGTACGATGGTCCCGCCGTGCTCGCCCGCACCGGGCCCGATGTCGACCACATGGTCGGCGACCCGGATGGTCTCCTCGTCGTGCTCGACCACCATCACGGTGTTGCCCAGGTCGCGCATCCGCAGCAGCGTGTCGATCAGGCGCCGGTTGTCGCGCTGGTGCAGCCCGATGGACGGCTCGTCCAGCACGTACAGCACCCCGACCAGGCCCGAGCCGACCTGGCTGGCCAGCCGGATGCGCTGGGCCTCGCCCCCGGCGAGGGTGGCCGCGCTGCGCGACAGGTTGAGGTAGTCCAGGCCGACGTCGAGCAGGAAGCCGAGCCGGGCCCGGATCTCCTTGAGGACCTGCTCGGCGATCATCGTGTCGCGGTCGTCGAGGCTCAGCTCGGCCAGGGTCTTGGCCGCGTCGGCGATCGACATGGCGCACAGCTCGTGGATGTTGCGCCCGTCGACGGTCACGGCCAGCGACAGCGGGTTGAGCCGGGCGCCGCCGCAGTCGGGGCACGGCACCTGGCGCATGTAGCCCTCGATGTTCTCGCGGGCCGAGTCGCTCTCGGACTCGTTGTGGCGCCGCATCAGGTGCGGGACGATCCCCTCGAAGCGGGCCTGGTACACCCGGCGGCGCCCGAACCGGTTCTGGTAGCGGACCTGGACCCGCCCGGTGACGCCCTTGGCGTACAGCAGCATGTCGTGCTGGCGGGCGGTGAGTGACCGCCACGGCACGTCGCGGGGGATGCCGTACTCCTCGCACACCGCCTGCAGCAGGCGGGGGTAGTAGCGCGACCGGCTGTCGGACCACGGCGTGATCGCCCCGGCGGCCAGGGTGGCGTCGGGGTCGGGGACCACCAGCTGGGGGTCGACCTCGAACACGGTTCCCAGGCCGTCGCAGTGGCCGCAGGCCCCGTAGGGCGAGTTGAACGAGAAGTTGCGGGGGGCCAGCTCCTCGAAGGACTTGCCGTCGGAGGGCCTCGCCAGGTGCTGGCTGAACACGATCCGCCGCGGCTCTCCGGCGTCGTCGTCGGAGCGGGGGACGATCTCGATCTCGGCGATGCCTTCAGCGAGGCGCAGGGCGGTCTCGACCGAGTCGGTCAGGCGGCGCTCGACCCCTTCGCGCAGCACCAGGCGGTCCACCACCACGGCGATGTCGTGCATCTCGTATCGGGCCAGCTCCAGGCCGTCGGCGCCCCCGGAGAGGCCGGTGGTGCCGGCCATGTCGGCCAGCTCGACCAGCTCGCCGTCGACGATGGCGCGGGCGTATCCCTGCCCGGCCAGGTCGGCCAGCAGGGTGTCGTAGGTCCCCTTGCGGCCCCGCACCACCGGGGCCAGTACCTGGAACCGGGTGCCGGGCTCCATCTCGAGTATCCGGTCCACGATCTGCTGGGGCGTCTGGCGGATGAGCCGCTCGCCGGTCTCGGGGTCGTGGGGCACGCCGATGCGGGCGTACAGCAGCCGCAGGTAGTCGTAGACCTCGGTGATGGTGCCGACGGTGGAGCGGGGGTTGCGCGACGCGCTCTTCTGGTCGATGGAGATTGCCGGCGAGAGTCCCTCGATGAAGTCGACGTCGGGCTTGTCCATCTGGCCCAGGAACTGCCGGGCGTAGGCCGACAGCGACTCGACGTAGCGGCGCTGGCCCTCGGCGTAGATCGTGTCGAACGCCAGCGAGCTCTTTCCCGACCCGGACAGCCCGGTGATCACGATGAGCTGGTCCCTCGGAAGGTCCAGGTGAACGTCTCGGAGGTTGTGCTCGCGCGCCCCCGAGATCACCAGCCGCTCAGCCACGCTCAGACTCTACCCGCTGGGCCTGTCCGTGCAGCGAACAGTTGTTCGTAATCCGGCGGATTGCGGGGATCAGCGCCAGAGAGCTACCGCGTAGGTCGTGTTGTCGTTGAGACCGAGGCTGCGGGCCTCGTTCAGGATGTGCGCGGCGATGTCCTCGGCGGTCTCTGCGCCGGACCCGCACGCTGCTCCGATGCCGCCGGTCACAGAGTCGTCCGACAGCCACTCGACGCCGTGGGCGTACACGAACGGCTCCCAGCCGCCGTCGCTGGCCAGGACCACCGCGTCGGGCTGAGTCCCGTCGCCGGACTCGCCGACAATCTCCACCTCGACCAGCCCGGTGCCTGCGCTGGCATCGGCGGGTGGCATGCCCAGGCAGATCTCGATGCTGCCGCCCGGGATGCGGTGGGGGCGGCCGCAGCAGAACCCGCGGAACCCGTCAGGCCCCTCAGTGGCTATGAACGGCAGCGTGTCGCCCATCCAGCCGATCAGCAGCCCGTCCTCGGGGGTCCAGGCAGCCACGGTGAGGGTGCTCATCGGGAACATGAACAGCGGCAGGTTCCGCTGCCACGACTCCGGACCGGTCAGAGCCAGGACCCGCTCGTTGGCCTCCCCGAAGGCGACCGCCATCTCGTCGGCCCCGGCGATGCGCCGCGGCAGTCCCTCAATCGCAGCCTGGGCGGCCTCGTCGCCTCGGGTGTGTCCCCCGAGTCCGTCGGCCACCGCGATGACCCAGCTCCCGTCGCCGTCCGACACTGTCGCCGACGCCCGGTCCTCGTTCACCCGCCGAGGCCCGATCTCGCTCACCCAAGCAACGGAGGCTCCCCGCCCCGGACGATCCTCGAGCTCCTCCACGCCAAGATCATGCCACCGCGGCGCCGTCGCCGCCCTGACGCTCGATTAGGGCGAGGATGGCTTCTGCTCGTCCCTCGAACTCCGCCAACTTCTCCGAGAACGCTTGACACCTCTCCATGAACTCGCGGAGTTCCGCGGTGGGAGTCCGTTTGATGTCGACGAGGGAGACCATCGCCTCCACATCGGCCTCCACCTGCCGGATGGCCTTGAGTGCTTCCGTGCTGCTGACGCTGCCGTCCGTCACGCTGGCCAGAATGGTCGCGATCCCGGCGTCAATCCGCTGAGCGGCGTCCCTCCACGTCATGCGCTCATGTGACCGCGAAGCGCGCGTCAGTCGCGTGCGAGGTGGAAGCGGCGTCAGCCTGATCGCAGGGAGTCATCGTCGGTCGGACGGTCCGAATGCGCGCTTGGCGTTGGTTGCTTGAGCTGCCCGGTCCGTGTGAGCGCGGCGGGCCGTGAATCGGTGGCGGATCGGGAGCGCGGGCCGGCCCGTGGCGGATGCGCTCCGGCGGTGCGATCGTGTGCAGGTCGCCGCTGGGCACGACTCGCCAGCCGTGGTGATGGACCTTGTCGTGACATCCCCAGCACAGCAGCATCAGGTTGTCGATGTCGTTGGGGCCGCCCTGAGACCGGGGCCGGATGTGGTGGGCTTGGCACACGGCATAGTGCTCGCCGCAGGCGCCGTAGCGGGCGATCAGCGCGTCCATCTGAGCCCTGGTAGGTCGCGGCAGCGCCGAGCCGCGCCACAGCGGCACGCCCTTGCTGCTGTACACCACGCCCACGATCCTGGCGTTGCAGAAGTGCTCCTCGAGCACGCTCTGAGGAATCACTCCCCCGCCGGCCACCTCCGCGAACGCCTTGTCGCCGTCACGGTCCAGATGCTGCACGATGGCGATTTCGGCCGAAGGCGCTCCCCTGCTCCCTTCGCCTGAGTCAGTCTCGGTGAGTGTGTCGAGCGCATCGGCGAGACGCTGCCGGAGGCTGCGCTTCTCGCCGCCGGGGTTGTTGAGGTCTAGTCGCCGCAACCGCTCGGCCTCCTCAAGGAGCCGCTTGTTCAGCTTGGCCCCGACCACCGGGTCGAACTCGCCCCGCAGATGGACCATGCCGTCGTCGTTGTCCTTCCACACGCTGAGCCGTCGCCGGGCCCGCTGCCGTCTGTACTGTCCCTCGCCGCCGTCATCCTGACGCTGAGCCACCCATCGCCCCGTCTCTCTGGCGAACTGCTCCGGCGACAGCGAAGCCGCCTTCTCCAGCAGGCCGGTGTCCTGGCTGACCTGAGCGACGCTGGTCTTCTTCGAGGCTTGGGCGAGGGCCTTGGCGTTCGCCAGAGAGATGTCGCCGTCCGTCAACGCGTCCCGCACTTCGGGCATCGATTGCAGTTGCCCGACCGCTCTGACCTGCCCTTCGGCGTCTCGCCGGAACACCCCAGCCGCCTGGGCCAGCACCCCGGCACCTCCGTCGCCGTGCTGCTCACTGGTCGCTACTAGCGCAGCCGCGTCAGCCTGCAGCACCGCCACCTGCGCTGCGAACGCCTTCGACTCCGACAGCACCTGTCGTGCATCCGCGGTCGAAGCGCTCTCGGAGTTGACCAGGCGGATCAACTCTGCCAGTCCTTCCCGCACTCGCTGGGTCATCTCCACAAGCATGGTCAAAGCATGACATGGGGGTATGACATCTGTAGAGCATCGTCAATAAATCTTAGATACTGTTGTTGGTCCACCTGGTCGGAAGACGAAGCCGGCTGGGGCTTGCCGGACTCGCGGCCCCCGCAGTGGACACCCCGCGAAGTCAGCCGGGTCGCCCCTGCGGGCACTCCTACACATGTGAGGAGGAGCCCATGACGGGCACCATCCCCTTCGGGCGCGACTCGTGGGTCGCAGTGAACCTGTACTCGATGCGCACCGACGGTCGCCAGACCTTGACGTTGGACGGCAAACCGCCGCCCGACTACAACCCGCAGCGCACTGTGGCCTACCTCGACAGGTATGAGGACGGGCCGCATGAGCTAGGCATCGGCGGGACGTTCTACCTGATCAAGACCAACGAACCCCCACCGCCGGACCTGGTCTCGGCACTGGTAGAAGCCTTGACCGCCCGAGGCCGCGGCCGGTGGCTCAGAGTCGTGCGCGAGCCTGTGCGCGAGCACACGTTCCAACTGTGGGACGCCGACGGCCATCTTCTCGATGACGAGCGCCCCAAGTGCACCTGCGGCGGCGGCATAGCCGTAGACCCCGACACAGTGACCTGCTGGTCCGGCGCCGAGATCTTCGAAGCAACCTGAGCCCTGCCGTGCTTGCCGGTGTCGGAGGCTGAGCCTGCCGAGGATCAATACCGAGACGCCGGCGGGACTCGCCGACGGCACGTCGTGGGAGGTGCTACTGGGCGAGGATCTGGCTGATGCGCTGATGGGACACTCCCAGGAGGTGTCCGATATCGCGCATCGGGAAGCCAGCGTCCCTGAGCAACTTCGCGGCCTCGCGCCTCGCCCTCGCCGCGGCCGCACTCGCTTCCTCGGCGACGGACACGGAATGGTGAAGCTCATTCAGCAGTCCGGCTACCTCGTGGGGAGGTTGCACATGCACGTCGACCGGCCCGACTTCCGACTCGTCAACGTCAAGCATCATGGCTATCGCCTCGCGAGCGGTCGGCTCCACCTGGTTGAGGCGCCTTGCCTGCGAGAAGACTCCCCTCAGGTCAGGCACGGTGATCGCCCACCAGTCGCCCGAGCGAACCGCGTCGACTCGATAGCCCTGAAGCGGTGAATCCATCGTCATCGTCCAGTGATTCTCCTCGCGTCGGCGAGGATTCCCGCAGCGGTCCGTTCGTTGATCTCCCGGTGACGCGGGATCACGAGTCTCTCGCCTCCCAGCACCCATATCTCGTGGCTGCCACCCTGGCGTACGAGGGTGAGGTCGACTCCACCAGCCTTGGCCATCGATCTGATGCGACTCATCAGCTCTCGCTTCTTCACCTGAGGTTGGCTACAAGCCTAGACACTCTAAGTCAAGCACACTAGCCGTCCGATGGAAGGGCCGGGATGCGGCGGGCATGCTCCTTGGCGATCAGCGCACACGATGCACGTGCGGCCTCGGCTTCGTCACATCCCGTCTCGGTGTTCTGCCGGTCTCGCACCTTGAGCCAGCAGCGTGCCTACCACTACAACGGTGGTCAGGAACTGAGCGTCTTCTCCCGGTCAAACCCAGATGTTCATCGGGTAGCCGGTCTCGTCAACTTCTCCCTCGCCAAGACACCGAGCCTCGCCGGAGTACACGCGCCGACAGGTCCAGGCCGCGGCGGCCGCGTCGAGAAGGTCGTCCAACGAAGCGTGAGGCGGGCCGGGCACCGGAGTGAGTGCCGCTGCGTCGACGATGTTCGGGAACACGCCGGTCAGAGTCTCGAGCCGCTCAGCAAGGCCGGCCTGGTAGCGCTTGCCGACGGACATGGGGGCTCCGGCGAGCACCGCGAGGCTGGTTTCTGGATGGAGTTCCACTGCGCGAGGTCGCGCGTCGGCCCGAAGGTCTGATGCACTGAGGGTGCTGCGCACCTCTCGAATCTTCGGCATCAGCGCGAAGCCTTGAGCAGAAAGGCCTCGACCGGTGGACTCCCTTGCCAGACGGTTGGCCTCAGCATGAGTGGCGGCACCGAGAGTGCGCAGTGGAGGTGACCAGAAGATCGACGATCTCCGAGGCCCAAGCAGTTGGCGGGCCTCGACCTCGGCGCTCCGCAGCTGTGGTCCGGGCAACCCAACGGGCATGTCCACGCCCACTACCAGCACGCCGATCGATTGGGCGTGAGCCCATAAGCCAGCGAGAGTCGGCCATACCGAGAATCGAATGGGCGAGTCGTGATCCACCGCGGTGAGGGCCATAGCCCATCCCTTGCCGGCAGCGTCGACGCCGGCCACAAGATCGGGTTCGGCTATGAACCCGTCACCGGGGTAGCGACTACCGGCGGTTGGCATTGACCTTCGGCGGCTTCCCGTTGTGACTCCCGTATCGACTCCATCAACTCCGCGTCGCTCATGATGTCGAGGGTCTCCTCGAGCGACGCGAGGTCGTCGGGACTCATGAGAACGAACGAGGGCCGGCCATTACGGGTCACCAGGATGCGATCGTGCTGACGCTCCACCCGATCGGCCACCTCGGAGAGATGAGCCTTCACCTCGGAGAACGGGAGCGTGTCAGTCACGAAGGGGGGCATAGTTCACGATAATGAGTTGACAACCCATGTTATCCCCGGATTTCGGCTAGCTCTCGGCGTAGGTCCTTGATCTCGTCGCGGAGACGGGCGGCGTACTCGAAGCGCAGGTCGGCGGCGGCCTCGTGCATCTCCTCGTCGAGCGTGCGGATCAGTCGCTCCAGCTCGGCGTCGGGCAGGGCGCCGAGATCGGGGCCTTCCCGCCGCCGGCGGGCCTCGGCCAGCCCTCCCCCGCGCTCGCCGCCCACCTCGGCGTCGGGCACCGGCGCACCGTCGCGGTCGGGGCGGATCATGGCCAGGATGTCGGTGACCGCCTTGCGGATCGTGGTCGGGTCGATGCCGTGGGCCTCGTTGTGGGCCTGCTGCAGCCCCCGGCGGCGGTTCGTCTCCGAGATGGCCCGGCGCATCGAGTCGGTCACCTGGTCGGCGTACATGATCACCTGGCCGTCGACGTTGCGGGCCGCCCGCCCGATGGTCTGGATCAGCGACGTCTCACTGCGCAGGAAGCCCTCCTTGTCGGCGTCGAGGATCGATACCAGCGACACCTCCGGCAGGTCCAGCCCCTCCCGCAGCAGGTTGATCCCCACCAGCACGTCGAACTCCCCCAGCCGGAGGTCCCGCAGGATCTCGATGCGCTGGATGGTGTCGACCTCGCTGTGCAGGTAGCGGACCCGCAGCCCCCGCTCCAGCAGGTACTCGGCCAGGTCCTCGGCCATCTTCTTGGTGAGGGTGGTCACCAGCACCCGCTGGTCCCGCTCCGTCCTCGCCGAGATCTCCTCCAGCAGATCGTCGATCTGGCCCTTGGTCGGCTTCACCACCACCTCCGGATCCACCAGGCCGGTGGGCCTCACGATCTGCTCGACCACCTGGTCCGATACGTCGAGCTCGTAGGCGCCGGGCGTGGCCGACATGAAGATCACCTGGTTGAGCCGGGTCATCACCTCGTCGAAGCGCAGCGGGCGGTTGTCGGCCGCCGACGGCAGCCGGAAGCCGTGGTCGATAAGGGTCTCCTTGCGGCTGCGGTCGCCCTCGTACTGGCCGTGCAGCTGGGGCACGGCCACATGCGACTCGTCGATCACCATCAGGAAGTCCGAAGGGAAGTAGTCGAGCAGCGTGTAGGGCGACTCGCCCGGGCCCCGGCCGTCGATGGGGGCCGAGTAGTTCTCGATGCCGTTGCAGTAGCCCAGCTCGGCCATCATCTCCAGGTCGTAGCTGGTGCGCATCTGCAGGCGCTGGGCCTCCAGCAGCTTGCCCTCGGCCTCGAAGTGGGCCAGCCGGTCGGCCAGCTCGGCCTCGATGCGCACCACGGCGGCCTCCATGCGGGCCGCGCTGGTGGCGTAGTGGGTGGCCGGGAACACCACCAGGTCCTCCAGGGTCTCGAGCCGCTCACCGGTCAGGGGATCGACCACGGTGATGCGCTCCACCTCGTCACCGAAGAGCTCCACCCGCACGAGGGTCTCGTCGTAGGCGGGATGGATCTCGATGGTGTCGCCCCGCACCCGGAACTTGCCTCGCACCAGGTTCATGTCGTTGCGCTCGTACTGCATGTCCACCAGGCGCCGAAGGATCGACCGCTGGTCGTACTCGCCGCCCTCGTGCAGCACCAGCAGCTGCGTCTCGTACTCCTCGGGCGATCCCAGGCCGTAGATGGCCGACACCGACGCCACCACGATCGTGTCGCGGCGGGTGAGCAGGGCCGAGGTGGCCGAGTGGCGCAACCGGTCGATCTCGTCGTTGACCGACGAGTCCTTCTCGATGTAGGTGTCGCTGGCCGGCATGTACGCCTCGGGCTGGTAGTAGTCGTAGTAGCTGACGAAGTACTCCACCCGGTTGTGGGGGAACAGCTCCCGCAGCTCGTTGGCCAGCTGGGCGGCCAGCGACTTGTTGGGGGCCAGCACCAGCGTGGGCCGCTGGGCCTGCTCGATGGTCCAGGCGATGGTGGCGCTCTTGCCCGAGCCGGTGATGCCCAGCAGCGTCTGGAACCGATGCCCGTCGGCCACCCCCTCGGCCAAGGCCTCGATGGCCTTGGGCTGGTCGCCGGCGGGCTCGAACGGGGCCACCACCTCGAAGGCCCGCCGGTCGCTGGGAACGGTCACCGGCGGCATGTGACCCGATCGTACCGACGCGGCCGGGGATCAGCCGAGGGAGGCCGCCCAGCGGTAGCAGGCGTCGATCTGGGGCTCCAGGTCGGCGACGGTGCCGCTGTTGTCGATCACGAAGTCGGCGACCTCCAGGCGCGACTCACGGCTGGCCTGGTTGGCGATGCGGGCCCGGGCATCGTCGGCCGACAGGCCCCGCTGGGCCACGAGGCGCTGTAGTGCCATCTCCGGGTCGGCGTCCACCACGACGATCCCGGCCAGGTCCCGGTAGCGCTTCGCGATCGGCTCGCCGTCGGGGCGGACCAGCAGCGGGATGTCGAGGACCACCACCGCGCCGGGCGACTGCTCGGCTGCCGCCGCCCTGCGCTTCACCATCTCGTCGCCCACCGCGGGATGGACGATGGAGTTGAGGGCGGCCAGCTCGTCGGCGTCCTTGAACACCACTGCAGCCACCGCGGCCCGGTCGAGGGTGCCGTCCTCGGCCACCACCGCCGATCCCCAACGCTCCAAGATGGCGTTGAACACCGGCTCGCCGGGCTGCTGGAGGTCCCGCACGATCTCGTCGGCGTCGATCAGGATCGCGCCCCGCTCGACCAGCCCGGCGCCCACCGTCGTCTTGCCGGCGCCGATCCCCCCTGTGAGTGCTATCTCGGGCAGGTCAGGTCTCGTCGTCGGCGGAGTCGGCGTCGCCGGCTGCGGCCGCGACTTCGACCGGGTCGCCGGCTGTGTCCGCGTCGACGTCCTCGCCCCCGTCGTCGGTGTACTCGTCACCGCTCTCGGAGAAGTAGTCCTCCCAGGCCTGCTGGCCCTCGGAGCCGCCGGTGCCGATGTAGTTGCCCTCTTCGTCGTAGGCGTGGTCACCGAAGTGCTCCTGGTACTCGGCCGCGACCACGCCGCCCTCGGCGGCCTGCTTGATCGACAGGCTGATGCGGCGGCGCTGGAGGTCGAGGTCGATGATCTTCACCCACAGCTCCTCGCCGGGGGTGACCACCTGCTCGGGGAGCTCCACATGGTGCGCCGACATCTCCGAGATGTGCACCAGGCCCTCGATGCCGTCGCCGACCTGCACGAATGACCCGAACGGCACCAGCTTGGTGATCCGCCCGTAGACCAGCTCCCCCACCCGGTGGCTGGCCGCGAACTCCTGCCAGGGGTCCTGCTGGGTGGCCTTGAGCGACAGGCTGATCCGCTCCCGCTCCAGGTCCACCTCCAGCACCTGGACGTCGATGCGGTCGCCGGCCGACACCACCGCGCTGGGGTGGTCGACATGCTTCCAGGACAGCTCCGACACGTGGACGAGGCCGTCCATGCCGCCGAGGTCGACGAATGCGCCGAAGTTCACCACCGACGACACCACGCCGCTGCGGATCTCGCCGGGGCGGAGGTTGTCGAGGAACGCTTCGCGCTGCTCGCGCTGGGTCTCCTCCAGCCATGCCCGCCGGCTCAGCACCACGTTGTTGCGGTTCTTGTCGAGCTCGATGATCTTGGCGTCGAGCTCGCGCCCTACGTAGGGCTGGAGGTCGCGCACCCGGCGCAGTTCCACCAGCGAGGCCGGCAGGAAGCCCCGCAGGCCGATGTCGACGATCAAGCCGCCCTTGACGACCTCGATCACCATGCCCTTGACCGCGGCGTTGGACTCCCGTAGATCCTCTATGCGGCCCCAGGCCCGCTCGTACTGGGCCCGCTTCTTGGACAGGACCAGGCGGCCCTCCTTGTCCTCGCGGGTTATGACCAGGGCCTCGATCTCCTCGCCGAGCGCGACCACCTCGCCGGGGTCGACGTCGTGGCGGATGCTCAGCTCCCGCGCCGGTATGACGCCCTCGGACTTGTAGCCGATGTCGAGCAGGACCTCTTCCTTGTCGATGCGGACGACGGTGCCCGCCACGATCTGTCCGTCCTCGACGACCACCATGGTTGAGGCGTAGGCGTCGTCGAGGCTGATGTCGCCGAGATCGTCCTCGACGATCTGGCGCGGGATGTAGGTGCCGTCCTCGGCGAAGGTGCCCATGTCGGCGGGCGGTGTCGGGTCGAGGATGGCGGTTGCGGTGTCGGTCACGGTGTCTTTCCGGGCAGGGTTGATGGGCGGATGGGACCCGGTGAGGCTACCGGCCCGAGGGCCGGACCGGTTCGGCCCGGACCCTCAGCCCTTGGCTCCGGCCCAGGTGTCGGCCACCTGGAGGTCGACCTCCAGAGGCACCCGCAGCTCGAACGCGCCCCGCATCACGTCGCGGGTCAGGTCCGAGGCCGGCCCGACCTCGGCGTCGGGCGCCTCCAGGATGATCTCGTCGTGGACCTGGAGCACGATGCGGGAGGCCAGCCTCTCGGCCTCCAGGGCCCGGTCGAGACGCACCAGAGCCACCTTGAAGATGTCGGCGGCCAACCCCTGGATCCCCGCGTTCATGGCTTGACGCTCGCCGGCCTGGCGCAGCCGCACGTTGGGGCTGGCCAGCTCAGGTATCTGCCGGCGGCGCCCGAACAGGGTCTCGGTGTAGCCCTTGCTGCGGGCCTCGGCCACGGTGTGGTCCATGTAGTCGCGCACAGCGGGGAACGCCTCGAAGTAGGCGTCGAGGATCTCGGCGGCCTCGCCGGTGGCAATGTTGAGCCGCTGGGCCAGGCCGTAGGCCTCCATCCCGTAGGCCAGGCCGTAGGACACCATCTTGGCGGTGGCCCGCTCCTCCACGCCCACATCTGAAGGGGCGATGTCGAACACCCGGGCCGCGGTGGCGGTGTGGATGTCGTCGCCGGCCTCGAACGCGGTGATCAGGCCGGGGTCCTCGGCGAGGTGGGCGATGCAGCGGAGCTCGATCTGGTCGTAGTCGGCGACCAGCAGCTTGCAGCCGGCCGGAGCCACGAAGGCGGTGCGGAACACCCGGCCGCGCTCGGAGCGCACCGGGATGTTGTGCAGGTTGGGGGCGTCGGAGCTGAGCCGGCCGGTGCGGGCCACCGTCTGGTTGAAGGTGGCCCGGATGCGCTCGTCCGGACCGACCTCGGCCAGCAGGCCGACCCCGTAGGTGGAGCGCAGCTTCTCCACCTCGCGGTAGCCGAGAAGGTGATCCACGATGGGGTGCTCGCCCCGCAGCTTCTCCAGGGACTGGGCATCGGTGGAGTAGCCGGTCTTGGTGCGTTTCGTGGGGGTGAGCTCGAGGTCCTCGAAGAGCACCTCGGCGAGCTGCTTGGGCGAGTTGACGTTGATGGGGCGACCCGCGTCGGCCAGCACCTGGCTGCGCAGCTCCTCGGCTTCGGTGTCGAGCTCGTCGCGGATCTGTTCCAGGACCGAGCGGTCCACCCCGATCCCGATGTGCTCCATGCGGGCCAGCACTCGGACCAGCGGCACCTCCACGTCGTCGTTGAGGCTTTCCAGGCCCTGGGCGGCCAGCGCCTCCCGCAGGGGTGTGACCAGGCGGTCGATGGCCAGCGCAGCCCATCCGGCCTGTTCGTGGGGCTCGATGGAGCCGCCGTCGAGGTCTAGCCGTCCCTCCGGCGGAGCGTGCGACGGCGGGTCGATGCCGGCGTAGCGGCCGGCCAGGTCGCTGAGGTCGTAGCGGGCGTCGGCGGGGTCGAGGAGGTAGGCGGCCAGCATGGTGTCGATCAGCGGGTCGCGCATCTCGATGCCGCGGTCCAGCAGCGGGCCCATCATGGTCTTGGCCCCGTGGGCGGCCAGCGACCGGCTCGAGCCGGGATCGGCGCCGCCGGCCGGTGCGGTCAGCAGATCGGTGAGCGCGGCCGAGACCGCGGCGTCGCCGAGGAGAGCGCCGCCGGCGAAGGCCACCTTGCCGGCGGCCGCGTCGACCACCCACGCCAGACCGCTGTCGAGCCCCCCGGCCGGCGCCGCCAGTGCCAGGGGCGGCGCCGACGCCCCGTCCGCAGCCGCGGCTCGCAGGGCTTCGGCTGCCGCCGCGGGGGTCTGAAGCACGTCGATGTCGGGCACGAGGACCGTCGTCGATGGATCCGCGCCGGTGGCGTCCTCGCCGAGCTTGTCGCCGAGGACCTCGGCCAGGCGGGTGTGCAGCGTGCGGAACTCCAGGAAGTCGAACAGTTTGCGAACCGCCTGTGCGTCGACCTCGCCCAGGGAGAGATCGTCGAGCCCGGCCTCCAGCGGTACGTCGCGCACCAGCAGCATGACCTCCGCGTTGGTGCGGACCTGGTCCTCGGCGGCCGCCAGGTTCTCTCTCAGCTTGGGTGTCAGCTCATCGAGGGAGGCGAAGATCCCGTCCAGGCCGCCCTTGGTGTTGACTAGCTTGGCCGCGGTCTTCTCCCCCACCCCGGGCACGCCGGGCAGGTTGTCGCTGCTGTCGCCCCTCAGGGCCGCGTACTGCACGTAGTCGGCGGGCCGCACGCCCGTGCGCTCGGCGATGCCGGCCTCGTCGTACAGCTTGTAGTCCGACACGCCGCGCACGTTGTAGAGCACCCTCACCGACGGGTCCTCCACCAGCTGGTAGGTGTCGCGGTCGCCGGTGACCACGATCACTTCATGGCCGGCGTCGCGCCCTTCGGTCGCCAGGGTGGCTATCACGTCGTCGGCCTCGAAGCCGGGGGCATCGACGGTGGGCACGGCCAGAGCCTCCAGCACCTCGCGGACCAGGCCCATCTGCTGGCGCAGGATGTCGGGCGCGGAGTCTCGGGTGCCCTTGTAGGTGGGGACCATGGTGTGCCTGAAGGTCGGCTCGGGCCGGTCGAAGGCGACCACCACCTTGTCGGGCTGGTGGTCGCGCCACAGGTTGATGAGCATCGACGTGAAGCCGAACACCGCGTTGGTGATCTGGCCCGAGGCGGTGGCCATGTCGGTGGGCAGGGCGAAGAAGGCCCGGTACGCCAGCGAGTTGCCGTCGATCAGCATCACCTTCGAGCGCGGGTGAGCAGACGGTGGCACCTCACTTCCCATGGACTACTGCCTTTCCGCTCGGCCTCCTGGCCATAGCGCAGAATCTACGGCAATCCCGCCGACGGCCGGAGGGTCACGGCGCGACGCGGCCCGCGAGCACCTCGCCGGCCACGTCTCGCATGGTGCGGCGCTGAGACATGGCGGTGCGCTGGATGAACACGAAGGCGTCCTGCTCGCTCATGCCGTGGCCGTCGATGAGCAGTCCCTTGGCCCGGTCGAGCAGCTTGCGCACCTCCAGGCGGTCCTCCAGATCGCCGACCCGGCCCTCGAGCGCCTCCATCTCCCTGAACCGGGCCAGAGCCAGTTCCACAGCAGGCACCAGGGCGTCTCGCCGGTACGGCTTCACCAGGTAGGTCATGGCTCCGGCCTCGCGGGCCTCCTCGATCAGCTCACGCTGGCTGAAGGCGGTGAGGATCACGACCGCCGTCCCGCGCTGGGGCGCGATCCGGCGGGCCGCCTCGATCCCGTCGATGCCGGGCATCTTCACGTCGAGGATGGCCACGTCGGGGCGGTGCTCGGCCACCAGCCCCACCGCCTCGTCGCCCCGGCCGGTGTCGGCCACCACGTCGAAGCCCTCCTCGCGCAGGGTCTCGACCAGGTCGAGGCGGATGATGGCCTCGTCCTCGGCCACCAACACCCGCACCGCGCCCGGCGGGTCCGCGCTCACGACGCGCTGAACCGATCCAGCAGGGCGTCCTGATCCGCTTCCAAGCGGGCGATGCGCTCTGCGATCTCCTCGCGGTGGCGCCGGAGCCTCTCGGCGTGACGGCTGGTCTCCCGGTACTCGCGCTCGGCCAGCGGCGTCTCCGACACCAGGGCCCGCAGCCGGCTTTCGTCGGCTTCGTCGCTGACCTGCAGGAGCTGCTCCTCGCACACTCGCAGGTCGGTCCTCAGGGCACTCAACTGCCGTCCGATTCCCCGCAGACGACGCTCGATCCGGTCCCGGGACATCCGCCCAGTCTAGGGGCCGCCCCCTCTCACCCTGCCGGGCGTGGACCACTTCGCCGGATGCGTCGGCATCGGCTCGGCTTTCTTTGAACTATTCTGCAAATACCACCCAATAATGTATTTTTCACTATTTCTAGTGAGTTGTCACTGCAGATGGCGATACCGTAGCGGCCGATGGCAGCACGCAGTCGAGCAGCCGGTCCGCCTCACGCGGAGAGCGCCGAGAGCAAGGTGCTCGCCCTGATGGCCCGACAGCATGGACTCATCTCGAGAGCCCAAGCACTGGCGGCCGGTATGACCATCGGTCAGGTGTACTGGCGTGTGCGGACGGACCGGTGGGTGCGTGCGGCGCCCGGCGTGTACCGGAGCGCGGCGGTGCCGTCCACGCCGCGATCGAGGTTGCTGGCCGCCTGCATGGCGTACGAGGCCCTGGCCAGCCACCGATCCGCCGCCGCCCTTCTGGGCATTGACGGCTATTGGCTCGACAAGGCGGAGATTGTGGTCGCCACGGGCCGGGTCAGCCGGGTGCCGGGGGTACGACTCCATCACTCGTCCCAGATGGGTCTCGCCCGCCTCGTGGTCCGGGACGGGATTCCCTGCACGGATCCAGCCAGGACGGTCCTCGACCTTGCCGGCGTGGTGAGCGGGAAACGCCTGGACGGCACCATCGACGCTGTCCTGCGAGACGGACTCGTGCGGCCCCGCGATCTATGGGCGGTGCTGGCGTCGCACGCAAGGCCGGGACGCAACGGCACTGCGGCGCTCCGGGCCGCGCTCGAGGCTCGGGCTGTCGAGGGCGGCGTCCCGTTGAGCGACTGGAGCCGGATGGTGGCGGATCTACTGGAAGGCTACGGCCTGCGCCGCCCGCGCTTCGAGCATCGGGTCGAGGACGCGGGCGGTGCGCTGGTGGCCCAGGTCGATCTCGCCTATCCGGCCGAGCGCCTGGCCATCGAGCTCGACAGCGTGAAGTGGCACTTCAACATGAAGTCATTCAGGGAAGATCCCAGGCGTCGCAACGCGACGCTGCTCGCAGGGTGGACCGTCCTGACGTTCACGTGGGACGACTACGCCAAGCGGCCGGACGTGCTGTGTGCCACGGTGGCCGCCGCGCTCAGCCGACTGGCTGCCTGACGGTCCCCGAGCACGGCGAGAGACTCTCGCGTCGCTTGGTCCGGCGGCCGACTTGGCAGCCTTCTTCGTAGCTTTTGTCGATAGTCACCAATTTTCGCAATCTTTGCTGGTGCTCAGGCTGTACGTTTGGCTGAGCTGATCCCGACAGCAGGGAGGGTGCATCGCCGCGCCTGGCCGTCCAGCATGGGTGACGCCCGGATGGCTTGGCCGACCGGCTCAGAGTCGCGACGGAGGTATGGCACATGACGGAACCGAGGAGCGAGAAGGCGCATTGGATGCCACCGCGTTGGTTTGTTCGTCTCGCTTGGTGGATTCATGCTCAGCTGTACCGGCTCACGAGTGGGAGGCGGGGGCTCCGTCGGCCGCGGCCTGATCAATACGGCTTGATGCATCTGACGGCCATCGGACGCCGTTCTGGACAGAAGCGCGCTGTGATGCTGGCCTACGTCGAGGACGGTCCCAACCTGGTGACCATGGCCATGAACGGCTGGGATCCTGCTGAGCCTGCGTGGTGGTTGAACCTCCAGGCCAACCCGGAGGCGCACGTCGAGCTGGTCGATGGCGATCGTGATGTGATCGCGCGTCCGGCGACCGAAGAGGAACAACACCGCTTCTGGCAACGATGGACCGACGTGAACCGAAAGCTTGACGAGTTCGCAGTCCGCCGTACGAACGGAACCACCGTCGTCATTCTCGAGCCCGCCTAGGGGTAATCAAATGCAATATTCTCTCAATATATAGTGTTCAAAGCTATTTGTTGATATTTCATGGTGCCGGAGAGGGAATCACACTCGACCGTGACAGCCCGTGTCACAGGGTGCCGTAGCGGGCCAAAACTCCAAGGTCAAAGCCGACTTCAGAGCGGGTGGACGCGGGCCTGCTTGTGTCAGCGTTTGACACCCGGTATCGTCCATTGTCAGACGAGAAGTGGTAACTAGACCGGTTACCAAGAGTCGCAGAGTTCGAGTCCCGCGGGGCACGAACCGGCCGCGAAACGGCGATGAACCGGTCCTGTTACCACTCCGGGCGAGAGGAACGACCGGTGCAGCGACCACGGACACTGACAGCAGCATACGTGAGGACGATCAACAAGCCGGGCCGCTACGGCGACGGCCGGGGCAGCCACGGACTGTCATTGCTCGTGAAGCGCACCGTCAACGGTCGATGGTCCAAGACCTGGAGCCAGCGCCTCCGCATCGGCGGCAAGACCGTCAGTCTCGGCCTCGGCTCCTACCCCGCCGTGTCGTTGGCCCTGGCCCGTGAACGGGCACTCTCGAACCGCCAAGCCGTCGAGGAAGGACGCGATCCCCGCCGACGCCACACCGTCACCTTCGCCGAGGCGATGGAGGCCGTGATCGACTTGCACCGCCCCAACTGGAAGCCCACTTCTAACACCGAGCAGCAGTGGCGATCGCTGCTCGCCCACCACATCGACCCGACCATCGGCCCGATGCCTGTCGCGGACGTGGCTGCCGCAGATGTGGTGGCGGTGCTCGACCGGGTGTGGGACCGCCCGGAACTGGCCCGCCGCACCGCGCGCCGGATCTCAACAACCATGAAGTGGGCGATGGGCCGCGGCCTGCGCGAGATCGACCCCACATCGGCGGCTGTCGCCGCGATGCCCAAGCACCGCCACCGCCCGAACCATCATCGGGCTTTGCACCACGGCGAAGTCGCCGACGCGCTGAAGAAGATCCGAGCATCGGAGGCAGCCGCCGCCACGAAGCAGGCCCTTGAATTGTTGGCGCTGACCGCGACCAGACCCGGAGAGGTTCGTCACGCCACCTGGGACGAGTTCGACCTCGACACCGCTGTGTGGACAATCCCGGCGTCTCGTTACAAGACCGACACCGAGTTTCGGGTGCCGCTCAGTCGACGGGCTGTCGAGCTGCTCGCCAAGGCCCGCAGCGCCAACAACACTGAGTTGGTGTTCCCCTCGCCGGTCACGGGGCGAGCGGTGTCGGAGAACACCTACGTGAAGCTGCTGCGCGACCTGGACATTCCCAGCTCGGCTCACGGGCTGAGAGCCACGTTCCGTTCGTGGTGCTCAGACGCCGGCGTGCCGAGGGATCTCGCGGAGATGGCGCTGGGTCATGCCGTGCGCGGCGTCGAGGGTGCCTACGCCCGCTCCGACATGCTGCAGCGCCGCCGCGCACTCATGCAACAATGGGACGACTACATCACATAGGCACACATGCCACTTGGTCGCAGTCTCCGGGGCGTCAACCTCCACTCCCGCTGAGATCGTCGAGCAGTTGGGGTCGAGGGGGCCCGGGACGACCCCTCCAAGAAGCCGGGCGGTTTAGGACAGGAGTTTCGGCGGGGGCGTTACTACCGGTCGGCGAGGTACGCGAATGGGCGCGTGGGTTGTAGCGCCCATGGCATCGCGCGCCGATTCGGATCCGCTGGCACGCAACCTGCACGAAACACAGCGGGGCATGTGCTTCATTTGTGGCGATCCCAGGCGACGGTGAACCGCCCTGGCTTTCCCGGAGGATCTTGACCTTGGGAAAGCGAGGATGTGGCTATGCCTACACAGAAGATGCCGGGGAGTCCTTCGACGAGGAGGTACTCGGTGGAGAAGAAGGCCCAGGCGGTGCGGCTGGTTCGCCAGCTGCGCGCCGAGTTGGGCACCGATCACGGGACCGTGAGGCGGGTGGCGACCCAGTTGGGCTATGGGGTGGAGTCGGTGCGGGCGTGGGTGCGCCAGGCCGACATCGACG
>JAJEEV010000005.1 GCA_022820805.1 Acidimicrobiia bacterium
TGCGATACCTGTCGTTCTTCGAGCCGTGCCGGAAACGGTCCGTCCAGGTCGCATGGATCCGCCTGATGAGCTCAACCCTATTCACGCAAACGTCAGATCGGCGACGCGGCGCACTCCCGGCAGCTCACCGCTAGTCAGATCCGCGTGGAGGTCGCGAAGATGCTCCTCGAGGTCTTCCAACGTCTCGCCTTGCGTCCAATAGTCGGGGAATTCCTGGAGATAGCCGAGCCAGCACCCGTCCTCCTGCCAGTAGACCATCTTCGTGGTGCGCATTCCCGCATCTCCCCGCTGACTGCCTGCGTTCAACCTATCGCCCGGGACAACGCCGACGCATACCTCAGTGCAGCAACCTCCAGGGCGGCAGTGCAAGTCTGTTCCCGGATTAGTTGGGCAGGTCAAAGGCTATTTCTTGGCCTCGCAGCGGCACCCCGTACGGTCTCACGCCCAATCGCTCGGCCTCTGAACCTCCCCGACGCTGGACGGGAGTCCGATCGCGCCGTCCGCAGCCAGCGCGGCGATCTCGTCGCCGCTGAGGCCGAGGCGCTCTCGCAGGACCGAGGCGGTGTGCTCGCCGAGAAGCGGGGCATGGCGGTCAGGCAGGTCCCAGCCGCTGAGCTTCAGCGGGCTCGGCTGGTGGCGAACCTCGCCGAGGGTGGGGTGGTGGTAGGTGCGGACCATGCCGCGGGCCCGAACGTGCTCGTCGGCGAACACCGCGGCCATGTCGTTCACCGGGGCGCCCGGGATGTCGCAACGGTCGAGCAGGTCGCTCAGCTCGGCGATGGTCATCGTCGCGAACACCGATGCCAGCTCGCCCACCACGAATCCCCGGTTGGCCACCCGGGCGGCGTTGTCGCAGCAGCGGGGGTCGTCGATCAGGTCCGGGCGGTCGATCGCCTCGCACAGGTTGCGCCAGAACTTCTCGTCGCGGGCCACCACCACCACGTGGCCGTCGCGGGTCGCGAAGGCCTGCCAGGGGACCATGTGGCTGTGGGCGGTGCCCTGGCGGCTGGCCACCCGGCCGGAGTTCAGGTAGTCGAGGCCGTCGTAGGCCAGCAGCGACACCAGGGAGTCGAGCATCGACACGTCGGCGTGGCGGCCACCCCCGTGCAGCTCGCGTCCCACCAGCGCGCCCAGGATCGAGATGCAGGCATAGATGCCGCCGGCTAGGTCGGCCAGCGGGGTGCCGACCCGGGCCGGCGGGCCGTCGGGTTCGCCGGTGTAGTCCATGTGACCGCTGTAGGCCTGGATCACCAGGTCGAAGGCGGCCTTGTCGCGCAGGGGCCCGGTCTCGCCGAAGCCGGTGACCGTGGCGGTGACGATGCCCGGATTGCGGGCCTTGAGCGTCTCGTGGTCGATACCCAGCCGGCCCATCACTCCGGGCCGGAAGTTGTCGACCACCACGTCCGCGGTCTCCACCAGCCGGTAGAACAGCTCCAGGCCCCGCTCGCTCTTGAGGTCGAGAACGACGCTCTTCTTGCCGCGGTTCATGAACAGGTGGATGGCGCTCTCGCCCCGCAGTGGCGCGATCTGCGGGTTGCGGGCGGTGTCGCCCCGGTGGGGCTCGATCTTGATGACCTCCGCGCCCATGTCGGCGAGGATCGTGCCGCCGAAGGTGCCCGCGATCACCTGCCCGAGCTCCAGGACGGTGACGCCCTCCAGCATGGCTCCCATTGTTGTGCCCTAGAGGCCCCAGGTGATGGGCACGACCTCGCCGGTGGTGGCCGCCTCGTCCACGGCCCGCGACACCATCAAGACGTTGAGACCCTCCTCCCCAGTGGCGAGGATCGGATCGGTGCGCCCCTGGCCCACGCTGTTGATGAACGCATGGGTCTCCTCCTGCATGGCCCCGAAGTGCTCGCCGAGGGCCCAGTCCCCGGGCATGTAAGAGCCCAGCAGGGCGACGTTCATCTTCACGTCGGGGGTGTAGGGCGCAGGCACCGGCACCCGGCTGGCCATGAGCACGTCGCGGTGGTCGTCCTTGACGCTGATGGTGCCGTCGCGGCCGAACAGCTCGAAGTCCATGGACGCCACGTAGGCGGGCCAGAACTCGGGCAGCTCCCAGCTGACGCCCAGGTTGGCGACCGCCCCGTCGTCGAAGGTGAGCACGCTCCAGGTGGCGTCAGGGGCGGCGTAGTCGTCGTGGATCCTGCCCCGTGCGGCGGCCGCGTAGGCCGAGACGGGACGCGGGCCGTCGAGATACCAGAACAGCAGGTCGAACAGGTAGGTCATCGTGTTGATCGACGGGGTGGTCGTACCGGCGCGCGAGATGACCGAGCGGGCCACGGCCTCGGTCAGGTAGATGGTCGCCTTGGCGCTGGTGACCTGGCCCACATGGCCCCGCAGCACATGCTCCTTGATGGCCAGGTAGCGGCGGCGGAAGCGCTGGGTGAAGCCGGTGTACAACGCCACGCTGTACTCGTCGGAGGCCGCCAGCAGCTTCTCGGCCTCGTCGGGCAGGATCGTCAGCGGCTTCTCCACCAGCACCGGCTTGCGGGCCAGGATCGAGCCCATGGCCGGTGTGAAGTGGGCGTCCTCGGTGGAGGCCACGATCACCGCGTCCACCTCTGGCCTGGCGATCAGCTCGGCCGCGTCGGTCGACCAGGCGTCGGCACCGCAGGCGTCGGCCAGGGCCTCGGCCTTCTCGCCGATCACGTCGCACACGGCCAGGAAGTCCACGCAGGGGTGGCGATGGGCTATCTGAGCCCGGAGCGTTCCGATGGACCCGGCACCGATCACGGCGACACCGACACCGTCGCGGATGTAGCGGCTGCGCGTCATGGGTCCTCCCTGCGGTCCGCGGCCCGGGCGCCGAGCTCGGCCCGGGCCAGCACGTTGCGAGCAACCCGGGCCACCGCGTAGTCGACCATCTTGCCGTCGACCGCGATCGAGGCCTGCCCCTCGTCCAGGGCCCGCTCGAACTCCTCGATGATGCGGCTGCTGTGAGCCACCTGCTGCGGCGACGGCGTGAACACGTCGTTGATGACGGGAATCTGGGCGGGATGGATCCCGACCTTGCCCCCGTACCCGAGCCGCCGGGCCAGCTCGCACTCGACCCGGAGCGCGTCGAGGTCCCGGAAGTCCATGAACACTGCGTCCATGGGATGCTCGACACCCGCGGCGCGAGCGTCGAGCAGCACCTTGGAGCGGGCATGCATCAGGCCGGTTCCCTCCGGCGTCCACTCCACTCCGAGGTCGGCCACGAGGTCGCCCTGCTCGCCGCTGCCGAACAGGACGGTGGCCACCCGGTCGCTGCTGCGGACCATGTCGTAGGTGGCTCGCACGCCCGCCGCGCTCTCGATCAGCGGGGCGACGACGATCGACCCGACCGCGAACCCGGAGGCCATCTCCAGGGCCCGCAGCGCGCCGTCCAGCTCGCGCAGCACCGCCGGGCTCTCGGCCTTGGGGACCACGAGCCCGGCCACCCCGGCGCGTCCGGCCGCCACGACGTCGTCCCAGAACATCTCGGTGTCGGGAGAGTTGGTCCTCACAAAGAGGGGGACCACGGCGTCGGGCAGCTCGGCCAGGCCGGCGCGGGCCTTCGGCTTCTCGGCCGGCGCCACCGCGTCCTCGAGGTCGATGATCACGGCGTCGGCACCGGATCGCACCGCCTTGGGGATCAGGTCGTGGCGATGGCCCGGGATGAAGATCATGGATCTCAGGGCGAGCGCGGAAGGGTCCATGCTGCGATGCTATATGCTCGCTCGATCTTATATGATCGACTATGTCAGAGATCGTCGCGGCGCCCGCGCCGAGTCGAGCGACTGGTTCGCTCTACTTGATGGCCATCGGGTTGAGAGGCGAGCCGACGGCCCGGGTGAAGGGCAGCGGCGGGCCGCAGAAGAAGAACTCGTAGGTGCCGTCGGCCGCGCAGTCGCGCGCCAGGGGGTCGAGGTCGAAGATCTCGCCGACCCACAGTCCTATGTGCACGATCGTGATGATGTGAAGCGGCTGGAACACATCGGGCGTCTCGTTGGGACGCACCTCGAAGCCCCAGGTGTCGGTGGCCAGCGCCGCGATCTCGTTGTCGGCGATCCAATCCGAGCTGGCAAGACCGAGCCCCGGCGCGTCGCCGCCCGCGTAGTCGGCCCAGTCGTCGCGGGCCCGCACCTGAGTCATCTGACCCGTGCGCACGAAGACGAAGTCGCCCCTGCCGACGGACACCCCCGCGAAGCTCGCGGCCTCGTCCAGATCGTCGCCGCCGATGGCGTAGCCCGGCTCGAGCCACTCGACGCCCTTGGCGGCGGGCACGTCGAGAAGCACACCGCGGCCCGCCATCGAATCGGCGCCTGTGCGCACCGAGTTCTTGAGCGCTCCCCGGCTCGTCACCCAGTCCGCGGAGTAGCCGTTGTAGATCTTCTTCTCGAAGGTGATGTGTCCCAGCGAGTCCCATTGCGTGCCGCATTGCAGCGGCATGATGATGATGTCGTCGGTTCCCGCGAAGTGGCGGTCGACGCCGCCGTAGAAGTCGCGCACGGCCGTGCCCGCCATCACATCGGCACCGTCACGGATCATCAGATGGATCGGGTTGAATCGGCCGCGGGACCCGGTCTGCGGTCCGTCGTCGTCGTAGGGGAGCGCCATCGAGATCGTCTTGCCGCTGCGGATCAGAGAGGCCGCCGCGGTCACGTGGCCTGCCTCTACATGGTTGAGAGTGCCGCGCTGGTCGTCGTCACCCCAGCGCCCCCAGTTGGAGAGCCTCTCGGAGATGCTGCGCACGGTGTCGATGTTGGGAGTTGCCATCGGGGAGGGTCCTTTCGCGGGTTCCGCGGACACGGGCGGGCCGGCCGGGCACCCTACGGAGGGCCCGAGGGCGAGCCAAACCCAGCCCGTGCGGTCAACCCCCGTACTCGTCGGCCGACGGCAGGTACCAGACTGGAGGAGTCCTCATGCAGGTAGACCTCACACCCGAGCAGGAGATGTTCCGCGAGACGGTGCGGGACTTCTGCGAGCGGGAGATCTCCCCCGAGTACGTGAGGGAGTGCGACCGCGAGCGGCGGGCGCCGCAGGACCTCTACGACAAGCTCGGCCGACTCGGCTGGCTCGGCATCAACATTCCCGTTGACTACGGCGGAGCGGGTGGCGGAGCGGTCGAGGTGGCCATCCTGCTCGAAGAGATCGGCCGGTCCTTCCTCGACCTGGCCCTCTGGGTCTTCAGAGCGGTCACCTGGGGCGGGCTTGCGGTCGGGCGCGACGGCTCCGAGGAGTTGAAGCGCGAGGTGCTGCCCCGGATCGCCGACGGCAGCAGGTCGGTGTGCTACTCGTTGACCGAGCCCGAGGCCGGCTCCGATGCGGCCTCGATCTCGTTGACCGCAGTGCCCGACGGCGACGACTTCGTGCTGAACGGGCAGAAGGTGTTCACCTCGGGCTTCAAGGTCAGCCACTACGACCTCGTGGCCGCCCGCACCTCGGCGGAGGGGCCCAAGCACCACGGCATCAACAACTTCCTGGTCGACACGTCCTCGCCGGGCATCACCTGGACCCCGATGGAGACCCTCGGCCACTGGCCGCTGGGCACGGCCCATGTGTTCTTCGACGACGTCCGCGTCCCCGCAAGCAGGATGCTCGGGACCCTCCACGACGGCTGGCGCGACAACGCGGTCTACCTGCGGTATGAGCGGCTGTGCCTGTCGGCGGCCCGCACCGGAGCATCGGCGGCTGCGCTGGCCGACGCTCTCGCGTATGCCCAGCAGCGCCGGCAGTTCGGCCGTCCCATCTCGCAGTTCCAGGCCGTGAGCCACCGGCTGGCCGAGATGCAGATGCTCACCGAGATATCGGAGATGCTGGTCTACCGCTACGCCGACCGCCTCGACCGCGGGATCGCCACGACCCGCGACGCCGCCATCCTGAAGCTCTACGTGTGCGAGGCCTACAAGAAGGTGGCCGACGAGGGACTGCAGGTGCTCGGCGGCTACGGATACACCATGGAGCACGACCTTCAGCGCCACTACCGCGAGTCCCGGCTGGGCGTGATCGGCGCGGGAACCTCCGACATCCAGCGCAACATCATCGCCAAGACCATGGGTATCTGATGGAGCCAGCACTCGTCACCGAACAGGCCCGGCGCTGGGCCGACCGGCCCTTCGCGCCGGCCACCTTCGAGGTCGGCCGCAACGATGTCCTGCGCTACGCGTACGCCGTCGGGGCCACGGACCCCGTGCACACCGACGCCGACGCCGCCCGGGCCGCCGGTTACCGGGACCTGCTGGCGCCGCCGTACTTCCCGTACGTCGTGAGGATGCACGCGGCCCACCTCGCCGGCCGCGAGATGCTCGAAGTCGACGGCTCGGCCACCGAGGACGTACCGCCGCTGGCCGTCAAGCGGGCCATGGCCGGCGAGACCGAGATCGAGATGGGCGTGCCGGTCTGCGCCGGCGACACCATCACGATGCACAAGGAGATCGTCGACATCTACGAGAAGGTCGGGCGGTCCGGTCCCATGGCGTTCGTCAAGACCCAGTTCACGTTCTGGAACCAGCACTCGGAGATGGTCATGCGAGAGTGCTTCACGAGGATCTACCGGTGAACCCTCCCGACATCGCCGCGGCGGCTCCCGAACCGGCCCTGCCGGCGGTCGGCGACGAGGTCCCGGTACTGGGTTGCCGTCCCGACGAGATCGGCCTGTTCATGTTCAGCGCGGCCTCGTGGCTGATACACCGGGTGCACTACGACTCCGCATTCACCACCGACCACGACGGCCACCCCGGCCTTCTGGTCCACGGCCCCCTGCAGGGCGCCTGGATGATGCAGGCCGTGCAGGACTGGCTCGGGGTGACGGCGTGGCCGCGGTCGATCACCTACCGCCATTTCGCGCCGGCCTACTGCGGCGACAGCCTCGAGTGCGGCGGGACGGTCACGGCCGTGAACGCCACCGACGGCTCCTTCGACGCCGAGCTCTGGGTTCGCAAGTCGGACGGCACGGTCACCACGCGCGGCTCAGCCTCGTTCGGCGTCATTCCTCCCGGCTGACCGGGCTGGCCCGGCTCGGGGCGCCGGCGCCGTAGGCCCGCTCCAGCCAGCGTCCTCCGATGTGCATCAGCAGCGACGAGCAGGCCGCGCTGGCGGCCACGCAGAGCCAGGCTGCGGAGTATCCCGATGCCTCCACCACGGCACCGAACATCAGCGGACCCGCGATCCCGCCCGTGTACAGCCCGGTGCCGGCGATGCCGGTGGCCAGGGCCGGCGCTGATGGAGTGCGGCTCACGATGGCGTAGTTGAACAGCGCCGGCCACCCCCAGCCGCTCGCGAAGGACAGGATCGTCACGGCCAGCAGCGCCGCCGGCGCGCTCACCCGGCCCATGAGCACGAAGCTGAACGCACCGACCGCCATGTGTCCCGCCAGCAGCGGGACGTGCAGGCGAGGCGACCGGTCGCCCATGGCGCCCCACAGGATCCGGCAGCCGATGCCGGTGATGCTGCTCGCGGCGAGGATCGTGCCCGCGGTCCCGGGCGCAACCCCGGCTGCGACGGCCGACTCCACGTAGAAGGCGGCCACCGACGCTCCGCCCACTACCGCGGTGGCGGCCGCTCCGGCCAGCACCACCAGGGGCCCTACCGGAACGGTTCCCGCCGAACGGCTCGGCCCTCCTCGCCTGCGGCGCGACCCTTGGCGGCCCCACAGCACGAGCGGGATCGTGGCCGCCGCGGTCAGCAGGAACGCCCATCGCCATCCCACGGTGAGTCCCAGCAGGGGGACCGAGGCCCCGGCCACCAGGGTGCTTATCGGCCCTGAGGACTGCTTCACCCCGAACGCTGCGCCCTGGAGGCGGAGCGGGATCCGCTGGGTCATCACCAGGTTGGAGGCGGGAAGGGCTGTTCCGTTGGCTATGCCGGCCGCCACCATCAGGGCGAGCAGCACGCCGTAGCTGCGAGCGAACACCGCAATCGACACCATGGCGGCTCCCCCCAGCGCAGCTGAGGCGGCCACTGCCCGGTGGCCGCCCACGGCCTCGCTGAAGCGGCCGCCGGGGATCGACGAGAGCGCGGAGGACAGGTAGTAGGCCGACGCGGCCAGCCCGAGCCCGGTCTCGCTGAAGGAGAGCTCGTCGCGTATGAAGACGGCCAACGCCCCCAGCAGGAACACCGGCAGGGCCCCGAGGGCGATCGAGGTGGTCGACACGGCCAGCCCCGCCAGCGCGGCGCGGCCGGTGCTGGGCTCGCTCATGTACTCGATCTCGGGGCGTGACTCACCCGAGGCTGCTCCGCTCCAGCGCATCCCACACCGCCGCGGCGGCGGAACGGAACCCTGGATCGGTGGGCGTCCGGCGGGTGCGGGGCCGGGCCAGCGGCACCTCCACGGTCTCCAGCACCCAGGCCGGCGGTCCTGCGAGCACCGAGACGCGGTCGGACAGCAGCACCGCCTCGTCGACGTCGTGGGTGACGAAGACGTAGGTGCGGGGCTCGATGTGCCAAGCCGTCTCGAACTCCTCCCACAGGCGGCGGCGGGTCAGCGCGTCCAGGTGCACGAACGGCTCGTCCAGCAGCAGCACGTCGGCGTCGTGGGCGAAGGCCCTCGACATGCCGGCCCGGGTCTGCTGTCCTGCCGACAGGGTGCCGGGCATGCGGTCGAGCATTCCCTTGAGGCCGACACGGTCAGCGCTGAACGCGCGGATCTTGCGGTAGAGGTGGCGGCGCTTGGCGCTGAACTCCACCCCGATGCCGATGTTGCGGCCCGTGTTCCACCACGGGATCAGGGTGGGGTCCTGGAACACCAGGGCCGTGCGGTTGGGGCGCATCTGCCGGCCCCGGAAGGAGATAGAGCCCGAGTGGGGCTCGGCCAGGCCTGCGAGCATCCTCAACAGGGTGCTCTTCCCGCAGCCGGTGGGACCGACGATGGCATGCACCGACCGCGATTCGATGACGAGATCGAGATCCCGGATGGCCTCCACCTCGTCGGCCTTGCCGTCGCGGTACCGGTACGAGACGGCGTTCAGCTCGACCTGCACTGCTGGTCTCCCGGAGGCGCCTGGCCGTGCAGCCAGAAACTCGACTTGACTCCGATGGGTGGCAAGATATTATCTAATGTATAGTGCATGATCGGTCGGGCCTCGGGACTTCCGTCGGGCTCGTGCCGGCGAAGCGTCCGCCTCCCCCGGGAGGCGGACGGATCCGATTCTCTGTGAGAGGGAGGACAAAATGTCAAGACGGAACCGACTGGTAAAGGTGGTCACCGCCATCGCGGCCTTCGCCCTGCTGGCTACGGCTTGCGGTGACGACGACGAGCCCGCGGCACCGGTAGTCGACACCAGCGCGGTCGAGGCTGAAGCCGCCGCGGCCCAGGCCCAGGCCGACGCCGCCCAGGCCGCCGCCGACGCGGC
>JAJEEV010000019.1 GCA_022820805.1 Acidimicrobiia bacterium
CACGCGGCGAGCGAGGCGACGACGGCCAGGGCCATCACGATGCGGATAGCGGTCTTCAGCATTTGGTTTCCTCCTATTGGGACTGTCACGCGATAAGTCGCCATGGCGAGCAAGAGCCCTCGGGCTGCCCCCTCATTGCCGGGCGACGGTCTCGCGTCGCAGTTTCTTGATTATTGATGCGGACGATATCTGACGGCTCCGGTTGATTCCAGCGGACTCTACTTCGAATGTCGGCGTGCCGATAGTCCCGGTTCGAACCGATCGGCTCGCACGGCCTCTAGTGGAAGCCCGAGCCTCCGTTGACCCAGATGTTCTGGCCGGTCACGAAGTCCGACAGCGGGCTCATCAGGTAGATGAGGGTGCCAACCATGTCCTCGGGTACCTGGGACCGCTTGAACGCCCGCCGGGCCTGGATGGCCACGTCCACCTCGGGCTGGACGCTGGAGTACTCCTCGTCGTGGGGGATGTAGTCCGGCGTGATCGTGTTGACCGCGATCCCGGAGCCGCCCAGCTCGCGGGCCATGGCCCGGGTCAGCCCCCAGATGGCCGACTTCGAGGACACGTAGTGGAGGAACCCGGGGGTGCCGTCGTTCACCGTCATGGAGGCGATGTTCACGATCTTGCCGCTGCCCTGGGCCCGCATGGTCGGCGCCACCGCCCGGGAGCACAGCCAGGACCCCTTCACGTTCACCGCGAAGCACAGATCCCACTCCTCCGGCGGGAGGTCCTCCATCGGGGCCCGGGTGGCGGCCATGTAGAAGGCCGCGTTGTTTACCAGGCCGTCGATGCGGCCGTATGCCTCCACCGCGGCCGCGGCCATCGCCTCGGTCTGGGCGACGTCGGAGACGTCGGTGGGCACCGACATCGCCTCCGCGCCCGAGGACTCGAGCTCGGACACCACCCCGCTGCCGTCGGTGAGGTCCGCGACCACGACGGTCGCCCCCTCCGCGGCCAGTCCCCGGCAGTAGGCCAGGCCGATGCCCTTGGCCCCGCCGGTGACGATGATCACCTTCCCGTCGAGTATTCCCATCGAGGTCCTCCTAGTGTCCTGGGTCCCTATGTGTCCTTGGTCAACGGGGCTCGGATGCGCGCCCGCTCAGTTCGGCTCCAGTTCCGCGGCCAGCTCGAAGAGCCACTTGCGGTAGGCCAGGGTCACGTCGTCGGCCACCTTCACGTAGGTCTCGGCGTTGAGCCGGTCGGGAAGGTGCTCGGGCCACTGCGACTCGACGATGGGCTGATCCTGGTCGAGCACCATGTACTCGAACTCCAGCAGGAAGTCCATCTCGTCGGGGGTGTCGACGAAGTCGGCGCCGATGTGCCAGAAGTTCCGGCAGGTCGCCGGGCCGGTGGGTGCGGTGACCATGTACAGGGCGTAGCGCTTGCCGTTGGGGAAGGTCCGCACCATCGAGATCGATCCGGGCACGGTGAGCTGGTACCAGTTGCGCACTGTCATGATGTCGTCGTCGATTCTCAGCAGCTCCTTCATGCGGGGAACGTTGGGCTCCACGAAGATCTTGTCGAACCGCAGGGCTCCGTCCTCGCGCCACACGTCGTGGTGCTCGACCTCGGGCTTGTCCCTGGTGCCGAGGACGTTCTCGTGGACGAACGGGAAGTGGGCGAAGTCGACGAAGTTCTCGAGGCGCCGGGGCGAGCTGGTGGCCCAGTCGTAGTACGGGGGCGTCTGCCAGCGCATGATCGGGTCGTCCCATTCCGGGATGCCGGGCGGCTCGCCCCACGGCTCGTCGGTCAGGCTCACCCAGACCATGCCGGAGCTCTCCCGGCACAGGTAGCGGACCAGCCCCAGCTGGAGAACCCCGCTCAGTTCGGGCCGGGCCGGGACCGACACCAGCGTTCCCTCCATGTCGTAGGCCCAGCCGTGGTAGGGGCAGTTGATGCAGCCGTTCTCGACCCACCCCAATGATGGAGCGGCCCCCTTGTGGCGGCACACGTCCATGAAGGCCCTGGTGGTCCCCTCGTGGCGGACGACCAGGATGCGTTCGCCGAGGAGCTTGCCCGAGATCATCTGGCCCTCGGCCACATCCTTCGAGTAGGCGACGGGATGCCAGAAGTGCCTCATCGCCCGGTACCACCTGGAGTCCCGCTCGGGAACGAACGGATCGACGGTCTCTCGTGCCTCGACTGTGGTCAAGGGTCCTCCCTCTCATCAACCCGGCCGATGCCGGCCGGCGCGATCGCTACTGTACTGTTCGCCTTCGGCCGCCCTGCCAGCGCGGCCCTCCCTCTGTCTAGGAGCGTCACCATGTCCACCACCCTTGCAACCGGCGATGTCGGGCACTTCTTCGTGCACGGTGCAGCCGGCAACCGGATCCACGGACTCGACTACGGGGGCGAGGGTCCCACGCTGGTCTGCCTGCACGGCGTGACCGGGAACGCCTGGAACTGGCACGCGGTGGCGCTCGGCGTCCGGGCCCACCGCCGGGTGGTGGCCCTCGACTTCCGCGGCTACGGCGAGAGCCAGTGGTCGCCCAGCGGTGACTACACCACCGCCGACCATGTGGCCGACCTGGCCGGCGCGGTCGCTGCGGTCTCGGGCGGCTCGCCCGTGGACCTCGCGGGATCCTCGTGGGGGGCGCTGGTCGCCCTCCAGTACGCCGACGAGCATCCCGACGACATCGGACGGCTGGCCGTGGTCGATGTGGAGCCGTCCTTCCAGCAGGGTGAGACCGAGCTGTTCCCCCGCCCCCGGGACCACGCCGACCACGACGAGGTCCGCGCCGCGGTGGCCGCGGCCTACCCCAACGCCCCCTCGGACATGGTCGAGCTGGTGGCGGCCACGTGCTACGGCCCGGTGGACGGCGGCCGCCTGGCTCCCAAGCACGATCCGTTCTTCTTCGAGCGCTGGCCGTTCCGCTCCGACGACCACTGGCACCGGCTGCCCCGGATCGGGGCGCCCACACTTCACGTCCACGCCTCCGGCAGCTTCGTCCGGGCCGAGGTGATGGCCGAGATGGACGGGCTCACGCCGTCATCGAGCCTCGTCGAGATCGCCGAAAGCACCCATGTGGTGCCGGTGGACAACCCCACGGCCCTGGTTGACGCCCTCGTCCCGTTCCTGGCTGGCGGCTGAGCGCGACCTCGGGAGCTAGAGTCTCCGAGCAGAGCGATGCGTACGCACCACCGAGCGGCAGAGGACGAGAGACCTTCCGACGGGGGATCTTCTGAACCGGGGTCCGTCGCTCCGGAGCTCGGGGCCACCCTGCGGCAGCGTCGCAAAGCGGCCGGGATGACCATGCAGGAGTTGGCCGACCGGTGCGGCCTGTCCCAGCCGTTCCTCTCGCAGATCGAGAACTCCCGGGCCATGCCGAGCCTCTTCGCGCTGCACCGGGTGGCGCAGGCCCTGGGAACGACGACGGTCGGGCTGCTCGACCCTGCCATCTCGGAGGTCACGCTGGTCCGGGCTAACGAGGGCGAGGCCTTCTTTCTCGCCGAGGGAGCCAGCACCCGCTTCCTGACGCCGGGTGATGGGCACCGCCTGGAGGTCAACGAGACGGTGTCGGGGCCGAACATCGTCTCGGACGTGATCGTGCACGAGGGACAGGAAGTCGTCCATGTGCTGGAGGGCTCGGTAGAGATCCGCCTGGAGGGCCGCGAGCCGATCCCGCTCACTCGCGGCGACACCGTCCTGTATCCGTCGACGACACCGCACCAGTGGGTCTCGGGCGACGACGGGACGCGTTTCCTGATCATCACCAGTCCCCCGTCCTTCTGACGCGGCGCCCCTCAGGCGATCTTTCGGCGCTTCATCTCGACGAACGGCAGGTCGACCACTCGGGCCGGGACCTCTCCTTCGACCACCTCGCCGCGGCCGTCGTGGATCTGCCAGGTGAGGGCCACCTCGTCCCCTGCGGCCACCTCGGGCGACTCGAGATGTGCGAAGCCGATCATCGTCTCGAGCACGGGGCTCCAGCACATCGAGGTGGCGAACCCCGCGACGGCGCCGTCGCTGAGGATCTCGGAGTTGAAGTGGCGGTGCAGTCGCGGGCTCAGGAACGGGGGCGTCCCGGCGCTCTCGTAGAGGGCGGCGATTCCGGCCGGGTCGATGTCCACGCCTCGCATGACCTTGCCGGGGCGATCCCCGGCGGCCTCCGCCTCGAGCGCCCGACGGCCGACGAAGTCGGTGTCGCGCCGGAGGTTGACGAGGCGGCCGAAGTTGAGCTCGGCGGGAGTGTGGAAGTACCGGTCGCCGTCCAGGTACGCGAACTGCACCTGGGCGAAGGGCCCGGCCGGGCGGTAGTCGACGCCGATGATCAGCATTCCGGCCTCGACGCGGGTCGCCGCCTGGGCCGCGTTGCCGATGGGCACGGCCCCGTGGTCCCGCCCCCGCTCGACGAAGACCGAGTACATGTCTCTGGCCGCCTCCGGGCCGACCCACATCTCGAAGCCGATCTCCCCGGTGAAGCCGGTCCGCCACAGGCGCACCTCGTGGCCTTCGACGGTGATCATGCGGCCCCTCGAGAACGGCAGATCCTTGTGGGCGCTGCCGGTCACCGCCTCCATGACGTCGTGCGAGCGCGGGCCCTGGACGCACAGGACGCTGTAGTCGCGGTCGGTGTTCAACGTGTCGGTCAGCTCGATGTCGTAGCCGTCGGCGAACTCGCTGAACCACCCGACCATGGGGCCGCCCATGTGGATGAACTGGTCGGCTGCGGTGCGGAAGGTGATCCCCTCGTTCACCGCGTGGCCCTCGTCGTCGCAGTAGAAGGTGTAGATGCCGTGGTCGACGTCGACCCGTGAGGCGTCGCGGACCTGCACCCGGTCGACGAACGCCTCGGCGTCGGGACCCTCGACGATCGTCTTGAACAGCGGTGTCTTGTCCTCGATGCCCGCGCCGGCTCGCAGCGCCATCATCTCGGAGACCTCGTTGACGTAGTGGTCGACGAGGTGGTATCCGCCCCAGGCGATCCACAGCCCGGTCTGGGAGTAGGGCGCAGCCCCGGGATTCAGGAAGGTCCCCGTGAACGCGCTCGGATCGTAGGTGTGCTCTTCAGCCATGGTGCGCGGCTCCTAACGCCAGCTTCATAGATCACATCAATAGTGGCCCGAGCGGGCGGGCCCTGTCAATCGCTTTCCGTCAGCCGGCGCGCACCCGGTCGGCTCCGTCCTGGTCGAAGGTGAAGTGGGCCTCGGTGACCGCGTCGACGATGCCGGCTATGCGCCGGAACGGCCGGTCGGTGTCCATGCGGAGGCCCGGAAGCCGGACAAGGGCCTCCTCCAGCAGGATCTTGGTCTCGAGTCGGGCGAGTTCGGCTCCGAGGCAGTAGTGGGTGCCGAATCCCAGGGCGATGTGGCGGTTCGGCCACCGCTCGGGATCGAAGGTGTCGGGATGCGACTGGGGCTGGCCGGCGTTGACGGCCCCGTCCCGGTTGGCCGACGAGAACCACACCGCCAGCACGCTGCCCGCGGGGACCTCGAGGCCTTCGAAGCTGACATCCTTGCGAACGTAGAGGGGCTTCATGGGGAACGGCGTGCCGAAGCGCAGGATCTCCTCGACTGCCCGCCGTATGGCGGTGTCGTCGCCGACGCGGCTGCGGGCCCAGTCGAGGAGGTCGAACTCGGCCAGGTAGACGAATCCGTTGGCCAGGCTGGCGCCGGTGGTGTCGGTGCCGGCGGCGGTGAAACCGAACAGGTAGCCGAGGAGCTCACGGTCACCGATGACGCCTTCGGACCAGGCCTTGACCAGCACGTCGAGCAGCTCGTCCTTGGGCTCGTTGAGACGCCGGGCCACCATCAGCCAGAAGTAGGCCTGCAGCTCCCACTGCTGGGGCATGTCGTCCCACGGCGAGGTCAGGAATATGTCCAGCTGCTTGCGCATCCAGTCCTCGCGGTCCAGGTCCAGGCCGATCAACGCGCAGATCACCCGCATGGCCAGGCGCGACGACATCTCCACGGCCACGTCGACCTCGCCGGTGCCCTTGTCCACCACCTCGTTGATGGTGTCGATGGTGATCCGTCTGATCACGGGCTCCATCGTCCTCACCGCGTTGTTCCGGAACCACGGCTCCACCACGCCCCGCAGCACGTCGTGGCGGCCGGTGTCGCCGTCGAGGGTGAACGGCTCGACCATCCACATGAACTCCATGGCGATGTGGATCGGGGCGCCCTCGGGCAGGTAGGGCTCCTGGTCCCGCGAGAAGGCCTCGTCGGAGTTGTTGAGCACCCGCAGCACGTCCGCGTGGCTCATCACGTGGTACATGCCGGTCTCGTCCTGGAAGGGAGGGGTGGTGGGATCGCGGAACTTGTCGTCCCTCGGGAAGTCCGACGGCTTCATGGCCTCTCCCTCCGGTTCGGGCTCACGGTCCTGTGCGGCCCTTCGAGTCGGCGGTCTCAGATAGTAGGTCGCCGGCGGTGGCCAGCACCTCGGCCAGCTTGACGGTGTTGTCGTAGACGGCCCGCAGGTAGTACTCGCTGACCGCCTCGTGGCCCGAGAACGGGGGCCGCCCCAGCGAGCGGACCACCGCCGACGGATCGACGGAGACCGTCACGTCCTGCACCGGGGGCAGCTTGGCGGCCGAGCCCCAGAAGTCACCGGCGGTCTTGGCGGTGCCCGGTGCCGGTCCCTTGCCCCGGCCCCTCCGGGAGCGCCTGCGGGCGGCGTCGGCGCCGTTCGTCGCGGTCATGACCCGCTCGCGGGGCCGTGGGACCCGTTGTCGCCGTTCTCGTCGATGAGCAGCAGGTCGGTGTCGATCCCCAGCGCGGCCCGCAGCTGGTCGCTGTCCAGGTCGCCTGCCGAGGACGACTTGGGCAGCACCATGTCGGCGATGCGGCGCTTGCCCGCCACCACCTCCTCGACCCGCTCGTCCACCGTGCCGGGGCACACCAGCCGGTGGCAGACCACCGTGTTGCGCTGCCCGATGCGCCAGGCCCGGTCGCGGGCCTGGTCCTCCACCGCGGGGTTCCACCACCGGTCGTAGAGCACGACGTGGTTGGCCGCGGTCAGGTTCAGCCCGGTGCCGCCCGCCTTCAGCGAGAGCACCAGCGCCCCCGGCCCCCGGCCCTTCTGGAACGACTGGACCAGCCGGTCGCGGGCACCGCGGGCCAGGCCGCCGTGGTAGCAGCTGATTCCCAGCCCGGTGCGCTCGCTCAGGTGGGCTGCCAGCCGCTCGCCCCAGGTGGCGAAGTGGGTGAAGATCAGCATCCGCTCGCCCGCGGCGAACACCTGGCCCATGATCTGCTCGAGCCGGGCCAGCTTGCCCGAGCGTCCATCGAGGGGGCCGTCGTCGTCCTGGTAGTTGACCGGGTGGTTGCAGATCTGCTTGAGCGCGGTGATGGCGGCCAGCACCGCTCCCTTGCGCTCGGGCCCGCCCTCGGCCGTGGTCTCGGTGCGGGCCACGAGCTCGTCGAGCACCGCCTGGTAGAGCCCGATCTGCTCGGCCGTCATCGTGCAGTGGTCGAGTTCGTCGATGCGGTCGGGCAGCTCTGCCGCGATGGCCGGCTCGGCCTTGGTCCTGCGGAACACGAGAAGACCGTTGAGGGCGGCCAGGGCCCCCTCGCCGGCCGCGGCGGCCTTGGGAGAGGCGGCCGGTTGCGACCCGTTCGACGTTCCGGAGCCGTTGGAGCCTACGGCGTCGGCGGCGTCTGTTCCGGGCTTCTTGGAGAGCTTCGACATCTCGGCGATGAACCGGTTGCGGGCTCCCAGCAGGCCCGGGTTGCAGAAGTCCATGATGGCCCACAGGTCTCCCAGGCCGTTCTCGATCGGCGTCCCGGTCAGCGCTACCCGGCACTGGGCGTCGAGCCGGCGCAGCTGTTGGGCCGTCTCGCTGGCCGGGTTCTTGATGGCCTGGGCCTCGTCGAGCACCACTGTCGACCACTCGACCTTCTCCAGGACGTCCAGGTCCCTCATGGCCGTGCCGTAGGTGGAGACCACCAGGTCGGCCTTCCTGACCATGGCCGGCACCTGGCCGGCGGGCGTGCGGCCGGGCCCGTGGTGGACCACCACTCGCAGGCCGGGAACGAACCGGCGGGCCTCGCTGGCCCAGTTGCCCACCACCGCAGGCGGCGCGGCCACCAGGGACGGCCCGTTGCCGCGGGTGAGGTAGATGTGGGCCAGCATCGTCGGGGTCTTGCCCAGTCCCATGTCCAGCGCGAGGCAGCCGCCGAGGCCGGCCTGCTCCAGGAAGCCCAGCCACAGCAGCGCGTCGGCCTGGTAGGTGCGCAGCGCTCCGTTGAAGCCGTCGGGCCTGGTGGGGAGCTCGGCACCGATGTTGCGGGCGCTGCGTATCAACTCGGCGGCCCAGCCCTCCCCCGAGACCATCGTCCCGCCGGCCAGCGGCGACCCTTCCAGTCCCAGGGCGTGGCGCAACATGTCGGCGCCGGTCATGCGGGTCACCTCGGCCCGCTCGGCCAGCGCGGCGGCGGCCTCGTTCAGGTCGGCCCGGTCCAGCTCCACCCACTGGCCCCGGCTCTTGACCAGGGGCCGGGCCTGGGTGGCCAGGTCCCGGATCTCGGCCGCGGTGAGCTCCACGTCGTCGAACGCGACCGACCAGCGCACGTCGGCCAGCTGGCGGGCCCCGACGACGGTCTCCTGGGCCTCGACCGAGGTGAGGCGCAGAGCCGGCGAGGGACGCCGGCGAGACAGTGCCGGTACCCGCACCTCGTAGCCGACGGCCTGGAGGACGTGGCCCGTTCCCGTCATGAGCTGCCATGCCTCGTCGGCGTCGAGGATCACCTCGCCACGCCGGCGTCCGCCGAGCCGCACCAGTTCGGGGAAGAGCCTCTCCAGTCGGGTCATCTGGTGCTTGACCGCCTGGCGGCGGGCCCGCGATGCGATCACCAGGGCCCGCTCGACCGGCTGGAGCTCGCCCGAACTCGCCTCCGACAGGACCGACAGGTGCCAGGCGCCGATGTCGTCGGGTGGGTCGAGCTGCACGATGAGCCGCAGCCGCGGGTCGTAGGGCTCCGTCACCGGGCGGGCCCACTGGTCCAGGCGGCGGGCCAGGTCGGAGGCGTGCCGGCTCGGCACATCGAAGGGCGTCCCGTCCAGCCGGGCCAGGGCCGTCTCGGCCACGTCGGCTCTGGTGCGAGGGGCCGGCGGGAGCGCCGGGGCCTCGAGCCGTTCGGCGGCATCGGTGGCGATGGCGTCGAAGATGTCGGCCAGGGCCGCCTGGGTGAACGCGGCGGCGTCGCGCTGGTTCTCGAAGGCTGCGGCCGCACCGGGCAGCGAGTCGGCCAGCGAGGCGACGATGTCGGACTCGACCAGGGCCGGGGTCCAGCGCACCGCGTAGCTGGCGCTGTCGCTCCTGGCCGCCGCGGCCGCCGACGCGCCGTTGCCGCCGTTGGCGTCATCGTCGGGGCGGTACCGTCGGCGGACCTTCTTCAACTGGGGCACCATGCGTCCCTGGGCGGCGAGCCTCACCGCCAGCGCGGCCACCAGCCCCAGCCACGACACGCTCGCGCCGATCCCGTCCTCCTCGGCCGCTCCGCCCAGGGCCACGAGCCAGCCGAGACAGCTCTCGATCGGCGCCGAGACCGCTTCGGCCCGGGTCCCGCCGCCCAGCTTCACCGCACGGTGCTCGCTCCACTCGACGGTCCCGGCACCCGCGCCGCGGAGCCGCTTAAGGACGTCCGGCGCGGCCTCGGGCGACCGGCCCGCCCCGGCGGCCCAGGCGATCACCCGCCCCGGCACCCAGGACAGCTGCAGCTCGACGATTCCCGCGGCCCGGGCGTCCGCCGACGACCCGTTGTCGAGGGGGGCCAGCGGCGGGCCGGCGAGCTTCGTGAGCACGGCGTCGACAGCGCGGTAGTCGTCCTCGAGGTCGGCCATTATCAGGGCGCGCTGATGTCCCCTCACCGTGGCCCTGACGGCGTCGATGGATTCCGCGACGTCGTCGAGCAGTCGGTATAGGGCTCGAACCCACAGCCTGGTGTTGGCCTCGAGAAGCGCCATGTCCGCGTCGCTGGCCAGGCCATCGACATGGCGGCGCACAGCCTCGGCGAAGTCCGCGGACAACGCCAAGCGTGGGTCCAAGGTGGCGGTAGCAGTCGTCGTCACCATTGGGTCGGGAGTGAGCCTAACAGCGTCGAACGCTCGCTCCCACGTGTGCAGGGATCGTCAGGCCCGCGTCAGTTCGGATCGGATTCTGTTGATGCTGTCCATCTTGATCTGCTCGTAGCCGCGCACCTCCTCGGCCAGCGCGGCTCGGTGCAGCGCGGCGGGATAGCGGTCGGGGCTAAGCCGGGCCAGATCAGACTCGACTGCGGCCCGGTACTCGGCGGGCAGCGACCGCTCGGTCCGCCGCACAGCCGAGTATCCGAAGACATCGAAGGGCGTGCCCCGCACGCGGCGCATGGAGGCCAGCAGCCGGATGGCTGGGGTCCACGACACCGGCACCGCGATCTTCGACTTCATTCCGAGCGCCCGCAGTATCGGCGGGTGCAGCTTCCACGCTCGCCGGGCGCCCGTGGCTGCGGCCGCCTCCCGGGCCTCGGCGGTGGCCACCGGATCGAGCATCAGCCTTGCCACCTCGTACTCGTCCTTGTAGGCGAGCAGCTTGAAGTAGCCCCGGGCGGCCGCCGCCGTCAGCCGGCCCGAGCCGTCGCCCCGCTCGGCGTCTGCCGCCGCCACCGACTCCACGAAGTCGAGGCACTGGTGGGCCAGCCGCCGCGACTGGTAGGCGCACAGTTCCCTGAACATCAGCTCCAGGTCGAGGGGGGTGTCGTAGCCGTCCGCGGCCGGCCGGACGGTGCCGGAGGAAGCTGCCGCATCGACCGCCCGGGCCACGGTCCGCACTCGCTCGGCCGCAGCGGCGTCGAGTTCGGGCGGCCGCCGGGCGGCCTCACGACCGGCCGCCACCGCTGACGTGACCGCGGCGGGTCGATCCACCATCGCCCGGCCCCACCGGAAGGCCTCGATGTTGCTTTGCACGGCCACGCCGTTGAGCTCGATCGCCTGCTCGACCGACCGGGGCGACAGCGGTAGCGCCCCGGCCTGCACGGCCATGCCCACCACGAACACGTTGGCCGTCACCGAGTTGCCTAACAGGGCCTCGGTGATCTGCTGCGCGTCGGCCCAGTGACGGCAGTCGGCCCGGGTGGCCGTCGCGATCACCGCCTCGAGCTCCTCGGCATCGGGCATCGTGCGCTCCGGATGGGCCACCATCGCCCCCGTCGGGGTCTGCGAGGTGGAGCCCACCACCACGGTGCGTCGCGGGTCGGCCCGGCTCAGACCGGCCGGCGATGCCGCGCCCAGTTGGTCGAAGGCCAGCAGGACGTCGGCCTGGCCCTCGCCGAGCCGGTTGCTGGACGCCTCGGCGGCCCGGCACAGGCGAAGGTCACTCACCACCGGCCCGGCCTTCTGCGACAGGCCGATCTGGTCGAGTCCCGTCGCCTCGTAGCCGTCGAACATCGCGGCCGTTCCGATCACCTGGCACACCGTCACCACCCCGGTGCCGCCGATGCCGACGATGCGCACCGACAGGTCGTCGGCCGCGACCGCGGGCACCGGGTCCGGAAGGTCGTCGGGCGGGGCCGGCGGCCCGGCCGTCCCCGGTCGCCCCCGGCCGGATACCAGGCCGGTCATCCGGTGCAGCCAGGATCGCAGCCGGCCGGGCCGGGTCACGGTCATGAACGACGGGCAGTCGCCCTCGAGGCAGGAGAAGTCCAGGTTGCAGGTCGTCTGGTCGATGCGGGTCTTGCGGCCGAAGGGCGTCTCGGTGGGCTGCACCGACAGGCAGTTGCTGATGGAGGCGCAGTCGCCGCAGCCCTCGCAGATCCTCTCGTTGATGAATACCCGCTGGCGGGGAACCGCCACCGTGCCCCGCTTGCGCCCCCTGCGGGTCTCGGCCGCGCACTGCTGGTCGTGGATCAGCACGGTCACGCCCGGAATGGTGGCCAGCAGCTCCTGAGCATCCATCAGCTTGCTGCGGGGCCATACCTCCACCTCCTCGGGCAACTCGGCACCCCGGTAGCGGGCGACGTCGTCGGTGGTTATCAGGACCCGGGCCACGCCCTGGGCCAGAAGCACCCGGGTCACCGCGTCCACGCCGATCAGGCCCTGGGGGTCCTGGCCCCCGGTCATGGCCACCGTCTGGTTCCAGAGCAGCTTGTAGGTGACGTCGACGCCGGCTGCGATCGCTCCCTGGATGGCGAGCTGGCCGCTGTGGAAGAAGGTGCCGTCGCCGATGTTCTGGAAGATCCGCGGCGTCTCGACGAACGGCGACATGCCGATCCACTGGGCGCCCTCCTGGCCCATGCAGGTCAGCCCGACGATGTCTCCGAAGTCCTCGCCGTCCATCAGCAGGGTCATCGTGTGGCAGCCGATTCCAGCTCCCACCGCGGCGCCCTCGGGGACACGGGTCGAGCGGTTGTGGGGGCAGCCTGAGCAGAAGTAGGGGGTCCTGGCCACGTCGGAGTTGAGCGCGATCAGCTCCCTCGGAGGATTCTCGGGGAGCAGCCGCTCGCCGATGCGCTGGCCCAGGCGGCGCCGCAGCGGGGCTATCAGGTCGTCCGCAGCCAGGCCTCCGTGGCCCTGCAGCAGCATGGCGTCGTGCTCGTCGTACTTGCCGATCACCCTGGGGCGGCGGGCCTCGTGGTAGAGGGCGTCCTTCATGAGCGACTCGATGTTGGGCTGCTTCTCCTCCACCACGAAGACCTCGTCGAGGCCGCGGGCGAAGTGGCGGGCCCTCTCGGGGCTGAACGGGATCGGCATGTGCATGCACATCAGGCGGATGCCCGCGGCCGCGATCTCGGTGTCGGTGGCGAGCCCCAGGCGGCGCAGCGCCTCCCGCAGCTCCCGGTACGTGATCCCCGAGGCGACGATGCCTATCCAGGCGTCGGCGGGATTCACGACGGCATGGTTGAGGCGGTTGAGGGCCGCGTACTCGATGGCCAGCGGATGGCGCACCTCGTAGATCTCCCGCTCGGTGTCGACCGTCTCGGGGGTGAGCAGCCTGCCGTCGGGCGTGTGGACGTAGGGCTCGCCGTCGATGGTCGGGATGATCGCGTCGACCCTTCGAGGATCCAGGTGGACGGTGCCGGACCCGTCGGCCACGTCGGCCACGATCTTCAGGCTGGTCCACAGTCCGGTGGCCCGCGACAGGTAGACCGCGTGGCGGCCCAGGTCCAGCGCCTCCCTCGGCGTGCCCGGGTACAGCACCGGTATCTGCTTGTCGGCCAGAGTGCCGGCCGACGACGACGGGATGGTCGAGCTCTTCGCCGCGGGGTCGTCGCCGGCGATCACCACCGCCCCGCCGCGGGGGTCCGATCCGGCGAACACGGCGTGGCGGAGGGCGTCGCCGGCCCGGTCCACGCCGGGTCCCTTGGCGTAGAAGATGCCCAGGACGCCGTCGTAGCGCGAGTCGGGGCGCAGCGTCGCGAGCTGCGTACCCATCACCGCGGTGACGGCCTGCTCCTCGTTGACGGCCGGCACCAGCACGACGGGAAGGTCCGGGGCCTGCTCGATGGCCCGGCCCACGTCGCCGTCGTAGCCGCCCACGGGCGAGCCCGGGTACCCGCTGATGAAGGCCGCAGTGTGCAGTCCCGCCAGCCGGTCGGCCCGGAGCTGCTCGATCGGCAGCCGGGCCAGGGCCTGGAGCCCGGTCATGAAGACCGTGCCGGAGTCGTCGGTGTAGCGGGAGGACAGGCGATACGTGTCGGCGACTGTCAAGAGCGACCTCCGGGCGTCAGCGGTCGGGGCGATGGCGCTTTGGGGACACTAGTGCGGTTGGTGCTGCTAGGGAAGATGCGTCTTGTCCACGGCCACGGCTCGCGGTGGGCGGAGTGACCATCTGGGGGGTCCGGCCGGCGGGTCCTGTCGTCGGGCTCCGTCCGGCCGACGGGGCTTCGCCCCATTGTCGGCCGCTCGGACCCGCCGCCACCCGCCGGCCTGGTGGGTCGCGCCGCCCGCCGCCACCCGCCGGCCCACCGCTGCCCGCTGGGGGCCCCATCTGGTGTTGCTTGTCTAGGCGGGGCGGACGGGTATGCCGGCGGCGGTCATGCGGGACTTGGCCTCGGCGATGGTGTGCTCGGCGTAATGGAAGATGCTGGCGGCCAGCACTGCGTCGGCCTTGCCGTCGACGACACCCTCGACCAGGTGGTCGAGGGTCCCTACTCCCCCGCTGGCGATCACGGGGATCCCTAGAGCCTGTGAGACCTTCGACGTCAGGTTCAGCTCGAAGCCATTCCTGGTGCCGTCGCGGTCCATCGAGGTGAGCAGGATCTCGCCCGCGCCGAGGCGCTCGGCCTCGGTGGCCCACGCCAGAGCATCGATGCCGGTGCGGGTGCGGCCGCCGTGGGTGAACACCTCGTAGCCGCTCGGTGAGCCGGACGCGCTGCGGGCGTCTATGGCGACCACGCAGCACTGCGCACCGAACTCCCGGCTGATCTCGCGCACCAGCTCGGGGCGGCGCACGGCCGCGGTGTTCACGCTGACCTTGTCGGCGCCGGCCCTCAGCAGTCGGCGGGCGTCGTCGAGGGTGCGGATCCCGCCGCCGATGGTGAACGGAATGAAGACCTCGTCGGCCACCGCCCGGGCCATGGCCACCGTGGTGTCGCGCCGGTCCGATGAGGCGGTGATGTCGAGAAAGACCAGTTCGTCGGCGCCCTCGGCGTCGTAGCGGGCGGCCAACTCAACCGGGTCGCCGGCGTCTCGGATGTCCACGAAGTTGACGCCCTTGACGACCCGTCCCGCGTCCACGTCGAGGCAGGGAATCACCCTGGCCACCCTCATCTCAGGCGCCCTCGCCGGCTCCGGACAGCGCGGCGACCGCCTCGGCCACCGTGAAGCGACGCTCGTAGAGGGCGGTGCCCACGATCGCCCCGCCGAGACGGCGACCGTCGCGGCCCTCGATCCTGGCCAGCGCACGCAGGTCCTCGACTCGTCCCACCCCGCCCGACGCGATCACGTCGACGTCGGTGGCGTCGAGCACCTCGGCAAGGCCCCGCAGGTCAGGTCCGTCCAGCGTCCCGTCGCGGCTGATGTCGGTGACCACGAATGCGTCCACGCCGTCGGCGGCGAAGCTGCGGGCCACATCCAGCACCGACCGCCCCGAGCCCTGCAGCCAACCGTCGGTGGCGACCTCGCCGCCCCGGGCGTCGAGGCCGACCGCGACGCGTCGCGAGCCGGCCAGTTGCCTCACCAGGGCAGGCTCGCGCAGCGCGGCCGTGCCCAGCACGACCCGCTCCACGCCGGCCGCGAACCATGCATCGGCGGTCTCGGTGCTGCGAACGCCTCCCCCGGCCTGCACCGGCACCGAGACGGCACTGGCGATGGCCGCCACCACCGCTGCGTTGTCGGGCCGGCCCGAGCGGGCCCCGTCGAGGTCGACGACATGGATCCATCCGGCGCCCTGATCCGCCATCTGCACCGCCCGAGCCACCGGATCGTCGTCGTAGACGGTCTCCGCTCCGTAGTCGCCCTGGTGCAGGCGCACGCAGCGGCCGCCGCGGACATCCACCGCGCAGTAGAGGTCCATGACGCTCATCGCGTCTCGCGGCCGGCCGCTGCGGCCGCCACGAAGTTGGCCAGGATGCGAAGGCCCACCCTCGATGACTTCTCGGGATGGAACTGGGCGGTCCACACGTTGTCGCGGGCCACCGCGGCCACCACCGGCCCGCCGTATTCGCAGGTGGCCACCACGTCGGTCCCGTCGCCGATCTCCGGGGCCAGCGAGTGCACGAAGTACGCCCACACCGGGTCGTCCAGCCCGGCCAGCATCGGGTGGTCGGTGCGGCGCTCCAGGACGTTCCACTGCATCTGGGGCCGCTTGACCGGACCGGGAATCCATCGCACGTGGCGGTCGAAAACGCCCAACCCTGGGGTGCCCGGAGCCTCGTCGGAGCCGGCGAAGAGCACCTGCATGCCCACACAGATCCCCATGAAGGGGCGTCCCGAGTCCGCCGCCTGGCGGGCCGCGTCGTCAAGGCCGGTGCGGGCCAGCGCGGCCATGCACGGCGCGAAGGCGCCCACCCCCGGCAGCACCACCCCGTCGGCGTCGTCGATCAGGACCCGGTCCGCGGTCAGGCGGGCGTCGGCTCCCGCATGCTCGAATCCCTTCTGAGCCGAGTGCAGGTTGCCGATGCCGTAGTCGAGGATGGCGATGAGCGGTCGCTCCGTCATAACCCGATCCGTCTGGCTGCTGTCGGTGTTGAGCGTTGGGGTATGGCGAGGAGAGCCCCGTCCGTCACAGCGTGCCCTTGGTGGAGGGCAGGGACGAGCCCTCCACGCGGACCGCGTCGCGGATGGCCCGGGCGACGCCCTTGAACGAGGCCTCCACGATGTGGTGAGTGTTGCGGCCCCGCCGCATCACGATGTGAAGCGTGATGGCGGCCGCGGTGGCGAATGCCCGCCAGAACTCCTCGGCCAGCTGCGGATCGAAGGGCGGATCCCCGAGGATCTTCTCTCCGGGGAAGTCCACGTCGTAGTGCAGGAAGGGCCGGCCCGACAGGTCGAGCACGACCTCCACCGCGGCCTCGTCGAGCGGCACTGTGATGCTGGCGAATCGGCGCACGCCGGCCTTGTCACCCAGAGCCTCCCGGAAGGCCTCTCCCAGCACGATGCCGGTGTCCTCGACGGTGTGGTGAGCATCCACCTCGAGGTCGCCCCGGGCCTGCACCGACAGCCCCAGGCCGCCGTGGCGAGCCAGCTGATCGAGCATGTGATCGAAGAATGGCAGGCCGGTGGTGACCTGGGACACGCCCCCGCCGTCGAGGTCGAGGTCGATCTCGATGCGGGTCTCCTTGGTGGAGCGGGACCGGGTGGACGTGCGGCTCATGTCTTTGAGGGTACGCGTTTCTCGGAGCTAAGAGGCCGAGCGGGTAAACGGGGCGACTGCTGCTGATGGGCCTGCTATCCGAGGATGTCCTCGAGGGCGTCCAGGAAGCGGTCGTCCTCCTGCGGGGTGCCGACGGTGATCCTCAGGCAGCCGGCGAGGCGCGGCCACGAGGAGCAGTTCCTAACCAGCACCGACCGGTCCACGAGCTGCTGCCAAACCTCGGCGCCGTCGCGGTCCCGGGGGCGGATCAGCACGAAGTTGGCGCCCGAGGGCCAGACGTCCACCCCGAGCCCGCTCAACCGGTCCGTCAGCCGGGTGCGCTCGGCCACGATGGCGCCCACCCTGGCCTGCATGTCGTCGACGAAGTCGAGGGCGGCGATGCCGACGGACTGCTTGAGCGCGTCGAGGTGGTAGGGCAGCGCCACCTTGTCCAGTTCGGCCACCAGCCACCGCGGGCCGACCAGGTAGCCGAGGCGGGCGCCGGCCATGGCCCACGTCTTCGAGTAGGTGCGGGTCACCGCCAGCGGGGTCTGGTCGTCCACCAGGTCGAGGGCGCTGCGGGGAGCGAACTCCGCGTAGGCCTCGTCGACGCACAGCAGCCCGCCGGTCGAGGCGGCCGCGTCGAGCAGGGCTGCGACCACCGGGCGGGGTTCGACCGTGCCGGAAGGGTTGTTGGGCGAGCACAGGAACGTCACCGAGGGCTGGGCCGAGGCGATCAGCTCGAGGGCCGCATCAGCATCCAGGGTGAAATCCTCGCGGCGCTCCCCCTCGATCACGGCTGTGCCCGTGACCCGGGCCAGATGCGAGTGCAGCGCGTAGGTCGGCTCGAACACGGCGGCGCAGCGCCCCGTGCCCCCGTAGGCGAGCAGCAGGCACTGGAGCACCTCGTTGGAGCCGTTGGCCGCGAACACCTGGTCGGGCGAGACGCCGTGGCGGGCCGCGATGCGGGATCTGAGCTCGGTGGCCTGGCGGTCCGGGTACCGGTTCCACGTGACCGACCGGGCCGCGGCCGCCACCGCCTCGCCGAAAGCGGCCGGCGGCGGCATCGGGCTCTCGTTGGTGTTGAGGCGCACCTCCACGTCGAGCTGCGGGGAGTGGTAGCCGGCCATGAGGGCTATGTCGTCGCGGGGCTGGACCCGTCCGGCCGCCCCGTCCATCGGAGTCATCGGGCCGGGGGCGGCGCGGTGTCCGCGAGCCGCAGTCTCACCGAGTCGGCGTGGGCGGTGAGGCCTTCGGCCTCGGCCAGCGCGATGACATGGGCGGCCAGGCCCTCCAGCCCCGCCCGGTCGGTGCTCACCACGTGCGTGCTCTTCAGGAAATCCCTCACGCCGAGCGCCCCGGCGAATCGGGCGGTTCCGTCGGTGGGGAGCACGTGATTGGGCCCGGCCGCATAGTCGCCCAGCGAGGCCGGGGCCCACATCCCACAGAACACCGCTCCGGCGTTATGGACCTGCGGCACCAGCGCCTCGGGGTCCTCCACCATCAGTTCGAGGTGCTCGGGGGCGATCTCGTTCACCACCTCCAGGGCCTGCTCGGGACCCGAGCACAGCACGCTGTATCCGGAGCGCCGCAGCGTCGCGGTGATCTCGTCTCGACGGTCGGCACAGGAGGTGAGCCTGGACACCTCGGCCTCCACCGCTTCCGCGGCGGCCTGGTCCCAGGTCACCAGCCAGGCCAGACCGTCGGGACCGTGCTCGGCCTGAAGGATCACGTCGGCTGCCGCGAAGGTGGGGTTGGCGCCCGCGTCGGCCACCACCACCACCTCCGAGGGCCCCGCGAACGCGGCAGGCACCCCCACCACCCCGGCCACCTCCCGCTGGGCCAGGGCCACGTAGACGTTCCCGGGCCCGGCGATCACGTCCACCGGGGCGATCGACTCCGTCCCGTAGGCCAGGGCGGCGACGGCCTGGGCCCCGCCCACGGGATGCACCTCGCTCACGCCCGCGGCCGCGGCCGCGGCCAGGGTCACGTCGGCGATGCGGCCCCCGGGACCGGGCGGCACGCACACCGCGATCTCGGCCACCCCGGCCACCCGGGCCGGGACGGCGGTCATGATCAGCGTGGACGGGTAGGCGGCCCGGCCGCCGGGCACGTAGCAGCCCGCCCGCCGCACCGGCAGGTGGCGTTCTTTGATCGTGACCCCGGCCCGCTCATGGGTCACGTCGTCGAGAAGCTGGTGCCGGTGGTAGGCCTCGACGTTGGCAACCGCGGCCGCGAGGGCGTCACGCACCTCCGGCGACGTGCGGGCCGCGGCCCGGGCGATCTCTCGGGGCGCCACGGTGAGACTGGCCGGAGCGGCGCCGTCGAAGCGCTCGGTCAGCTCCAGCAGGGCAGCGTCGCCGCGCTCGCGGACGTCCGCGATGATGGACCGCACCGCCCCCACCGGGCCTTCCACCGGCGGCGCGGGCCGTGGCAGGAGAGCGGCGACGGGGCCGTGTTGGTCGCGCAGATCGAGCCGGCTCAGCACCCCTCAACGCTACCGGTAGCCGCTGGGGCTGCCCGGTTGATCCCAGCGGCAGTCAGATGGTGCTGGACGGGCAGAAGTCGTTGAGGACGCAGTCCTCGCAGCGGGGACGGCGGGCCACGCAGACCCGGCGGCCGTGGAGGATCATCCGCAGGCTGAAGTCGCCCCGCTCGGCGGCGGGGATCATCGGGTTCAGCTCCAGTTCGATCTTCACCGGATCGGTCTCGGCGGTCAGCCCGAGCAGGTTCGAGAGCCGGGTCACGTGGGTGTCCACCGGCAGGCCCGGCAGTCCGAGGGCCACGCTGCGGATCACGTTGGCGGTCTTGCGACCCACGCCCGGCAGGCGCACCAGGTCCTTCATGGCTCCGGGGACCTCGCCCCCGTACTCGTCCACCAGCATCCGGGCCATCCCCACCAGGCTCCTGGACTTGTTCCGGAACAGCCCGATAGAGCTGACGTAGGGCTCGACCTCCTCCGGCTCCACCCCGGCCAGCGCCTCAGGGTCGCCGAAGCGGGCGAACAGCGCCGGGGTGGCCTTGTTGACTCCCACATCGGTGGCCTGCGCCGACAGGATGGTGGCCACCAGCAACTCGAAGGCGTTGCCGTGGTCGAGCTCGCACACCGCGTCGGGATACTCGCCTTCCAGGCGCGCATGGGTCCGGCGGGCTCGGCCCTTGGGTGTTCGCGGGCGGGCCATCGGCGCGAAGCTAGCGGCAACGCCGGCACAGCCGACGGTACCCTCGGCCCGGTGCGCTACGAGGTGAACGCCCCGGCGACCGCGGGCACCGAGTCGCAGGTCGTGGTGTACGAGCACCGGGATGCCCGCGACACCGCCGGGATCCTGGCCGAGGCTCTGGCCGGGCTGGACGACGCCTCCGGGATCCAGCTCTGGATCCGGGGCGCGACCGCCGGCGACGACGAGGCCGCGTGGAGCCACGGCTTCGAGCCCTACCGCGACCTGTGGCAGCTGCGCTGCCGGCTGCCGGCTGAGCCGTCCGGGCTGGCGACCCGGGCCTTCAGCATCGACGACCTGGACGAGTTCGTGGCGGTCAACAACCGTGCCTTCCACTGGCATCCCGAGCAGGGCGGGCTGACGGCTGCCGATGTGCGCGACCGGATGGCCGAGCCGTGGTTCGATGCCGACGGCTTCCGCCTGCACCACCGCGACGGTCGCCTGGCCGGGTTCTGCTGGACCAAGGTCCACTCCGACCATGACCCGCCGCTGGGCGAGATCTACGTGATCGCGCTGGACCCCGACTTCTCGGGCCGGGGCCTGGGCGGGCCCATGACCCTGGCCGGACTGGAGTGGCTCTCGGAGCACGGGCTGGACACCGGCATGCTCTACGTCGAGTCGGACAACCATCCCGCCAATGCCGTCTACCGTCGCATCGGCTTCGAGCACCACCACACCGACCGCGCCTACCGACGCCCGCCGGGCTAGCGACTGCATACTGGAGCCATGGAGCCCCGAGTCTGGGTCAATCGCCATCAGCCGCAGACGCTGTACATCGCCCAGCTGCTGCTCTACTTCCGGGGCGGCATCGCACTGGTGTTCGGGGTTCTCCTGGGAGGCTCCTTCACGCTGCTGTCGCTGCTGTTCGCGGTGGCCGAGGTGGCCGCGGGCTACGGCATCGCCAACGAGCGGCGCTGGGGCTACAGGCTCGGTGTGGCCGTGGCGGCGATCGCCCTGCTCGTGGCGCTGCTGGTGCTGTTGCGGAACTTCGGCCGGTTCGACCGGCTGTTCGGCCAATCGATCGGCCTGCTGTTCGACGTGGCGCTGGTCGCCCTGCTGCTTCACCCCATGAGCCTCGGCTACCAGCGGTACTGGCCCAAACGCCAGCGCGGATAGATGCCGGGCCGTCACGTCGCAGCGGTGTGTTTCCCGCTCTTGTTCGCTGCGCTCACGGGCCGCCCAAGTCACAGCAACGTTGCCCACGGCCTCGCCCGTATGGGCCGGAATCGCCTGCGTGCCTGCTCGGCCTCTGGGCGCCAGCGCGGGTGAGCAAGCTGCCGTCCGGCGCGGAGAAGCGCCGGGCCGTTCGGGAGATGTTCGACGCCATCGCGCCCCGCTACGACCTGGTGAACCGCGTGATGACCCTTCGGCTCGATGTGGCCTGGCGGCGCCGCACCGTGCGCGAGCTGGCTCTGCCCGCCGGCTCCCTGGTCGCCGACCTGGCCTGCGGCACCGGGGACCTCTGCCGCGAGCTGGCCCGGCAGGGTCACTCGCCGGTCGGCCTCGACTTCTCGATGGGCATGCTGCGGGCCGCGCCCGCCGTCGTTGACGGCTCCATCATGATCAACGCCGACGTGCTGGAGCTGCCGCTTCGCGCCGGCGCGCTGGACGGCGCGACATGCGGCTTCGCCCTGCGCAACCTGACCGCGGTGCAGCCGCTGCTGACCGAGCTGGCCCGGGTGCTGCGACCGCGAGGCCGCGTCGGCCTCCTGGAAGTGGACCAGCCCTCGAACCCGATGCTGCGCTGGGGCCACGGAATCTACTTCGGGCGGCTGGTGCCCCTCATCGGGGCGGCGCTGTCGGACCGGGACGCCTACCGCTACCTGCCCGAGTCGGTCGCCTACCTGCCCCCGGCCGGCGAGCTCCAGGACATGGTGCGCTCAGCCGGCTTCACCGACGTGCGCCATCACCGGCTGAGCGCGGGCATCGTCCAGCTGATCACCGCCACCCGCGCCGGCTAGGAGTGCGACGGCAGGGTCACGCGGGTGGCGCCGGTGGGGGGCTTTTGGCCAGGTTCTCGACCACCTCGGCGCCGTCGACGGCCAGCAGCGAGGCCGGCGGGCACAGGATCTTGCAGTCCCGTGAGCCCCCGCCGACGATCACCTGGTCGCACTCCATGACCGCGGCGTCGATCCACACCGGCAGCCCGGCGGGCAGCCCGAACGGGGTGACGCCGCCGATCATCATGCCGGTGCGCTCGACGGTGGCGGCCGCGTCGGCGAAGGAGGCCTTGCGGGTGCCGAGCCGGCGCCGGACCACGCCGTTGACGTCCAACCGCGCCGAGGCCAGCACCACGCAGCACACCATGGGACGCTCGGCTGACTTCCCCACTACGCAGATGGCGTTGGCCGACGCCTCCATGGAATACCCGTAGCGCTCGCAGAAGTTGGCGGTGTCGGCGAAGTCGGGATCGCACTCCACCACCTCGTAGGGCACGCCCAGCGCCTCGAGATGGGTCACAACGGCTTCACGGCTCATCGTCGGACAGTCTGCTAACTGCAGAGGCCGAGCGAGTAGGCGGGCGAGTCCCCCATACGGGCGAGGCCGTGGGCGACGTTGCTGTGACTGGGGCGGCCCGTGAGCGCAGCGAACAGGAGCGGGAGACTAGGTCAGGGCGATGCCTACCGCCATGGCCAGGCCCGAGGCGAGCTGGGCCCCCGACGTGGCCCCCAGCACCGGGATGAGGTCCCGTCCCGACGCGCCCCGCAGGACCTTGCGCACGGCCCCCACCGCGAAGGGCGCGCCGGCCACCGCGGCCACCGCCGCCCGACCCGTCACCGACGCGATCAGGGCCACCCCGTAGGAGGCCTCCACCACCGCCATGTAGGCCAGCCGGGCGCGCCGGTCGCCGAGGCGCACAGCCAGGGTGCGCTTGCCGGCGGCCTCGTCGCCGGCCCGGTCGCGCAGGTTGTTGGCCATCAGCAACGACACCGCCCAGAGGCCGACGGGCACGCCGCAGAGCACAGCGAACCAGTCGAGGCGCTCCAGCAGCACATAGGTGGTGCCCGCAGTGGCCACCAAGCCGAAGAACACGAACACGAACACCTCGCCCAGCCCCAGGTACCCGTAGGGCTTGGGGCCGCCCGTGTAGGCCCAGCCCGCCGCGATGCACACCGCCCCCGCGGCCAGCAGTTCCCAACCCGCCACCGCGGCCAGCACGGTGCCGGCTGCCATCGCGACCGCGAAGGCTCCGAGCGCGGCCCGCTTCACGCGGCGGGCCTCCACCAGGCCGGAGCCCACCAGCCGCCTGGGGCCTATCCGGGTGGAGTCGTCGGTGCCCCGCACGCCGTCGGAGTAGTCGTTGGCGAAGTTGACCGCCACCTGAAGGGCCATCCCCACCACCAGAGCGGCCCCGGCCCGCCACCAGGCGGTCTGCGACCCCTCGCCCACCGCCACCGCCGCACCCACCGCGACGGGGACCAGCCCTGCGCTCAGGGTGCGGGGGCGGGCGCCGTCGACCCAGACCCGGATCGCAGTCACCTGCGCACGCTCTACGCCGGTCGGGCGCCGTCAGGGCGCCACGTACTTGTAGCCGAGGCCCCGGATCGTGACGATCCGCTCGGGGTCGGCCGGGTCGCGCTCGATACGCGACCGGAGCCTCTTGATGTGCACGTCGAGGGTCTTGGTGTTGCCCACGTAGTCGAATCCCCACACCCGGTCGATGAGCGTCTGGCGGGTCACCACGAAGCCGGCGTTCTCCATGAGCAGGGCCAGCACCTCGAACTCCTTGAGCGGCATGCGCTCCAGCTCGCCGGCTATGGACACCTCGTGGCGATCGCGGTCCACGGTCACGTCACCGATGCTGAGGGTGGCCCCGCTGGCGGCGGAACGGACCATGCGGGCCCGGCCGCGGCGCATCACGGTGCGCATCCGGGCCACCAGCTCCCGCACCCGGTAGGGCTTGGCGACGTAGTCGTCCGCGCCCACCTCCAGCCCGACCACCGTGTCGATCTCCTCCCGGCGTGCCGACACCATGATCACCGGGGTGTCGGCCAGCGAGCGGATCCGGCGGCACACGTCGATGCCCGACATCCTGGGCAGCATCACGTCGAGGAGCACGATGTCGGGCTCGAGCGCCTCGAACATCACCAGGGCCTCCTCGCCGTCGGAGGCCGCGTCCACCATGAATCCCTCGGCGCCCAGCGCCACCTGCAGGCCCTCCCGGTAGGAGGGCTCGTCGTCGACGACCAGTACCCGGACCCCGGCGCTCACGGCGCCAGTCTGCCCCGGCGCCGGACCGAACCGCTCATCGCGATCGGGACTCGTGATCAGGACTCGCCGTAGGATCGCCCCCGTGAACCGGCTTGACAGTGAGACCAGTCCCTATCTCCGCCAGCACCGCGACAACCCGGTGGACTGGTACCCGTGGGGACCTGAGGCGTTCGAGGCGGCGGCCGAGAGGGACCGCCCGGTGCTGCTGTCGGTCGGCTACTCCAGCTGCCACTGGTGCCATGTGATGGCCCATGAGTCCTTCGAGGACCCCGACACTGCGGCCATCATGAACCGGCTGTTCGTGAACGTGAAGGTGGACCGGGAGGAGCGTCCCGACGTGGACGCCATCTACATGGACTCGGTGCAGGCCATGACCGGCCGGGGCGGCTGGCCCATGACCGTGTTCCTCACCCCCGACGGCCGCCCCTTCTTCGGCGGCACCTACTACCCCGACCGGCCCCGGGGCGGGATGGCCTCGTTCCGCCAGGTGATGGCAGCGATCGACGAAGCGTGGAGCAACCGGCGCTCCGACGTGCACGCCCAGGCTGACCAGCTGGTGGCCCTCATCGACCGGACATCGCGTGCCGCCGCGTCGCTGAGCACCGAGGCCGCACCCGGGGCCGGAGTCGAGGCTGGCGTCGACGGCCAGGCTCTGGACCGGGCCGGAGACGCCGTCCTCTCTGCCTTCGACCCGGAATGGGGCGGCTTCGGGGGCGCGCCCAAGTTCCCCGCGGCGATGACGCTGGCCTCCGCGCTGCGGGTCCACCACCGCAGCGACCGGCCCGAGCTGCTGCGGGTCGTGCGAACCAGCCTGGACGCCATGGCCTCCGGCGGGATCTATGACCACCTCGGCGGCGGTTTCGCCCGCTATTCGGTGGACCAGCGCTGGCTGGTCCCGCACTTCGAGAAGATGCTCTACGACAACGCCTTGCTGACCAGGGTGTACCTGCACGCCTGGATGGTGACCGGCGAGGCGGCCTACCTGCAGGTGGTCGACGAGACGATCGGCTACGTCCTGCGCGACCTGCGCCACGGCGACGGCGGCTTCTACTCGGCCGAGGACGCCGACTCCGAGGGCGTCGAGGGCAAGTTCTACGTTTGGTCCGAGCCCGAGTTGCGGGCCGTGGTCCGGGCTGCCGCCGGCGCCGGCGCCGACGACGAGGCGGTGGCCTGGTGGGGCGTGACCGCGGCCGGCAACTTCGAGGGGGCCAACATCTTGAACCGGCCGGTGCGGGGCGACCTGATCCGGCCCGACAGTGTCGAGGCCGCCCGCCGGGCGCTGCTCACGTGCCGGGAGAGCCGGGTCCGTCCCGGTCTCGACGACAAGGTCCTCACCGAGTGGAACGGTCTGATGCTGTCGGCGCTGTCAGAGGCCGCGGCGGTGACCGGCAATCGCCACTGGCGGGACGCGGCCCTGGCCAACGGCGAGTTCCTGGTGGCCAACCTGCGGCGCGAGGACGGCCGCTGGCTGCGCTCGTGGCAGGCCGGTGACGCCGACCGTCCCCCTCAGGCCCGCCACCTGGCCTACGCTCACGACTACGCGGCCATCGTCGACGCCTTCACCAGGCTCGGCGAGCTGTCCGGCCAGGCCCGCTGGATCGACGAGGCCCGGCATGCGGCCGACGGCCTGCTGGAGCTGTTCTGGGACGGCGACGCGGGCGGCGTGTTCACCACCGGCAACGACGCCGAGCAGCTCGTCACTCGACCCAAGGACCTGATGGACAATGCCACGCCGTCGGCCCAGTCACTGGCGGCCTGCGGCCTGCTCCGGCTGGCCGCCCTCACCGGCGAGAGCCACTACGACGAGCATGCCCGCCAGACCATCGGGCTGTTCGCTCCGGCCGCGGCCCAGCATCCCACCGCCTTCGGCCGGGCGCTGGAGGCCATCGACATGGCTGCCAACGGTCTCGACGAGATCGCGGTGGTCGGCGACCGCGCCGATCTTGTGGCCGAGGTGCAGCGTCGCTACCTACCGAACGCGGTCCTGGCCTGGGGTGAGCCCTACGACTCCCCGCTGTGGGCCGACCGCCCCGAGGGCTTCGCCTACGTCTGCCGCAACTTCACCTGCCAGTCCCCCGCATCCACCCCCGAGGATCTAGCCGCCCAACTGGAGGCCTGACCGCGGGGCCGGATGCGCCGGAGCGCTCTGAGAGCCGATCTCAAGCCCGGCCGTGACCTACGGCACAGCGCAGAGTTTCCCGTGTGTGACCAAGGTCGAGATCGCCCAACTGGAACCCTGACCGCGGGGCCGGGTACGCCAGCGCGCTTTGCGAGCCGATCTCAAGCCCGGCCGTGACCTACGGCGCAGCGCAGACTTCTCCTGTGTGTGACCAGAGGTCGGGCGGCGGCTCGGTGCAGCCAAGGTGCGGCGGTGGTTGTTCCGGGCGTGGGCGGGGCCGTGGTGCATCCGCCCAGGCGGGTGGAGGGTGTGAATCCCGTTGGTGGTTCGGATCGCCCACTTGTGATGGTGGATCCTCTGGTGGCATTCCCAGCAGACCGGAACCATGTTGTCGAGCCGAGTGGACCCGCCCTGCGACACCGGTCTGATGTGGTGGATCTGGCACAGCGCCGGATGGGCCTTGCAGTGGAAGCAGCCCCCGTAGCGGGCGATCAGGATCTGTCGTTGGGCCTCGGTGGCCGTGCGGCAGGACTCGGCCCGCCAGATCGGTTTGCCCTTCCGGTCGAAGACGACACCGGTGAGCCTGGCGTTGCAGGCGAGTTCCTCTAGCACTGCCGTCGGCAGCCGCGTGCCGTCGGGAAGGTCGGCGACGAGCTGGCCGGTATCGCTGTCCACATGCGCCACGACGCAAATGTCCGCGAAGGGTCTGCGGCCGCCATTTCTACCGTGGCTTGTGTCCGCGCCTGACCGGCCTTTGGGATCCTGGCCTGCCTCGATACCTGGGCGATTGTCTGAGCACCGGTCAGAGCCGATGTCATGGTGTTCTCTCGCGGTGGTGCTGGACGTGAGGCTATCGAGGGCGTCGGCCATGCACTGGTCGAAGCTGCGCCGCTCGGAGTTGCTGCCGGCCTGCTTCTTGTCGGAGTCGTGGAGGCGGCCGGCCACAGCCCGCAGCCGGTTGCCGATGCGATGCCCGGCGACGGGGTCGAACTCGCCGTGGACGTGCACCATCCCGTCGTCGCCGTCCCACACCCGCACACGCCGCCGGGCCCGCAGCCGCCGATAGTCGCCCTCGCCGCCGTCGCGCTGGCGATCCGCGGCCCACCTCCGGGCTTCCTTGGTGAACTGCTCGGGGCGCATCGACGCAGCCTTGGACAACAACTCGGTGTCGGACTCGACGGGCCCAGCGCCGGTCTTCTCGATTGCCTCGGCCAGCCGCTTGGCGTTGGCTTGCGGCACCCGGCCGGACTCCACCGCGTCACGCACCGCGGGCGCCGCCTCGATGGTCTGGGCCGTCTTGACCCGACCGCGTGCGTCGTACCGCGACAGACCGGCGGTGTCGGCCAGCACCTGAGCACCGCCGTCGCCGTGTTGCTCCACGCCAGCAACCACCCTGGCCGCGGATGTCTGGGCGGCCGTCAGGGCCGCTATCGCGGACTTGCACGCCGACAGCACATGGCGCGCCTCCCCGCATGACAACGAGCCGTCGTTCATTGCCGCGAGCACTTCCTTGGCGGCGGTCTCGACCCGTCGGACGGCTTCGATCAACATGAAGACAGTATCTCACACCGGTGTGACATCTATTATGCATTTACCATCTAAATTGTGATACATTCTGGAATGTTCCTGGCAGACGAATTCCGGGGATGAAACGCCCATCTTGGGCCGACTGAGGCATAATCCCTGCTATGCCTGATATGCCGGACAGGCCGGGAAGACTAGAATGGAGTCATGAGGACGATGATCCTGCTTCCGGACCACCACCACGCTGAGGCCAAGCGCAAGGCGGCTCGTGACGGCATCTCGCTGTCGGAGTACATCCGGCGCCTCGTGGCCCGCGACCTGGAACCGGATGCGCCCGGAGGCGACCCGTCGGTGATCTTCGGGCTGTTCGACAGCGGCGGGTCGAGGATCGCCGACGGAAAGCAGGCCATGATCAGCGAGACCATCGATCAGCAGCTCGCGGCCAAGGGGCTCTGAGTCTTGGGCTCCGTCTTCGTCGACACCAGCATCTGGTATGCCGCGGCCGACGCTGGTGACGCTCACAGCCAGGTTGCCAGGTCGCTGTTGACGCAGCACGCCGGAACGCTGGTCACCAGCGATCTGGTCCTGGCCGAGCTCTGGAACCTCGTAAACGGGCGCGCCGGCCACCGCATCGCCAATCAGGTCGTGGCCGCAGTCGCGTCCGGCGCCGCCCGTGTGGAGTGCGCCACCCCCGCCGACCTAGAGACAGCCGAGGCAACGGTTGCGGCCTTCGACGATCAGGCGTTCTCGTTGACCGACCGGACAAGCTGGGCGATCATGGAGCGTCTGGCCATCAACGACGCGCTGGCGTTCGACGCCGACTTCCGCATCTACCGCTACGGCCCCGGCCGCCGCCGAGCCTTCAAGGTCCTCCCCTAGCGCCGGACCACGTCGACGGAGAGTCGAGCGTGGCCGGTGCCTAGGGCTCAGGCTCGAAGACCAGTTCGGGCACCACGACCTCCCACTCGTCGCATCTGAGTTTCTCCCGGAACTGCGGGTCCGAGTGGCGGCTCCCCCAAGACGCAATGGCTGTGACGGTGGCTTCGACGCAGCGCATGTCCGCGGGCGGGTCGAAACTGCGAGCCAGCGTTCCCACCACGATGCCCCGCCCGTCTAGCAGCTCCCAGGTGCCGGATTGTCGCCGCACCTGCAACTGGTCACCCGGCGACAAGGCGGCGATGGCGCGGTGCACGCGATCCCGGCGGGGCCTGCGGCCGGCGAAGCTCAGGTACACGTCCCGCAGGCCGAGCGGCCGATAGTGACGCTCCATCTCCGGCGCAGGCTCCGGAAGCGCGACCGGGTCTCTCCAAAGGACTGCCTCGGTGTCCCCCAGCGCATCCTGGATCGGGTGCGGTCCCGTGAAGCGTCCGAGGGCGAGAGTCTGCCGTGCCCGGGTCATGGCGACGTAGTACAGGCGACGTGGCGCATCGCTGTCCTCGTGGTGCCCTACGCGGTCCCAGCCGCCGTCGAGCACCACCGCATGGTCGAATTCGAGGCCCTTGGCACGATGCGCGGTCAGCAGCAGCAGCCCCTGCTGACGCCGGCGGAACTCGCGTCCCCATTCAGCCAGCCATTCGACGAAGGTATCCACCGGCACCCGACCAGCGCCGACCTCGGCTTCGTGCTCGGCCGAGGCCTCCCGCAAGAGCTCGTTCCAGGGACTGCCCGGTTGTGCATCTAGCCAGGATTGGATCGCGGAGGTCTTGACCAGCCGGGAGCCGCCGTTACGGATGTGATGCAGCAGAGCCTGTGTCTCGCGAAGATGCCAGATGCTCGGGAGTTCCTCGTTCGCCATCTGCACGGGGATGCCCTCAAGCTCGCAGAGGTTTCGCACCGGCTCCAGGTAGTGCCACTCCTTGGCTATTACCGCGACGCGTGACCAGTCCCAGTCCGTTGCGAGTCCCGACAGCCGTTGCAGCTCGACGATCGCGGCCTGTGCCTGCGACATCCTGTCCCGCCCGGCGGGAAGCACCTGCACTCGCCCTCCTGCTACCGGGTCGCGCTCGCCCCACAGGCCTCCGGCGGCCTCGCCGGAGCGGGCTCGGTCGATGCGGATCTCGTTGCCGGCCTTCATCCGGTCCACCGCTCGCCCGATCACCGCGTTGGATGCGTCGATGATGTGACGGGTGGAGCGATAGTTGTCGGTCAGGAAGGAAGGCTTGGCGCTGTAGTCCTGCTCGAAGTTGCGGATGAACCGAACCGACGACCCCTTGAACGAGTAGATGTTCTGATCGTCGTCGCCGACCGCGAACAGGGTCAGCTTGGCATCCGTCTCCGACAGGGTCCGCCCGGCCAGGGCCGAGATCAGGGCGTACTCCTCCGCGCCGACATCCTGGTACTCGTCCACGAGAATCCAGCGGAACCCGGCGAGGAGCCGGGATCTGGTCTCCTCAGCCTCGTCCGGTTCCAGTCCCTCACCCCGCAACAGCGCCGCGGCTTCCTTCAGCACGTCCTGGAAGTGCTCGCTCTCGGGCCGGTCCGCCCGCTCCGAGAAGCTGGTGCCGATGAGTCGCATCGCGAGTGCGTGGCATGTGAGCACGATGACGCCCCGCGAGTCGTCGCCGATGAGTTGCGCGAGCCGGCGGCGGATCTCAGCGGCGGCATGCCGGTTGTAGGCCAGGGCCAGGATGCCTCGTGGATCCTCGCGCCTGGAGCGAATCAGGTAGGCGATTCGGTGCACCAGGACCCGGGTCTTGCCCGATCCGGGTCCGGCCAGGACCAGCACGTTCGTGTTCTCCCGGTCATCGGCGACAAGCCGCCGCTGCGAGGGGTTCCGCAGGCTCTCGACGATGTCGCGCCACGACTCGGGAGTCGTCTGCCGCGACAGTTCCCGTGCTCGATCGGGAAGCCAGCGGCGCAGGAACTCGGTTTCTCCTAGAGCGAAGTAGTCGAGGGACAGCCGCACCGCATCGGCCATCGACTCGAGGCCTTGCTGCGCGAACTCGGCCATGATGTGGATCTGCCTGACTGTCGCGTCGTAGTGGAGTTGCAGCGTCTTGAAATCCGACTGAGCGAAGCCTCGCCGCTCCCGGGCCAGATGGATGGTCATGGCCGGGCGGAACACGGTGAGGCCCTTGTTGAGCCTGATGACCTCCTGCTCGTGAAGCCACATCAGGGAACGGTCCACCAGCCGGCGCGAATCCTTGACCTCCGCCATCAGCGCGGCATCGGCCTCGACTGTCGCCACCAGTTTGCCCAGGGTCGTCTCAGCCAGAAGGTCGTTGCCGCGGAGCCCCCGCGGCAGACATCCCACCAAGTGCTCGAGCAGCAGGGCCGCACCGGCGCGCCGTCGTCCGGCGATGGCGAGAATCGTGGACCACTCGCGCTTCAGCGTCACTAGGACACTCTCGGCGTCGTACTTGCGCACGGTGAGGCTGCCGCCGGTGGCGCCTTCGTCCCGGCCGTCGGCCGCGATGCCGCGCGTGGTCCGGGCCACATGCTCGGGCCGGACGTGGCTATGGCCGCCGTCCTTGAGCCTCTGCGCCGCGATGCGAAGGTTCAACGGCGCAGTGTCGTCGACGCTCATGCCGGGGGCCATCTCCCGCATCAGGTCCAGTAGTTGCTCCTCCACTGCCGCCGCCTGGGTGAGCCGTTGCCGGGACGGGTTCCGCACACCGGCGTGGACGAAGGCTGTCAGCGCGGTGTCGTTGGTGGCGATCCCGGCGCGTTCCAGGTCGTGCAGGGCGCTCCTCACCTGCTCGGAGCTGAGGCCGCATGCACTCATGAGCAGGTCGGTGGAGATGCCCTCATCGGGCTCGGCGTCGATCAGCGTCTCAACAATGGAGAGCAGGTTCTCGCGCCGGGGAGCCGCGGAGGGCTGCCGGTTGAGCTTCTGCCGGGCCTCCTCCACGGAACTCACCCGCAACCACGACGGGAAGATCTGCACCCGGTTCTCCTCCCGGGTCAGGAGCTGTGACTCCTCGAGCCACGAGAGTGCCGTCCGTGCTCGTGTGTCGTCCGTGAACGAGTCCCGCCTGAAGTCCTTGTCCTCGTCCTCGTCGAGAATCTCGCCGGTGCTGGCGATCACAATGTTGCTCCGGTTGCGCCGGCCGAGCCTTCGCAGGGCCCGCAGAACTCCGTGGATCTCGCTGCGAGTGAGGCGCGAGCGAGCCGACATGCCGAACTGACGCTCGACGTCCTCCTTCGTGTACAGCAGCACGCAATGGGCCGTGTCCCGGTCCCGCCCGGCCCGTCCCGCCTCCTGGAGGTAGTTCTCCAACGACGACGGGATGTCGGCGTGGATGACGAGTCGCACGTCAGGCTTGTCTATCCCCATTCCGAAGGCGTTGGTGGCGGCTATCGCCCGCAGGTCGCCGGCGATGAAGCTCTGCTGGATGTTCTTCTTCTCCTCCGGCGGCAATCCTGCGTGGAAGCGGTCAGCCGCGATTCCCTGCTCCTGGAGGAAGCCCGCCACGTCGGCGGTCATCCGGCGGGTCGCGCAGTACACGATCGCTCCGCCGTCGGTCTCGGGTGGCAAGTGGTGCTCCAGCAGCGTGTGGATGTCGTGGAGCTTGTTGGGGGTGCTCGTCTCGACCACCACGAAGTTCAGGTTGGTGCGGCGGCTCCCGCCGTCGAACACCCGCATCTCGATCCCGAGTTCACTCCAGAAGTGGTCGACGATCTCCTCCTTCACTTCGGGCTTGGCCGTGGCGGTGAGGCACAGCACCGGCGGGATCGCTCCGCCGCCGGCTCGCTCGCGGATGAACCGACCGACGTAGCGGTAGTCGGGGCGGAAGTCGTGTCCCCATTTCGACAGGCAGTGGGCCTCGTCCAGCACCCACGCCCCGATCTCACGTTGGTCCAGTGCACGACGGATCGACACGCTGCGCAGTTGCTCGGGCGAGATCAGCACGATGGCGGCGTCGCCGAGTCTCAACTTCTGGAGGGCGTCGGACCGTTCCGGCATCGACAGCGTGCCGTTGACGGTGACGCACGACACGATGCCGTGTGCCTCGAGTCCTGCGACCTGATCGGCCATCAGCGCCACCAGCGGCGAGATGACCACAGTCACCGCCCCCGTCTTCTCGTACCGCGACAGCGCAGGAATCTGGTAGCACACCGACTTGCCGGTTCCGGTCGGCAGGATCCCCAGCACATGCCGGCCTCCCATGGCGGCCTCGACTATGGACTGCTGGAGGGGGCGGCCTTCGGAGTCTGCGGGCTCCGGCCTGAAGCCGTCGAAGCCGAAGAACCGCTTCAGTTCCCGGGAGGCGTCGTGGCGATCCCGGCACCAGCCGCATCCCTGGTCGTCGCATGCGAGGTCGCGCAGACGCCGTACCAGCACTCCGGCCTCAGGGAACTGGTGGCGAACCCAGGGCGGCATGACCGAATTGCCTCCCGCCACGTGAAGCCACGCCAGCGCGTAGGCGAGCGGCCAGCCGTGTGTGGAAGCGGTCTCGGTCGCCCGGCGAGCCTGCATACGGCAGGCGACACCGTCGAGCCGGCCGTGGAGCGCCGCTCGCGCTTCCGCGCCGGACGGTCTCGGTTCACGGCGTAGATGCTCGAAGAACAGCTCGAAGCCCTGATTGCCTGGCCCACCCGTGAGGTGGTGCCAGGCGGCCAGGAGCTCTGAGGGTGCTGCGATCAGCTGCTCCTGCTGATTCTCGAACACTTTCAGGGCGAGCCGGGCGTCCTGTTCCGGGTCGTTGCGGCGCCCGCTCTTCAGCTGAGCGTCCTTGTAGTGCTTGACCAGCCGGTGATACGGGTTGCGCGGAAAGGCGAGGGGGTTGAGCCACAGCGTGTCGATCATCGGCAATCCGTGAAGGCGCAGGTTGGGATTCGCTGCGTTCAGATGGCGGGAGTCGAAGTGGATCAGATTGTGCCCGAGAAGGAACTCGGCGCCGGCAGCGAGATCGTCCAACTCGGCCAGGGCCGCGTCAAGCGTGATTCCTGGGCGGGGGTAGACGACGGACTCTCCGGTGTCGGGCCGGATTCCTGCGAACGCGTGGAGCTTCTCGGTGTCCTTGGAAACCTCGAGGTCGATCGCAAGGCAGCGGGACAACCGCATCGCCAGGCGCGCGCTGGCAATCGTCTCGGAAAGGCGATGGGCGTTTGCTGCCGGGGGGTTGCTGCTGCGATGCTCGCTGTGCTGGGCCGGTTCCGCAGTCACGGCGGCAGGCTGTGGCGAGTCGGCGCGGTAGTCGGGAACCACGCTGTCTGCCATGATGCGGCGCGGTGCGCGCACGGCCTCAGGCGGCGGCTTTTTCGAGGATGTGGACTCCGCAGGCTGAGGCGAGGCCTATGACGTGGGCCAAGCCGACGGTGGCGCCCTCCACCTGCCGGTCGCCGGCCTCGCCCCGAAGGTGGGTGGTGATCTCGTAGACGTTGGCGACGCCGGTGGCGCCGATGGGATGGCCCTTGGAGATGAGCCCGCCCGACACGTTGACCGGGGTCGGGCCGTCGCGGAAGGGGCCGCCCGAGTCGATGAACTCACCCGCACCACCGGGCTCGCACAGGCCCAGGTTGTCGTAGTGGATCAACTCGGCGGTGGCGAAACAGTCGTGCAGCTCCACCAGGTCGAGGTCGGTGGGACCCACCCCGGCCGCCTCGTAGGCCTGCGACGCGGCGTTTCGGGTGAGGGTGTTCACGTCGGGCTGGACCTGGCAGTCCTCGGTGAACGGGTCCGAGGTCAGCACCGACGCCGAGACCTTCACCGCCCGCTTCCGGACGTGGGCCGGCATCGACGCCAGCCGCTCCCCCGACACCAGCACCACCGCGGCCGCGCCGTCGCCGGTCGGGCAGCACATCAGCAGCGTGTTGGGGTAGCTCATCATCGGCGACTCCATGATCTCGCCCATGGAGAACTCCTTCTGGTACTGGGCCAGAGGGTTGAGGGTCGAGTGGAGGTGGTTCTTGTAGGCCACCCTGGCGAACTGCTCGAAGCCCACGCCGTCGTGGTCGTGCGCGTAGGCCATGCCGGCCTGGGCGAACACGCCGGGCATGGTCTCGGTGCCCAGATGTCCGTCCACACCGGTCACCGCGCCGTAGCGCCCCGACGGCTCGAAGACCTTCTTCTCCTTCTTGGTCGCCCCGCCGCCCAGCAGGCCCATCTTGCCCATCTGCTCGGCCCCGACCGCCAGCCCGATCTGAGCCTCGCCCGACTTGATGGCCATGATGACGGTGCGGATGGCGGTGGCCCCGGTGGCGCAGGCGTTGGCGACGTTGTAGACCGGCACACCGGTCTGGCCGATCTGCTTCTGGATGCGCTGCCCGACCGCGCCCGAGGCCTGGAACAGCGCCCCGCAGGCCAGCACGTCGATGTCGTTCACGGTGACCTCGCCGTCGGCCAGCGCGCTCATGGCGCTCTCGGAGGCGAGGTCAATCAGGTCCCGGTCCGCGTAACGGGCGAAGCGGCTCATGTGGGCTCCCAGCACCCACACGCTGTCCGGAGAGATCTGGGCTGTCATGGCGGGATGCCTCCCCTGCTGTGTCGGTGACGTCGCGGGCCCGGACCGGCCTCAGGCGGGCTCGTAGCCGAAGGCGACCGCTTCGGTTCCGTCGTCGTCGGTGCCGATCGGATGGGTGGTGAGCTGCACTCTCATGCCCAGCTCGACCGCCTCGGGCGTCGGGTCGCAGTTCACCACGTTGGAGCGGACCCAGGTGCCGTCGTCGGTCTTGACGATGGCCGACACGAACGGCACCGGGATGCCCGGTGCGGCCCGGTGGACGATCGTGAAGGCCCGGAGCTCCCCGGAGCCGGCGACCGGAACCGGCTCGAACTCCGTCGAGCCGCAGCGAGCGCAGGCGTTGCGCCGGTCGAAGAACCGCGCCCCGCAGCTGGTGCACTCGTTGGCCACCAAGTGCGGTTCCGGCTCGAGACACAGGTAGTTGACAAGCGGGACCCGAGCCGTGGCCATCGCCGCGCAGGCTACCGCCAACCCGGTTGTGTACCGCTGGGAGCGTGTCGAGTGTTCATGCGTCCGCCTCGAAGTCCTCGATAAGCCCTTCGGGAGTCTCGGCGAAGTCCGGTGCCATCTCGATCCTGCCGGCGAGCCGTCCTGGAGCCCGGGCCGTCCGCCAGTGGGAGCGGTGGAGTACCTGGTCGAGCGGGGGGCGGCCCCGGCGGGTCGAGTTGCTGGGCCGGTCGTCGGCCGCGGGATGGCCGAGGGCGACGGTGCCCACGCCCCGCCGGTCGGGGGGCACGCCGAAGCGCCGTCGCACCGCCGGCTCGTGATCGAACATGCCGAAGAAGGAGGCGCCCAATCCCCGGTCCTGCGCGGCCAGCAGCATCGTCATCACCGCGGCGCCGCCGTCGACGAACCAGTACGGCACCGGCCAGGCCTTGGCGCCTGCGCCGAGGCCGGTGTGGTCCTTGTCGGGCTCGCGGTAGCGGCGGAGGTAACCGCCGAGGTTGGCCCACACCACCACCAGCACCGGGGCGGTCAGAAGGCCGGGCCAGGCGAAGCCGTCGCGCCGTTCCGCCGCCAGGGTCACGTCCCAGTAGGCGGCCGTGCCGGCGCCCTCCAGCACCAGGAAGTCCATCCCCGCGGTGTTGCCCGCCGTCGGCGCCCTGCGGGCCAGATCGCAGATCTCGTCGACCGTCTCCACCGGCACCGGCTCGCTCGTGAAGGAGCGCACCATCCGTCGCTGCCTGACTGCGTGCTCGAATTCCACGGGTGGCTCCGGCGCGCCGGCCGGCGGGGGCGGTCGCCCTAGAGCAGCTTCTCGAGCTCCTCGGCCATCACCCAACCGTGCACGATCAGCGTGTCACCGTCGGCGAGGACCAGCCTGTCGAGGAGGGCCGCGGTGTCGGCAGGGATCTTGTCGGGCTTCAGGCTGGCATGGTCGAGCACGACGGGGGGGCCGCCCTTGCCCCGGGTGGTGAAGATCCGGTCCTCGTAGCTGAGGGAGCCGATGCCGAAGCGCTTTGCGAGACGGCGTCCCCAGGCCCGCTCCTCGCCGGTCGCCTTGTGCCCCGGGCGGGGGACGACGTCGTGGAGGTTCTTGAAGGCCTCGAAGGCGCCCGGATCGCTGATCTGCATCCCGACGAGCACATCCTCGTCCGGGAAGGACAGGGCTGCCCGTCGCAGCTGGTCGGTGACGATGCCCCTCAGGACGGTGTCTCGGCGGGTTGTGCGACAGGTGTGGCCGGCGCCGATCAGCACGCAGGGCGTTCCGCCGATGCGCTCCAGCGTGCAGAACGAGAACCCGCGGAGCTTGCCGTTGTCACGGGCTTCGGTCACCAGCACCCAGGCCTCGGCCTGCTTGGAGAGGGAGCCGACCTCGTAGGCGTTGGAGGAGACGGCGCAGAGATCAGCCATCTCGGCCAGATCGGAGTCCCCTAGTGCGGTGCAATCCCTGGTCTCGATCGCGATTGCCATGGCCGCTTCCACCTCTATCGCTCGCCCGTGCCGTCCGCTCCAGTCTCAGGGATGCGGGGCCGTTTCGCAACCCTCGGCACCCGTTTCGATCTGGCGCGAGCGGTCGGAACCGGCGCCCCCGAAAGGGAATCGATCAGACTCCGGCGATCGCCTCGGCACCCAGGAGTTCGAGCAGTTCGGCCGGCAGACCGTTGGCGACGTCCACCGCGAAGTCCTCGGACAGGCGCGCGACCCGGCGCTCGCCCAGCAGCAGCTCGACCGGCGATCCGCCGGGGTGGGCGGCGAACAGCGACCTGAGCTCGTCCAGGCACCGGTCGGTCTGGTGCTCGAGGCCGAAGTTGACCCGCAGGGGAGGGTCCGGCTCGGTGCTCGTCACCGGACTCACCTCGTTGGCGAAGAACCTCAGCGTCTCCTCCCGGGTGTCGAGCCGTCCCCGCACCACGACCACGGCGTCGTCGGCCAGCTTCGATCCGTGCTCGGCCATCACCCTCGGGAACACAAGTACCTCGATCTTGTCCTGGAGGTCCTCCAGCGAGAAGGTCGCCATGAGCTCGCCCCGGCGGGTCCAGCGCCGGTTCAACCCGGTCACCACTCCCCCGATCGACAGGTACCCGGCGTCGTCTCCGGCCGACGTCCCGACCGCGAGCTCACCGATCGTGCAGTCGGCCAGGCGGCGAATGCGGGCCTCCATCCCCTTGAGCGGGTGGTCGGAGATGTAGAGGCCGAGCATCTCCTTCTCATGCGCCAGCTTCTGCATCCGATCGAACTCGACCTCGCTTATCCGGGGCCGGTCGTCGAAGGAGGGGCTGTCGGATTGCTCGCCGAACAGCGACATCACTCCGGCGTCGTGCTCGCGCCGCTCGCGCACCGTCATGTCGATGATGCCCTCGTGCACCTGCAGCAGGCCCTTGCGGGGGTGGTCGAGCGAGTCGAACGCTCCCGCCTTGATCAGAGACTCCACCGTCCGCTTGTTCAGCACCTCGACGTCGACGCGCTCGCAGAAGTCGACGAACGAGTCGTAGGGGCCGTTCTCGTCGCGCTCGGCTATCACCCGCTCGACGACGCCCTCCCCCACGTTGCGCACCGCCGACAGGCCGTACACGACCCGGCCCGGGCCGGTCGCGTCGGGCGGGTCGCCCTGGTGGGGCACCGGAGTGAAGTCCGAGGCCGACTGGTTGATGTCGGGCACCTGCACCTCGATGCCCTGCAGCCGGCACTCGTTGAGGTAGACCGAGGCGTTCTCCAGCTTCCCCTTGACGCTGGTGAGCAGGGCCGCGAGGTACTCCACCGGATAGTTGGCCTTGAGATAGGCGGTCTGGTAGGCGACCAGCCCATACCCGTAGCTGTGGCTCTTGTTGAAGGCGTAGTCGGCGAACTGCTCGATGATCTTGAACAGTTGGGTGCCGAGGCCCTCCTCGTAGCCGTTGGCCACGACGCCCGCCACGAACTTCTCCTCCTCGGCCGCCATGGCCTCCCGGATCTTCTTGCCCATGGCCTTGCGCAGCGAGTCGGCCTCGGCAAGCGAGTAGCCCGCGAAGCGCTGGGCGACCCGCATGACGCTCTCCTGGTAGATCATCAGGCCGTAGGTGTCGGCCAGGATGTCGGCCGCGTCGTCGTGGAAGTACTCCACCGGGCGCCGGCCGTTCTTGCGGTCGGCGTAGTCGTGGTGCATGTTGGCCGCCATCGGCCCGGGCCGGTACAGAGCCACCAGCGCGCAGACATCGTCGAAGGCGGTGGGGGCCAGCGAGCGGACCAGCGAGCGCACTTGGGGATTCTCGAGCTGGAACACGCCGATGGTCTCGCCCTCCCGGAGCATCGTGAAGGTGGCGTCGTCGTCGAGGGCCACGGAGTCGATGTCGAGGGCGATGCCCCTGGTGCGCTCGACCAGGGCGACGGTGTCGGTGATCACGTCGAGGTTGCGCAGGCCCAGGAAGTCCATCTTCAGCAGGCCGAGGTCCTCGACGCCGTGCATCTCGTACTGCGTGACGATCGGGGACTCCGACGCGTCCTTGCCCTGCTCCGGCTTGCGCTGTATGGGCATGTACTCGGTCAGCGGCTCGGGTGTGATGACCACGGCGGCGGCGTGGATGCCGTCCTGGCGCCGCATGCCCTCGAGGCCGCGGGCCACGTCGACCACTTTGGCGACATCGGGATCGGTGTCGTACATCTGGCGCAGCTCCCCGGCGGCCACATAGCCGTCGCGGTGGCGGTCCGACTCCTCGAAGCAGTACCGCAGCGGGGTGTCGCGGCCCAGGACCAGCGGAGGCATGGCCTTGGCGATCCTGTCGCCCAGCGAGTGCGGGTAGCCGAGCACGCGGGCCGCGTCCCGGACCGCGGCCCGGGCCTTGATCCTCCCGAAGGTGATGATCTGGGCCACGTGCTCGCGGCCGTAGCGCTCGGCCGCGTAGTTGATCAACTCGTCGCGGTGGCGCGAGTCGAAGTCCATGTCGATGTCGGGCATCGACACCCGGGACGGGTTGAGGAACCGCTCGAAGAGCAGGTCGTAGCGGATCGGGTCCAGATCGGTGATGCGCAGGCTGTAGGCCACCGCGCATCCCGCGGCCGAGCCGCGACCGGGTCCCACCCGTATGCCGCGTCGACGCGCGTAGGCGATCAGGTCCCAGGTGATCAGGAAGTAGGAGGCGAACCCCATGTTGTTGATGACCTCGAGCTCGTAGGCGAGCCGCTTAGCCACCTCGTCGGGCAGGGGGTCTCCCCAGCGTTGGAACGCGCCCTCGTAGGTGAGGTGGTCCAGGTAGTCGCGGTCGCTGTCGAAGCCCTCGGGCACCTCGAAGTGCGGCAGGCGAGGCGTGCCGAACTCGATGTTCACCTCGGCTCGCTCCGCGATCAGCAGCGTGTTGTCGCAGGCGTCGGGAAGCTCGGCGAACACCCTGCGCATCTCGGCCGCGGTCTTCAGGTAGTGCTCGTCGCCGTGGAACTTGAGCCGGTCGTCGTCCTCGAGCAGCGATCCGGTCTGCACGCACAGCAGCGCGTCGTGGGCCGCGGCGTCGTGGCGGTGGGTGTAGTGGCTGTCGTTGGTGGCCAGCAGCGGGGCGTTGATCTTGCGGGCGATCTCCAGCAGCTGCGGGAGGATCTGCCGCTGGGCGGGGATGCCGTGGTCCTGCAACTCGACGAAGTAGCTGTCGCGGCCGAAGATGTCCTGGAAGCGGGCCGCCTTGGCCAGGGCCTCGTCGGTGTTGCCCCGCAGCAGCGACTGGGGCACGTGGCCGCCGAGGCAGCCGGTGGTGGCGATCAGTCCCTCGCTGTGGTCGCTGAGCGTCTCCCAGTCGCAGCGGGGCTTGTAGTAGTAGCCCTCCATGAACGCCCGGCTGGCCACCTTGATCAGGTTCTTGTAGCCGGCGTCGTCGGCTGCCAGCAGCGTGAGGTGGTAGTAGAGCTTGCCGCCGCCCTCCACGTCGCCGCCCGAGTCGTCGACCCGGCCCCGTCGAGGGGGACGCTCGTGGCGGGAGTCGCGGGCCATGTAGGCCTCGGTGCCGATGATGGGCCTGATCCCGGCCTGCTTGCAGCCGCGGTAGAAGTCGAGGACGCCGTACATGTTGCCGTGGTCGGTGATGCCCAGGGCCGGCTGGCCGTCGGCGACCGCCGCCGCGATCAGGTCGTCGAGCCGGGATGCTCCGTCGAGAATCGAGTACTCGGTGTGGGTGTGGAGGTGGACGAAGGAGTCAGCCACCTTGCCTCCTGTGGACAACTGTGGACCGGTGTTCATGAGCCTGTGGAAGGAATCACACTTGTGTGATTCGCACCATAGTCGGCTGTTCTAGTGGGCGCGTAGCGGCTTTGCCACCCCGGCTGGCGGGTCCTGTCGGCGAGTCCGTTCGACCGACGGGGCTTCGCCCCATTGTCGGGCGAACGGACTCACCGCCACCCGCCAGCCTGGCCTTCGGGTCCCGCCGGTCGATCTTCCTCACCGCCACCCGCCAGCCTCGCCTTCAGTTCCGGCTAGCGGCCTCTCCGGACCGAGCGCCCGTGCGGGTGGTGCTAGAGGTAGGTGCCGTGGCGGCTTCCGGTGTCGGCTCCTTGGGGCGGCCTCTGGTAGGGGTCGGTCCCCGGCGGGAGCTCGCTGCGCATGGACTGGAGCTGCTGGTGGGCAGACATCTGCTGGGCCAGCAGCATGGCCTTCATGCCCTGGATGAGGCCCTCGAGCCATCCGACCAGCTGGGCCTTGGCGATCTGGAGCTCCACCGCGGACGGGGGCTCGGGCTGGTCGAAGGGCGAGGCGAGACGGCTGAGCTCCTCGCGCAGGTCCGGCGACAGGGCCGAGCCGACCTCCCCCACCGATGTCTCGTAGATCTCGCGCAGCCGCTGGCGGCTGGCCTCGTCAAGGTCGGTCTCGCGGACCTCCCCCAGCAGCTGCTTCAGCATGGTGCCGATGCGCATGACCTTGGCCGGGTGGTCGATGGTCTCGTTGATGTCGTCGCCGTCCTCGCCGCCGGCGACGTCGATCATGTCCGGGGCCAGCACCTCGTGCCGCGTGTCATGCCCCTCGCCGGGCGTCTGGGCGCTCACAGCCCCAACCCTACGCGCAGTGGACTAGGAGCGGCACCAGCATCTCGGCCGCTGTCAGCGAGCCGTGCCGGCCGATGAGCCGGGAGCTGCCGTCGTCGGGATGGCCGAAGGCCCAGCGCTCCCGGGCGACCAGGGCCACGTCGCCCAGCCTGGACCGGGCCGCGTCGGTCACGACGGGACCGAGCCAGCCTCCCTCGACGATCTCGGCGGCGGTGCGGACCCACGCCTGCGGTCCGTGGGCGTCGACGGCGGCTTCGTAGAGTTCGCGCCCGCGGCCCGGCCGGGCGTGAAGCCAGCGGAAGCGGGCCTCGCCCGACTCGGCCTCGGCACAGTCGAGCACGGAGCGGTCGATCCCGACCACGTGCCCGGAGCAGTCGACCAGACCGTGGTCGGACAGGGCCACCACGGCGGTTCCCTTGGGGAGGATCGTCAGCAGGTCGGCCATGACACGGTCGCAGGCCCGGAGTTCGGCTTCGTAGTGCTCCCCGAAGGCGTGCTCGTGAGCCACGATGTCGAGCCCCTCGTAGTAGGCGTAGACGAAGGACTCGCCCGCGGCCACCAGCCGTCGTATCTCCACGGCGAGGCTCGACAGCATCTTGTAGCCGAAGCGGCGGGCGTCCCGCAGGTAGGCCCGGCTGAAGCCCGACTTGCGGTACTCGGCCTTCTGGAGCGCCGGTGGCTGCTGCCCGCCGAACGACGGGATCGGCTGGAACCGCTCCGGCGGGTGGCGGTCTAGGCCGTCGCCCTGGGGCGTCCTCCACCTCAGGACGTTCAGGTTCCCGTCGTAGGTCCGGATCCGGTAGCCGACGATGCCGTGCTCGCCGACAGGGACGCCGGTGGCTATCGATGTGAGGGCGGAGGCGGTCGTGCTCGGCGCCACCGTGGTGATGGTGCTCTTGTGCATCTCGGCGAGCGTGGGGGCGACGCGCTGGCGTGGCCCGAGCTGCTCGGCGCCGAGGCCGTCGAGGACCAGCACGACCACCGCCCGTGCGTCGAGCACCTCCTCGGGCAGCGGGCTCGCCGAGCCGGGCCGCCCGGGCTCGAGGATCGCGGGAACTATGTCGGCCACGGATCCCCCGCCGTAGGCGGGCAGAACCGGCTCGCGCGGCGTGGGGTTG
>JAJEEV010000034.1 GCA_022820805.1 Acidimicrobiia bacterium
CGCCCTGGCCGCGGTCGGCGATCGGCGCGGCCTCGACGACCACGACGGCTGGCTCGGCGCCTGGGGCGGCGCCCACCTGCGCTCCGGCGCCGAGCAGTCCCGGCGCTTCGCCCGCTACCCCGGTGCGGTGGCGGCCGCGGCCCGGTTGGGCCAGGAGTGCTCGTTCAGCCTGTCGCTGGTGGCGCCGGAACTGCCGCCGTACCCCTGCCCCGAAGGTCTCAACGAGGCCGCCTTCCTGCGCCGGCTCGCCACCGAGGGCGCCCGAGCCCGCTACGGCCCGCCGGAGGCCGAGCGGGTGCGGGGCGCCTGGCATCAGATCAACCACGAGCTGGACATGATCGAGCGGCTCGGGTTCCCGGGCTACTTCCTGGTGGTGTGGGACATCACGTCGTTCTGCCGCAGCCGCGACATCTACTGCCAGGGCCGGGGGTCGGCCGCCAACTCGGTGGTGTGCTACGTGCTGGGCATCACCAACGTGGACTCGGTGGAGCTGGGGCTGCTGTTCGAGCGGTTCCTGTCGCCCGAGCGGGATGGCCCGCCCGACATCGACATCGACATCGAGAGCGGCCGGCGCGAGGAGGTGATCCAGTACGTGTACGGGCGCTACGGCCGGGACCGCACCGCCCAGGTGGCCAACGTGATCGACTACCGGGCCCGCTCCGCAGTGCGGGACATGGCCCGGGCGCTGGGCCATCCGCCGGCCCTCCAGGACGCCTGGGCCAAGTCGCTGGACCGCCGGGGCGGCCTGGGCGAGATGGTCTCGGGCACGGACGCTGCCGCCGGGGAGTCCGGCGCCGTCCCCGCGGACGTGCTGGATCTGGCGGCCAGAGCCGAGGGAGGGCCCCGGCATCTGGGCATCCACTCGGGCGGGATGGTGATCTGCGACCGCCCCATCGCCGAGGTGTGCCCGGTGGAGTGGGCGTCGATGGCCGACCGGTCGGTGCTCCAGTGGGACAAGGACGACTGCGCGGCGGCTGGCCTGGTGAAGTTCGACCTGCTGGGGCTGGGGATGCTCTCGGCGCTGCACTACGCGGTGGACCTGGTGGCCTCAGCCCACGACGAGCACATCGATCTGGCCGCGCTGCCCCAGGACCCGGCCGTGTACGACATGCTGTGCGAGGCCGACTCGGTGGGCGTGTTCCAGGTGGAGTCGCGGGCGCAGATGGCCACCCTCCCCCGGCTGCGACCCCGCCACTTCTACGACCTGGTGGTGGAGGTTGCCCTGATCCGGCCCGGGCCGATCCAGGGCGGCTCGGTGCACCCCTACATCCGGCGCCGCAACGGAATGGAGCCGGTCACCTACCTGCACCCCCTGCTGGAGCGGTCGCTGGCCAAGACGCTGGGGGTGCCGCTGTTCCAGGAGCAGCTCATGCAGATGGCCATCGATGTGGCCGGGTTCACCCCGGCTGAGTCCGACGAGCTGCGCCGGGCCATGGGGTCCAAGCGGTCGGTGGAGCGCATGGAACGGCTGCGGGGCCGGTTCTTCGCGGGGATGGCCGAGCGCGGCATCGGCCCCGACGTGGGCGAGCAGATCTGGCACAAGATGGTGGCCTTCGCCACGTACGGGTTCCCCGAGAGCCACTCGGTGTCGTTCGCCTACCTGGTGTACGCCTCGTCGTGGATCAAGCGGCACTATCCGGCCGCGTTCTGCGCGGCCCTGCTCAACGCCCAGCCGATGGGCTTCTACTCTCCCCACTCGCTGTGCCAGGACGCCCGCCGCCACGGCGTGGCAGTGCACGGCCCCGACGTCAACCGGTCGGCCGATGCGGCCGTGCTGGAGCCGTGCGAGACCTCCACGGGCGGGGTGGCGGTGCGCCTGGGCCTGTCGTCGGTGCGGGGAGTGGGTCCGGAGCTGGCCGCGGCCATAGCCACCGACGCTCCCTATGACTCCATGGAGCACCTGGTGCGGGCCATGTCACAGCGCCGGTTCACGGCTGAGGAGGCCGGTGCGGCGGGAGAGTCCGCGAACGGTCGCCGGCGCGCGGGCCGGGGGCGCAAGCGCCAGGGACGGCTGCCGCCGCTGGACCTGCCGGCGCTGGAGGCGCTGGCGACCGCCGGGGCGTTCGACTCGCTGGGCCTGGACCGGCGCGAGGCATTGTGGACGGCCGGGGCGGTGGCCCAGTCGGGAGCCGACCGCCTGCCCGGCGCGGTGACGGGCACTGCGGTGCCGGAGCTTCAGCCCATGTCGGAGTCGGAGCAGGCCGCGGCCGACCTGTGGGCCACCGGGGTGTCAGCCGACGGGCACCCGACCCGCTTCCACCGCGAGGCGCTGGCCGCAGCGGGGGTGGTGGCCGCGGCGGACCTGCTGACCCACCCGATCGGGCGGGTGAAGGTGGCCGGCACGGTGTCGCACCGCCAGCGCCCGGCCACCGCCGGAGGCACCATGTTCATCAACCTCGAGGACGAGACCGGCCTGATCAACGTGATCGTGTCCAGGGGCTGCCAGGCCCGCTTCCGCAAACCCGTCTTCACTGCCAGAGCGCTCACCATCAAGGGCCGCCTCGAGCGCCACGAGGGCGCGGTCAACATCATCGCCGAGCACCTCCAGCCACTGTCCCTGCCCGCCACCCTCCCCAGCCGCGACTTCCGCTAACCAGCGCCCGGCAGGCCCCCGCTCAACCGCAGCGGCCTCACCGGGACTTGCGTCACGCGGCGCCGGACAGGTTCTCGGGTGCGTTCTGGCGGCGTGGCGGTTCGCTGTTCAGTGCGAGCACGCGGGTGCGGAGCTGCTCGGCCGAGCGACCATCGAGTTGCCAGTCGATGCAGATGACCTGGTTCGGCCCGGCCAGGTCATCGGGGGTGACCTGGAGTGCATTGACGTAGACCATCACGTCGATGTCCTCGAAATCCGCCGAGCCCGAGGCATGCACCCGCTGTTCGACCTGGCCGCGAAACACGGTGCGCACAAGGCTTGCCGTGCGCTCAGCCCCGCTGAGGGTGGGGGACACCGCGGTCACGATGCGGTCGGCGTTGATGGTGGCGATCTCCCGGAGCGTCTCCGAGGACGCCACGAAGTTCATTTCGACGACGCGGTTCTCGTCCTCCACCACATCGAGGACCTCACCGATGTGAAAGAGGGGCGTGACGATGAGATCGAATCCTGTGGTCCGGTCGGCCTGGACCAGGTCGTCGATCAGCACCGGGCAAGTATCGATTCCAGTCGCCCTGGCTATGAGCTCGGTCATGCGGGTGAGATCGACGGCGTTGCACTCGGCGAAGGCGACCGCCGGCTGGCGGGCCGAGTCGTAGGCCTCGTCGATCAGCACGATCAGCTCGTCACGGGTCATCCCGATGCTGGTAGCCCGTCGTGCCAGCTCGTCCACGTGGTCCCGCAACCCCGCGCTGAGGATCGACAAGGTGCTCGAGCCCGTGACATAGGTGCCGCGACGCGGCTCTGAGCGGACGATCCCCTCGGTCGCCATCCGTTGCAGCTCGCGGTTGACCGTATTGGTGTTGGATCCCAGGTCCGCGGCCAGCTTCCGGCACGACGGGAGCCGTTCACCGGGTTGCCACACACCCTCGAGGATCTGCCGCAGCAGCTCGCCGCGCACCTCGTCCCCGCTCACCGACGACCGGTTGCGGGGAGCCCTCGGGGCAGGCGAACTCACAATGTGAGCATAGATGGCAGACAGTGAAGCTGAGGATCGCGAGACGCCCCCACCCGGTGGGAGCCGGGAAGGCATCGAGACGGCGGCACGATCTCCGGCCCGGGCACGGCAGCCAGTCTCGTCGGCAAGCACGACCGAACAGTGATACTGTCACTAACAGTGAGACTGACCAGACCGTCCCACTGCTGCACGACACCCGGAGGTGCCCGATGACCAGGAAGCTATTGGGACTGCTGGCCGTACTCGCGGCCACGGCGATGCTCGCCGCGTCCTGCGGCGACGACGAGACCGCAACCACCAGCGGACAGCAGGAGCCTGCGCCCACAGCCGCCCCCGCTGCTGATGCTCCCGATCCAGAACCAGAACCAGAGCCCGCGGCAGAAGAACCCGCGGCAGAGCCGGAGCCAGAGCCGGAGCCCGCAGCGGAGGAACCCGCGGCAGAAGAACCCGAGGAGGCGTTGCGAGTAGCCCTGGTCCTGCCGGGCTCAGCCAACGACAAGGGCTTCAACCAGCTCGCGTTCGAGGCTCTGCCCATCCTGGAGTCGGAGTTCGGCGTGGAGACCGCGTACTCCGAAGCCACCCCGGTCAACGAGTACGTGCAGGCGTTCGAGGACTTCGCCTCCGACGGATACGACATCGTCATAGGCCAGGGCTTCCAGTTCGGTGAGATCGCGGCCGAGGTCGCGCCGAACTTCCCCGACAACATCTTCCTGGTCCCCAACACCACGAACCTCTCCGGTACGAACATGCAGGGGATCCAGCCCGCCTCGCATCATGCCGCGTACCTCGCGGGCGTGGCCGCAGCCATGGCGACCGAGTCCAACCAGATCGGCGGGATCGCCGGCCACGCCTTCCCCATCATCGTGGCCCAGATGGAGGCGTTCGCCATAGGTGCACGCTCAGTCGCCCCTGACGCCGACGTGACGATCACCTACCTCGGCACGTTCGACGATGTCGAGGCAGGCAAGGAGACCGCCAGGGCCATGATCTCGAGCGGCGTCGACATCGTCTACCACATCGCGGACGCGGCAGGCATCGGCGTGATCCAGGCGGCCCGCGAGGAGGGTGTCCTCGCCATTGGCTGGGGCGGCGACCAGACCGAGATCGCCCCTGACACCATCCTCACGTCCCAGATCGTCAACCAGACGCTGCTGGTCGTCGAGTCGGTCCGGGCGGTTGTCGATGGCAGCTTCGACGGGCAGCAGCGGCTCATGGGGCTCGACACCCCTGTGCTGGGGATGGCACCCGTCAGGGTCGTCGACAATGCAGCCGAGATCGAGGCCGGGATCGCGGAGGCCAAGGCCGGGATCCTCGACGGCAGCATCGAAGTGCCCTTCATCGCCGAGCCTTCGAATTAGGGAGGTCGGACACCGGCAGTACCAGTGCCGGTGTGACTGCCGACAGCCGAGGTGACCGGTACCGTCGAAGGGGTCCGAGACTCCTTGCTGTCCATAAGCGACGTCGAGAAGCGCTACGACGCCACCGTGGCGTTGAGCGGAGCTTCCCTGTCGGTCGAGCCGAGTGAGATCCACGCGCTCCTGGGCGAGAACGGAGCCGGCAAGACCACGCTGATGAACGTCCTCGACGGGATCACCCGGCCCGACGGCGGCGTGATCCGGTGGAGGGGTTCAGAAGTCAGGATCGACTCGCCTCGCACCGCGGCCGCCCTCGGCATCGGCATGGTGCACCAGCACGACCGTCTCGTCGCCGCGTTGACTGTCGGCGAGAACTTCGCGCTGGCCGGCGAGTCCTCGTTCACCATCCCGCGGGACGAGATCAGAGATCAGCTCGCAGACCTGACCGACCGCTACGGCGGTGCCGTCGACCCGGACGCACGGGTCAGCGACCTGTCGGTCGGAGAGCGCCAGTGGGTCAGCCTGCTTCGCGCTCTGACCGGCGACGTCTCGCTGCTCGTGCTCGACGAGCCCACGACCACCCTCACGCCGCTCGAACGGGACCGCCTGTTCGGAGCGTTGCGGGAGTACCGCGCGTCGGGTCTGAGCGTCATCTTCATCACCCACAAACTGGACGAGGTCTTCGCTCTCTGCGACCGGGTGACCGTAATGCGCCGCGGCCGGGCGGTGGCCACCCTCGCGGTGGCCGACACCACCCGCTCCGAGCTGGCCAGCCTCATGGTCGGGCAGGCCGTGGACACCGACTTCGACAAGCACGCAGTCGAGGCCGGTCCCGCCCTGCTCCTGGTGGAGGGTCTGTCGGTGCGGGGTGCCCGCCAGACCGTGACAGGACTCGACCTGGAGGTTCGGTCCAGCGAGATCGTCGGGATTGCCGGCGTCGACGGGAACGGTCAGAGAGAGCTGGTGGAGGCCATCACCGGCATCCGGACCCCGGACGCAGGCTCGGTGAGTTTCGGTGACGGCACCGCCGGCTGGCACGCGGGCCGTTCGGCTTCGGTCGCTCGCATCCCTGAGGATCGCCATCGCCACGGACTGGCCTTGGGCCGCCCCCTCTGGGAGAACCTGCACCTGGGCCGGTGGCACCATCGGGGGTTGGGAAACCGGGGTCTCCTCAACCGGCGAGGCGCACGGGACCGCTCCGGGGATCTGCTGAGAACCTACGACGTGGTCTGCTCGGGTCCCGACCAGCTGGCCGGCGAGCTGTCGGGAGGCAACCAGCAGAAGGCCGTCCTGGCTCGCGAGCTCGGTGATGCTCCCCAGCTCGTCATCGCCATGAACCCCTGCCGGGGCCTGGACATCGCAGCCTCCCGGTTCGTGCTCGACCAGCTGCTGGAGGTCCGTTCCCGCGGGGGCGGCGTGCTGTTCGTGTCCTACGACCTCGACGAGATCCTCGCCATCTCGGACCGGATCCTGGTCATGGCGTCGGGCGAGGTGGCCGGCCAGGTGGTCCCCGGCCCGCAAGCCACCGAGGAGATCGGCCTGCTGATGGGCGGCGCCGTCCTCGGGGGGCCGCGATGAACACCAGGCTGCGTGCGATGGGGCTGGCGTTGCTGGGACGGGAGCACTTCGTGGTCCTGGCCGTGATGGCGCTGGGTCTGGCGCTGTCGCTGCTCATGCTGGCACTCACCGGAGCCGACCTCTCCGAGGCGTTGCCGGCACTGTTCAACGGCGCGCTCGGCGACGCCCGAGCGATCGAGGAGACCCTCAGCCAGTCGATCCCGATCATGTTCGTCGGCCTGGGCGTGTCCATCGGGCTGCGGGCGGGGCTGTTCAACATCGGAGGCGAGGGCCAGATCTACGTCGCGGCGTTGACCGCCGTCGTGGTCTCTCAGGCTCTGCCGGTCGGCAACCCGGTTCTCGCCGTGGCGCTCGTGCTCGTGGTCGGAGCCATGGCGGGTGGCCTGTGGGCCGGTGCCGCGGGCTGGATGCGGGCCTACCTGGGCATGAACGAGGTGATCACCACGATCCTGCTCAACGGCATCGGCATCCTGCTGGCCGGTTGGGCCGTCCACGGCCCGGTCAGGGACACCGACGGCGGCGGGTATCCCTGGTCGGAGAAGATCGGCGAGCCGTTCCGGCTGCCTGTGATGGACCTCGGGCCGATCACCGTGCCCGCCGGCTTCCTGCTCGCCCTCGGCGCGGCCGCAGCGGTATGGGTCCTCCTCGAGCGGACCGTGATCGGCGTCGAGCTGCGCACCCTCGGCGACAGCCCCGATGCCGCCGCCTACGCCGGGCTGCGAGTGACGATGCTCGTGGTCGGGGCCATGGTCTGCGCGGGCGCGCTGGCCGGAGTCGGCGGGGTGGTCGAACTGGCGGGCAAGCAGGAGCGGCTGAGCGACTTCTTCTCTCCCGGCTACGGGTTCACCGCCATCGCCGTTGCTCTCGTGGGCAACGCCCGGGCCGGCGGAGTGGCGCTTTCCGCCCTCTTCTTCGGCGCCCTGACCGCGGGCGCGTCGTCGATGGAGCGCATCGCCCAGGTTCCGGCCGCAACCAGCCTCGTCGCCCAGGCCATCATCGTGGCGTTGCTGGTGCTGGCCCGATCCGACCGGCTCCAGCGCTGGGTCCGGGCCCGCCGCCAGATCAGCCGGATGCTCGAGGAACAGGCACTCAACGATCGGCTGGCTGCCGATCGGCCAGCCGAAGGCCGGGTCGTCTGAGCATGGACTCCCTGATCGAGCTCTTCATCTCGACCGCCTTCGTGGCCAGCACCATGCGGTTGGCTGTGCCGCTCATCCTGGCCGGCACGGGGGAGGTCATCTCCGAGCGGGCCGGCATCCTGAACATCGGCCTCGAGGGCATGATGCTCATGGGCTCGTTCACCGCGGTGCTCGCGGCCGACGCGACCGGCGATCCGTGGCTCGGAGCCCTGGCCGGGGCCGTGGGCGGCATGGCCGTGGCTGCGGTCCACGGCGGCATCGTCATCGTGTGGTCCGGGGACCAGATCGTCAGCGGTCTGGCCCTCAATCTCGGTGCGCTGGGCCTGACGACGTACCTGTCTCGCCGGATCTTCGGCACCGGGCAGTCGGAGGTGGCCCACTTCGAGCCGATCGACATTCCGCTGCTGTCGGATCTTCCGTTCCTGGGGCCGGTGCTGTTCGCACAGTCGCCGTTCTTCTACTTCGCGCTGGCCGCCGCCGCGGTGTTGAGCTTCGTGCTGTTCCGCACCCGGTTCGGGCTCTCATGGCAGGCCGCGGGTGAGGATCCGGATGCGCTCGACAGCGTGGGCATCTCCGTGGGCCGCACCCGCTGGACCGCTCTGCTGGTGTGTGGAGCCATGGCGGGCTTCGGCGGAGCATCGATCTCGCTGGCACAGCTCTTCACCTTCATCGAGAACATGACCGGCGGGCAGGGCTTCATCGCGCTGGCCCTGGTCATCGTCACCCGATGGCGCCCGATGTGGGCGGTGGGGATCGCCCTGTTCTTCGCGGCCGCGGACGCCCTGTCACTGCGCATTCAGGCCCTCGACCTCGCGGCGATCCCGTTCCAGCTGTCGCTTATGCTGCCGCTCGTGCTGACGCTCGTCGTCTACGGCTTCGCGGCCCGGGCGGGCCGTCCGCCGGCAGCTCTCGGGCGCCCGTGGACGAAGGCCTGAGGGCATCCGCCGTGCTGGTGTTCGCATCGGAGGACCACCGGGCCCACAACCCGACCGAGTTGCACCTGTTCGCCGGCGAGGCGCTGCCGCCCAAGGAGGTCCCGGCCCGGGCCGAGACCATTCTCGGCGCCCTGAAGGCGGCCGGCCTCGCCGATGTGCGAGAACCGGATCCCCTCGACTCGGACCCGTCGGCTCGGGACCTGCTGTCGCGGGTTCACGACGCGGCCTATCTCGAGTTTCTCCGGACGGCGCACCAGCGATGGTGCGCTCTCACCGGCAACGACGGCGGTGGCGAGGCCATGCCCTTCGTCCGGCCGATCCTGGGGCCGGGCTTCACGGTGCCGGACCATGTGCTCGCCGAGTTGGGCCGCTACTCCAACGATGCCGACCCGCTGCTCGCGGGGACGTGGCAGGCGGCCACCAGCGCCGCGACCTGTGCCATCGGTGCGGCCCGGACGGTGGTCAGCGGGGATGCCGGCGCGGCCTACGCGCTGGCCCGGCCTCCCGGCCACCACGCCGGACCCGACAACTTCGGGGGCTACTGCTACCTCAACAACAGCGCGATCGCGGCGGAGCTGGTGACCGCAACCGGCGGGCGGGCCGCCACTCTCGACGTCGACACCCACGCCGGCAACGGCACCCAGGCCGTGTTCTGGCACCGCCGCGACGTGCTGTCGGTGTCGCTGCACATCGACCCGAGCGTCGAGTACCCCTACTTCCAGGGATACCCTGCCGAGCGCGGAGCCGGCGACGGCGAGGGATTCAACCACAACCTCACGATGGGTCGGCGCACGCAGTGGCCCGGCTATGAGCCGGTGCTCGATCAGGCGTGCCGCCTCGTCGACGACTTCGGCCCCGACGTCGTGGTGGTGGCCTTGGGAGTGGACACCGCGGTCGAGGACGGCGTGCTCGCGCTGGAGGGCGACGACTACCTGCGCCTGGGCGAGCGCCTGGCCCGGCTCGGGCGCCCGACGGTGCTCGTGCAGGAGGGTGGGTACGACCTGCGTGTGCTGGGCAGGAACGTGGCCGCCGTGATCGAGGGCTTCGCCCAGGCGAGATGACGGCCGGCCCCGCTGGGACGCTCGGCCTCCTGCGCCGCAGCGGTGTCATTCCCGCTCTTGTTCGCTGCGCTCACGGGCCGCTCGGGCCACGGCCTCGCGCCGTATGGGCCGCGTTGCTCCACCTATTCGCTCGGCCTCCTAGGCCAGGATCGACAGGTGGCCCAGCCCGGCGTCGGCGGCCAGGGTCCGCGACAGCTCACGGGAGCGGGCCACCACCTCGGCGACGTCCACCCGGGTCACTTCCCCGCCGGCGACCGAACGCTCGCCGGCCACCCACACGTCCTTCACGTCGGCCGGGCTCGAGCAGTACGCGACCTTCTGGTAGGGGTCGTGCACGTTGGCGAGGGCCGGTCCCCCACCGTCGAACACCACGATGTCGGCCGCCTTGCCCGGTTCGAGGGAGCCGACCTCGGCGTCGAGCCTCAAGGCCCGGGCCCCCTCGATGGTGGCCATCCGGAACCCGTCCCGGGCGCTGAGGGCGGTCGCCTGCAGATGGTCCAGCCTCTGCATGAGGACCGCCAGCTTCATGGCCTCGAGGAAGTTCTGGCCGTCGTTGCTGGCCGCCCCGTCGACTCCGATGCCCACGGGCACATCGAGGCGACGGAGGTCCGGCACGGGGCAGACGCCGGAGGCGAGGATCATGTTCGACACGGGGTTGTGGGCGACGCCGACGCCGTTGGCGGCCAGGATCTCCCGGTCCGAGGCGTCGACCCAGACGCAGTGGGCGGCCAGCGTCGGCGCCCCGAAGGTGCCCACCTGCTCGCAGTGCGCGATCGGCGTGACGCCGTACAGGTTCCGGGTGTCGGTGACCTCCTCGCGCACCTCCTGGAGGTGTATGTGGGTGCCGCGGCCCGACGTGACCGCCAGCTCGGCGCTGCGGGACAGCAGCTCGTCGGACTGGGCGCTGAGCGCGGCCACACCCACCCGGAAGCGGGTGAGCCGGCTGGCGTCGGCCGCCTCGCGCAGGGCCTCGTGCTCGGCCATGACCATCTCGATGGACGCCGGGCCCCTGTCGCCCGCCCCGAAGGAGACGTCGCCGCGCAGACCGATCTCATCGAGCCCGCGCACCACGCCCGGCGTCACCGGTCCCCCGACCGGGGCGCAAACGAACATGTCGCTGGCAGTGGTGATCCCGCTGCGCAGCATCTGTATGCCGGCCAGCATCGTCCCGACGTGGGCCATCTCGGAGGTGAGGAACGGGTTGATCGCGAAGATGACCTCCTGGAGCCACTCCCACAGCGTGCAGTGCTCCGCGATGCCGGCCACCAGCGCCTCGGAGAAGTGGCCGTGGGTGTTCACGAAGCCGGGCGTCACGATGTCGTGGGGACCTCCGGTGACCGCATCGTCGCCGAACCGCGTGGACAGGTCGCTCCAGGACCCCACCTCGTCGATCCGGTCACCGACGACACGGACCGCGCCGTCGGTGATCTCCGCGGGCTCGGCCGAGGTGAGTACATGCCCGCCCCGGATCAGCGTCCCACCCGATCGCCTGTCTCCCATTCGTCTCCCCCTGCGGTTCGGATCCCCTGACCTGGCTATGCCGGGAGTCGTGGGATCCTGTAATGTCACCCTGATAGTTACAGATGACACAGAGCTGTGGATGGCACAGTAGTTGCTGAGGCACGCGCCGAAGCGCGACGACCGCTGGCCACATGATAGTTACAGGCGACAAACACGGAGAGCAGGAGCGGAGGAAGGCCAATGACGAGTGAGACGCTTGACCTGGCGGTGGTGAACGGCACCGTCGTGTTCGGCCATGGCCGGTACCGGCTGGCGATCGGGGTGAAGGACGGCAAGGTGGTGGCGCTCGCCCCTGAGGAGTACCTCGCTCCGGCCCGTGAGACCATCGACGCCAAGGGCCACTACATCCTGCCCGGGGTCGTGGACAGCGAGGCCCACCCGGGCTGCTACGTGCCCTTCGAGTACGACATGACCACCGAGTCGCGGGCCGCGGCCTGCGCCGGCGTGACCACCTGGGGCATACAGGCACCGACCACCCGCCTCGGGACCGAGCCCTTCAAGGAGGTTGTGGCGTCCTCCGATGTCGTGTCGTTCAACGAGTCCTTCCCCAGCGGCCGCGACGTGATCAACCGGGTCAGCCACGTCGACGCCTACCTGACCTACATGCTCGAGACCGACGAGCAGGCCCACGAGATCCCCCAGTACGCCGAGGAGCACGGCGTCACCTCCTTCAAGCTCTACCTGCAGACACGCGGCATGAAGGGCATGAGCGACGACGTCGACACCAACTGGCCGAGCCGGCGAGCCGGCCTCGGCACCGGCATCGACGACGGCACCGTGTTCCTCGTGATGGAGAACGTCGCCTACCTGGGAGACCCGGGCATGGTGCACATCCATCCCGAGAACTGGGAGATCGGCCGGGTGTTCGAGGACCGGCTGAGGGCCGCCGGCCGCACCGACTTCGGTGCCTGGACCGACCGCAGCCCGGACTTCCTGGAGGCCCAGCACATCCGCGCCTACTCCTACCTGGCGGCCCAGACACCCGGACCGGTGCGGCTGTACCTGCAGCACTGCACCACCAAGCTCTCCTTCGACGAGGTGGTCAAGGCCCGCGCCGAGGGGCTGGAGGTGTTCGCCCAGACCGGCCCGCCGTGGCTGTGGGCCGAGCCCGAGTACGGCTGGCGGATCAACGTGCCCCTGCGGCGCCGCGACAACATCGAGGCGCTGTGGGTCGCGCTGGCCGAGGGCATCGTGGACGTGGTCGGATCCGATCACGTCGTCGGCTGGGAGCCGTCCTCCTACGCCGAGATGTACAACCCCAACATCTGGGACTGCCGCACCGGTTTCAGCCGGGTCGAGCTGTTCCTGCCGGTGCTGCTGTCGGAGGGCGTGAACAAGGGCCGCATCCCCCTCGAGCGGGTCGTGCAGGTCTCCTGCGAGAACGCGGCCCGCACGGCGGGACTGTGGGGCAAGAAGGGCTCCCTGTTCCCCGGCTTCGACGCCGACATGGTGATCGTCGACCTGGGCCGGGAGGTCAACGTGGGCAAGGAGCACATCAACACCCGCTCGGGCTGGTCGATCATGGAGGGCCACGACTTCACCGGCTGGCCCATCAAGACGATCCTTCGGGGCAAGGTCACCGCCGAGTGGGCCGACGACTCGCCGGGCATGCGGCCGGTCGGCGATCCCCGCGGCGAGTACGTGAAGCGGACTCCGGGCGTCAAGAGCCCGAGCCCCGAACTCACGAGCATGGCCCGGATCGCCAAGGGGAACCGCTGGCTCAAGGAGGACTGGGTCCGGCCGGGGTTCTCACCCGACACCCAGAAGTACAACGGCCCAAGGGAGGGCTGAGCAATGCCTATGCCATGGGACGACGTCATCTCCGACACCGACAGGGAGATCTTCGACATCGCCGGATGGGGCAGGCCGGCCGGTTTCGGAGAGCGCCCAGCCCTGCTGGTGATCGACGTCAACTACAACTTCTGCGGCGACAAGAACGTGTCGGCGCTCGAGTCGATCAAGAACTGGCGCTACGCGTGCGGGCCCCACTCCTGGGACAGCATCCCGGTCATCGCCCAGGTCATCGCGGCCGGGCGAGCCAAGCGGCTACCGGTCATCTACACGACCAACCCGCGCCGTGAGGACGGATTCGACCTCGGGGTCTGGACCCTCAAGAGCTACCGGTCCGACGACCCCGTCGATGTGGCCGGCCACGTCGGCAACGACATAGTCGCCGAGCTGGCGCCCGAGCCGGGTGACCTGTTCATCGAGAAGTGCAAGCCGTCGGCGTTCTTCGGCACCACGCTCATGAGCCATCTCAACAACCTCCGGGCCGATTCCATCATCATGATGGGGACCACCACGAGCGGCTGCGTGCGGGCCTCGGCCGTCGACGCCATGTCCTACGACTTCAGGGTCACGATCCCCCACGAGACCGTGTTCGACCGCGGCCAGCTCTCGCACAAGGTCGCCCTGCTCGACCTGCACATGAAGTACGTCGACGTCACCGACACCGCCGACGTCATGGGCTACCTTGCCGGCCTCGACGAGGGCATCTTCGACGACGTGTGGCCGCCCGCGGCGAGAGCCGCCGGGTCCGGGAGCTGAGGAGGCGAGGCCGATGGACTTCACCATCCGCGGATGGCGGACCCAGGTCACCGAGGAGCGGATCGCCGAGGGAATCACCGCCGACGTCCCTCTGCGCAAGGTCGTGGTGGCCGCGGTGCTCGAGAACCCCTACATCGGCGGGTACGCCGAGGACCTCTCGGCTGCGGTGGAATGGTCCGTCGGGTTCGGCACCCGCATCGGGGCCATGGCCTGCGACGCGCTGGGCGAACCGGTGCAGGCCTACGGCAAGGGCGGGATCGCCGGGGTCGACGGGGCCCAGGAGCACGCGGTGGCCTTCGTGACCACACCGTTCGGCAATGCGTTCCGCGACGCGGTCGGCGGCGGGGCCGCCTGGATCTCGTCGGCCTCGATCGTCGGGGCGGCCGGGACGCCGCTCACGCTTCCGCTGGCCCACAAGGACGCCCTCTACGTGCGGGACAACTACGACGCCGTCACCCTCTACCCGGGCGACGCACCCCGGCCCGACGAGCTCGTGATCGCGGTCGCGGTGGCCAACCGCGGCCGGCTAAACAGCCGCCTTGGGGGCCTCAGCGCCGCCGACGTCGTCGGCGACGACGGGCTGCGCTGAGAGGCCGGCGCTCAGATGCTGAACAAGAGCGACCGCTTCGCCGACTCGGCCTCCAAGATCAAGGCCCCGTTCGAGGTCGACCCGACGATGCTGTTCTACTCACCGCAGGAGAACGTCGACGCGTTCGAGCATCCCCGGATCGCGGCCTACCTGAATTGGATCGCCGAGGACTGGACCCCGCCTCCGGGCGACCCGCGCCTCGCGGTGATCATCCCGTGCACCAAGTCCAAGCCCTACCCCACCAGCCTCGAGCACCGGGCCATCAACGGTGCGCTCCTGGCCTCGGGATGGAGTCCCGACGGCCAGGGCAAGCCGCCCGACGGACTCTATGAGGTCCTCGACTCCGGCGATCCCGGGAACCCGGACAACAATCCCCAGCTCCTCGACGTGGGAACCATGACCCGCGACGGCGTCTCGCTCGACCGGATCGTCATCTCCGAGCCGCTCGGGCTGGTGCCCTACACCCACGTCTACGAATGGGACGGCGGCCAGAGTCCGTCGACCAGCTACGACGACCCCGGCCTGTTCGAGTCGCGTGGAACCTCGGTCTCGCCCTGGCGCGCCGACCACACCGCCACCCAGACAGCCTCGGGACGCTGGACGTGGGGACCGGCCGAGCGCAGTGCCTACGTGCTGGCCCACAACACGCTGGCCGACGTGATCCACCGCACGCTCAGCCGGGTCGGCTCGCGCTACCGCGCCATCGCCGCGTGGACCTCGCCCGGACTCACCCATCGGAGCTTCCTCATGGGGCAGGCCCAGCGCAAGCAGGAAGGGCTGCCGCTGAGCCGCATGGGCACCGACGGCCCCGCACCGCTGCACGGCGTGTGCGACATGACCCCCGGAATCGTCGACATCCTGCCGACCACCGACCAGATGGTCCAGGCCCGGACCGATCTCGCGGTGCGGCTCGAACGTGAGGGGCGCAACCACTCCGGTGGCGCGGTACGCGGCATCTACGCCCGCGGCGACGGCCACGACACACCGCTCGGACTGCCGGAGATGCTCACCCATCTGACCGCGTGGCTCGACGGCAAGACCCAGCAAGCCCAGTGACCTCCGACCGCGACGCCGGAACCCAGCCGCGCAGCACCGCGGTCATCAACATCGGGACGCTGCTCACCGGCGACGTGGACGAGCCCTACGGCACAGCCGACTCGCTGCTCATCGAGGACGGGATCATCACCCGTCTAGGCGGTGCCGGCGACGGCGACGCCGAGCGGGTCATCGACGCGGGCGGGGCCACCGTCGGTCCCGGGCTCATCGACTCGCACTGCCACATCGTGCTGGGCGACTACACGCCCCGGCAGCGGGCCGTCGGCTTCCTGGAGTCCTACGTCCACGGGGGCATCACGTCGTGCATCTCACCGGGTGAGATCCACCTGCCCGGACGCCCTCACGACGCCGAGGGGGTGAAGGCCCTGGCCGTGCTGGCCCAGCGGTCGTGGGCCAACTACCGCCCCAACGGCATGAAGGTGAACGGCGGGGCGATCATCCTGGAACCGGTCCTCACCGCGGAGGACTTTCTGGAGGTGGCCGCCAAGGGAGTGTGGCTGGCCAAGTTCGGCTTCGGCCTCTACGACGATCCAGCTGACGGGCTGCCTCAGGTGCGCGACGCCCAGGCCGCCGGCATCAAGGTGATGGCCCACAGCGGCGGCGCCTCCATCCCGGGGTCGATCCCCATCACCGCTGAGCATCTGATGCTGCTGCGGCCCGACGTGTGCGGCCATGTCAACGGGGGCCCGACATCGCTCGACGACGACGGCCTGGACGTGCTGGTGCGCGAGACCGACCTGATCCTGCAGCTCGTCCAGGCCGGCAACCTCCGGTCCTCGCTGCGCATCGTCGACGCGGTGCGCGAGATCGGCGCGGAGCATCGGGTGATCCTCGGCTCGGACACGCCGACGGGCACCGGGGTCATGCCGCTGGCCGTGCTCAAGACCATGGCCGAACTGGCCTCGCTTGGAGGCGTCGACGCCGGGCTGGTATGGGCCTGGGCCTCGGGAGCGATCGCCGACGTCTACGACCTGGACACCGGCAAGGTCGAGGTCGGCCGGGCGGCTGACCTCGTGGTGTCGGATACGCCGTGGGGCTCCTACGGCGGCGACGCTGTGGGCGCGCTGGCCCGGGGCGACGTTCCCGGCATCAGCGCAGTGATCATCGACGGCCAGGTTCAGGCCTTGCGCAGCCGGAACACGCCGGCGTCGGCCACCGCGGTGACCGTCCACCCGCACATGGAGGACCCGTGCGCCTCCGAGCACGTCTGCTGACGGGAGCCGGCACCCACCATCGCCGGAGCCGTCGGAGTTGACGGCGTCACCCGACACCGGGAGCGATCAGAAGGAGATCAGCGTGGGAAACATCGTCGAAGAGGTGCTTGTGCCTGCGTCGCAGGGTCGCGGTGTGTTCGTCAAGGAGGGCCAACTGCTCGACATCGTCGATGTGGAGGGCCAGCAGGTCGGTGACCTCGTCGCCCGACTCCAGCATGACCCCACCGAGTACATGTCGCCCACCCACACGGTGTCGTGCAACGCCTCGGTCCTGCTCCGAACCGGCTCACAGCTCTTCTCGAACCACCGCAACCCGGTGTTCACCATCGTCCGCGACGACGTAGAGAAGCATGACATCATCGTCCCCTGCTGCGACCACGAGCGTTTCGAGCGCGACTACGGACTCACCGATCACAAGCACTGCCTCGGCAACCTCGAACAGGCCCGGGACCTTCTCGGCGTGGAGTACGACCTTCGGGGCGAGGAGGCTTGGAACGTCTTCATGCACAACCGCGTCACCGACGAGGGCGCGGTGGTGACCGACCCTGCCGCTCACGAGGCCGGTGCGACCATCACCCTCAGGGCCCACTACGACCTCGTCGTGCTGCTGTCGGCCTGTCCCCAGGATCTGACGCCCTGCAACAACTTCGACTGCACCCCGATGCTCATGCGCGTCCGTGACGATGACTAGCAATCACTGCTGGGCGAGATGAGCGCTGAGTTGAAGGCTGAGGTAGCCGCGACGGCGCGGATGCTGGCGGTGGCCGGGCTGGTGGAGGCGTTCGGTCATGTGTCGGCCCGCCTCGACACCGGCGGTTTCCTCATCACGCCGACATTGCCGATGCTCGACGCAGTGGGCGGCACCGTCATCACCGTCAACGGCACCGGCACCGTCGTCGACAATCCCGCCAACGCGGCTCCGCTGGAGACTCCGCTGCACGCGGCGATCTACCGGGCCCGCGCCGACGTGGCCGCGATCTGCCGGGGCCACGGGCCCGCCATGGTGGCCTGGGGCGTGAGCGTGGAGGACCTTCCGCTGCGGCACGGTCTCGGAGCCATCGCCGGGGTGACGATCCCGGTGCATCCCGACTTCGACCTCATCGCCAGCGCCGAGTCCGGTGATCGGGCCGCAGCCACGCTGGGATCCCATCACGGGGCCCTGCTGCGGGCCAACGGCGGCTTCGCGGTCGGCGCGGACCTGCTCGAGGCGGCCACGAGGCTCTGGTTCATGGAGGAGCGGGCCCGGGTGGTCCTGGCCGCGGCCCCGTCGGCCGGCGCCGACATCGAATGGGGTCACCGCCTCACCCACACCGGTGCGGAGCTCCGCCGGGCCAAGGCCTGGTTCGCGGCCCGCTTCGGGGCGGCCGGCCCGGACGCACAGCAGGCCTAGCCGATGGTTCTCGCTCGCCCCCAGCCCGGCCCGACCATGGAACCGGACGTTCTCGAGTCGTACAAGGACCGTTTCGGGCGCCATCTTTCGCAGACTGTGCCGGGCCGCAAGGAGCTGGTCGTGGCCGAGGCACGCGACTGCACCATCAAGTCCGCCGACGGCCGGCTGTTCCTGGATTTCATCTCCGGCATCGCGGTCGCCAATGTCGGCCACAGCCATCCCGAGGTGGTCGCGGCCGTCCAGGCGCAGATGGCCAGCCATGCCCATGTGAACGTCTATGGCCGGTTCGTCCTGCCGGCTCAGGTCGAGATCGCCGAACGGATCGCCGGTGTCGCGCCGGGCGACCTCGATGTCGCCTACCTCACGTCCACCGGGACCGAGGCCATCGAGGGTGCTCTCAAGCTGGCCCGCAAGCACACCGGCCGCAAGCGCTTCGTGGCCTTCGAGCGCGGGTTCCACGGCCGCACCTTCGGGGCGCTGTCGGTCAGCTGGAAGCCGCAGTACCGCCAGCCCTTCGAGCCGCTCCTCGACGGGGTCGACTTCGTGCCCTTCGACGACCTCGACGCCGTCGCTCGGGCGGTGAGCGACGACACTGCCGCTGTGATCGTCGAGCCGATACAGGGCGAGGGTGGGGTCCGGGTGCCGAGCGACGGTTTCCTGCCCGGCCTGCGGGACATCTGCACTGATCGGGGCGCTCTCCTGATCACCGACGAGGTGCAGGGCGCCATGGGACGCACCGGGCACTGGTTCTCGTTCGAGTTATGGGGAATCGTTCCGGACATCGTCGTGATGGCGAAGGCGTTCGGCGGGGGCCTGCCGCTGGGAGCGTTCGTGTCGACCCCGGAGATCTTCTCTACGTTCCTGGATCCCCCGCTGTCGCACCTCACCACCTTCGGCGGCAACCCGGTGTCGTGTGCCGCGGCGGTGGCCGCCTTCGACATCATCGAGCGCGACGGCCTGCTCGCGGCCGCCGAGACCAAGGGCGCCGACCTCAAGCGGCGCCTCGAGTTGACGAGGGAGCAGTTCCCCGAGTTCATCAGCGATGTGCGGGGGCGGGGACTCTGGCTGGCGATCGACCTGCCGCCCGACCTCACGATGCCCATCGTGCACGAGATGGAGAGTCGCGGGGTCATAGTCGGTTCGATGCTCAACTCCGAGGGCACGGTTCGCATCGCCCCGCCGCTGATCGTGGCCGAAGCCGAGATGGACGTGTTCATCGGCGTGCTGCGGGCATCGCTGCGCGCCGCAGCCACCGGCAAGCTCCAAGGCTGACCCCAGCCGAATTGGCAGCACAACGCACGCATACCGTGCGCAACGCTGCCGGTTCCCGGTGGGGACGGGCTTAGCCTCCCGGCTTGACTGCGTTCGACGAGACCGAGCAGAACGGGAAGGCTGAACTCCTTCTCGCCAGCCGGGCTCAACCTCCCGCTCCGGACTGGGTGAGTAGGGCGATCCAGATCGAGACGCTGGCCACCGCGATGGTCGACACAACGATGTAGAGGTGCCATGCCTGCCGCCGGATGATCTCCGCCCTCTCAGTAGCAGCCTCGGCCTTGATCTCGGCTCGCTCGACCGTGGCCTGGGCCAGCCTCTCAGTCATCGCCTTGACGATCTCGGCTCGCTCGACCGCAGCCTGGGCGAACCCGGCGGTCATGGCCGAGTTGATCTCGGCGAACGCGACCCGGAGGTCTTCCTTGGTGGCGACATTGTCCCAGCCACTGGGCGGTAGGTGTTGCATCAAGGTCTCGGCGTCGTCCTGTCCCATGACTTCCGTCAGAGTGTTGAACATCGAGGTGCGCTGGGCATGGGTTAGAGCCATCTTCGGTGCCCTTCAGTCGGCGGATGCAGAGGCGGGGGCGTCTCAGACGGATGCTCCAAGGCCACCGGCGGGTGGCTACACAAGACTATAGCACACTAACCGATACAATCTGCTATCTCAGCCTAATTCACTCATCGACACTATGGTCTGACCCGGCAGCCCAGGAACGCTATTCGGGGCCTGAGCGCTGCTGATTCCGGGGAGGGACGGACTTAGTCTGTCGGCATGACTGCGTTCGACGAGGCCGCCGAGCGCGTGGCCCAGGGCGCCGACGCCAGAAGTGAGGCCGACGCCCTGGTGGCCATGATGACCTTGGAGGAGAAGCTGGGCAGCCTTCAGGGTGAGCGCGCGTTCTGGCCCGGAATCGCCGACCTGATCGGCGGCGGCTACCACTCCCACGGATGGCCGGCCGCCCGGGTGGAGCGGCTCGGCATCCCGGGCTTGAACTTCGCGGACGGGCCCCGGGGGTGCGTGCTCGGGCCGTCCACCACGTTCCCGGTGTCGATGGCCCGGGGAGCGTCGTTCGATCCGGGGCTGGAGGAGCGCATTGGTGAGGCCATCGGCGCCGAGCTGCGGGCATCGGGGGCCACCTTCACCGGCGCGGTGTGCTTGAACCTGCTGCGCCACCCCGCCTGGGGACGGGCCCAGGAGACCTACGGCGAGGACCCTTGCCACGTGGGCGAGATGGCCGCCGCGCTGACCCGGGGCCTGCAGCGCCACGTGATGGCGTGCATGAAGCACTTCGCCTGCAACTCGATGGAGAACGCCCGCTTCAAGGTGGACGTCATCGCCGGCGAGCGGGCCCTGCACGAGGTCTACCTGCCCCACTTCAAGCGGGTGGCGTCCGAGGGTGTGGCTGCGGTGATGAGCGCCTACAACTCGCTCAACGGCGAATGGTGCGGCGACAGCCACGCCCTGCTCACCGGGATCCTGCGCGATGACTGGGGCTGGGACGGCCTGGTAGTCACCGACTTCATCATGGGGCTGCGCGACCCGGTGGCCTCGGTGCAGGCCGGCTGCAACATCGAGATGCCGTTCCGCCAGCAGCGGGACCAGGCGCTGCCGGGCGCGGTGGCGTCGGGCTCGCTGGATGTGGGCGACGTGGACGACCGCGTGGCCGAGACGGTGGCCACGTTCCTGCGCTTCAGGCGGGTGTTCGACAACGCCGGCGACCCCACGGTCATCGGGTGCGCCGCTCACCGGGCTCTGGCCCGGGAGGCCGCGGCCTCCTCCATGGTGCTGCTGCGCAACACGGAACTGCTTCCGGTGGACCCTATGACGCTGGGAAGGATCGCGGTGCTGGGCCGGCTGGCGGCGGTGCCCAACCTGGGCGACGGCGGGTCCAGCAACGTGCTTCACACGCCCGACCCGGTGACCTTGCTCGCCGGAGTCGCCGAGGCCGCAGGGTCGCGGGGCGCGGCTGTGGTTCACAGCGATCGGGACGCCTCGATCGCGGCCGGCGCCGACCTCGCTGTGGTGGTCGTCGGCTACACCCGCCTCGACGAGGGCGAGTACATGGACGACGGCGGCGAGGTTTTCATGGAGCTGGCCCCGCCGGCGGACCATCCCGAGCTGGGCGTCACCGACCCGGCCCAATTCGAGGCGGTGGCGGGCGACTTCGGCGACGGCGGCGCGGTGGCCGGCTCATCGAAGGGCGGCGACCGGACCTCGCTACGCCTGCATCCCGATGATGAGCAGCTGATCGCGGCCGCGGCCGCCGTCTGCGACCGGGTCGTGGTGGCGGTGATGGCGGGCAGTGCGGTGGTGATGCCCTGGCTCGACTCGGTGAGCGCCGCGCTGATGGTGTGGTACCCGGGTTCGGAGGGTGGCCACGCGCTGGCCGACGTGCTGTTCGGCCAGCTCGAGCCCGGCGGCCGTCTCCCCTTCGCCATCCCCCACGAGGAGTCTGATCTGGTCGACTTCGACCGGGATGCCACCACCGCCGTCTACGGCCTGCTCCACGGTCAGTGGCATCTGGACGCCAACGGCGTCGCCGCACACCTGCCCTTCGGCCACGGCCTCGGATACACGACCTTCGAGTTGGGCGACCCCCGGCACGACGGGGACAGGGTGGTCGTCCCGGTCGCCAACACCGGCACCCGCCCCGGCTCGACAGTCGTCCAGGTGTACGGCAGTGTCCCCGGCTCGGCCTACGAGCGCCCGCCCAAGCGCCTCGTCGGCTTCAGCAGGGTTCAACTCGATGCCGGAGAGAGCACCGAAGCGCAGGTCGCCGTGGACCGCTCGCAGCTCGACCTGCGGATCGACGGCTCCTGGGTCCGCGAGGACCCGCCGGTCGAGTACTCCGTCGGCCTCGACGCCGCCACCGCGAGGCCCCTGGACTACGGGACCGTGGCCCGCTAGGCGCAGATGTCCATGGCTACTGCGGCGTAGACCTTGGTTGCGGCCACCAGGTCGTCCAGCTCGAAATGGCCGGTGCCCTGCACCGCGGCCGATCCCCGGGGCGGTCCGAAGGTCAGCGACGGGATCCCGACCGCGTTGAAGATGTTGGTGTCGCGCCACATGGACGTGTGGGCCACCTGTGGGGGCGGCGTGGCACCGCCCACGATCTCGCCGTAGGCCTGCTCGACCGCGTCGCTAAGGGGCCCCACGCCGGTGCCAACCCGGCCCGCCTTGGCCGTGTAGCACTCCACCTCGGCGGCCGGGTCCACCGACTGGGCGACGGCCCGCACCTCGTCGATCACCGCGTCCTGGTCGGCCCCGGGCGGGGTGCGCACGTCCATGTAGAGCTTGCACACCGGCGACGACCGGTTGGGCCGGTACGGCACGCCTCCCCGGATCGCCCCGACCTGGGCCTTGGGCCGGACCTCGCCCAACTCCGACATGTACGAGTTGCGCTCCTCGTAGTCGATGCCCCACGCCTCCAGCACGGAGGCCACCACCGCACCCTTGACGATGGCGTTGGGATGATCGGGAAGGTCCGGCTCGCGGATCAGCCGGGGCGTGTACATGTTGCGGCCCCGCAGCGTGATCTTGAGGTACACCGCGCCGCACTCGATCCACGACTTCGACCAGGCCGTGGTCTCGGCCACCAGCGCGTAGTCCGCCCGCACGCCGTGGTCGACGAGATGGCGGGTCCCGAAGCCCTTGCCCTCGTAGTTGAGGCCCTGGTACTCGTCCACCGGCGCCATGCCGGTCTCGCCCGCCACCGAGGTCAGGATCACGTCGCCGTCCAGCCCGGCGCCGGCCTCCTGCAGTGCCTTGGCCATCACCATGAACACCGACATGCAGCCCCGGTCGTTGAGCACGGTGTGGCCGAAGATGCGGTCGCCCTCGCGCCAAGCCCCCACGAGGTTGGGGTCGCTCGACTCCATCAGGTTGGCGTGGTCGGGTCCGCTGATCTCGGTGTCGAGATGGGCGTTGAAGATCAGGCTCTTGGCGCCGGGTCTGGAACCGGCCAGGGTGGCCACCACATTGGAGCGGTCAGGGAGGATCCGCTGCTGGCGGGCCGCGATGCCGTAACGCTCGTACCAGGCGCTGACGGCGTCGGCCACCGGCTGCTCGTGCCCGCAGGGCGCGAAGGTGTTGCCCAGCTCCAGACACGTCTCGGCCAGCAGCTCCCGGTCTGCGTCGATCAGCTCGAAGACGGCGTCTCGTAATGCGGTGTCTGCTCCGGTCATGGCTGCTCCTTGGGGGCTGGTGCGGTCGCTCCATGTTGACTGTGCAGCCCATCGGCGCGGCGCGCCAACACCGACGGCCCGCGAGCGGACCGGGGACCGCGAAGCCGTCTACGGGTTGCGCAGCGCCCTAGTGAGCGACGCCGGCGCTCTCAGCCTCCGGCCGGGGCGGCGAGCAGCGCGATCCAGATGGAGATGCTGGCCAGCACGATCGTGGACACCGTCACGTAGAGGTTCCTGGCCTGGCTCCTGACGAGCTCGGCCTGGCTCTTCACGAGCCCCGCCCGCTCCACCGCGGCTTGGGCGAACCCGGCCTGCATGGCGGCGTTGGTCTCGGACAAGGCGTCGGTGAACGCCACCCTCGTCTCGGCGAGAGCGGCCGTGAACGTGGCCGCGAGGACTTTGAGGTCGTCCTTGGTGGCGATGTTGTCCCAGCCGCTGGGTGGAAGCTGCTCCATGAGGGTCTCGGCGTCTTCAGTGCCCATCAGTTCCGCCAGTGTGTTGAACAGCGAAGCTCGCTGCGCCTGCGTCGTCGCCACCTCGGCCTCCCGTCTACTCGTGGATCTCGACTAGCGGGGAGCCTTCGACGGCTCCGATTGCGCCCGGAGCGACTGCGCCGGGACGGGGATGACAATAGCAGCAAGTTGCTGCAATCTCAATATACTTGGTTGTCAAGTGGCGTCGAGCACCTACCCGAGCAGTCGGGCTTAGACGCTACGGTTCTGCCCCTATGGCGGGACCGCTGGAAGGGATCCGGGTCGTCGAGCTCGGAGTGTGGGTGGCCGGGCCGGCCGCGGGCGGGATACTGGCCGACTGGGGCGCCGACGTTGTGAAGGTGGAGCCCCTCAGCGGTGACCCGTCCCGCCTGTTCCAGCACATCCTCGGCGGGGACATGCCCACCAACCCGGTGTTCGACATGGACAACCGGGGCAAGCGCAGCATCGCGCTGGACATCACCGCCGACGACGGGCGGGCCGTCGTCGATGAACTGCTCGCCGGCGCCGATGCGTTCATCACCAACGTCCGCCTCGGCGGGCTGGGACGTCTGGGGCTCGATCACTCCTCGGTGACCGCTCGCCACCCGAGGCTCGTCTACGCCGCCATCACCGGCTACGGGACCGAGGGTCCCGAAGCCGGCAGCGGCGCCTTCGACGTGGCCGGGTTCTGGGCCCGCTCGGGAATCGCCCACCTGCTGACCCCGGACGGCGGCGACCCGCCGTTCCAGCGGGGCGGCATGGGAGACCACCCCACCGGGCTGGCCGCCGCCGCCGGGGTCTGCGCGGCCCTGCTGGCCAGGGAGCGCACCGGACGGGGCCAGGTGGTCAGCACCTCGCTGCTTCGCCAGGGCGCCTACACGATCAGCTTCGACCTGTCGATAACGCTGGGGTGGGGCCTGACGCTGAACATCGGCCGCCGCGACAACATGGGCAACCCGGCCATGAACAACTACGCCGCGGGCGACGGCCGCCGGTTCTGGCTCGTCGGCCTCGAGCCGGAACGTCACTGGGCGCCGCTCACAAGGGCCGTCGGACGGCCCGACTGGCTGGAGCACGAGAGCTACGGGACGGCCCGCGGCCGCCGCCACAACGCACCCAGCCTGGTGGTCGAGCTCGACGAGATCTTCTCCACCAAGCCCCTCGACGAGTGGGCCGAGATCTTCGCCTCGGAGCCCGATCTGTTCTGGGCGCCAATCCAATCGCCCGACGACCTGCTGGCCGACCCTCAGTTCGCGGCCGCCGGAGGGCTGGTGGAGGTACCCGACGGCGCGAGCACCTCGATGATGGTCGCCACGCCGGTCGACTTCTCGCACACGGCTTGGGCCCCGACGGGCATGGCGCCCCGGCTGGGAGAGCACAGCGACGAGATCCTGCGCTCGCTGGGCCGAAGCGATTCCGAGATCGACGCCCTGGTCGCTACCGGCGTCGTCGGCCGGGACGACCGGAGCTGATCCGTCCCCTGAGCCAGTCCTGTCAGCCGGTTATGTCGGCCACCCGGCGGGATCGCAGGGTGCACAGCGAGCCCCGCACCCGCACCGCACCGTCGGTGATGACCACGGCCACTCCTGGGAACTCCCCCGCTGCGATCGCGTCGAGCGCGGTGTCGTGAACCGATCCCAGCGAGGCGTCCATCACCACCAGGTCGGCGACCGCCCCCTGCCTGACCACGTTGCCGTCGGAGCCGAAGGCGGCCGCCCCCTGTCCCGAGGCGATGGCCCAGGCGGTCTCGGGCGCCACGCCCGTGAGCGAGCAGACGTCGCCGATGGTCTTGAGCACGCCCAGCGACGTCACGCCGTAACCGGTGGGTGTGTCGGTGCCGATCAGCAGCCGGTCGAGCCGGTCACGCTCGGCCAGCCCCTCCACCACCCGCAGCATCGAGCGGGTGCCGCCGGCCTGCACGACCTCCACGAACGGCGGGCCACCGTCCTCGCACAGCATGTCGATGTCGGCGTCGGACAGCGACGCGAAGGTGTTGGCGTGCGACGCGATCGACGGTCGCGCCTCCATCACGTCCTCCGCCGAGAAGTACGGGTGCTCGTCGCCGCCCGGTCCCCGGTCGGAGGTGCAGCCGCAGTGCATGTGCACGGTCATGCCCAGATCCCGGGCGTACAGCGACAGTTCCCCTGCCCGCGCCGGGTCCTTCAGGGAGCCCACGCCGATCTCGCCGATGATCCGCATGCCGGCGGCGAAGGCCCGGTCGATGTGGGACGTCTCGGTGTCCTTCTCCAGCAGCATCGCCCCGCCGTGCACCTTCATCCCCGAGGGCCGGTGCCGCTCGAAGGAATAGAACGCTCCCAGGGCGATGCCCAGCGCCGACTCGGCGCCCGAGCGGCCCGGCGCGTGGACCTCGCCCGCGGAGACGGCCCGGGTGACCGCTCCGTGCATCATGCGCTCGAGGTATCCGGCCGACTGCTGCTTGGGCGCGTAGTCCCCGAGGGTGGGATGCACATGGGTGTCCACGAGACCCGGCGCCACCGTCATCTGCTTGCAGTCGACCACCACGTCGGCGGAGGTCGCCGCGCCGGCGTCGAAGGAGTGGATGCGGCCGCCGTCGATGACGATCGTGTCGGCGTCCAGCGTGGGCGCGTCGAGCACGCCGGTGAGCACCTTGCCGATGTTGTGCAGAACGAGTTGCATTCGGTCACCTCAGGGGGTCGTCGTGCGGCCGCCGCCGACCCGGGCCGGCTCGACGGTGCGCAGCGGGTCGGCGTCCTCAGACGGCGGTCATGATCTTGTCGGCGAACAGGTCGATCTGGGCCGGGTCGTCGGTCAGCGGGTTGATGATGAGATGGTCGATGCCGGCCGCGGCCAGGGCCCTGATGCGGGCCGCCATCTCGTCGATGGTGCCGAACAGGTACGCGCTCTGCAGGTCCGCGTCGGACCGCTTGACGTCCATCACGGTGCGGTAGGCCGCGAGCTGCTCGGCGATCACCGCGTCGCGGTCGGCAGAATCGACGATGTGGAGCCACTGGGCGTGGGACATCGTGAAGGTGCTCATGTCCCGCCGGGCCGCCAGATAGCCCCGAACCGACGCGATGTCGTCGGCGACGATGGCGGGGCTGGTGCCGCTGGACCGGCAGATCCAGCCGTCGTGGCGGCCGATGCGGGCCAGCACGGCCGGAGCCATGTTGGGGGTGTCGACGTTGTCGACCACGTGCACCTGCGAGCCCCCGCCGATCCAGATCGGGATGGGCTGGGTGGGCCGGGGGTAAAGGGTGGTGCCGTCGTCGACGCGGTAGTAGTCGCCCCGGAAGCTCACGTCGTCGGTGCTGAGGAGCAGCCCGATCAACTCCAGGGCCTCGTCGGTGCGCCGGCCCCGCTCGCGCCGCGGCACCCCCACCGACGCGAACTCCATGTCGTCGTGGCCGGTGCCGATGCCGAGAACCACCCGGCCGCCGCCAGAGAGGCTGTCGAGACTGGCGACCTCCTTGGCGATGATGGTGGGATGGCGGAACGGTGCGCAGAGGATGGCGGTTCCCAGGCGGATGCGCTCGGTGGCTCCTGCGGCCACGGCCAGGGTGATCATCGGGTCCTGCCAGGCGACGGAGTACACGTTGGGGGCCACCAGCAGGTGGTCGATCACCCAGAGGCCCGAGAAGCCGGCCTCCTCCACCCTGGCGAAGTACGGCACGAGGGTCCGCGCCGAGGCCGGGGTCGTGAGGGGCCCCGCGTAGGAGGGCACGCGCCAGCCGAAGTCCATCAGGTTCCTGCTCCCGCAGGTCCGCCCACCGGCATCACACCGAGACGCCCGCGGCCCGCATCTCGGCGCCGATCGAGCCGTACAGGCGGCGCATCACCAGCCGGTACACCAGAGCGTGGATCTTGTCGAGCAGCAGCCCGAGCACGGTCAGCTGCACGAAGGCCACGAACATCAACTCGGTGTCGAGGGTGCCCTGCGAGACGATGATCAGCGCGCCGAGACCCTTGTTGGCCCCCACGTACTCGGCCACCACCGCGCCCACCAGCGCCAGCATGAGCGCGACCCGCAGCCCGCTGAACACCGCCGGGACGGCGTGCAGGGCCTTGCACTTGGTCAGGGTCGTCCACCGCGAGGCCCGCAGCGCCCGGAACAGCTCGAGCATCTCGGCGGGAGCGGTGGTGAGACCCAGGTACGTGTTCTCCAGGAGCGGGAAGAAGGCGATGAGGGCCGCGATGATCACCTTGGGAGTCATTCCGAAGCCGAACCAGATCACCAGGATCGGCGCCAGCGCGAACTTGGACAGCGCCTGGGTGATGATGACGTAGGGCATGATCACCCGCCGGGCAATGCCGAACTCCGAGGCCAGGGTGCCCAGCCCGATGCCGGCAACGCCGCCCAGCGCGAACCCCAGCACGATCTCCTGAACGGTGATCCAGATGTGCGGGTTGGCCCGACCCGACGCCACGTAGTCGATCAGGCGGCTCAGCACCGGACCCGGCTCGGGAAGGATCAGCGGCGAGTTCGTCCGGGCCCACAGGTGCCAGACCACGATCAGCACGACCGCCGACACCAGTACCAGCACGCGGCCGATCCACGCTTCGGAGCGGGCCGCTCGCAGCAGCCTCTTCACGTCGCCGTCCCCGGTGACTCGATCCGCCTCGACAGCCGCCGCCTCATTCGAGTTGCTCCCTGATCCGCTGGCGCAGCGACCAGAACCTCCCGTCCGCCTCGACCTGCTCGAAGGTGCGGGGCCGCTCCAGATCCACATCGATCACGTCCTGGACCGCGCCGGGACGGGCCGACATCACCATCACCCGATCCGACAGGAACAGCGCCTCGCCGATGTCGTGGGTCACGAACACGACGGTGGTCTGGGACTCATGCCAGATCCGCAGCAGTTCCAGGTTCATCTGGTCTCGGGTCTGCGCGTCGAGCGCTCCGAAGGGCTCGTCCATCAGCAGGATGGAGGGCTCCACCGCCAGCGCGCGGGCCACCGACACCCGCTGCTGCATGCCTCCCGACAGCTCGCCCGGCCGGTGCTGCAGGTACTCGGAGAGGCCGACCATGTCCAGCACCTGGTGCGCCTTGCGCCGGTCGTCGTCAGTGGGGCGGCGCATCACCTCGAACGGCAGCATCACGTTGTCGAGGACCCTGCGCCACGGCAGCAGGACTGCTCGCTGGAAGACGTAGCCGATGCGATCGTCCGGGGCCGTCACTACCTCGCCGCCGATGCGGACCTCGCCGTCGGACGGGGGAATCAGACCTCCGATGCAGCGCAGCAACGTGCTCTTGCCGCAGCCGCTGGGCCCCACGATCCCGATGAACTCGCGGGGCGCGATGCTGAAGTCGATCCCCTCCAGGGCAGTGATGTCGCCCGCGTCGGACGCATAGGTCTTGGTGAGGCCGTCGATCTCGATATGACCGCGCCCCGAGAGCTCTCCGGTCTTGTCGTTCACGCTGTTCCCCCGGCCCCGGCGAGTGGGGGTGCCCGCCGGGGCCAGGCTAGCTGTCGCTCCAAGTTGACCTAGTTGATGAACCGGTTGGAGATCACCGCCGAGGCATCGGCTGAGTCCGGCAGGATCCCGAGTGCCGTGGCCTGGTCGGCCACGTCCTGGATGGTGGCGACGTCGCACCAGCCCATGCCGTTCTCAGCGACGCCGGGGCCGTTGGTCTGCATCTGGATCCGGTAGTCGATCACCGCGAGGTTCCGGTCCATGTTGTCGGCGCCGACCGCATAGCGGGAGCCGATCTCGGCCGCGGCCTCGGGATTCTCCGCGATCCACAGCTTGGCCTTCTCCAGTGCGTCGATGAACCGGCCGACGCCGTCGGCGTTCTCATCGACCCAGCCCCGGTCGGCGAAGTACACGTCGTTGGGGCCGGGCACCTGGTCGTACTGCCAGATCTCGTAGTCGCCGATCTGGTCGTCGGGGATGCCGCCGGCTTCGAGCAGGGCCCAGTTGATCGAGCCCCAGGTCGACGCGGCCTGCGCCTGCCCGCCGAGCAGGGCCTCACCGAAGGCGATGCCGGTGGCCGCGAAGGTCACGTCGTCCTCGGTGATGCCGTTGTCGGCGAGCAGCAGGGCGGCGTACCACTTGCTGGTGGAGGCCTGCGACGTGACCGCGACGGTCTTGCCCCGGAGATCCTCGGGAGACTCGACGCCCGAGGCGGTGTTGACCAGCATGGTCATCC
>JAJEEV010000009.1 GCA_022820805.1 Acidimicrobiia bacterium
CACAACCACCAGCGGCTGCACACCCATCTCGGCGACGTCCCGCCGACAGAGTTCGAGGCGGCCTACGCTGCCCGAAGACCCGACCAACAAACGGTTGGAAACCAATAAACCGACCCTCCAAGAAAGCCAGGGCGGTTCACAGCCCTGATCGCCGAAGAGCGCATGGCCCCTGCGGGTGGGCACGAACTGCGGCGCTCGCCGGTTCGGGGACTGCGGATCCTCAGTGATGAGCTTGGCGGCGAGGCCCCAGAAGCGGATGGCCCGCACCATGTTCTTTCCCACGCCTATGACCACCGGGGCATCCTCCCGGCCAAAGGCATAGGGGTCTGCGGCGGCCACCGAATAGGCCTTACGGAACCAGCCGTAGCGCGGGTGGAACGTCTCGTGGCGGGCGAACGAGCGCACCGCTGCCTCAGCCAGCCTCATGGGCCGGCCCCGCAAGTCATGGCATGAAGATAGCCCGCCCCTGTGACGTCGACCTGGGTCTGTATGTAGCTGATGCCTACGGCATATGCGGTTCAGTGTCCCTCAACAGGGTGAGTTCATGGCTAGAGCTACACATCGACACTTTCTGTCATTTCAGAACGGATGGCTGCGCACAGAGAACCGCAGCGAAGAACCCACGGTCACTCGCAGGCTCCGGTTACGCCATGGAGCGGACGCGCTCCACGGCGTCAGCTACTGCCCGTATGGCTGCGTCGATCTCGATCTCCGTGGTGAAGCGGCCGAGGCTGAAGCGTACGGACTCGAAAGCGGCCTCGTGCGACAGGCCCATGGCCACGAGCACTCCCGAAGGCTCGATCGATCCGGCGCTGCAAGCGCTGCCGGTGGACACGGCTACGGGATCCATGTTGGACATGACCGCTTCGGCGTCGGCGCCCTCGAAACGGATGTTGGCCGTATTGGGCAGCCGCCTCGACGCATCGCCGTTCTGATGCACGTCTGCGAGCCGAGAGTCCAGCTCGTCAACGAGGCGGTCGCGCAGGACGCCGACTCTGGCTGATTCCGACTCTCGTTCATCGGCGGCGATACGAGATGCGGCACCGAGTCCCGCAATCCCGGCGACGTTCAGCGAGCCTGAGCGCAGGCCTCGCTCGTGGCCACCGCCATGTATCAGCGGCGATAGTCGTGTCAGCGCATGACGGGTGCCGACCAGCGCTCCGACCCCACCAGGGCCACAGATCTTGTGGCCGCTCACCGATACCAGGTCTGCCCCCATGGCCGCCATGTCGAAGGGCGTGCGACCCGCCATCTGGGTGGCGTCGCAGTGGAACATCGCCCCGGCGGCCCTTACCCGCTCGGCGATCTCGCCCACAGGGTTGAGTACGCCGGTCTCGCTGTTGGCTGCCATCACCGACACGAGCAGGACGTCTGGCCCGAGCAGCTCCTCCACGGCGGCGGGATCGACGAACCCGCCCGGGGTCACACCGATCACATCGAGCTTCACGACGCCAGAATCGGACAGCCAGCGAGCCGTGCGGGCCACCGAGGCATGCTCAACCGCCGACACGAGCATCCGCGGGCGGTCCTCCGGGGCGGCCTCGGCCGCGCCTCGCAAGGCCAGGTTGTTGGCCTCCGTCGCGCCCGCCGTGAAGACAACGCCTGCCGGCCGCCCGCCGACCAGTCCCGCCACATGCTGACGGGCCTCGTCCACTGCGGCAGCCTGCCGGCGCCCGAAGCGGTGCACCGACGAGGCGTTGCCCACCTCGCCCGCAAGCACCGGCGCCATTGCCTCGAACACCCTGGGATCAAGCGGCGCCGACGCGTTGTAGTCGAGGTACACCTCTCTCACATGTCCTCCGGTGTTCTTCTGGCCGGGCATCAAGCGCAGCGCCACACAGGTCGTTCCGGACCGTATAGGCCCTGCGCGCTAAGTGACCGAATCCCTGCTCGAACGCTACCTCCGAGTCCGAGTCGAGGCGCGGAGCGACAGCCTGGCTCGCCCCGCGCTCATGTCTGTGTGATCGACAGGGCGCTGATTCATGGGAAGCCGAATGATCCGAGTCAGGTGCTGATCACGCTCGACTTGATCTGTCTATATCGAATTGAATTGAAATAGCAGCTGCAATACGGTACGATACCTAGACGCCGTGGAGTTAGATCGTTTGGTCCGGCTCGACGGCCTCGGAGCAGCCGATCTGGCGCCCCAGCCGATCAACCTCGAACGGACGGAGGGCCGGGATGGCAGCGACACAAGCACAGCGCGCTGCGCTGTACGCAAGCCTGGTGGACTCAATGGGCGAAGAAGCCGCAGACACCCTCATGGACCAGCTCCCGCCCGGCGGCTGGGACCAGATGGCCACCAAGGACGACCTCGCCGGACTCGAGTCGCGTCTGCAGGCGGGCTTCGCGGAGGCGGCCAAGGAGCGGGCTGAGAGTCACGCCAAGCTTGTAGAGAGCTACGCCGACCTGAAGATCGCCATGCACGAGGGCTTCGCGGAGGCGGCGAAGGAGCGGGCCGAGATCATCAAGTCCCAGGCCGAGATCATCAAGATCCAGGCGAAGCAACTCTACGTGATCGTCGCGGCCATCGCCGCGGCGACCATCTCGATCTGGATCGCCCTGTTCACGATGACGCCGGGCAGCTAGCCAAGCCGGTTCCGGCAGAATGGTCCGTGATGCCTGATGGCGACGATGAGCGGGTTCAGCCTGCTTTGCATGCCGTCCTGACCGGCGATGCCGCTGGGCTACAGGCAGCCCTGGAGGCCGACCCGGGGGCGGTGAACCTAAGGATCGGCGAGAACACGATGCTTGAGATGATGACCCAGCCTGAGGGCGGGCCGCCATCGTCGGAGGTGGTCGAGGTGCTCATCGATGGGGGCGCCTACCTGGACCGGACCCTCAATCTCGCCGGGTGCTGGAACCTGGCCGATCTCTGCGCCCAGCTTCTGGCCGCCGGAGCCGACCCCGCCGCCCGCGCCGACGCCGGCATCACCCCGCTGGAGTCCGCAGCCATGCACAGCTCCACCGAAGCCGCCGACGTGCTCGTCGCACACGGCCTTCACCGGCCCACCCTGTGGCTGGCCGCGGCCACGGGGCTTCTCACCGAGGTGAAGGCCTGGGTCGCGCCCGACGGGTCGCTGCAGGCTGCTCCCGGCCCGTACCGTCCCGACTGGGCCGACGTGGGCCGGCCGGCCGGCGCGCCGCCGACCGACGATCCAGCCGAGATCGTGGGCGAGGCCTTCGTGTTCGCAGCCCTCAACGGTCGCCGTGATGTCGTCGACTACCTCCTCGGCGCCGGAGCCGACATCGATGCGCGCCCCTACCGGAACACGACGGCACTGCACTTCGCGATCCAGTTCCAGCGCCCCGAGATGGTCGGCCACCTGCTCGATCGGGGCGCCTCGGTCACCATCGAGGACGCCAACCACAGCTCGGATGCCTCCGGCTGGGCCCAGGCGTGCGACGACGGCAGCGAGGCCGCCGCCACAATCCGGGTGCTGGTCGGAGCGGCCCGCACGGGCTGAAGCACCAGCCCGATCGTCCGACCGTTGGTCCCCCCCTCCCGGCTGCCGGACGGCACCCGCGGCCCGGGCAGGCTTGCTCGGTGGGCTCCGATCGTTAGTCCGGCGTCACCGCTGGCGGACGGCACCCGCAGCCAAGCCGGTCAGTGGGTTATGAAGCCGCCGTCTATGCGGAGCACTTGGCCGGTCATGAAGTCGCTGTCGGACGAGCACAGGAACAGCACCGTGCCCACGATGTCCTCAGGCCACGCCTGGCGGCGCAGCGCCTGGCTCTGAGCCACCGCCTCCATCCGGTCCGCGGCGATGTGCTCGCCCACCGTCTCGGTGTTGGTGACCCCCGGCGCCACCGCGTTGACGGTTATGCCGTGGGGGCCGGCTTCGCCGGCGAGGGCCCGGGTCAGCCCGATCACCCCCGCCTTGGACGTGGTGTACGCGGCCATCTGCGCCGGCCACACCAGATCGGTGCCCAGCGCCATGTTGGAGGAGACGTTGACGATCTTGCCGCCGCCCTGGCGCTTCATGTGGGGAAAGACCGCCTTGGCGCACAGCCACGAGCCCGTCACGTTCACCCGCTGCACCAGCTCGAACTCGGCCAGCGGCACCTCCCAGAACGGGGTCCGGGGCTCGTCCAGGAAACGGAACATCACCGCGGCGTTGTTGATCAGGATGTCCACCCCGCCGAACCGCCCGACCGCGGCATCCACCATCGACTCGACCCCACCCTCGTCGGTGATGTCGACCTCCACCGCCAGCGCCTCGCCGCCGGCGGCCGTAATGCGCTCAGCAGTGGCCTCCGCCTCGGCCCCGCGAACGTCGGCCACCACCACCCGGGCGCCTCCGGCCGCCAGCGCCTCGGCATAGGCCGCGCCTAGACCCCCGACCCCGGCTCCGGTCACGATCGCGGTCCGGCCCGCGAAGCGCTCAGTCACCCGACTCTGCAGGGCTGTCATCGGATGCCGCGGGAGGCACCGGCGCAAGGTAGCCCACGATCAGCAGCAGCACCCCCACCACGATGAACGACACCACCCGGCCCAGCGCGCTGAGGCTGCTCAGATCGACCAGGAACAGCTTGGCCACCACCACCGCCATCCACGACGCCCCCGCCACCCACACCGACCGCCGGACCATGCGCACCCCGGCCACCATCCCCGACAGCGCGATCACCGCCCACAGGATCGACAGCGACGTCTGCAGCTCGGTGGAGTCCCACAGCGACACGAAGTCCCACGGCACGTCCAGCCAGTGGCTCACAGTGCGGGACGTCTCGGTGGTGGCCAGGACCACCGCCAGCACCGCCAGCGCCGGCGCCCAGCGGGCATCGGCCAGCTCCTGGAACGGATGGTCCCACTCCGCCTCGGCCAGCCTCCGCCAGGCGATCAGCGCCGCCAGCTGCAACCCGACAAGCACCGTCAGGGGGTTCAGCACCGGCAGGTACAGCAGCGGCCGGGTGTCGCCCTCGTAGGAGACGGCCGCACCGAGCACCACCACCGCCAGCACCAGCAGCAACGGACCCGCGAAAGCCAGCAGATAGACCCGCCAGTGGGCCGCGACCGGCCACGGCAGCCAGCGGCGTCCGGCCATCGCGGCGCCCGCCAGCGCCATCACGCAGGCCGTCGCCGCGAAGAACGGCCACACAGCCTCGGCCACCTCGTCGACCTGCCAGTACACCTCCACCGCCACGAGCACTGCCAGCATCCAGCATCCGCCGGCATGCAGCACCGCCACGACGGGGCGGAACGAATCCCCCCTGCGATGCAGGAACAGGTAGTGGGCCGCGAGGGCGGGCGGCCAGGCGGCCCACCCCCACCGGTCGAGGGGATGGGTCTGCGTCAGCAGCGACACCACCAGCATCAAGGCCAGGGCCGGCAGGATCAGGAGCCCCAAGGCCTCGAGCTGGGGCCACCGCAGCCGCCGGGCCGCCAGCGACCCGAGGACGAGGGAGCCAGCTACGAACCCCAGCGACGCCGAAAGCTCGCCGCCGGCTGGCAGCTGCTGGGAGACCTCCATCAAGCCGCCCGCCAGCCACCAGGCGGTTCCCCAGCCGAGCGCCAGCCAGGCCGGGAGCTGATCGGAATCGTCGCGCTGCGCCCTGCGGCTGAGCAGCCAGCCCGACGCCAGGCCCGCCGCCGCGATCACCAGCGCGCCCAGGAAGTGCTCGTTCACGATCGCCGGGGCATCGTCCGGGTAGGGGAGCGACTCCCCCAGGTGCGCCGCGAAGGAGGAGGCCGCCAGCACCTGGAGCAGGGCGCCGCCGCCCAGCGCGAGCAGCCGGCCGCGCCGGCAGCCCAGCCAAACCAGCAGCAGGCCCTGCGCGGCCCACACCGTCGACGTGTAGTAGGAGTCCAGCGCGAGCGGGACCGCGATGGCGCTGAACGTCACGGCCAGTCCGGCGTAGGCCTCCGCCAGCTGGCCGCGGTCGGTGCCCAGCCGGCGCGACGCCAGCGCGAGCCCGCCCTGCACGGCCGCGAGCGCGGCTGCGCTCACGGCCAGGCCGTACTCCGTGTGCCCCACCGCCAGCTGCTGGAGCCACAGTCCCATGAACGGGGAGCCAAACAGCAGGGGCGCGGTCCAGGCCTCGCGCACGAACGGCATGCCCGAAGGCCGCGACTCGCCGAACAAGCCCTTGAGGTCGACAGCCTCGCGCACTGCGAAGACGGCCGGCAGCACCATGTACATCAGCACGAACAGCGCGATGAACGGCTGCGCGGAGACCCAGTCGTCCTGCTCGTAGCGGTTCGACAGCCAGAAGGCGCTCAGGCTGAAGGTGAAGCCGGCGCCCAGCAGGTTGAGCTCGGGCCAGGTCTTGAACCAGGCCACTGCGAAGATCGCGGCGTTCAGCACGGCGAAGAAGCCGAAGACGACGACATGGTCCTCGGGCTGGGAGTACGTCAGCACCGGCGCCAGGAACCCGCCGATGATGCCGAGCACGGCCAGCGACCGCGCGTCCTGGATCACCGACAGCGCTCCGGCGCCGATCGTGATGATCACCACCGCCGACGCCGCGGGCACGGCCGGGAGGACGTCGTACACCGCGAAGGCCGCGTACGCGGTGACATAGAGCACGGCGACGCCGCCGCCCTGGAGGCTGAGCCCGTAGACCGGTCGCCGTCTGCGCTGTCGCCAGCCGACGACCAGCAGTACCAGGCCGAAGACGGCCGCAGCCGCCAGGCGCACCTCGATGGTCAGCTCGATGATGCCTCGCCGGTGGGCCTCCCGGAGCAGCAGCCCCACCCCGACGAGAGACACCAGGACGCCCACCTTCACCGGGGCGTTGCCGGTGGTCACCCATTGCTTGACCCAGTTGACGACCCACGAGATCGGATCCGATGGCTCCCTCGCCGTACTGGGTCGAGCGGTCGGAGGGCTGGTGGTCGCAGTGCCGGTGACCGCGGGCGCCGGGGCCTGGGGCGCCCGGGTCGACGGGTCCGGGGGAGCAGACGACTCCTCGGCCGGACCGGGCGGAGCCGTCGCAGTCACAGCAGGTTGAGCCGCCGCGGGCACGCTCGGTCGGGCCTCCGCGGGCGGGGTGGACGCGGCCTCTGCCTCGGCGGCCGGTGCCTCGGCGGCCTGTGCTGCGGCGGCCTCAGTCTCGACGGTCTGAGCCTCGCCCGGCTGGACCGAGCGCCCGAGTCTCGTGAGCCAGGCGTGGGTCTGCTGGGCCCACGCCTTCATCTCGGTGGCCCAGACCTGGATCTCACCGACCCGGGCCTGGGCCTCCTCGACCTCCTTGAGCCGCCTGCGAAGATCCAGCTGCTGTCCAGCCAGAAGGCCGATAGCACCCCCGGCCAGCAGACCGGGGAAGCCCCCGGCCAGGGCGCCCAGCCCTGCGCCGATCAGAGCGAGCAGCGCGGTCAGCATGCCCGGGTCATGGCGCCGGCTCGGCCAGCGTCTTGATCTCGAGGAACTCCTCGAACCCGGCCACGCCCATCTCCCGGCCGATCCCTGACTGCTTGTAGCCCCCGAACGGGGCGTCGGGACCGTAGTAGACCCCGCCGTTCACGCTGACCGTGCCGGTGCGGATACGGCGGGCCACCGACCGGGCCCGTTCGGAGTCGGCGCCGGCCACCGCGCCCGACAACCCGAACTCCGAATTGTTGGCGATGCGAACCGCCTCGTCGTCGTCGCCGTCATAGGCGATGACCGACAGCACCGGACCGAACACCTCCTGCTGGGCGATGGTGTCATCCTCGCGCACACCAACCAGCACCGTCGGCTCGTAGTAGAAGCCCTGCGGCAGGTGCTCGGGCCGGCGCCCGCCCCGCACCACCGTCGCTCCCTCCGAGCGCGCCGTGGCCACCAGACCTTCCACCTTGGCCCGCTGCCGCTCGCTGATCAGCGGCCCCATCAGGTGCGACTCGTCGGTCGGATCGCCGTAGGGCAGGCCGTCGAGCGTCGCGCCCACCGCGTCCACCACCGTGTCGTGCATTGCGGCCGGCACAACCAGACGGGTGGTGATGGCACACCCCTGGCCGGCGTGGGTGCACACCATGGCCGCGGCCATCAGCCCAACCGTGGCCACGTCGGCGTCGTCGAGCACCACGTAGGCGCTCTTGCCGCCGAGCTCCAGGAACACCCGCTTGACGGTGTCCGACGCGGCGGCCATCACCCTGCGACCCACCGCGGTGGATCCGGTGAAGCTGATCATGTCCACATCGGGGTGGGTGGTCAGGACCTCGCCGGTTGAAGCCCCAGAGGACGACAGCACGTTGACCACACCGGCCGGGATGTCGGTGCGCTCCGCGATCAGCCGCCCCAGAGCCAGCGCCGACCACGGCGTGTCGGGCGCGCCCTTGAGCACGACCGTGCAGCCGGCGGACAGCGCTGGGGCCAGCTTGGCCAGGTTGATCTGGGTGGGGAAGTTGTAGGGGGTGATCGCGGCCACCACCCCGGCCGCCTCCCGCTCGATCCAGCGCCGGTGCGAGCCGTACACCGACTCGGCCACCCCCAGATCCTCGGTCCAGTCGTAGGAGTCGAGCAGGTCGGCGTGCCAGCGCACCATCTCGACCGGGGCCTCCAGCTGCGGGCCGCCCCGGGTGAGCATGATCGGCGCGCCGGCCTCGGCCACGGTGATGGCCCGCATCTCCTCCATCCGGAACGTGAGCGCGTCGTGCAGTTGGCGCAGGCAGTGAGACCGGAAGGCGTGGTCACGGGACCAGCCGGAGGTGTCGAAGGCCCGGCGAGCGGCGGCCACCGCGGCCTCGGCGTCCTCGGGAGTGGCGTCGGCGGCAGTGCCGAGAATCGCCTCGGTGGCCGGATTGATGGTCGCGAACACGGCGCCGCCGGCGGCGTCCACCAGCTCGCCGTCGATCAGCAGCTGCCGCTCATGCCACATAGACCTGGGCCAACCCTACGCCGGGTCCCCCGAGATTGAGTGCCGGAGCGATGGCGCCGGCGACCGTGGCTAGGGGCCGGGGCTAGTCGCGGGCGGGCTCCTCGAGCGGGTCGAGGTCGAGCGGGACCGGGAGCGAGCTCCGGTCGACGAACAGCCCCGAGGTGGCGCTCGTGCCGGCCAGCGCGTCAGCGGCCAGCAGCACGGCGGCCGCGGAATAGGTGGTCCGCTCCTGATCGGGGTAGCTGACGTTGGACGGGAAGGCCCGGCCGGTGAGGTAGCTGCCGTCGGGCTCGCGCAGGCGTTGCGCCCACTCGAACAGCGACAGGGCGGCGCCCCGGTCGCCGATCGCGAGGTAGGCCATGGCGCACTCGCAGGTCTCGGCGGTGGTGACCCAGTCCTGGTTGCTGACGCAGCGCACGCCCTCGCCCTCGTGGACGAAGACCCTGCGCCGCGACGCCAGACGGAGCCGGGCCTCGTCCCCCCGCAGCACGCCGGCCAGGACCGGGTAGTACCAGTCCATGGCCCAGCGGTCCTTTGGAGCGAACGCCTCGTGGCCGCAGTGGCGGACGGTGTGCACCAGCCGGGCCAGCGCCAGCTCCCAGCCGGGCCGCTCCTCGCCGAGCTGATGGGCGGCGGCGAGGCCGCATCGCAGGCTGTGGCTGATGGACGAGGACCCGGTGAGCAGCGCGAACGGCCACGGGGTGCCGTCGGCGTGGCGGGCCCACAGGATCTCGCCCCTTGGTGTCTGCAGAGCGAGCACGAAGTCCAGGGCCCGCTGCACCACCGGCCACATCTCGGTCAGGAGTCCGGCATCGCCGAAACGCAGCCAGTGGTGCCACACGCCCGCGGCCACATAGGCGATCGTGTTGGCGTCGAGCTTGTCCTGGTCGACGCCGTCGGCGGTGTAGTACTGGTGCCAGGCTCCGTCGGGCCGCTGGATGCGGGCCAGCCACTGGTAGGCCGCGTCGGCCTCGGCGCGGCGTCCGGTCACCGTCAGGGCCATGGCCGCCTCCACGTGGTTCCACGGGTCGGCCACGCCGTCGGCGAAGCGCGGGATCATGCCGCTGGGAAGCTGCACGGCCGCGATCGTGTCCGCGGTCCGGTCCGCGTCGGCCCGAGACAGCAGCCCTGCGACCTCGGGCGACCTCGGTGCCGCCCCGTCGGTCTCGTCCAGCCCGGGCGAGCTCCCGTTGGTCAAGCCACTGCTCGTGCGCCGGAGCGGTTCAGGCGGCATGGGCCATCTCCTCGCGGTTCAGCGCCTGCGCCGGCCCCGACACCTGAGAGGGCTTGTCCGCGTACACGACGACGCTCTTGCCCAGCACCGGGTTGAGCAGCCGTTCCGAGGCCGCGGTGACGAAGGGCCGTTTGGTGATGTCCCAGGCCAGCAGCCGGTGGTAGGCGCCGACGAGGCGGTTCTCCTCGATGCCGCGGTTGGGGCCCACCGCGCAGCGCAGCCACCAGTACGGGCTGTGGAGGGCGTGGGCCCGATGCCAGCGGCCCGGCCGCAGCCCCGCGGCCGCGAGCTTGCGAGTCAGGTCCCGCAGCCGGTAGATCCGCACGTGGCCGCCCGGAACGGCCGGCGCGTGGTAATCGCTCGACAGCTTCCAGCACACCGTCTCGGCGAGCCACGACGGGACGGTCACCGCCAGGCGGCCTCCCGGGCGCAGGACCCGGGCCAGCTCGGCGAAGGCCGTGTCGTCGTCGGTGATGTGCTCGAGCACCTCCGACGCGATCACCCGGTCGAAGGAGCTGTCGTCGAACGGCAGTCGGAGCGCGTTGCCCTGCACCGGTGCGGCCATCACCGACTCGTCCACCTCGCCCTCGGCCACCAGCAGCCGGGCCAGGTCCCGGACCTGCTCGACCTCCGGGCGGGCCAGGTCGCAGGCCACGACTTCGGCGCCCCGCTTGAGCGCCTCATAGGAGTGCCGCCCGAATCCACAGCCCAAGTCCAGCACCCGCTCGCCAGCGTGGACGTCGAGCCGGCCGTAGTCGACGGTGAGCATCAGAGGACTGCCGCCCCGGCTTGTGCCGCTGCGGCGAGGGACGCGTCCTCCAGCACGGCGCGATACTGCTCGACGGTCCGCTCCGCGGTGTGGCGCCACGACCACTGGTTGATGACCCGCAGGCGACCGGCCGCGCCCACCCGGGCCCGGGCGTCGGGATCGTCCAGCGCGTCCCGCAGCACCGCGGCCAGCGCCTCGGCGTCGCCGGGCTCGGTCAGGAAGCACGTCTCGCCGTGGACGCCGGCCACCTCGGGCAGCGCCCCGCCGGTGGTGGCCACCAGCGGCACCCCGCACGACATGGCCTCGATGGCCGGCAGGGAGAAGCCCTCGTACAACGAAGGCACCACTGCCAGCTCCGCCTCGGCGTACAGCTCCACGATGCGGTCGTCGGAGACCCCCGATACGAAGGTGACCGCGCCGGCCAGGCCCAGCTCCGAGATGGCCCGGCTGGCCGCCGAGTCGGATTTGGCCCTGCCGATGATGGTCAGCTCCAGATGGCGCTCGGTGCGCAGCTTGGCCACCGCCTCCAGCAGGAAGCTCAGCCCCTTCATGGTGACGTCCGCGCTGGCGGTGGTGATCAGCCGGCCCGGCACCCGGGCCACTTCGGGCCTCGGTGAGAACAGCTCGGGATCGACGCCCACCGGCACGACGTGGATCCGCTCCGGCGGCACGCCGTGGTCCTGCGCGATGTCTCGCTTGGACGACTCCGAGACGGTCAGCACCCTGGGCAGCCGCTTGGCCACCTGGGTCTGCATCTTGGTGAACGCGTACCAGCGCCGCTTGCCGATCTGCTCCCTGATGGTGCGGGCGTGGGCCAGCTCGAGGCGGCGGTCCACCGTGATCGGGTGGTGGATGGTCTCCAGCAGGGGCCAGCCCTGGCGCTGCATGGCCAGGATCCCCCATCCCAGAGTCTGGTTGTCGTGGACGAGGTCGAACTCGCCCCGGCGCCGGAGCAGGTGCCGCCAGGCCCGCAGGCTGAACGCCATCGGCTCGCTGAAGTTGCCGGTCACGAACGACACGTGCTCGGCCACGTCGATCCAGTCCTTCAGCTCCCAGGCCCTGGGTTTGCGCATCGGGTGCGGCGGGGCCCAGATGTCGAGCCCGCCCAGCTTCACGAGCCCCACCCGCGGGTCGAGCTCGGGATAGGGAGGACCGCCGAGAACGGTGACGTGGTGGCCGAGGTCCGTCAGGGCGGACGACAGGCGGCTCACGTAGACGCCCTGACCGCCGACGTGGGGCTTTCCCCGGTAGGAGAGCATGGCCACGCGCAGGAGGGCCGGCTGGTCCGCTGGGGCGGGCATGGCGCTAGCTCTTTCTCCCGGGCCTGAAACGGTTGAACACACGGCCGAGGCCGAGCGCCAGCGAGAGCGTCAGGACCGAGGCCAGAGCCACGGGCCACGCTCCCAGCCGGACCGCGAGCGTATCGCCGTGGCGCAGTTCCACGGTCGTCTGGATGACCCTGCTCTCGGACACGCCGGTCCGCTCGATCACGTTGCCGTCGGGGTCGATGACCGCGGAGAAGCCGGTGGGCGCGGCCTGCACCACCCAGCGGTCGGTCTCGATGGCCCGGAGGCGGCTGGAGGCGATCTGCTGGGACTGCACCACCGTCAGCCAGTAGCTGGAGCCGTTGGTGGGGTTGAGCAGGATCAGGCCGTCACCGCCGCCCACCCCGTTGCGGGCCCGGTGGTCGAAGAAGATCTCCCATGAGATGGACACGGCCAGCGGACCCAGCGGCGTCTCCACCACGGCGGGCTCGTCGGAGGGTCCGGCCCGGAGGTCACGCGGCGGCAGCTCGTCGCTGAAGCGCTCCGCAGTGGAGCGCAGAGGGACGTACTCGCCGAAGGGGACCCGCTGGACCTTGTCGTAATGGTCGCCCTCGGTGCCGTCGGGAAGGTAGACGAGCGAGTAGTTGAGGTTGGCCCGGCCGTCGGGGCTGCGCTCGAAGAAGCCGGCCAGAAGCACCGTGTCCAGCTCACGGGCCAGGTCCGACAGCCTGGCCCGGGCCTCGGCGTCGGTGAGCAGCGGCTGGTCGCAGCGGGCCGGCGTGATGGCCGAGTTCGAGCTGGGATGGACGACGTCCTCAGGCCACAGCACCAGGTCCACCGGGGCCTCCACCTGCTCGTAGGTGGTGTTCAGGTGGCGCTCGAAGACGGCCCGCTGCTCGCAGATGTCGGCCCTGGTGTTCTGGGGCCCGCCGCCCTGAACCGCTGCGACCGTGACAAGGGCATCGCCGCCGGTCGCAGCCGCCGAGCCGCCGGGAGCGGCCGCCCCGGCGAACCCCGCCGCGACGACCACGGCCGCGCCGATCGCCGCGGGCCTCAGGCTCCCGGACAGGACCGAGGCCAGCGTCACCCCACCCACCGCCGTCAGCGCGGTCAGCAGCAGCGGCCCGCCGATCCGGGCCGCCGGCCCCAGCGGGCTCGACACCTGGGCCATGGCCATCGTGGCCAGCGGCACGCCTCCGAACGGCCAGGTCCAGCGGAGCAGCTCGGCCAGCACCAGCGCGGCGCAGAACGCGGTGCGGCGGCGGTGGTCGGGCGGCACCAGCGCGCCGGCCGCGGCGTGCATGGCCGCGAACCCGACCACGGCAAGGGGCCATCCGACCAGGGTCAGGTCGATCATCCAGACCGTGGCCGGGCCCAGCCAGCTCACACTCACCAGAGCCGACCGGCCAACTCGCTGCCAGACGCTGGCGCCGGCCAGCAGTTCGACCCACAGGGCCATGCCCACGAAGGCCAGCGGCCAGAACCCCCACGGCGGCAGCGACCCCGCCAGCAGCACCCCGGCCAGCGCACCGCGGACCCAGGGCGGGCCCCACCTCAGCGGCGACCCGCTGCCGTCGCTGCCCGCGCGCTCGCTCTTGGCTTGTGCCACCGTGCTCAGCCTCTCGCCAGTCCCGGCGGTCGTCTAGCGGCCACCCAGCGGGTCGCCCAGGCCTTCGTTGCCTCCGGTCCCGAACTCGTCGAGTTCGTTGCTGAGCTCGTTGAGCTCCTCGCTGAGTTCGAGGGTGAGCTCGTTGAGCTCGTCGCTCAGCCTGTCCAAGTCGCTGCCGCGCTCGTCCACCAGCCCCGAGGGCATGAGCCGGTGGACGCCGGAGACGGGGCCCACGCCGCGGATCCGCACGGTCACGTCGCCGATGCATGTCACCCAGTCCGGCAGGCTGCGAATGTCCGTGGCGGTGTAGATCTCCCCGGCCGGGGCGGCTGCGCACAGCTTGGCGGCCAGGTTCACGGGCTCGCCGACGTAGTCGTCGCCCTCGAAGAGCAGGGCCTCGCCGGTGGCCGCGCCCACCCGGATCTGCATGCCCCGGCCCGAGAAGTAGTGGATGAGGTGGGCTGCCAGCGACAGCGCGGCGGCGGCGCTGGTGGACACGAACATCGCGCCGTCGCCCAGCCACTTGGCGACCCTCACGCCCCGCTTGGCCGCGACACTGCGGGTGATCCTTCGGAAGTCGCCGAGCATCGCCACCGCCTCGTGGGGTCCGTGTGAGCGCGTGTATGCGGTGAATCCGCAGAGGTCGGCGAAGCAGAAGGTGCGGGTGACGCTGAGGTGGCTGTCGCCCTCGGGCAGTTCGTCGGGATGGACGGTGATGAGGGGCGGGCTGGCCTCGGCCCACTCGCGGGCCGGTCCGGTGTCGGGCGCGACGAGCGGGGTCAGCACCTGATCGGCTTCAGGGGGGTCCGGGGTGGGGTTCACGCTTGGTTCGTCTATCACAGCACGAGCCTCATCACGGTCGCAGCTGCCTGCTGGCCGCTGCGAATGCATGCCGGCAGCCCCACGCCGCGAAGCGCGGCACCGGCCACCGTGAGCCCGGGCGTCTCGCTGGTCAGGCAGGCCTCCACCGCCCCGACGCGCTCGAGGTGGCCGGGCCGGTACTGCGGCAGAGACCGCTTCCAGGGCCTGAGGCGGGCTTGGAACCAGCCCCCGGCCGCGGCGTCGCCGCTGACGATCCCGGCCCCGGCGAGTTCGCCCGTGAGCGCCGACACCAACTCGCCGGAGCTGAGGTCCATCCACCGCCGGTCGTCGGTCCGCCCGGCCGAGATCCGCAGCACGGCCAGGCCCGCCCGGGCGTAGTGCCGCCACTTGGAGGACGACCACGAGCATGCCGTGGTCAGCAGGCCCTGGCTGCGGGGCACCAGGAAGCCGCTGCCGTCGAGCGGCCGGGTCACGTGCTCGTCGGGGACCACGAAGATGGCCAGCGCAACGTCCGCGTACTCGATCTCGCCGAGGGTGCGGGCCGCGTCGGGCGAGAGGGGTTCGAGCAGGCGGGCCGACTCCCACGCCGGGCAGGCCAACACCACCCCGCCGACCTCCATCGATCCTCTCGCAGTGGTCACCTGCCAGCGGGTGCGGGCCCCGGCGGCGGGCGAAACCCGTCGCACCGGGGTCGAGAGGCTCACCGCGTCCCCCAGCTCACCGGCGAGGGCGTCGACCATCCGGGTGACGCCGCCTCGCACGCTCCGGAAGACCGGTGACGCCGCCGCACCGGTGCCGGCGGCGCCCCGGCGGCCGGCCGCTTGAAGCGCAGCGCCGAGGGGTCCTCCCCGCCGGGCGGCCTCATAGAGGGGCGGGGTGCAGGCCTCGATGCTCATGCGATCGGCCGACCCGGCGTTGATCCCGCCCAGCAGCGGGTCTACGAGGCGCTCGAACACCTCATCGCCGAGTCGGGGTCGCAGCACCTCGCCCACGGTGGCGTCGCCAGCCAGCGGGTCGGCTTCGCGGGCCAGGCCGGCGCGCAGCGTCTCGACACCCGCCTCCGAGACGATGCCGGTGCCCTCGACGGCCTCAGCGGACCATGGGACACCCAGAACCGACCGGTCCGGCAGCGGAAGCAGTCCACCGTCGAGGAAGAGGCAGGCGCCGCTGGTGGCTGGTGTCACCAGCTCGTCGCCGAGCCCGATCCGGCGGCACAGCTCGGCGGCCGCATCGTCGCGGGCCACGAACCCGTCAGGACCCGAGTCCACGGTGAGGCCGCCGACGAGCGACCCGTCGATGCTGCCGCCGGGACGGTCCCCGGCCTCGAGCACCACCGCATCCACGCCCCCGCACTTCAGCTCGTAGGCCGCGGCCAGGCCGGCGATCCCGCCGCCGATCACCGCAACCCGGCTCGTGCCCCCGGTCATCGGGCGGGTCACCCCGTCTCGGAGCGAGGCGCGGGTCGGACCTCTCCCTCGTCGTGCACGAGTTGCACCACGCGGGCCAGCACGTCGGGATCGCTGCTCGGCAGGACCCCGTGACCGAGGTTGAACACGAAGCCGGGATGCCCGCCGTTGGAGGCCAGCACAGCCCGGGCAGCCTCGCAGGCCGCCCGCTCGCCGGCCAGCACCACCGCGGGATCGAGGTTCCCCTGCAGCGCCCGGCCGGGACCCACCCGGCGGCGGGCCTCGTCGATCGGCACCCGGAAGTCCACCCCCACCACGTCCGCGCCGCAGGCGCCCATCTGGTCGAGCAGCTCGCCGGTGCCCACACCGAAATGGATCCGCGGCACGCCGGAGTCGCCCAACGCGTCCAGCACCCGGGACGAGTGGGGGGCGACGCCGCGGCGGTACTGGTCGGGCGACAGGGCTCCCGCCCAGCTGTCGAAGAGCTGCACCGCGGCCGCACCCGCCTCCACCTGCGACAGCAGCGAGGCGATGGCGAGGTCGGCGAGGCGATCCATGAGGTCGTGCCACAGCGCCTCGTCGCCCACCATCAGGGCCTTGGTCCGCTCGTGGTGGCGGGACGGGCCTCCCTCCAGCAGGTAGGACGCCACCGTGAACGGGGCGCCGGCGAAGCCGATGAGGGGCACGTCGAGGGCGTCCACGGCCCTGCGGACGGTCTCCACCACGTAGGGGGTGTCGGCGTGGGGATCGAGGGGGCGAAGGCGGTCGAGGTCGCGCCGGGTCGCGAAAGGACGCCCCACGACCGGGCCGGTGCCGGGCACGACCTCCACGCCGAAGCCGACGGCGTGGACCGGCACCACGATGTCGCTGAAGAGGATGGCCGCGTCGACGCCGTAGCGGCGAACGGGCTGAAGCGTGATCTCCGCGGCACGGTCGGGGTCGGCGATGGCGTCGAGGATCGAGCCGTCACCGCGCACGGCCCTGTACTCCGGCAGGGACCGGCCGGCCTGGCGCATGAACCAGACCGGCACACGCTCGTGGGGCCGGCTGCGGCAGGCCCGCACGAAGTCGCTGCCCTCGAATGGCCGGCTGCTCATCGCGTGGAGGCGTCGGGGCCTGTTCAGCTCGCGGCGCGGCGCAGCATGCCGGCGAAGCGCAGACCGGCCCGGTCCGAGAGGAGGCGACGCACGGCCCGATCGGCGTCGGCGGCCAACTCGGCCCGCCAGACCTGCGCAGGGTGGCTGCGGTCGGCCTCCTCGCCGGCGTGGCCGGTGCGGTCGACGTCCGCGTCGTTGCCGGTGTCCACCAGCTCCACCCCGTCGGGGTCGGGTTCCACCACCAGCACCGCTATGCCTCTGCGGCGAAGCCCCTCCACCTCCTCGCGCAGCTTGTCGTCCACCCATTGACGGCGGGCCACCCTGAAGGCCCGGCCGTCGGACCACGCCGCCTCCAATGCCTCCGACCACCAGGCTCGATCCGATGCCGGCGCCCGGGACTCGCCCAGCCCGACGCCGTCTCGCGCCTTGATCCAAGCATCCGACAGCGAGCCGCGGACCGTCGACCATCCTGCTGCGCCGCTCATGGGTGACGACACCACGACCAGGTCGAAGGCGGGGGGACCCATCAGGTCGGCGTTGGTGTAGGAGTGCACGCCGCCGTCGACGTATCGCTGCCCGTCCACGGTGACCGGCTCGAACATGGCCGGGACGGCGCAGCTGGCCCGCACCGCCTCCGCCGCAGTGGCGGCGATGTCGTCGCGTCCGAACACCACTCTCTCTCCGTCGGACAGCCGCACCGCGGTCACCCAGAAGGCCTCGGCCGGCCAGGGCTCGGGATGCAGTTCGGCCATGCGCTGCTGGAGGGCCTCGGTGGTCCGGGTGCCCCTGGGCAGCAGGCCCACGGCCGCATGCAGCGGTCGGGTCTGCCAGGGGGGCCAAAGAGCCCTCGCGGCGAGGGTCGGCGACTGGGGCCCCTGCTCGTTCCAGTCCCGTTCGCTGCGGCCCTCGCGGTAGGGGGTGGTCACCCGGTCGATGATCTCTTGCCCCTCGTCGCTCACGGGCTCGCCGCGTCGATGGGCATAGAGGTCCGTCGGCGGGATTCCGGCCCGCAGGCACAGGCCGGTGATGGCCCCCGCCGAGGTTCCCAGGATCAGCTCGGCACGCCGGGCGTCCCAGCCCGTCACCGCATGCAGTGCCCGGACCACGCCCGCGTGCCACGCCTCCGCGGCCGCGCCGCCCCCGCTGAACACCAGGCCCACCGACAGCACGTCGTCACCGCCGTTCGGGGCCGGCTCGGTCGGGTCCATGCAGCCGAGGATACGGGGATAAGATCGACAGTTCCCTCGAAGGCCCGGGATCCGCTCGCCCAGCGGCTCGCCGCTGTCCGGCGGACCCGGTTCACAACCCCGTCGGTCGGTTCAGCCTTGACCAGTCGCCATCCCGATCTAGAAGTCGAGCAGGCCTACTTCGACCTCGCGCACGCCTGCCTCGACACGGCCCGCGAGCGGGCCACCATGGCCACGTCGGTATTCCGCACGGGCCGTGGCGGCACCACGCAGGCCCGGTTCGAGCGCGAGGCCATGCTCGAGGCCGCCCTGGCCCGGCTCACCAGGCTCGACATCGGGGACCGGTCGCTGGTGTTCGGGCGCATCGATCCGGCCGACACGGGCGAGCGCTTCTACATCGGGCGCGTCGGGCTGTGGGATGCCGATCACGAACCGATCGTGGTGGACTGGCGGGCGCCGGTGGCCGAGCCCTTCTACCGCGCCACCGGCCGTGAGCCGCTCGGCCTGGAGCGCCGGCGGCACTTCGCGTCCCGGGGCAGCACGCTGCTGGGCATCGAGGACGAGTTCTTCGGCGACAAGGCCGCCATCGGCCTCGACATCGCCGACCGGGACTTCGACAGCTCCGCCGACGGAGCGGCCGCCGGCGGTGACGGCTCGCTCGGCGGCCGTCCGGTCTCGGGTGCTCTGATCGCCTCGCTGGAGGCTGCCCGCACCGGCCGCCTCCAGGACGTCGTGGCCACCATCCAGGGCGAGCAGGACAGGGTCATCCGCTCCGAGCTGCCCGGCGTGCTGGTCGTGCAGGGCGGGCCGGGGACGGGCAAGACGGTCGTGGCCCTCCACCGGGCCGCCTACCTGCTCTACACGCACCGGTTCCCCCTGGAGAGCCAGGGAGTGCTGGTGGTGGGGCCGAACCGGCTCTTCCTCGCCTACATCGAGCAGGTGCTGCCGTCTCTGGGAGAGGCCGGGGTCGAGCAGGCCGTGCTAGCCGACCTGCTCAGCCCGGCGGTGCGGGTGGCGGGCCTCGACGACGAGGCCGTGGCGCGGATCAAGGGCGACCGGTGCATGGCCGGCGTGCTGCGAAGAGCGGTGCGCGACCGCCGCCGGCCGCTGCGCCAGGACCTGGTCGTCGGCTACGAGTTGCAGCGACTCAGCCTCACCGTGGAGGAGTCCGCCCACATCGTCGACGACGTCTCCCGGCGGGCCCGCAAGCACAATGCCGGCCGCAGGCTGGTGGAGGAGGCGTTCTTCGCCGCGCTGGCCGCCAGCGGCCGCCGCGCCGCCGACCCGGCCGAGGTCCGGGAGAGCCTCTCGGATGTGATCGAGGTCCGCGAGGCGCTCGAGTGGATGTGGCCCGTGCTCACGCCGGCCCATCTCGTGAACGATCTGTACGGGTCGAGGGCTCTGCTGCGCTCGGCCGGAGCGGGACGGCTCGACGACGACGAGGTCGAGCTGCTGTACCGGCCCCGGCCGGGTCACGCCTCGGAGGTCACGTGGTCGTTCCAGGACGTGCCGGTGCTGGACGAGGCGAGGGCGTTGCTGGGGTACCGGCCCGGGCACCGTGACGAGGACGCGGTGCTGACCTACGGCCACATCGTGGTGGACGAGGCCCAGGACCTTTCGCCCATGGAGCTGCGCATGATCGCCCGGCGCAGCCTCAACGGCTCGATGACGGTGGTGGGCGACATCGCGCAGGCCACCGGCTCCTGGGCCCACGAGGACTGGGAGTCGGTGCTGGAGGGCCTGCCCGACCGGCGCCCGCCGCGCCGGGTCGAGCTGACGCTGGGTTACCGGATCCCCGCGCCGGCCATGGAGCTCGCCAACCGGGTGCTGCCCTACGCCGCCCCCGGCGCGATGCCGCCCGAGACGGTGCGCACCATCGGCGACGAGCCCCGCGTCGTGCCGTGCGGCCGGGCAGCCGCCCGGAGCGGCTCCGACGGCTCCGCGGCCCCGCTGGCCGAGACGCTGGCGGAGGTCATCGCCGAGGAGCGGGCCGAGATCGGGGAGGGCAACGTGGCCGTGATCGTGCCCGACTCGCTCCATGAGCGGCTCCGGACCGAGCTTCAGGAGCGTTCGGTGGTGTTCGTCGGCCCCGGCCGGGCCGGCCTCGAGCAGCCGGTGACGCTGGTGCCGGTGCGCCTGGTGAAGGGCCTCGAGGTCGACGCCGCGGTGGTGGTCGAGCCGGCCCGCATCGTCGCCGAGGAGTGCCAGGGGGTGCGGTCCCTGTACGTGGCCCTCACCCGGGCGACCAAGCGGGTGACGGTGGTGCATGCCGAGCCCCTGCCCGATGTGCTCACCGAGCCTTCGGCGGCAGCCTGATTACTGTGCGGCAGCCTCAGTCCTGCGCGGAAGTCTGAGCCGCTGCCGTCAGGGTGTCTGGGTTGACGTGGTGAGGATTGCTGGCGTTAAGGTATAAGGCATGCTTGATAGCGCCGCGGCGCCGGTCGCTCTGGAGGCTCGATCCTCGGAGGCTGCGACCGCACAGGTGCAGCAGCGACGCGGTCGTTGGATCGTCGCCGATGATGTGAGCGTCACCCTTGGGGGGGCGCCGGTCCTCCGCAGCGCGACCATCACGACCGAAGCTGGCCGCACGCTGGCGCTACTCGGTCCGAGCGGATGCGGTAAGACGACCCTGCTGCGGGTGCTCGCCGGGCTTCAGCGGCTCGAGTCCGGTCATGTCTTCATAGGCGGCAGGCTGATGTCGGGGCCGGCGGAGCCGAGGAACGGCTCGGCCCGCAACGGAGCCTCACGCAACGGAAGCTCCCGGAACGGGAGTTCGCCTCACATGGTGCACTTGGCCGCCGACAAGCGGGGCGTGGGCATGGTGTTCCAGGACTGGTCGCTGTTCCCGCACCTCACCGTGGCTGCCAATGTGGCCTTCGGCCTGCCCCGCTCGGAGCGCCCCCGCAGCCGGGTCCTGCCCCGGCCAGCGTCGCGCCGGGTGAGAGATCTGCTTGACATGGTGGGGATCGCCGAACTGGCCGATCGGCTGCCGGGATCGCTGTCGGGCGGGCAGCAGCAGCGGGTGGCGCTGGCCCGGGCCCTGGCGCCGCAGCCCTCGGTGCTGCTTCTCGACGAGCCCTTCTCGAGCCTCGACACGACCCTGAGGGTGGAGGTCCGGGCCGAGGTGGCCGCACTGCTGCGGGAGCTGGAGGTCACCTGCGTGTTCGTGACCCACGACCAGGACGAGGCCTTCGTGCTCGGCGACGAGGTGGCCGTCATGCGTGACGGGGCAGTGATCCAGCAGGCCGCGCCGGCCGTGCTCTACGAGCAGCCCGCGGATCTCTGGCTGGCCGGCTTCGTGGGTGAGGCCGACACCGTTCGTGGCCGGGCCGAGGGCGATGTCGCCCACACGTCCCTGGGACCGATGCGGCTGCGGTCGCCGGCGCAGGGAGCGGTGGACGTCCTGGTGCGGCCCGAGGAGCTGGCCCTCACCGAGGGGGAGTCAGGCGTGGTGGATCACATCGAGTTCTTCGGCCACGACACCCTGTACTACATCCGCTCGGCGGACGGCGAGGTGCTGCGCTGCCGGACCACCGGCGCTCCCCGCTTCCGGCTCGGGGCCACCGTCGACCTGTGCCACAGCGGGGTGAGCACCGTCGCCTTCCCCCGCCCCTCCTAGCTAGAAACCCCCGCGCCGGCCTCGGCTACCAGGTCGGCCAGCATCCGGCGCATCTCCAGGGTGATGCGGTCGGCCTTGGAGTGGTACTCCAGCGCGGGCACCAGCGGCACCGCCTTGGTCTGGATCCGCTGCAGGAGCACGCTGTCCTCGGCGGCCACGGCCTGCTGGAAGGCGACCGCCTCGGCGATGGGGCCGGGCTCGTCGGGGATGTCGTTGCGGTAGTCGGTGCAGTACAGCCGGGTGGTGGCGGCGTCCACCGGCTGGTGGCAGAAGCTGATGGTCAGCACCATGTCGGGGTAGCCGATGCGCAGGTACACGTGGTGGGGGGCGGTGAAGATGAACAGGAGCTCCCGCTCGACCACCTTGTAGTCGCCGTCGGCGCCCATCGAGTCGTCCAGCGCCTTGGTGAAGTGCCGGTGGCTGGCGGTGAAGCGCCAACCGTCGCGCTCCATCTTGTAGTCGCGCACCAGCTTGTCGTCCTCGTCGCCGAAGGTGGCCAGATGCACGAACGGCAGGTGGCCCAGGTCCAGGAAGTTGTCTGCCATCTGGGCCGCCCCCGCGTTCCACTCCGACGGGTCCAGCGGGCAGTTCACGAAGCTGGGGTCGTCGTGCTCGGGCACCTCGGGCAGCGGCGCGATCGGGTCCTCGGGCGCAAGCCACACCAGGTCCAGCGACTCCGTCACCCCGGCGGCCGCGGTAGCGCAGGCCCGAGCCGGTATGGGCAGGTCCGGGTCCACCGCGGGGATCTCCACGCACGTGCCGTCGGCGGCGAACCGGAAGCCGTGGTAGGCGCAGCGCAGAGTGTCGCCCACGATGGTTCCCGCGCTCAGCGGCGAGTAGCGGTGCGGGCAAGGGTCCCGCAGCGCGGTCAGCTCTCCGCCCAGGCGCACCAGGCACCAGCGCTCACCGAGCAGGTCCACCGCAACCGGGCCGTCCGCGCCGACGTCGGCGCTGCGGGCCACCGGGTGCCAGCAGCGCCGCAGGGCCGGGTGCTCGTTGTCGATCCAGGAGGTGTTCCAGGATGGGTCGGCAGAGGCGTTCATCGGTCCCCCTTGCGTCCTTGCTAGTCGGCGGCTCCGAAGGCTGGAGTGATCCGGGCCAGCCGCTCCACGGGCACCGGTCGGGCCATCTCGTAGTCGTGGATCTCGGTGAGCACGTCCACGTAGCGGTCATAGAAGGCCTGGCGTTCGGGGAGGCCCTCGTGGAAGCGTCGCTGCAGGTCGCGGGACCGCTCGCCCATGGCGCCCTCGTCGACGCGGGTCGAGCGGCCCTCGGAGACCATCACCTCGCCGTCGACGATCACGGTCTGCACCGACTGTCCGTGCTCGGCCAGGACCAGGCTCGTGGCCAGGCCCTCGGCGTGCACCGGCACATGGCGCTCAGCGTCGAGCAGCACGATGTCGGCCGCGCTCCCGGGCTGGAGCGAGCCCAGCGGCTGGCCCAGCGCGGCCGCCCCGCCTCGCAGGCACATCCTCCAGATCGCGGGGGCCTGGGGCCAGTGCCGGTGCGATCCGTGCAAGGTCTGCAACAGCGTGGCGAACTTCATGGCCTCGAACATGTTCTGGTTGTCGTTGGAGGCTGCGCCGTCCGCGCCGAGGGCCACGCTGACCCCGCCCTCGAGCAGGTCGGCCACGGGCAGGATGCCGGACCCGCACCGCAGGTTCGACACCGGGTTGTGCACGATGGTGGCGCCGCAGCGCTGAACCGTCGCGAACTCGTCGGGGTCCATCCACACGCAGTGGGCCAGGCTGGAGCCCGGCCTCAGCATTCCGAGGTCCTCGAGGTACGAGACGCTGGAGCGCCCGTAGCGCTCCAGGTTGGCACCGATCTGGGTCCTGGTCTCCAGCACATGGGTGTGGAACCCCGCTTCGCGCTCGCGGGCCAGGCCGGCCAGGCCGTCCATCAGCTCGTGGGTGCAGCGCTGCGGAGCCGATGGCCCCACCATCGGCGTGAGCCGGGAGTGGGCGCCCTGCCAGCGATCGAAGAACCTCGCCATGGAGTCCAGCAGTCCGGCCGCCTCGAACGGATCCCCCAGCGGTTCGGGCTTGGGGCGGGAGGCGCCCGCGAACGACATCGTGTCGAAGATGTCCAGATCGCCGATCATGGGAGCCAGCCCGGCCCGCATCCCGGCGTCGGCGTAGGCGCTCATGATGGCCTCGGAGTAGTTCTCGAAGTCCCACGGCGCCACCCAGCCGTGGTCGAGCACCGCGGTGCAGCCCGACTGGAGCATCTCCAGCGCCCCGGCCATGGCCAGCGTGTAGCGGTCCTCCGCGGTGATGGGGACCTTCCCGAACACCGCCCACATCAGCCACAGGTCCAGCGGCAGGTTCGGGGTGGTTCCCCGGTCGAGGTTCTGGGCCGAGTGGGTGTGGGAGTTGATCAGGCCCGGCATGGCCACCATGCCGTCGGCCTCGACCACCTCGGCCGATCCGGGGCGAAGGCCGGGCCCCACTTCGGTGATGATGCCGCCTTCGGCTCTGATGTCCGCGACCCGCAGCGGGCCCTCGGCGTCGAGGATCGTCGCCTGCCTGACCAGCAACCCGGAGTCGCTCACCGTTTCGCCCCGCTCACAGGTAGTCGACGTTGGTGCCGAGCTGCACGTAGCGGCGGGGCGCCATCTCCGCGATCATGCGGGCCCCCAGGGCCTCGGCCTCGGGCAGCAAGGCCTCCTCGTCGATGGTCAGCAGCCGACCCTCGTGCATCACCAGGCGGCCCGCCACGATCGTCGACTCGGCGTCGGTGCCCACCCCGTAGCGCACCAGCGTCGCCACCGGGTCCGTCGAGGGGGTGAGCCGGACGTTGTTGGCGTCGATGACGCAGATGTCGGCGGCCTTGCCCGCCTCCAGCGAGCCGATCTCGTCGTCCCACATCAGCAGCCGGGCCGCGTCGATGGTGCCCATCTCGAAGGCGTCGGCGCAGGAGAACCCGTAGGGGTCGAACAGCGGCATGGCCGCCTGGTTGTGCATGATGTGCGCGATCCGCATCAGCTTCAACACGTCGTTGATGATGGTGTCGCAGCCCAGCCCGACGGTGATGCCCCGGGCCCGCATCAGCGGCACCCGGGTGACGGCCGACATGATGTCGGTGCATACCACCGGCGCGTGGGCCAGCTTGGCCCCGGCCCCGGCCATCAGGTCGATCTCGCGGTCGGTGGTGAGCATGGCGTGGATGGCCACCAGCCGCTCGGTCAGCGCACCGATGGAGGCCAGGTGCTCCAGGGGCCGGTGCCCGAACAGCGACACGCTGAGCTCGATCTCCTCGCGGTCGCGGTTGATGTGGGTCATGATCCCGGTGCCCCACCTCTGGACCAGTTCGTCGGTGGCCAGGTAGCGCTGGTCCGAGCACGACGGCACGCCCAGGTTGTGCACCCAGGGCCGCAGCCGCCCCTCGCCCCGCTCGAACCACTTGGCGAAGAACTCCTCGGTGTAGGCCAGGTCGTCGGCCAGGGCGGCCGGGTCGTCGCGGTACCACGACCTCTCCGTGATCTGCTCGTAGTTGCCGGCCAGACGCGACTCGCGGTCCCACATGCCCCGGGCCAGCGCGCAGCGGATGCCGGTCTCCATGACCGTCTCGGCGATCGGCTCCTCGTGGGCGACGGTGCAGGTGGTCTCGGTCATGGTGGTGACGCCGGCCCGCAGCAGCTGCGCGAAGGCCACCTGGGCGCTGACCCTCACGTCGTCGGTGCTCTGGATGTCCTCAGCCGGGATGTAGATGCGGTAGATGTTGGGGAAGTCCTCCACCGTGCTCTCCCGGCACAGCGCCTGGGCGATGTGGTTGTGGCAGTCGATCAGCCCCGGGATCACGTAGCGCCGGGCCCCGCCGATGCGCCGGGCGCCGGGGTGAAGGGCCCTCAGCTCATCGGCCTTGCCCACTGCGGCGATGCGGTCCCCGGCCACGGCCACCGCTCCGTCGGAGATCACCCGCCGTCGGGGGTCCATGGTCACCACCGTCCCCTCGACCAGCAGGGACACCGGCTCTGCGGCTGTGTCGGCGCCGGTCACTTCGGTGGCCGGGTCATCTCCGCCCATGGCACTGCTCCTTGGGGTCTCGGGTCGTCGTCGTCCGCGTCGAGGGCTTGGAGGAACTCCTCCAGTTCGGCGCCGTCGATCTGCAGCTTGTGCTCAGCAGCAGGGTAGACGCCGGACTCCACGTCGGCCCGGTACTCGCCGTAGGCGGCCACCCGCTCGTCGTGGAGGCGCTCGTAGGCAGCCTGGAAGTCGCGGTACTTCTTGGAGTGGCGCGGGTAGTGGCCCGTGTTCGATCCCAGGATGTCCATGCTGAACAGGTACTGGGCGTCGCATCCGGCTCCCGACCCCATCGAGATCAGGAAGAGCGAGCTCCGCTGGGATATGGCGGCTGCGACCGGCTCGGGCACGAGCTCGATCTCCGCCGCGAACGCGCCGGCATCCTCCAGGGCTCTGGCCTGGCGCCACACCCGCAGCGCGCTCCCGGCCGTCTTGCCCACCGCCCGGTAGCCGCCGTACCAGGTGCGGTGGGTGGGGATGAAGCCGATGTGGCCCACTACCGCCAGTCCCTCGGCGGCGAGCCGGGCCACCGTGTCGAGCCCGGCCGCGCAGTACACCGCGTCGGCGCCCAGGCGGTACATGGCCATGCCCATGCGCAGGTACTCGTCGGTGGTGGCGTGGACGCCGTAGGCCAGCGCAGCGATGATGAACGTGGTGGGGGCGGCCTCGCGGACCTCGCGGCTCATCATCTCGTCGGGCAGGCACATCATGTCGAGCCCCGCCTCCTCAACTGCCCGGACCTCCTCCAGAGACAGCACGAAGACGTCGGTCAGCTGGCGGTTTCCCTTGCCGGCGACGAGTTCTGCGACGGTCGGCTTGGCCCGAGTCATCCCCTGAAGAAAACCACAAGACTTTGATAGGATCAAACACGCTCCATGCAAGATCGGTCGGACGAGGTAGAGCTGGGACGGACCGGGCTCAGGGTCGGGCGCTTGGCGATGGGCACCGCCCCGCTGGCCACGATCTTCTGGGGCAACGACGCCGGCACCGCGGAGCGGACCGCGGCCCGGGCGCTGGAGCGGGGCGTCGGGTTCTTCGACACCGCCCCCTTCTACGGGCTGGGCGAGGCCGAGCGCCGTCTGGGCCGGGCCCTGGCTGCGGCCGAGGGGCAGCCACTCCCGGTCATCGCCACTAAGGCCGGCCGCCTGCTGACCCAGGGCACCGACGGCTCCGTCGACGTGTGCTTCGACTTCAGCTACGGGGCGGCCAAGCGGTCGTTGGAGTCGAGCCTGGAGCGCCTCGGCGTCGACCGGGTCGACATCGTCCACATCCACGACCCCGACGACCACATCCATGAGGCGCTGGAGGGCACCTACCCGGCGCTGTTGGACCTGCGCGATGAGGGCGTGATCAAAGCGGTGTCTCTGGGCACCAACTCGGTCGCCACCGCGGCCGTCTTCCTCGAGCGGGCCGACCTCGACTGCATGCTGGTGGCCGGCCGCTACACGCTGCTCGACCGATCGGCGGCGGCGCTGATCGACGCCTGCACCCGGCTGGGGGTGGCGTACCTGGCGGCCGGCGTCTTCAACAGCGGCGTGCTGGCCCGGCCCCGGGCCGGCTCGTGGTACGACTACGGCCCGGCGTCGGACGACACCCTCGAGAGGGTCGCGGCCATCGACTCCGTCTGCCAGCGTCACGGCGTGCCGCTCCGGACCGCCGCGGTGAACTTCCCGCTCACCAACCCGGGCGTCGCCGCCGTGGTGGTCGGGATGGCCGCGCCTGCGGAGGTGGACGAGAATCTGGACGCGCTGGAGGCCCCGGTGCCCGACGAGTTGTGGCAGGAGTTGCAGGGAATGGAGATGCAAGCATGAGGGAGCGACCGACATGAGAATCGAGAGCGTGCGGGCTGTGCTCGCCGGCTACCGCAAGATCGACCCCGACATGGAGCGCAGCTTCGCTCTGGTGCGAATCGAGACCGACGACGGCACCGTCGGCTGGGGCGAGTCCTCTACCAACTGGGGCCACTCCTACCCGACGGTGTTCCGGGCCGCGGTGGACGACGTGTGCTCAAGGCACCTGGAGGGACGGGACCCGCTGGCCATCCGCGATCGCATCGCCGACCTTCAGGTGGCCCTCGACGGCTACCTCGGCTGGGAGGGCCTCTCCAGCCAGACCATCGGCGCGGTGGAGATCGCACTGTGGGACATCCTCGGCAAGACCCTGGGCGCGCCGGTCCACCAGCTGCTGGGCGGCAGCGCCTACCCGATCCCGCTGTACGGCACCGGCACCACCATGTTCGAGGAGAGCGCCCAATGGCACGCCCACTACTTCGACCAGTGCTTGGACCTGGGGTTCGCGGGGGTGAAGGTACGCCTCGGCCGCACCATCGACGGCGACACCGAGGCGGTGGCCACCGTGCGTGAGCACATCGGCGCCGGCAAGTTGATGGGCGTCGACTCGTACTGGTTCCACGACCCGGACTCGGCCATCGAGCTGTGCCGGCGGATCGCCCCCTACGGCATCCACTTCTTCGAGGAGCCGGTGCCCCAGTACCAGATCGAGGGCCTGGAGCGGCTGCAGCACAACTCGCCGATCCGGGTGGCGGTGGGGGAGCGAGTCTACTCTCCCCGCATGTACGCCGAGCTCGCCCGCCGCGACGCCGCCCGGGTCTTCGAGCCCGACGCCACGCTCACCGGCGGCATCCTCAACTGCCTGGAGATCGTCGGCATCGCGGCCCGTTCCTCGATAGAGGTCATCCCCCACGTCGGGGGGCCGACGGTGGTGGGACTGGCCGCCAACCTCCACTGGGCCACCGCGGCGAGGGTGCGGCTCTGCGAGTACGACATAGACCCCCACCAGCCCATGATCACCGACATCGGCCACAATCCCGGCCTGGCCCTCACCGACCTGGGCGGGGGGCACATCACCGCCCCCGCCGGGCCGGGTCTCGGCGTCGACGTGGACGAGGACAAGCTGGCCGCGCACCCCCACCGGGAGGGCGACACCTACGCGGAGCTGTTCCCCGAGCACGAGTCGGGCCGCACCGCGGCCGGCGCCGGACCGTCGGACGGCTGACGAGCGGCCGAAAGCCCCCCGGTTAGCCTCCCGACGATGGCAGCCAGCGCCCAGCCCCAGCCGCAGCCCCGGAGCGACCACGACAGCCGCGCCCTCGAGGAGCTGGGCCAGGCCGTGCGCGGCCGCCGCAACCAGCTCGGCCTGACGCTGAGCCAGGTCGCCGACCGGGCCGGCCTGTCGGTCCCGTTCCTCAGCCAGGTGGAGACCAGCTTCGCGGCCCCCAGCCTCACATCGCTGTTCGCCATCGCCAGGGTGTTGGAGACCACCCCCGAAAGGCTGCTGGCCGGCCCGGTGTCGGCCGACGTGGTGGTGACGCCCCGCGAGGAGGGCCCGCGTTACGACATCACCGACGCGCCCCAGACCGCGTTCCGCCGCCAGCTCACCGGCCTGGACGAGCCGTTCAGTGCGGCCGAGTACGTGGTCGAGCCCGGCTCGCAGCTCGGCGGGTTCTTCGCCTCGGAGGGCCGGGAGATGATCCACGTGACCTCCGGGATGCTGGCGGTCGACCTCGACGACGGCGACGGCCACATCGTCACCCACCGCCTGGCCGCGGGCGACACGATGATCTACTCCACCGCCACCCGTCACCGCTGGCACCATCTCGGCGCCGAGACCACCCGCTTCGTCCATGTCTCGGCCCCCGGCTAGCCCCCGATACCAGGCCCGCACCGTGGCGCGGGGTCAGGGCTCTATGAGGGGGAAGACCTCTCCGGCCACCCGGTCGCCGGTGCTCAGGCCGTGGGGGAGCATCCTCCAGAAGACGGCGGCCTGCTCGCCCAGGTCGAGGTAGCGGGTGTCGGGATGGGCGTAACGGGTCGACAGCCTCCGGAAGGGTCGGTCGGCCACCTCGCGGATGCCGGTCGAGTGGAGCATCCGGGAGTCGATGGCCACTGCGTCGCCGGCCTTCAGGTCCCAGGTGGTGACCGGGAACCCTTCGGGGTCGGCGTCGATGTCGGGGACGGGCTCCAGCTCGGAGCCACCGCCGATGGTGGTCGTCGATGACGAGAACTCGATCGGCGCGTAGGTGACACCGGTGGCGTGGGAGCCCTCCACCACCCGCAGCGCGGCGTCGGCGGTCACGTCGTCGAGGGTCACCCAGATCGTGGCGAAGGGCCGGTCGAGGTTGTAGTAGGGGTGGTCCTGGTGCCAGGGGCTGCGCGACACCGCTCCGGGCTCCGAGCAGAACCACTGGTCCTCGATCAGCACCGCGGCGTCGGCGCCGCACAGCTCCGCGCCCAGCGCGGGCACCGGCGACGAGTGGGTCACCTCGGCGATGTCGGGGTCGTCGAACCAGCGGAACAGGTCGCTGTCGACCTTCAGCTCCCCCGGCGGCGACAGCACCCCGTAGAACTGGCTCGGGCTGGCCTGGCAGCGCTCGATGGCAGCCTGGAGGCGCTCGCACCAGCGCCGATCCAGCAGTCCTGGCACGACCACCACGCCCCGCTCCTCGAAGGCCGCCCGCCGCTCGGTGCCCATCGTCGTGTCTCCGTCAGCGGGCACGGGTGGCCGCGGGAGCGGTCATCAGCCCGGCGTAGTGGGCGAGGTAGCGACGCTGGGGCGCCTCGGAGGTGATCGGGCCGCGGATCGTGCCGTCGGTGGCGCGGTCGTCCGGGAGCCCGCGGCTCATGTCGATCCACTCCATCTCCGGTACCGACAGGCCCCGCTGGACCCGTTCGAACATGTCGAGGTCGTCGGGGGTGCCGAAGTTCACGAAGTCCTCGTCCACCCGGAGGCGCAGCAGGTCGATCTCGGGCGGTGCCCCTGGTGCGGAGGTGAGCCACAGGTTCAGCCGGGTACGGTCCACCGCCACCGGCTCCACCACCAGCAGCTGGTTGCCGACGAAGATCAGGTTCGGGAACAGCGACAGGTTCACCATGCTGCCCGTGGCCAGGTCGAGCAGTTCGGTGGCTCCGGCGTCCACCAGCGCCGACTCCAGCGGCTCCCGGAACGGCACGTCGCGCATGGTGGCCCACGGCCCCTGGGGTATGCCCGGGCGCTGGTCGACCACCATGTGGCCGTTGCGCAGAGCCTTGGACACCATCGGCGTCGATCCGGGGTCGCGGGCCAGCACCGTCTCCACGTCCACGGTAGAGCCGAGCGTGTTGTAGGAGTGGTGGGCGAAAGTGGCATGCAGGCCGTCGGCCGCGTTGTCCCACGACAGCTTCCAGTTGCCGGCGAACTCCAGGAGCTGCGGTGAGCCCATCACCGCCAGCTCGCCGCCGGGATGCCGGTCGATGATGATGTCGAACGCCTCGACAGCCTCACCCAGCCAGCAGTCGAGCGGCTCGGGGTCGGCGTTGAGGGTGGCGAACACGAAGCCCCGGTAGGTGGCGGTCGCCAGCCGGCCCAGCGACAGCGTCGAGTAGTCCTCCACAGGGTGGTCCGACGGGAACGGGATGGCCACCAGCTGCCCGTCGGGCGTATAGGTCCAGCCGTGGTAGGGGCACACGAAGCGCTTGGCGCAGCCACTGGACTCCGCGGCCAGCACCGTGCCCCGGTGCGCGCACCGGTTCAGGAGCACGTTCACGTCGCCGTCGCGGCTCCGCGTCATCAGCACGGGCCTCAGGCCCAGCGTGGTGGTGCGGTAGTCACCCGGGTCGGGGATCTCGCTCTCATGGCCCACGTAGCACCAGGACGCTGCGAACACGCGGGTCATCTCCGCCTCGAAGATCGCCGGATCGGTGTAGATGCGGCGGTGAACCCGGTGGGGCTGCACCAGCTCGCCGAAGTCGGCGACTACGGGATCGATGTTGGCGGCGGTCATAGTCACACCCCTACAGCAGAAAGCTCGGATTGCGCACGCCGGTTGCGAGGGCGGGAACGACGAGGATCTTGGTGCGCCGCCGGAGGTCGTCGCCGACGAGTTCGTGGATCTGGTAGGCGGCCAGCTGCTGGTGGCGGTTGTGGCGGTGCTCGTCGATCAGGACGGTGGAGCGGGTCACGACACCTCGCGGCCCGTCCCAGGCCTCGACGCTGCCGACGACACGGGTGGTGCGCGACGGCGGCTGCTGGCCCCACGCCGACGGGTCGCAGCGCCACTCGATCCGCTCGGCCAGCCGCCGATGGTCATCGAGCAGCAGCGACTGGTCGTTGCCGGGGTGGGCCCGATCCGACAGCGGCACCCACAGCACCGCGTCGTCGGTCCATCCGTCCAGCCAGTCCTCGAAGCGACCGGCGTCCAGCAGCCGGGCCTCGTGGGCCAGCGCGGCCGCGGCGGTGGCGGACAGGTCCGGGTCGGCTAGCGGGCGACCGTCCATCCCCGACAGCAGCTCGGCCAGCTCTTCGTAGCGGGCCAGGACGGCGGCCGGGGCGTCGGCGGCCGCAGAGCCGGAGGGGCCGGGGCCGGGAACGTCTGCCGCGGCGACCGTCATCGTGAGATTCCCGGAGCCATGCGCTCGAGGGTACGGAGCTCGAACGCGGCCACCAGCCAGTAGCCGATCACAGCCACGATCGTCAGGACCGCCACCGACACCCAGAGGATCTTGAAGTCGTTGCGGGTGAAGGCGGTGACCATCACCGCCCCGATCCCGTCGCCGGTGGCCAGCCACTCGGCCACGGTGGCGCCCAGCAGCGAGGTGGGAACCGCGATGCGGGCCGAGGCCAGCAGGGCGGGCACCGACGTCGGCAGGTAGGCGTTGCGCACGTTGGCCGTGGAGGTGGCGTCGTAGGACCTGAGCACGTCGAGGATCCCCTCCGGTGTGCGGGTCATGGCCGTGTAGCAGTTGACCAGCGTCGGGAAGAACGACATCACGGCCACGATTGCGGTGGTGGTCAGCAGGCCCCGCCCGACGAACAGGATGATCACCGGCGTGGTGACGATGATCGGGATCGACCGCAGCGCCACCGCGATCGGCATCAGGGCCCGCTCCAGCCACGGGACCAGGATGAACACGAGCGCGGTCACCAGCGCCCCGGCAAGGCCGACCACGTAGCCCAGTGATGTGGTCCACAAGGTGGTGCCCAGTGCCCCGAAGATCAGCGAGCGGGTTTCGGCCGCCTCGGCTTCGGAGAACAACTCGGCCCACACATCGATGGGCGTCTTGGCGAAGAACGGCTCGATCCCGAACACCCACAAGAACGCGTACCAGAAGACGAACACCACCGCGATGGGGGCCAGCAGCCCGGCCAGCCGGTTGAGCAGGCCGGGCTCGACCCGGGCCACAGGCACTGCGCCCACATCCAGTGCGGGCGACCACGGGCACAGGTACCGGCCCAGCGCTCCGATGGCCAGGTATCCGCCGGTGGCTACGATGGTGGACAGCACCGCGATCACCCAGATCCGGTCGGTCTGGAGGGCGCCGAGGGCCCTGACGGTGAGGATCCCCAGGCCGCGGTGCGCGCCGGTGAACTCGCCCACCACCGCGCCGAGGAAGGCGGCCGGCGCGGCGATCTGCAGCCCGGCGAACAGCGCCGGGACCGAGGCCCGCAGCCGCACGGTGCCGAAGGCGACCAGCCGGCCCCGGCCGTAGGAGCGGATCACGTCGAGAGCGCTGCCCGGCGCCAGGTCGAAGCCCAACAGCGCGGCCACGTAGGTGGTGAACACCACAGCCAGCGCCGACAGTGCGATGGGGGTGGCGTTGCCCGGTCCGGTGATCAGGCGCAGGATCGGGGCCACCGCGATGAACGGCAGGCAGAAGATGGTCAGCACCACCGCACCGATGCTGCGCCGCAGCCACGGCACCAGCGTCGCGGTCACGGCCAGTGCCATGGCGGCCAGGTTCCCCCACAGGAACCCCCAGGCCGCCGTCTTGGTCGAGTGCCACAGATTGCGCAGGTAGAGGCCGCGGAACTCGAAGAACTCGGCCACCACCGCGGTGGGCGGCGACAGCCGGTACGAGCCCGCGTAGACCGTGCGGGCCAGCAACTCCCACAGCAGCAGCACTGCGACCCCGACCGCCGCACTCAGGATCCGCGGCGGCACCCGGTCGAGCCGGCTGCCTCCTGGGGGACGGGTCGGCGCGTCGGCCGCGGCCTCGGTGGCGGCGTTCAACTGGGGTCCGTGTCGAGTTGCACGACCTGTCCCTCGGAGCGGTGCAGGCTGGCCGAGACCGCCTCCACCTCGGCGTGGAACCGGTCGGTGAGCAGCAGTTCACGGGTGCGGGGTCGCTCGAAGCCGATGCTGTGGCGGGCCACCACCCGGCCCGGCCGCGGCGACATGACCAGCACCTCGTCGGCCACGTACACCGCCTCGGGGATCGAGTGGGTGACCAGGATGGTGGTGGTGCCCCGCGCCGTCCAGATCCGCTGGAGCTCGTCGTTGAGCTGCTGGCGGGTCAACGCGTCGAGGGCGCCGAAGGGCTCATCGAGCAGCAGCAGGTCCGGGTTGGTGACCAGTGACCGGGCGATGGCCACCCGCTGGCGCATGCCTCCCGACAGCTGCGAGGGCCGGGCCTTCCCGAACTCCTGCAGGCCGACGAGCTCGACCAGCTCGTCGACCGCCGCGGAGTCGTGGCGGCGGCCGACGAGTTCCAGCGCCAGCCGGATGTTGGTCGAGACCGTCCGCCACGGAAGCAGCGACGGGTCCTGGAAGGCCACCCCGATGCGCTGGCCCCGCCGCATCTCGTCGGGCGACGAGCCGTCCATGTCGATGATCCCCTCATCGGGGGCGTCCAGGCCGGCGACGAGGCGCAGCGCGGTGGACTTGCCGCAGCCCGACGGCCCGATCAGCGCGGTGAAGCCGCCCGCGGGCACGTGCATGTCGAAGCCGCGCAGCGCCACGACCTCGCCGTCGCCCAGGGCGAAGGTGCGCCCGACCCCGACGACATCAACCGGCGCTCCCCGCCGGTCCATCACCTAGAGATTGCTGCGATGCTCCGGCGAACGCTACGTCACAGCACGGGACCGTCGGCGTAGATCTCGGCGAGCAGCGAGCGGTCCCAGAAGTCCTCGGTGACGTTCACGCCGAGCGCCTTGAGGACGCGGATGTTGTCGGCCACCGACTGGTCGGTCCACCACAGGAAGCCGCTGGCGTCGGTCACGTCGCTGAACATCAGCTTGGTGAACTCGTGGGCTTTGAGCGTCTCGGTCTCGAGGTCCATGCCCGCGTCGGGGAACCGGTCGACGGTGACCTGCGCGGCGGTGTCGGGGTCGGCCTTGTGGTCCTGCCAGCCGAGGATCTCGCCCCGCAGCAGCGACTTCACGGTCTCGCGGTTGGTGGCCAGGGTCTCCTCGGTGACGATGTAGGTCTGGCTGTGGACCGCGTAGCCGAAGTCGGCGAACAGCATGGTCGTGTTGTCGATGCCGGCCACGGTCATGGCCACCGGCAGGTCGACCAGCCAGCACAGCAGGCAGTCGACCTCGCCGTTGACCAGCGGGGCCGGGTCGTAGTCGGCCTGGATGACCTCGATGGCGTTGACGTCGACGCCGTTGAGCGACGACAGCAGCTCGAGGTCGAGCTGGTTGTTGAAGGCCATGCCGAGTCTGCGACCCTCCAGGTCCTTGGGCTCGTTGACCGGGTTGCTCGTGAGCGAGGCGATCACGAAGGGGTTGCGCTGCATGGCCACACCCACGACCTTGAGTGGCGCGCCGTCGGCCCACGCCTGGCCCGCGAAGTTGGCGGCCGATATGCCCATGATGGACTGGCCGGCGATGACCGAGGTGTCGGGCGACACGCCCGGTCCGCCCGGCACCAGCGTCACGTCGAGGCCGTTCGCGGCGTAGTGGCCGTTCGCGTCGGCGACGTAGGAGCCGCCGAACTGCACCGAGTCGAACCAGCTCAGGTGGAAGTTCACCGGCGTCAGGGCGGCGGGTGCGGGCTCGGAGCCCGAGCACGCCGTGATCAGGGTGCTGCCGCCCAGCAGCAGGCCGGCGCCGGCGGCGGTGCCTCCCAGGAATGTGCGTCTGGAGAATTGGTTGGTGGTCATGAGGATCCCCCTGTTAGACAGCCTTCGGCGGCGAGCCGCCCAAGGCTGGACTCACTTTGATCACATCAAAGTACCACAGGGCCGGAACCCGCGCCCGAGAGCGGCTCGGCCGGGCTCGGGGCTCCGGCGAACTCCAGGAGGGCCGCGCTGCGAGGGTTCCGCGCTCAGGCGGCGGGCGCGGCCGTGACCAGGATGCGGGAGGTGGCGTACTCGCTCAGGCCCACCGGCCCGCCCTCGACGCTGAGGGTGAAGGTGCCGTCGGGGGAGCGGGCCGTGACCGTGCCCACCGATCCGGGCGTCACCCTGGCCTCCTCGAGGAACTCGAGCATTCCCGGCTGGAACTCCAACTCCTCGGGGATGCGTTGCACGGTGAAGTCCCGCCCCACGTCGAGGGTGTCCAACGTCACCATCTCGGGCGCCTCGTAGGCGGAGCCGGGGATGGGATTGCCGTGAGGGCACGTCGTCGGCTCCTCCAGGACCCGGATCATCGCCTTCTCCACCGCGGGGGAGATGATGTGCTCCCACTTGCCGGCCTCCTGGTGGGCCTCCGCCCAGGACAGCCCCAGGATGTCGGTGAGGAAGCACTCGGCCAGCCGGTGGCGCCGCACCACCGTCTCGGCCAGCGAGTGGCCCCGGGCGGTGAGCTGGATCGTGCCGCGGCCCTCCTCCACGAGGCCCTCGGCCTGCATCCGGCGGATCATCTCGGAGACCGCCGGGCGGGAGATCTCCAGCCGGTCGGCGATGCGGGCCTGGATCACCTCCAGGTCGTCCTCGGCCAACTCGAAGATCGTTTCGCAGTACTCCTCGAAGGCGGGATGCCACTCGGGCGACTCGTAGGGCGTCGCCTCAGCCGTGGTCGACGTCATGGCTCCACCATAGGCGCGAGTGGGACTACTCGCCGTCGAGTTCGGCGATCACCGGGGCGAAGGCCTCGACGTCGGTGTTGGCGGCGCCCAGGATCATGTAGCTGAAGCCCCAGCGCTCCCGCCTCCGGCGAAGGGTGTCGGCGATCTCGGCCGGCGAGCCGATGAGCAACAGCGGGACATCGGCGACCACCTCGACGGGCTGGCCGAACATGGATGCGGTGGCTTCCAGGGCCTCGGTGGTGGCCCGGCCGCCGTCGGTGATCTGCCATGCGGCGATCAGCACGTTGAGCACCAGCTGGTCGAAGCGGTCGCCGGCTGCGGCCCGCACCCATTCGAGCTTGGTGTCGAAGCGGTCAGCACCGAGCACGTCGTTCATGGCATCGAGGCCGATCTCGCCGGAGCGCAGGTTGGCGTTCACGCCCACTATGTCGGCGTGGCGGCCGGCCAGGGTGAGCATCCGGCGCCCGCCCCCGCCGATGGCCACCGGCACCGGCGACTGCACCGGCTTGGGCAGCCCCTCGAGGCCGCGGATCGTGTAGTGCTCGCCCTCGAAGGTGACCGGGCCGTCCTCGAAGAGGGCGCGGATGATGTGGAGGGACTCGACCATGCGGTCGACGCGCACGCCCGGCGGGTCGTAGTCCAGGCCGGCCTCGTCGTAGTCGACCCGCTTCCAGCCCGCTCCGAGCCCGAGGTCCATCCGCCCGCCCGACAGGATGTCGAGGGTGGCCACCTCCTTGGCCGTCATGACCGGATGGCGGTAGTCGTTGCCGTACACGAAGGCGCTGAAACGCAGGTTGGTGGTGGCGGCGGCCGCGGCGGCCAGCCCTGGTCCCACCGCCAGTTGCTCGTCGAAGTGGTCGGGCATCACGAGGTTGGAGAAGCCGAGCTCCTCCACCCTCCTGGCCGTCTGGGCCCACGTCAGGCCGGGCAACGGGCCCTTCAGCTCGACACCGAATCGGAACGGATGAGTCATGGGGCCACTGTAGGGGCCTGGCCGGGCGGGTGTCGCAGGGGGTCGGTACGGTGGCGGCGTGGTGGCCGATCCGCTTGCTGGGTTCTCCGAGCCGACGCGGGCCTGGTTCACGTCGGCCTTCGCCGCGCCGACCGCGCCCCAGGCCGAGGGCTGGCCGTCGATCGCGGCCGGCGACCACACCCTGGTGTGCGCGCCCACCGGCACCGGCAAGACGCTGGCCGCGTTCCTGTGGGCCATCGACCGGCTCATGTCACAGGACCCGGCCACCGCCGACAGAGGCACCAGAGTGCTGTACGTGTCTCCGCTGCGAGCGCTGGCGGTGGACGTGGAGAAGAACCTGCGGGCCCCGCTGCACGGCATCCGGCTGGCCGCCGAGCGCCTCGGGGTGGACGTGCACGAGCCCACCGTGGGCCTGCGCACCGGCGACACATCGGCCGACGAGCGCCGGAAGCTGGTGCGTCATCCCCCGAACATCCTGATCACCACGCCCGAATCGCTGTTCCTGATGCTCACCAGCCAGGCCCGCCAGATCCTCGGCGGGGTGCAGCACGTCATCATCGACGAGATCCACGCGGTGGCCGCCAGCAAGCGGGGCACCCATCTGATGGTCTCGCTGGAGAGGCTGGAGGAGCTGTGCGAGCGCTCGCCCCAGCGCATCGCACTGTCCGCCACCCAGCGTCCCCTCGACGAGATCGCCCGCTTCCTGGGCGGGTTCACCGATACAGAGGGCGGATCGCCGATGCCCCGGCCCGTGACCGTGGTGGACGCCGGGGCCCGCAAGGAACTCGACGTGCAGGTGGTGGTCCCGGTGGCCGACATGGCCTCGCTGGGCGAGACGGTCGAGCCCCCGGCGTCGGCCGGGGCCGCAGCCGGGCCGATGCGTCGCAGCATCTGGCCCGCCATCCACCCCCGCCTGCTGGAGCTGGTGCAGTCCCACCGGTCCACGCTGATCTTCGCCAACGCCAGGCGGCTGGCCGAGCGCCTCGCCGCCCGGCTCAACGAACTGCATCTCGAGAGCGAGGATCTCCAGGCCGAGGACCCTGCTGACACCGCGGGGACCGCCCGCGACGCCGGGACGCAGAATCTCGGGTCGAGTTCTGCAGCCATACGACACGAAACCCACCCGAGATTCCCCGGCGGGACCGATGGGGCCGGTCCCATCCAGGTGGGCGAGTCGATTGGGAGCCTGCTGCGAGCAGCGCCGGCGGTGCCGCTGGGCGACGAGCAGGTGGGCTCGGGGCCGGCCGACGGGTTCGAGCTCGTCAAGACCCACCACGGGTCGCTGTCGCGCCAGCGCCGCCTGCTGATCGAGGACGAGCTCAAGCGGGGCGATCTGCGGGGCCTGGTGGCCACGTCCACCCTCGAGCTCGGCATCGACATGGGCGCGGTGGACCTGGTGGTGCAGGTGGCCTCGCCGGGATCGGTGGCCTCCGGCCTGCAGCGCATCGGCCGGGCCGGCCACCGGGTGGGCGAGCCCAGCCGGGGACGGATCTTCCCCAAGCACCGGGCCGACCTGCTGGAAGCGGCCACGGTGGTGGAGCGTATGCACCAGGGCGAGGTCGAGCACACCCGCTACCTCCGCAACCCCATCGATGTGGCCGCCCAGCAGGTCGTGGCCATGTGCGCTATGGACGACTGGCCCGTCGAGCGGCTGGCCGCGGTGCTGCGGCGCAGCGCCGGCTTCGCCGAGCTGTCCGACGACGTGCTGCACAGCGTGCTGGAGCTGCTGTCGGGCACCTACCCGGCCGAGGAGTTCTCCGAGCTACGGCCCCGCGTGGTGTGGGACCGGGCCAACGGGATGCTGCGGGGGCGGGCCGGAGCCCAGCGCCTGGCCGTCACCAACGCCGGCACCATCCCCGACCGGGGCCTGTTCGGGGTGTTCCTGCCCGACGGGACCCGGGTGGGCGAACTCGACGAGGAGATGGTCTACGAGAGCCGCGTGGGCGAGACGTTCCTGCTGGGCGCGACCTCGTGGCGCATCGTCGACATCACCTTCGAGCGGGTGGTGGTCACGCCCGCTCCCGGCGAGCTGGGCAAGATGCCGTTCTGGCACGGCGACGGGCCCGGCCGCCCCCTGGAGCTCGGCCGGGCCGTCGGCAGCCTCGTTCGGGGGCTGCGCTCCGATGACGCCGAGACGGCCAAGGACCGGCTGCGGCAGCGCTGCGGGCTCGATGACACCGCAGCCGACAACCTCGTCGCCTACCTGGAGGACCAGTCGGCCGCCACCGGCGCCGTGCCCGACGACCGCACCGTGGTGGTGGAGCGCTTCCGCGACGAGATCGGCGACTGGAGGGTGTGCGTCCTCACCCCCTTCGGCGCCCAGGTCCACGCCCCCTGGGGAGTCGCCCTGCAAGCCCGCCTGCGAGAGGCGTGGGGCGTCGATGTGGACCTGATGTGGGGAGACGACGGGATCGTCATGCGGCTGCCCGAGGCCATCGACGAGCTCCCGCTGGACGATCTGCTGTTCGACCCCGACGAGATCGAGGACCTCGTGGTGTCGCGCCTGCCCGAGACGTCGATGTTCGCGTCGCGGTTCCGGGAGTGCGCGGCCCGGGCACTGCTGCTGCCCCGGCGCCGTCCCGATCAGCGCACACCGCTGTGGCAGCAGCGCCAGCGGGCCGCCGACCTGCTGTCGGTGGCGGCCAAGTTCCCGTCTTTCCCGATCCTGCTGGAGACCACCCGGGAATGCCTCAACGACGTGTTCGACCTGCCCGCGCTGGTCGAGCTCATGGCCGACCTGCGCAGCCGCCGCATCCGGATGGTGGCGGTGGACACCCCCCAGGCGTCGCCGTTCGCCCAGTCGCTGCTGTTCTCGTGGATCGCGGTGTACATGTACGAGGGCGACGCTCCGCTGGCCGAGCGGAGAGCAGCCGCGCTGGCTCTCGACCGGGACCTGCTGCGCGACCTGCTCGGCGCCGAGGAGCTCCGGGAGCTGCTCGACGCCGGGGTGATCACCGACGTCGAGTTGGAGCTGCAGCGCCTGGTCGCCGGGGGCCAGGCCCGCGACGCCGACGAACTCCACGACCTGCTGCGAATGCTCGGGCCGCTCACCCCCGAAGACCTGGCGGCCCGGACCGTCCCGTCGGCGGGATCCGACATCGAGCGGGTCGCGGGCTGGGTGCGCACGCTGGTGGAGCAGCGCCGGGCCATCGAGGTCCGCCTGGCCGGGCGGGACGTGGTGGCCGACGCCGCCGACGCGGCCCGGTTGCGCGACGCGGCCGGTGCGGCCTTGCCGGTGGGGCTCCCGGCCTCGGCCACCGAGCCGGTCGAGGACCCGCTGGGCGACCTGTGCGTGCGCTATGCCCGCACCCACGGTCCGTTCCTGGCCCGCGACGTGGCCCGGTGGCTCGGAGTCGGCGAGCAGCCGGTCACGACCCGGCTGGCATCGTTGGTGGCCGCCGGCCGCCTGCTGCGGGGCGAGTTCCGGCCCGGCGGCGCCGAGCGCGAGTTCTGCGACGCCGAGGTCCTGCGGCGCATCCGCCGGCGCTGCCTGGCCGCGCTGCGCCAGGAGGTGGAGCCGGTGCCGCCCGAGGCGCTGGGGAGGTTCCTGCCCGACTGGCAGGGGGTCGGGGGCCGGCGCCGGGGCGTGGACGCCCTGGCCGATGTGGTCGCGCAACTGCAGGGGGCGCCGGTGGCTGCGTCGGTCCTGGAGGCCGACGTGCTGGCCTGCCGGATGATCGGCTACAAGCCCGCCGATCTGGATCAGCTGTGCACCTCCGGGGAGGTCGTGTGGGTCGGCGCGGGCGGGCTGGGCGCCACCGACGGTCGGGTCCGCCTGGTGTACCGGGAGCAGGCCGGGCTGCTGGTGCCGGCCTCCGAGGCGTGCGAGGGCGCCCTGCACGACGCGCTGCGAGACCGGCTGCGCGACCGGGGAGCATCCTTCTGGGGCGATCTGGTGGCTGCCGCCCAGGCAGCGTCCCTGCCGTATGACACCGAGACGGTGCTGGCCGCGCTGTGGGACCTGGTGTGGGCGGGCGAGGTCACCAACGACTCCCTGGCACCTCTGCGGGCCCGCATCGCCGGGCAGGCTCGCGGCCGCAGCCGCCACTCGCCGTCCCGAGCCGGCCGGTCCCGCCGGGGCCGCCTGCGGCTGGGAGGTCTCAGCGCCACCGGACCGCCGTCGGCTGCGGGCCGCTGGTCGCTGGTGGAGCCCCTGCTCAGCCCCCAGCCCGCGGGTACCGAGTCGGCCCTGGCCCGGGCTCACCAGCTTCTCGACCGCTATGGCGTGGTGACCCGCGAGACCGCCCTGGGGGAGGGCACCGACGGCGGGTTCGCAGGGGTCTACCCGGTGCTCAAGACGCTGGAGGAGCGGGGCGAGGCCCGCCGCGGGTACTTCGTGGCCGGGCTGGGCGCGGCCCAGTTCGCCCTGCCCGGCGCAGTCGACCGCCTGCGGGGAGCCCGCACCCCCGAGCCCGATGCGGCGCCGGTGGTGCTGGCCTCCACCGACCCGGCCCAGCCCTACGGGGCCGCGCTGGCCTGGCCCGAGTCCCCCGGTCGTCCGGCCCGCACCGCCGGCGCCCATGTCGTGCTGGTCGACGGAACGCCCTCGGCGGTGCTGGAACGCGGCGGACGCTCCCTGACGACCTTCGCGGGTGCGGAGTCCAGCGACGCCTGGATCGATGCCATCATCGGCCTGGTCAAGGACGGCCGGCTCCGCAAACTGGAGATCGCCAAAGTCGACGGAGTCGCCGTACGGGAGACTCCGTGGGCGGCCCGGCTGGAGGCGGCCGGCTTCACCGCCGCCTACAAGGGAATGCTCTACCGCACCTGAAGGGCTCGGGCCATGGCGTCTTAGCCTGAGGCGCGTCGCAAGTGGCGAGGAGACGCACCATGAAGCTGCCGCCGGCGGGGGCCGTGCACGACGAGCGGGAGATCGAGGCAGTCGGCGCGGTCATGCGGGACAACCCGACCCTCGACATCGCCGACGCCACCCTCACCCTGGAGGAGCGGGTCGCGGCCAAGCTGTCCAAGCGGTTCGGGCTGATGGTGAACTCGGGATCGTCGGCGCTGCGCATAGCCATCGACCTGCTCGGCCTCGATCCTGGCGACGAGATCATCACCTCGCCGCTCACGTTCTCCACCGACATCGCGCCCATGGTCCAGTCGGGGATAGTGCCGGTGTTCGCCGATGTCACCGCCGACACCTACCAGCTCGACGCCGACGCGGTCGAGGACATGATCGGGCCCCGCACCAAGGCGATCCTGGCCCCCAACCTGTGCGGAAACTGCCCCGACTGGGACCGGCTGCGAGCGGTGGCCGACGCCCGTGGGCTGGCGGTGGTGGAGGACTCCTGCGACGTGCTCGACAGCTACCAGCGAGGCCGGCGAACCGGCGAGCGCAGCCACATCGGCGTCACCAGCTTCGCCCGCTCCCACGCCATGACCGCGGGCGGCACCGGCGGGCTGGTCGGCATCGACGACCCCGACGCCTACGACCTGGGCTTGTCGCTGCGCCGCTGGGGCCGGCGCAGCGAGTCGTACCTCTACGGCTCGCGCCGGGGCCGGCAGGACCGGTTCTCGGCCCTGGCCGACGGCACGCCGTACGACCTGGTGTTCGTGTTCGACTCCATCGGCTACAACTTCGAGCCCAACGAGCTCAGCGCGGCGTACGGCCTCGTGCAGCTCGACAAGCTCGAGGGCTTCAACGCCCGCCGCCGGTCCAACTGGCGCCGCCTGGACGATTTCATGGCGGACCGGCCGGGCGTGACTCCGGGCCGCACCTCCCCCGAGACCGACACCACCTGGATGCGGTTCTGCTTCGAGATCACCCCCGACGCTGCGTTCACCCGCACCCAGGCCCAGGAGTTCCTGGCCGAGCGGGGAGTGCCGACCCGCATGGTGTGGACCGGCAACATCCTGCGCCAGCCCGGCTTCGCGGCCATCGAGCACCGGGCCCCGGCCGGGGGCCTGCCCAACTGCGACCGCATGATGGACAACTCGCTGTCGCTGCCCATCCACCACGGCCTCGAGCCCGAGCACATGGACTACATCTGCGAGCAGCTCGACGCCCTCTTCGACCGCTACTCCTAGAGGCTGGGCGGAACCGAGACCCTGCGGCGAGCCGAGCCCTACTCGTGGGCGATGGCGTCGAGGATGTTCATCCGCCCGGCCCGTATCGCGGGCAGGATGGCGGCCAGGAGCCCCGCGATCGCGGAGATCAGTACGAACACCGCCAGGTCCAGCCACGGCACCGCCACCGTCTGCACGAACGACTCCGGCAGCGCCAGCGTGGTCGCCACCCCGAACACGGTGCCGACCGTCACCCCGAGCAGACCCCCGAAGACGGCCACGATGAGCGCCTCCCAGTAGATCGAGCGCCGCAGCTGCTTCCGGGTCATGCCCACCGAGCGCAGCAGGCCGATCTCGTGGATGCGCTCGAACACCGACAGGCTCAAGGTGTTGATGATGCCGATCAGCGCGATGACGAACGACAGGCCGATAAGCACCTGGATCACGCGGATCAACGCCGTGAGCTGGGACTCCTGGGCCTGGCGGAACTCGGCCTGGTTCTCGACCTTCACGGTGGGATAGCGGTCGAGCACGCCCTCGATGGCCGCCCGGCTGCCATCCTGCAGCGCGGCCAGCTCGGCTTCGTCGGCGGCGCTGGCGAGACCGGCGATGCGGGCGCTGGCGAAGGCGAGGTCGTTGCGGTTGAAGTGGCTGTCCCATAGAGCCCCGTCGATCAGCCAGTTGCCGTAGATGGCTGCGTCCTCGTAGACGGCCACCACGGTGAGGGTCTCGGTCTGGTTGTCGGGGAAGGTGGCCTCGAGGGTGTCGCCCACGCCGACGCCCAGGCTCGCGGCCGAGTCGCTGTGCAGGGCCAGAGCGGTGAGCGGATCGCCGGCGGCCATGTCGCCCGAGCTCACCTGGCCGTCGAAGTGGTCGTCGGCCTGGGCCATGTCGGCGGCCACGATGTCTCGGGGCTCGCCGTTCACGCTCAGCCCGCCGAAGGCGAACTGGACCCGCATCACGCTCTCGATCTCGTCCAGCGCCTCGATCTCGTCGGCCAGTCGGGCGGGGAAGCCGGGCGGGGGACCGAAGCCGGTCTCGGCCGACCGGATGAAGTAGTCGGCCTCCACCGCGTTCTCGATGATGTTGACGAACGTCTTCTTGACGGACTCGCCGACCACCGCGGCCAGCCCCATCAGAGCGAGGCCGATCAGGAGCGCGCCGGCGGTCGAGGCAGTCCGCCGGGGGTTCCGGGCGGCGTTGTCGCGGCCCAAGCGGCCCGGCATGCCGAACAGCGACTTCACCGGGCGCCCCAGCGCCGACGCCGCCGGCCGGGCGAAGGCCGGGCTCACGGTGTTGATGCCGACGAAGGCGAGCACGGCCCCGATCCCCAGCAGGACGAACGTAGGAGTGGTGTCCAGCCCGGCGGTCATGCCTGCGGCCAGCGCGACCACCCCGGCCGCGAACACCGTTCCGCCCGCGATCACGCGACGTCGCAAGCTTGTGGGGTCCAGCCGGAAGTCGTGGGCCAGAGCGGCCACCGGGGAGATCTTGCGGGCCCGGAGCGCGGGCGCGATCGACGAGATCATCGTCACGCCCAGCCCTACAAGCAGCGCCAGCCCGACGGTGCGGGGCTGCAGCGTCAGCGGACCCGGTGGGAGCGGGAATCCGATCAGTTCGAGGATGGCCCGCAACACCAGGGCCAGCACGAGGCCGAGCCCGATCCCGATGATCGTGGCGACGACGCCCACGATGGCCGACTCGGTGATCACCGACCGGCTCACCTGCCTCGGTGTCGCTCCGATGGCCCGCCACAGCCCGATCTCGCGCACCCGCTGGCCGAGGATGATCTGGAACGTGTTGTTGATGATGAAGGCGGCCACGAACACCGCGATGAACGCGAACACCAGCAGGATCGTGTTGAAGATGTCGACGACCTGGTTGAAGTCCTCCTCCTGCTCGGCCGCGTCGACCTCCTGAGTGATCACGCGGTAGTCGTCGCCCAGCTCGGCTTCCAGCCGGTCCTGCACGTCCGACACCTCGGAGCCCGGCGAGACCAGCACACCGATCGCCTGGTAGCCGTCCTCCATGCCGAAGAAGCGCTGGGCCTCGTCGAGCTCGAAGGCGGCCATGGTCTGGCCCAGGCCGGTGTGGGAGTCGGGGGCCCCGAAGTTGAACACGCCGACCAGCTCGAAGGGCTCGGCCGTGATAGGACCGTTGACCTCGTAGGTCTCGCCGATGCGAAGACCGTTGCCGGCCGCGGTCGACGTGTCGGTCGCGAACTCGCCGGGCGCGGCGGGCTGTCTGCCGTCGGTGATGAAGAACGTGCCCGGGTTGAAGCTGAACCCCAGCGCCGGCGGGCCGGGAGGCCTGATCGCGTTGCCTTCGCCGTCGACGATGAACACGTTCAGGGCGCCCAGTTCAGGCTGGACCCGGTCCACTCCCTCGACGCCCAACACCTGCTCGCCCACCGCCTCCGGCACCGTCGCCCGGTCGAAGTCGCCGCCGAAGGACTGGTCCACCCGCACCGTGAGGTCGGTGCCCTGGGCGATGTCCCGCGCGAGTCCCGAGAACGTGGACCGCAGGCTGTCGGTGAGCGTGAAGGAGCCCACCACGAACATGACGCCCAGCACCACCACGAAAGTGGTGAGCGCGAAGCGGAGCTTCTTGTCGATCAGGCTGCGGAGCGCGAGCTTGAACATACGGCTCTCCGGCTCGCGGTCAGTCCGCGGCGATCGCTTCGAGGACGTTCATGCGGCCCGCCCGGTAGGAGGGGAACACCGCCGCCAGCAGCCCGAAGGCGACCGCGACGACGATGAGCAGGACTATCTGCCCGGCCGGTACCGACACCCGGTCGATGACGTCGTCGGGGATGGCAACCGAGAGGGCCACCCCGAAGGCCAGCCCGAGCACCACTCCGATGATGGCTCCGTAGAGGGCGATGGTGGCCGCCTCCCAGCGGATCACCCGCCGCAGCTGGCGACGGGTCATTCCCACCGCCCTGAGCAGCCCGATCTCGTGGGTGCGCTCGAACACCGACAGCGTGAGCGTGTTGACGATCCCGAACAGGGCCACCACCAGCGCGAACAGCAGGAACACGTTGACCAGCGCCAGCACGGTGTTCAGGTTCGACTCGGCGTTCTCCTGGAACTGCTGGCGGTCCTCCAGGTTGGCCTGGGGGTAGGCGCTGAGCACCTGGTCGATCAGGGCCTTCGTCGCCTGCGGCTCGGCGCTGTCCGCCTTGACGGCCACCCATTGCTCGAAGGCGTCGGTCGTGATCGTCTGCTGGTACAGCGACTGGTCGATCAGCCAGTCGTCCCAGAACGGCGGTTGGGTCTCGGTGAAGACGGCTCCGACCGTCACCGTCATGGTCTCGCCGCCGACCAGCTCAAGCTCGACCGGGTCCCCGATCGACAGGCCCCAGTCCGCGGCCGCCTCCTTGTTGACGAGCAGCGCGGAGGCCGGGTCGACGGCGCTGGGGGAGCCCTCGGTGACGCCGAGGTTGGCGACCTCGCCGATTGCGGCCAGGTCGGTGATGGTCATCTCGGTCTGGAGGATCCGGTCCGGCGCGACGGGGCTCGAGATCTGCACGAGGTTCTCGTCCAGTCCGACCACGGTCCCCACACCCGCCTGCTCGAGGTCTGCGGCCAGGGTCTTGGGCACGCCCGAGAACGACTCGGTGCTGATGATGTAGTCGGCTCTCACCGCGCTGCTGAGGCTGTCGGAGAACGTGTCCTTGAGCGACTGGCCGACCACCAGCACCATGGCCACCAGAGCCAGGCCGATGGTCAGAGCCACCGCGGTGGCCGCCGTCCGGCGGGGGCTGCGGGCCGCGTTGTCGCGGGCCAGCCGGCCCGGAGTGCGCAGGATCCGCGGCAGCGGCCCGGCCAACGCCGACACGACGGGACCGGCGATCAGCGGGCTGAGCACCGCCACCGCCACGAACACCACCGCGGCCCCGATGCCAAGCGACAGGAGCTGGGCGGTGGTCGAATCGAAGTCGGCGAACAGTCCCCTGCCGGTGAGGACGAGCCCGATGGCGGCCAGTACGGCACCCAGGATCGGCCGCCAGAGGCGGAGGTGCCCGCCGTCGTCCCCGGTGCTCTCCTGCAGCCCGGCCACCGGCGACACCCTCGACGCCTTGACTGCGGGGACCAGCGACGCCACCACGGTGAAGCCGACCCCCACCGCGAACGCCCAGGCAACGGTGCGCGGCCGCAGCGGCAGCGGGCCGTCGGGCAGGGCGGCGCCGAACGCGTCGAACAGCGCTGCGAGCCCTACGGCGCCGAGCATGCCGAGCCCGATGCCCGCGGCGGAGGCGGCCACGCCGATCAACAGCGACTCGATCAGCACCGATCGGCGCACCTGGCGGGGCGTGGCCCCCAGCGCCCGCAGCAGCGACAGCTCCCGCACCCGCTGGCCGAGCACGATGTTGAAGGTGTTGGAGATTATGAACGTGCTGACGAACAGCACCACGAAGGCGAACGTCAGCAGGATGGTCTGCAGCGGCCCGATGATGAACTCGAAGAAGTCGCCGAACTCCTCGGCGGCCTCCTCGGAGCTGATCACCTCAGTCCCGGCGGGCAGGATCGCCTCGATGCCGTCCCGGACGGCCTCGCGGTCGGCGCCGGGCACGGCTCGCAGGTCGATCTCGTTGAACAGGCCCTCGTATCCGAGCACCTCCTGGGCGGTGGCCGTGTCGAACACCGAGAACACCACCCCGGTGCCGGCATCCTCGGGGAACCCGAACTGCATGGTGCCGGTGAGGGTGAAGGTGCGGGGTCCGGTGGGGGTCACCACCTGGTAGTCGCGGCCCAACTCGAAGTCGTAGTCGGCGAACGTCCCGGCGCCGATAGCGAACTCCGAGTCCCCCTGGGGCCACCGGCCGGAGATCAGGAAGTACTGCGACAGCGACTCGTCCTCGAGCCAGTTGACGCCCGCTACGGGACCACCGAGGGTGGACACGGCCTCGCCTGAGCCGTCAACGGGGATGACGCCGTCCACGAAGAAGCGCCCCTCGGCCACTTCCACCCCGTCGACGGCCCGGATGCTGTCCACGAGGCTGTCGGGAACGGGCGGCGCGTTGGCGATCTCACCGAACCCCAGCGCGCCGCGCACCGTGAAGTCCTTGCCGGTGTTGATGTCCACGCCTATGTCGTCGAAGGTGGAACGCAGCGAGTCGGCGGTCACGAAGGCGGCCACCACGAAGGTGACGCCCAGCACGATCGCCACCGCGGTGAGGGCGAAGCGGATCTTGTGGGCCAGGAGCGACTTGAGGGCTAGGCGCAGCACGTCGGGTCGCGGTTGTGAGCGGGTCCGGCTACCGGCGTCAGGCGCCGAGCCGGGTCATGTGGTCGCGGATGGTCTGGGGTGTCGGGTCGGCCAGCTCGTCCACGATCTTGCCGTCCACCAGGAACACCACCCGGTCGGCGTAGGAGGCGGCCACCGGGTCGTGGGTGACCATCACGATGGTCTGGCCCATCTCGGTGACGGCGTTGCGCATGAAGCCGAGGATCTCGGCCGCGGTGTTGGAGTCGACGTTGCCGGTGGGCTCGTCGGCGAAGATGATCTGTGGCCTGCCGGCCAGGGCCCGGGCCACCGCGACCCGCTGCTGCTGGCCTCCCGACAGCTCGTTGGGGCGGTGCTTGGTCCGGTCGGAGAGCCCGGTGGCCCCCACCACCTCGTCGATCCAGGCGGTGTCCCCCGTCTCGCCGGCGAGGTCCATGGGGAGGGTGATGTTCTCGATGGCGGTGAGGGTGGGCACCAGGTTGTAGGCCTGGAAGACGAATCCCACGTTGTCGCGCCGCAGCAGGGTGAGATCCTTCTCCGACAGCGTGGTCAGGTCGGTGTCACCGATGATCACCTGGCCCGACGTGACGGTGTCGAGGCCGGCCATGCAGTGCATCAGCGTGGACTTGCCCGACCCGGACGGTCCCATGATGGCGGTGAAGCGTCCCTCCTCGAAGGCCACGTCGATGGCGTCGAGGGCCCGAACCTCGGTGTCGCCCGAACCGTAGATCTTGCTGGCGGCCACAGCCCGGGCGGCGGTGGCCAGTGCTTGGGTGGGGGAGGACGTCACAGGCTCTCCTAGCGCTGGCGGGAAGGCTCACGCCGGACTCTACGAGCGGGCCAACCCTCCCCAACCGGGGTTTTCCCTTACCTTTCCCTGAGAGCCTGGCGGCGTCGCCGATGGAGCTAGGCGCTCTCGTTCCGCGCGGGTGCTTCGAGGGATTCCTTCAGCTGGGCGAGGAAGCGGCCGCTGGCGCCGCCGTCGATGATGCGGTGGTCGAACGTGGCCGACACCGTCATGGTCGGCACCTCCACCGCGGCGCCGTCCCGCAGGCGCACCACCGGGCGGGCCAGGCCGAAGGCGGCGATCATGCTGGTGCCCACCGGCAGCATCGGCGTTCCGGCCAGCAGCCCGACCGCGCCCACATTGTTGACGGTGGCGGTGGGCCCGGTCAGCTCGTCGGGGGCCGCGGTGCGGTCGCGGGCCGCGGCGGCCAGCCGCAGGACCTCGGCTGACAGCTCCGGCAGGCCGAGCGCGTCGGCGCCCCGCACCACCGGCACCATCAACCCCTCGGGCGTGTCGACGGCCACGCCGATGTCGTAGCGCTCGAAGTACTCGATCTCGTCGCCGTCGAGCCGGGCGTTCATCACCGGATGGTCACGCAGTACCGGCACCAGCAGCGCCACCAGCAGGGCGTCGAGGGGCACCCGCGAGCCGGTGCTTGCGGACGCCGCAGATCGGGCCTCCAGCAGCCTGGTGGCGTCCACGTCCACCATCGACGTGAACTGCGGGACCTGTATCGACTCGGTCATGTGACGGGCGATGGAGCGGCGGATGGCCGGCAGCCGCTCGCGCCGGCTACCGCCTGCGGACGGGGTCGGCGCGGCTGCGGCGGCCTCCACGTCGGCGACGGTGATGGAGCCGCCCGATCCGGTGCCGGCCACCGCAGCCAGGTCGATGCCCAGCTCGCGGGCCAGCTTGCGGGCCTTGGGCACGGCCTTCACCGAGCCCGGGACGGCCGGCTGGGGCGGAGCCGGCGCGGGGGCCGGGTGCGCAGCAGCAACCGGACCGGCGGCCCCTGTTGCCGGGGCGGCTTCGGCCTCGGTGGGGACCGCCTCGCCGCGCTCGCCGATCACGATGAGGGTCTCGCCCACTTCGATGACGTCGCCGGGCTCGCCTCCGAGGGCCAGCACCGTTCCCCGGTAGGGGGTGGTCATCTCCACCACCGACTTGTCGGTCTCGACCGAGCAGATGGGCTGGTCGAGGTCCACGGTGTCGCCTACGGCGACCAGCCACTCCACGATCTCGCCCTCGACCATGGTGTCGCCCACCGAAGGGAGCTTGAAGACACTCGCCATGTCAGCCGGCCAGGACGCGGCGGATGCCGGCGGCGATGCGGTCGGCGGTGATCATGGAGTAGCGCTCGAGTTGCGTGGGCCCCCAGAACACGTCCATGTGGGCCACCCTCACCGGCGGCGCCTCCAGCGAGTAGAGGCCCTGCTCGCTGACCGCGGCCAGGATCTCGGCCCCGAACCCGCCGGTGGTGTGGGCCTCATGGGCCACCACCAGCCGTCCCGTCCTCTCCACGCTGGCCAGCACGGTCTCGCGATCCCACGGATACAGGGTCCGCAGGTCGATCACCTCGGCCGACACCCCGTCTTCGGTCAGAGCCTCGGCCGCCTTGAGTGCCTCGCGCACCGGCGGGCCCCACGACACCACCGTCACGTCGGTGCCGTCGCGCAGCACGCTGGCCCGCCCGAATCCGATCCGGTAGGGCTCGACCGGAACGTCCTGCTTGAGGCCTCGGTACAGCGAGATGGGCTCCATGAACACCACCGGGTCCTCGCTGGCCAAGGCCGACTCCATCAGCCCCTTGGCGTCGTAGGGGTTGGAGGGGTACACCACCACCAGCCCGGGGGCGTGGGTGAGGAACGACTCGGGGGAGTCGGTGTGGAACTCGAAGTTGTCGAGGTTGGTGCCCACCGGCAGCCGGGCCACCACCGGCGCGGTGAGATGGCCCCGGTAGCGCCACCGGATGCGGGCCACATGCCCGATGAGCTGGTCGAAGGCGGGGTAGACGAAGCCGGCGAACTCGATCTCGGCGATCGGCCTCAGCCCGGCCATGGCCATCCCCACCGCGGTTCCCATGATGCCGGTCTCGCACAGGGGGGTGTCGATCACCCGGTCGTCGCCGAAGCGCTCGTGCATGCCCTCGGTGATGCGGAACACGCCCCCCTCCACGCCGACGTCCTCACCCAGGATCACCAGCGAAGGGTCCCGCTCGAAGGCGGAGTGCAGGGTCAGCTTGAGGGCCTCGGTCATATCGAGCCGGCGGGTCTCGCCGGTGGGTGACACCTCCGGCTCGACCGCCCACACCTCCTCGGGGTCGAGCACGGCGGCGGGCTCGCCGGCGTCGTGCTGCTCACGGTGCAACTGCTCGGCGAGCGAGGCCGGAGTTCGGGCGAACAGCTGCCGGGGCGAGTAGTCCCGCGACACCCCGGCCCGGGCCTCCAGCTGGTCGACGAACGCTTCGAGCTCGGCTGAGATCCCGGCTCGCATGCCCTCCTCCTGGTCGGCCTCCCACAGTCCCTTGTTCACCAGGAGGGACCTCATCCGGGTGATGGGATCCTGCTCGCGCCACCGGGCCTCCTCGTCGGTGGTGCGGTACACCGGGGTCCCGTCGTAGGTGGAGTGGGGTGCGAACCGGTAGGTGTGCATCTCGATGAGGGTCGGGCCCTCGCCGGCCGCGGCCCGCTCGACCGCCTCGCGGGCGGTCTGGTACATCGCCAGCGGGTCCATGCCGTCCACTCGCACGCCGGTGAACCCGTAGCCGTCGGCCTTGGCGGCCAGGGTGTCTGCTGCGGTCTGCTTGTCGATGGTTGTCGACTGGGCCACCTGGTTGTTCTGGCACAGGAACACCGTGGGGGTCTTCCACACTCCGGCGAAGTTCATGGCCGCGTGGAAGTCGGACTCCGAGGTGGCGCCGTCGCCGAACACCACCATGGCCACGGTGTCGCGTCCCTGGAGGCGCTCGGCGTAGCCGAAGCCCACCGCGTGGGGCAGGTGGGTGCCGATGGTGGCGTTGAGCCTGGTCACCCGGTAGCGGTTGACGTCCCAGAGATCGTCATCATCGGGCACGCCCATCCACAGCCCGAGCGTGGCGATGGGGCTCATACCCCGGGCCAGCCACATGCCCAGCTCGCGGTAGGCGGAGAAGAGCCAGTCGGTCTCCCGCAGTGCCAGCGCCGCCCCTACGTGGGCCTCCTGGCCGCTCACCTGGTAGTAGGCCGGCATGCGTCCCTGCCGCTGGAGGTTGAGCAGCTTCTCGTCGGCCATCCGGGTGGTGAGCAGCAGGCGGAGCATGTCGACCAACTGGCCGTCGTCGAGATCGGGGACCGGTCCCACGAGTTCTCCCGCCGGGTCCAGGATCTGCCGCATCCTCACGTTCCTTCCGCTCTGCTCGCTGCGCTCGCCGGCCTTTCGGGCCGAAGCCCCTGTGAGCCGCCAACGGCGACACTCTAGGGTAGGAAACGCTTGTGTATCACGTCGTACGCCTGTGATTCCATATCTACGTCGTGCAGACAGCATGAGTTTCGCTGACTAGGGTGAGCTCATGACCGAGACAAGCACAGCCCGGACGGCTACAGCCGATGTTTTCGACGTGACCGGCCGCAGGGTGGTGGTCACCGGTGGGACGGCCGGAATCGGCCTGGCGGTAGCCGCTCATCTCGTCGAATGCGGCGCCCAGGTGGTGATCTGTGGCCGCAGGCCCGAGGGCAGTGGGATCGCCGACGGCATCGGAGCCGGCTTCGTGGCGATGGACGTGGCCGACGACGCCTCGGTCGAGCGGGCTCTCGGGGCCGTGTCCGAGCGGTTCGACGCTCTGGACGCCCTGATTCTCAACGCCGGCATCGACGACTACCACGGAGAGGTCGAGGACCTCGACATCGACGTGTTCGAGCGGGTGATCGACATCAACACCCTGGGAGTGGTGCGGGCCCTCCGTCACGGTGTGGGCATGGTGCGCGACCACGGATCGGTCATCGTCACGAGTTCGCCTGCCGGCTCGGTGGCGGCGCCGGGTATGGCCGCCTACGCCGCGTCAAAGGCGGCGCTCGACCACCTGGTGCGGGTGTGGGCCCTGGAGCTGGGACCGCGCCAGGTCCGGGTCAACGCGGTGCTGCCCGGCATCGTGGAGAGCGAGATGGGCGCGGAGTCGGCACCCGACCTGGAGCTGATCCGGCGCATGACCGCCAACGGCGTGTTCCGCAAGGCGTCGGAGATGGCGCCGGTGTTCCACTTCCTCGTCAGCGACGCCAGCGCGACCCTCACCGGCTCGCTGGTCGGCTGCCACGACGGCATCCCGCTCGGCTACAGCCACGAGGTGATGGCCCGTCTCGCCGCGGACCTGGCCGACCCCTCCGAGGCATGACCCCCCACGGAGCACCCGTGCGCGTTTCCGAGCCCGGGCGATACGAGGGCTACACCGAGGCGGTCTACGACGGATGGAACCGGTCGTCGGTGTACGTCACTATGCGCGACGGGGTCCGCCTCGCCGCCGACATCGTCCGGCCCACTCTGGCGGGCGAACTCCACGACGACCGGTTGCCCGTGCTGTGGACCCACACCCCCTACACCCGGGCCGTGATCGATCCCGAGGGCCGAGTCGAGATGGGCCCCATCGAGGGGGCCGAGCGGATGCTGCCCCTCCTGGCCCACGGGTACGTCGTCGTGGTGGTGGACGTACGGGGCGGGGGAGCCTCGTTCGGACGCTCCGACGGCATGTTCAGCCCGGCTGAGAGCCGCGACGCCTACGAGGTCACCGAGTGGCTGGCGGAACAGCCGTGGAGCGACGGCAACATCGGCATGTTCGGCCGGTCCTACCTGGGCATAACCCAGTACCTGTGCGCCGCCCGTCAGCCGCCCCACCTGAAGGCGATCTTCCCCGAGATGGCATGGTGGGACGCCTACGACGTGATCTACCCGGGCGGGATCATGCGCGACGACCTGATCGCCATGTGGTCGGCCGGTGTACGGGCCCTCGACCTCGGTGTTCCGATGCTGGTCGAGCGCTGGGATGGCACACCCGCGGTCAACCATCCGGCCGCACCAGTGGATGCCGATGCCGACCAGACGTTGATCCGCGACGCCAGGCGGGAGCACTTCACCAATCGCAACGTGATGGAGTTCGCCCAGAGCAACCCCCACCGCGACAGCTCCGAGGACGGCGAGCCGATCTGGGCTCCGCGGTCCCCGGGCCGGCTCTGCGACGAGATCTGCGCATCGGGGGTGGCCGTCTACAACTACGGCGGCTGGTACGACGGGTTCACCCGGGACGCCTGCCTGGCCTTCGCCGGACTGGACAATCCCAGCAAGCTGACGATCGATCCCAACTACCACTGCGAGACGAACGGCTTCGACCTCGCGGCCGAGCAGCGCCGCTGGTTCGACTACTGGCTCAAGGGGATCGACAACGGCATCATGGACGAGGCACCGGTGACGTACTGGCTGATGGGTGCCGACGGGAATCCCTGGCGGACGGCCCCGGATTGGCCCGTGCCCGGCACCGACCGGGTGGCCCTCTACCTCGACCGCGGGCCGACCGGAACGGTGGCCTCGACCAACGACGGCGCGCTCGCTGACCGGCCGGCGGCGGCTGCGGCCGTGGACCGCTGCCCGGTGGACTACTCGGCCACCACCGGACCAGCCAACCGCTGGGCCCACCTCTACGGCGGCGAGGGTCGCACGGTGGCCTTCGATGAGGGTCACCACCTCGGCTACCCCGACATGGCCCCCAACGACGCCCGGGGCCTGACCTGGACCGCACCCCCATTGCCTGAGGACCGCGATCTGGTGGGCCACCCGTCGGTGCATCTATGGGTTGACGCTGATGTCGAGGGGCGGACTCCGGCCGATGGAGCCGACGGCGTGGGGGTGGACTTCTTCGCCTATCTCGAAGAGGTCAGCCCCGACGGCTTCTCGCGCTACATCACAGAGGGGTGTCTGCGGCTCTCCCACCGAGCCACAGGTGCTCCCCCTTACGAGTACCTGGGTCTGCCGTGGCACCCCTGCGGTGCCGATGATGCGTCGGCCGCAATCGCCGATGCGGGCGGCGGACCGGTCGAGCTGGCCTTCGACCTCCAGCCGGTCGCGACTCGATTGCGGGCCGGCCACCGGCTGCGGCTGGCCGTCACCGGCGCCGATCAGGCCAGTCACCGAACTCCGCGGCTCGAACCCCCTGCGGTCGTCGGAGTCCACCGGGGCTCTGACTATCCGTCGAGGGTGGAGATTCCGGTGCTGGGAGGGTGGTCATGACCGGCTTGCTGGCCGGACAGGTGGCGCTGGTCACCGGCGCGGGCCGTGCCACCGGGATGGGCGAGGCGACCGCTCGGCGGCTGGCCGAGGCCGGCGCCGACGTGGTCGTCACCGACTTGGCCCGCGACCGTCCCGACCTGCGCCAGGACCCCACGCACGGCTTGGGCGACGATCTGGCCGCGCTGGAGGCGCTGGCCGCCGAGCTGCGCGACCAGCACGGAGTCAGGAGCTTCGCGGCCCCACTGGACGTCACCGATCAGGGCCAGGCCGAGTCGGTGGTCGAGCGCACGCTGCGGGACCTGGGCTCGCTCGACATCCTGTTCAACAACGCCGGTGCCACCACCGGGGTGGGCCGATTCATCGACCAGACCGAGGAGCAGTGGAACCTGTCGTGGCAGGTCAACGTCATGGGGTCGAGGCGGATGGCGCTGCTGGCGCTGGGCCCGATGATCGAGACCGGCCGGGGCGTGATCGTCAACAACGTGTCGATCGGGGGACTGGTGTCCGATGCCGGGTACGGCGCTTACAACGTCACCAAGTTCGGCCTGGTTGCCATGACCAAGCTCATCGCCAAGGAGCACGGCCCCGACGGGATCCGCTGCGTGGGCGTGTGCCCCGGTCCCATCGACACCCAGATGGCGGTGGCCAACCGCAGGCTGGTCGCTGGTCTGGCCGGCGTGACCGACGACGAGGCCGGCGAGATGCTGGTCTCGGAGGTGCCGCTGGGCCGGTGGGGCACCGCTGATGAGGTGGCCCAGCTGGTGGTGTTCCTGGCGTCACCGGCCGCCGCCTACATCAACGGCGCCCTGATCCCGATAGACGGGGGCGTGCTGCCCTAGCCCGCTGGGAAGGCTGCCGGCTCAAATGTTCAGGTGAAGCCGGCGATCATCGACTCCTTTACTTCGACCAGGTACACGAACGTCTCGATCTGCCGCACCCCTTCAACGGCGCGAACGCCGTCGACCAACTCGGCCAGGTGGGCCTCATCGCGGTAGCTGACCTCTGCAATCACGTCGAAGCGCCCGAGCACTCTGGCCACGAGGGGTATGTCGGATACGGCTGCGATCGCCTCGGCCACGGGTCCAGCCGGACCGTCCGTCTGGATCATGAGACCGGCATAGCCCTTCACGCCCAGCACTCCGGGGCTGACGATGGTCTGGACGGTCACCACGCCGGCGGCCATGAGCCCCAGCACCCGATCCCGAGTGGCGGCGTGCGACATGCCCGCAGCCTCGGCCATCTCGGCGAATGTGGCTCGCCCGTCCGCGGCCAGGCACCTCAGGAGCTTGATGTCCGTAGCGTCGACGCTGCGCTGGCGGGCGCCCAGTCGGTGGTCGGCAATCGCCGGGTCTCGGCCGGTTTGCGACCAGTCCTGCTTGACGAACGCCACCAGCGAGGAGGCATCGATGCCCCGCACGGCCGGATCGGATCGGGCTCCCTCAATGGCGACGTCCAACTGGCGAGCGTCACTTGCCCTGAACTCCACAAACAGTCCGCTCGTCCCAGCCAGAATCAGGACGAACGCAGTCTCGTCCATCTTGGCCAGCCGCTCGGCTACCGGTATGACCGGTCCCTGCACATCGATGAGGCAGTAGGCGAACTCGCCGTAGCCGAGGGCGCGCGGATCAATCCGCCCGAGGATGTGGATGGCGCCAGTGTCGATCAGCCGGATCACCCGGGTCTTCACCGCCGCCTGTGACATGCCGATGCTTCTAGCCAAGGCCGCGTAGCTGGCGCGGCTGTCGGCTACCAGGCCGTCGATCAGGGCGCGGTCGATGTGGTCCAGTTCCATGGCGGCGCCATCGTAGGCGCCGTTAACGCAGGGCTCAGGTAGGCGAGTCAGGGTCATACTAAGAAGCGCAGGCTGCTGATCTACTTCGGCACAGAATCTATGGCCAACTCACGGCACTGCGAACATAACCATTGCCGAAATCGCTGAGTTGCCAAGATATGTACAATCGGGCTATCAAGACTCCCACAGATACGCGCGCTCAAGCCGCGAAGGAGGAACACACCATGAGTCCCAAGTCCAGCTGGAGGGTGCTGGCTGCAGTGCTGCTTGCTTTTGCCCTGATCGCCGCGGCCTGCGGCGACGACGATGACGACGCTCCGGCCAGCGTCGAGGAGCCCGCGGCTCCCGCTCCGGCCGAGGAGCCGCCCGACGAGCCCATGGATGAACCCGCTGAGGAGCCCATGGATGAGCCCGCTGAGGAGCCCATGGAAGAGATGGAGCCTGTGAAGATCGGCCTGATAGCCCAGGTGGAAGAGCTCATGGCCTTCCCAGAGGTGACAGCCGCGGTCCAGGCCTACGTCGACTACTTCAACACCGAGCTGGACGGCGTGAACGGGCATCCCATCGAGTTGGAGGTGTGCGGCGCTGGCGACGCGGTGGAGTCCCACATTGCCTGCGCCAACGAGTTCGTGAACGCCGACGACGTCCATGTGGTGATCAACGGCGGCTTCCTGTCCAACAGCATCGCCTCGGGCACCATCCTGGCCGAGGCCGGCAAGGCGAACCTCGGACTGGGCAACGACTTCATCGACTACCTCACCCCCAACCTCTACAACTTCGATCCCGGCCTGCCCGGCCTGGCCCAGGTCTTCTTCGTGTTCGCCAAGAACCAGCGCGACGTCTCCACCATGTCGCTGTTCCTGGCCGACGACCCGGCCATCGCACCGTTCGAGCCCGCCCTGTACGCCATCGGCGAGAGCAACGGGATCACGATCACCGAGACCATCTATCTGGGGTTCGAGCCTGACCTGACCGGGCCGGTGTCGGCGGCCGACACCGGCAACGATGGCTGGCTGTTCGTTCTGGCCGACGGCGCGCAGTGCACCGCCGCCGCCAATGGCGTGGAGACGGTCGGATACGAGGGCCACCTCTTCGGCAACGATCTGTGCCTGAGCCTCGATCTTGTCGAGTCGGGCGAGCTGGACGGCTGGGCCGGCCCGATCGTGTCGAGCGCTCCCACGGTCGACGGAGGCGCGGAGATCGACGAGATCAACCGTGTCCTGGACACCTACGGCGGCGCGGACGTGCAGACTGCGGGCCTAGGCGGCTGGGCGGTCGGTCAAGCGGTGATCGCCAGGGACCTGCTCATCGCAGGCGGCGGCGCCGACGCGACCACCGAGTCTGTGCTGGCCGCGCTCAGCACCTACTCCAGCAGCGACGTTCCCGGCTTCCCCGACGTGAGCTGCCCCGGCCCGGATCCGTGGGCCGGTGCCTGCAACACCTCTCCGCTGATGGTCACCATCGCGGACGGGCAGATGACAGCTCCCGACGGGTTCACCTTCCTGGACTTCTCGCAGCTCAACTTCCTGCTGGAGGGCTGACGCTCCAACAGGGCTGATCGGCTACCGTCGAAGCCCGGCCGGGCCCAGCGCGGGCCCGGTCCGGCTTCGGTCGGAGGGCTTCCGTGTTAGCCAGACTGCGTCCAACCGAACGGGTATGCGTCGCGGTTCTCGGCGCGCTCGCGGTGGCTTGGATCGTCGGCGCGCTTGCCCGTCGGGAGTTGTTCTTCGACCCGGTGCTGTTCGGCCTCGGCTCCGGCGCCATCATCGCCGCGCTGGCCATCGGGCTGGTCGTGGCCTTCCGGGCATCGGGGGTCATCAACTTCGGTCACGGCGCCATCGCCACCTACGTGACCTACGTGTACGTCTCGCTGGTCGGCGACGGCCAGTACCCCGTGCCGCCGATACCCAACCCGCTGGCACCCATCGAGGGCATCGCCGGAATCGAGATCGTCGACTTCCCGACCTTCATCAGCCTGGGCGACCCGATGGGCAAGGCGCCCGCGCTGGTGATCGCGCTGGCCACCGCCGCGGTCCTCGGGCTCATCGCCCATTTCGCCATCTTCCGCCCGCTGCGGTACGCCCCGGTGCTGGCCAAGGTGATCGCATCGGTCGGGATCATGCTGTTCCTTCAGGCCGCGGTGGTGCTTCGTTTCGGGGCACGGGCCAAGGCGACCGAGCCGATCTTCCCCGACGACCCGGTCGACATCCTGGGGGCACGGGTCGGTCAGGATCGCCTCTGGGTGCTGGGCACCGTCATCGTCATCACCGCCGCGCTGTGGGTGCTGTTCCGCTTCACCCGCTTCGGGATCGCCACCCGGGCCGGTGCCGAGAACGAGCGGTTCACCACGCTGCTGGGCTTCAACGCCGACTTCCAGGCGGGCGTCAGCTGGGTGATGGCCTCGGTGCTGGCCGGTCTGGTGGGGATCCTGGTGGCGCCCATCACCGGCGTGACCCCCAACTTCTTCACCGTGCTGCTCATCTCATCGCTGGGAGCGGCGCTCATCGGGAGGATGTCGTCGTTCGTTATCGCCGCGGCCGCGGGCCTGATGCTGGGCGTCGTCGACCAGGAGCTGTTCCGCCTGGAACTGGAGTGGGGCTGGATACCGGACATCGGTATCCGGAGGGCGCTCCCGTTCGTGGTGATCGCGCTGGCCATGGTGGCCCGGGGCGAGTCGCTGCCGTCGCGGGGCGCGCTCACGGTGGAGCGGCTGCCCGAGGCGTACGTGCCGCGCATCACCCGCGGCCGGATGGTCGGTTACGGGATCCTGCTCGCGGCGGCGTTCTGGCTGACCGTGTTCGCGCCCTTCCAGTACCGCGCCGGCATGCAGAACTCCATGATCGGGGTGATCCTGGCCCTGTCGCTGGTGGTGGTGACCGGCTACGTGGGCCAGATCTCGCTGATGCAGATGGCCCTGGCCGGTATCGGCGCCTTCTCGGTGGCGTCCTTCGGCACCCAGGCCGGAATGCCCCTGTTCATCTCACTGCCGCTGGCGGTGGCATCCGGTGTCGGGTTCGGCCTGATCGCAGCCATCCCGTCGCTGCGAACCCGCGGCGCCAGCCTGGCCATCGTCACGCTGGCCAGCGGACTGGCCATGGGCGAGATCTTCTTCTCGCGCCCCGGATGGTTCGGTCTCGACCGCGGCGTCAAGACCACCGACCCTCCGGTGCTGTTCGGCATCGAGTTCGGGCCCAACAGCGACTTCATCTTCGGCGACGGCAAGATCCCCACCGGCGGGTACGGGCTGTTCCTTCTGGTGGTGGGTGCACTGTGCTGCATCTCGGTGATGCGATTGCGACGGTCGCGCCTGGGCGAGCAGATGCTGGCGGTGCGGGCCAATGAGCGGGCCGCGGCCGCGGCCGGCGTGAACGTGGCCGCCATCAAGCTGTCGGCATTCGCCATATCGAGCGTCTTCGCCGCTCTGGGCGGTGCGCTCATCGCGTTCAACGTGGGCACCTACGGCACCGACACGTTCGGGATCTTCGCCTCGCTGACCGTGCTCGCCTTCGCCTACCTCGGCGGTATCAGCACTATCGGCGGGGCCATCACGGCGGGGACGCTGTTCTCGGAGGGCATCGGCATCGTCGTCACCAACGAGTGGTTCATCGACGTGGGGCCCTACACCGCCTATGTGGCCGGGTTCTTCCTGATCGGCACCGCCGTCTACAACAACGAGGGCATCGACGGATTCCAGCGCAGGCAGTTCCACCAGCTGGGTCGGTGGCTGAGCCGCGGTCGAGGCCGTAGCGTGACGGAGACCTCCGATGTCTGACACCGTTCTCGCCACCAGCGGACTCACCGTGCGCTTCGGCGGCCTGCTGGCCGTCAACGACGTGTCGCTGGAATGCCGCCGGGGACGGCTGACCGGGTTGATCGGACCCAATGGCGCGGGCAAGACGACCTTCATCGACGCCATCACCGGCTTCCTGCCCAACAACTCGAAGGGATCAGTGGTTCTGGAGGGGGAGGAGGTCTTCGGACGCTCGCCCCATGTGCTGTCCCACGACGGACTCACCCGGACCTGGCAGACGCTGGAGCTCTTCGACGACATCACGGTGCGCTCCAACCTCGACGTGGCCAGCCGGCGCCTCACCCTCGGAGGCGCCCTGGCCGACTACTTCCGGCCCCGCAGGCGCGAAGAGAGGGTGGAGGAGGTGCTCGACCTGCTGAACCTGGGCGACATCGCCGAGCGCCAGCCCCGCGAGCTGTCCCAGGGGCAGCGCAAGCTGGTGGGTGTGGGGCGGGCCCTGGTGGCGGAGTCGTCGAAGATCCTGCTGCTGGACGAGCCCGCGGCCGGCCTCGACAAGGCCGAGACCGAGTGGTTCGGCGCCCAGCTGAGGCACCTCGTGGATCAGGGCTACACCATGCTGCTGGTCGACCACGACATGGGGCTGGTGCTCAACGTTTGCGACTACATCCACATGCTGGTGTTCGGCCAGTTGACGGCCTCGGGCACCCCCGACGAGATGCGCAACAACCCCGAGGTAATCGCGGCCTACCTGGGCCACAGCGGGGTCGAGTCATGAGCCGGCGGCCAGTCATGGTGGGAGTCGAGTCATGAGCGAGCGCCTCCTGACCATCGAGAACCTCGACACCGGATACGACGGCGTGGCCGTGGTGCGCGGTCTGAGCCTGCACGTCGACGCGGGCGAGGTGGTCGCGTTGCTGGGACCCAACGGTGCGGGCAAGACCACCACGCTGATGACGATCTCGGGCATGGGCCAGATCCTGGACGGCTCGGTGACCATCATGGGCCGGCCGGTGCCGCGGCTGCGCCAGGCCCACCGGGTGGCCCGCTGGGGTGTGATCCACGTGCCCGAGAACCGGGGCCTGCTGTACCAGCTGACCGTGCGCGAGAACCTCCAGCTGGCCAAGACCAGCGGCAAGGTCGACATCGACCGGGCCGTCGACTTCTTCCCCGCCCTCGGCCCGTTGATGAACCGCAGGGGCGGGCTGCTCAGCGGCGGCGAGCAGCAGATGCTCGTCCTCGGCCGGGCCATCGTGGCCGAGCCCAAGCTGATGATGGTCGACGAGATGAGCCTGGGCCTGGCCCCGGTCATCTATGAGGAGCTGATGCCGGTGGTACGCCGTATCGCCGACGAGACCGGCGCCGGGGTGCTGCTGGTGGAACAGCACGTGGACCTGGCCCTGGAGGTGTCCGACCGGGGCTACGTGCTCAACCACGGCGACCTGGTGATGCAGGGAGACGCGCGTGACCTGCTGGCCGACCGGGCCCTGCTCGACGCCAGCTACCTGGGTGTCGAATCGCTGGAGGCCTGACGGCCTGGCTGACGATCGCCGGGTTAGTCGAGCAGGCCGGGAACCGCTTCGAGTTGCCGGGTCAAGAACCGCTGGAACTCCCACAGGGGGCGCTCCAGCGGAGAGATCGGACTGCGGGCGCCGAACGAGCTGCGGATTCGCATGAGGTTGACGATGGTCTCGTCCTCGTCGAGGGTGCCCTCCATCTGCTCTGCCATGTTCTCGGCCCAGAAGGCGGCTGGATCCGCATCGCCCAGGAAGTCAGGGTGGACGGCGACGGAGTAGCGCACCCTGGTTCGGTCGATGGTGTCAGGTTGGAAGGTCAGGAACGAGCTCTGCGTGGGGGACACGGCCAGGAACGAGTTGGGAAAGATGCCGATCTGGAAGAACGCGTCGCGCTTGTCCTCGGGAACCGCCATGTCGCTCAGAGCCTGCATTCCTGATTCGGGGGTGGCCTTGAGGTCGTGGAATGTGAAGTTGGCTGAGGTCTGCTCGCCGAATTCCATGGCCTGCAGGGGTCCGACGTAGGGCAGGAACGTCTCGGGGTGGACCATGAAGGTGTGGAGGCTCTCTATGAAGTTCTCGACGAAGGCCTTCCAGTTGGTCGAGAACGTGCGCTCACCGGAGTTGAGGATGATGTGATCGGTCAGCCCGAATCCCTCCAGGACCGACGGCAGGCCGGCCGCGTAGCGTTCCAGCGGCTCGGCCGAGTCGTTCAGGGACACGAACACCAGCCCGTGCATCGTCTCCGTCCTCAATGCGTGCAGGCCTCGCCCGGTGATGTCGAATCCGTTCATGTACGGAGCGGCCAGCAGGCTCCCGTCCGTGCCGTAGGTCCATCCGTGGTACGGGCACTCGATCCGGCTGACGTTGCCGCAACCCATGAGGAGATGCGACATCCGGTGCAGGCAGACGTTGGGGAACGCCTGCAGGGTCCCGTCGCGCTGGCGGAGCACGATGATGGGCTCACCCGCGACCTCGAGCGTCAGGTAGTCGCCCGCATCGGGAAGCTCGGCCGCCCGGCAGACCCCTGTCCAGTGGGGCCGGAGCACGTGCTCCTGCTCGAGTTCGTAGAGTTCGGAGGACCGGTACGCAGCTGGAGGCAGTGTCAGGGCTTCGGTGAGAGGTCCTCGGGCTGACTCGCCGATCTGGCTGACGATTTCTCTGAGACCCGGGTCCGCCATGAGAAAACGGTAGTCGCCGTTAGTCAGCCGGTCAAGACCTGTGCCACAGAAAGTGCGGTATTTTCCTCTGCCAAGCTAAGAACGATTGGAATACTCGCAGATATGCCACTATAAGTACACTCAAGCGGGCTCTTGCCCGAGGTTCTGGCGACGACCACCACCAGGGGGGAATGCAAATGTTCAGAACATCACGACAATTGCCGATACTGAGCGCTGTGCTGGCCGTCTGCCTGATAGCGGCGGCCTGCGGCGACGACGCTGGCGAGGATCCGGCGGACTCCCAGGCGCCGGCTGTCTCAGAGGAGGCAGCCGCAGCCGACACGGACAGCGCCTCGGAGGCCGACAGCACTGCTGAGGCCCCCGATGACGCTGACACGATGGACGACACCGAGACTCCCGATGATGCGGGCACGGCCGACGACGCCGCGCCGGATGCCGCGGAACCGGCGCCCGAGGAGCCGAAGGCCCCGATCAAGTTCGGGGCGATCAACATGCAGGACGGCGTGATCGCGTTCCCCGAGGTCGGTGAGAGCATCGAGATCTGGGTCGACTATTGGAACGCCAACGGCGGCATCAACGGTCACCCGGTCGAACTCGAGTTGTGCACGGCCGGCGACGATGCCGAGTCGGCTCTGGCCTGCGCGCAGCGGTTCGCCAACGACGACTCCGTCGAGTTCGTCTATCTCGGTGTGGTCATCAACAGCGCAGCCGTGTATGAGACGCTGGGCCCGGCAGGGGTCAACAAGCCCATGCTCGGCAACCTGTTGTTCGACGTGCCCGACCAGCTCCAGCCAGGGCTCTACTCCACCGATCCCGGCACCCTCGCCCTCGCGTACGAGGCGCTGAGGTACGCGGTCGAGGAGGGCACCACCAGCATGGCCGTGGTCGTGGACGACAGCGATGTCGGCGAGGCGACCCTCGGTCTGGTGGACTTCGTGTTCTCGTCGTTGGGCGGAGAGACGACGACCGCCGTCAAGGTCGCGACCGGCCAGGCCGACTTCCTGCCCGCTCTGACCGCGGCAGGGGTGGCTGACACCCAGGGGCTGATCCTGCTGATCGGCGAGTCGGCGGCCTGCCAGCCGACCCGTGACGGTCTGGAGGCGCTCGGCCTGGGCGACCTGCCCGTCTACCTCGGCGAATGGTGTGTGGGCGAGGAGTTCCGGGAGGCCGGGACCTCCGAGGGCTGGCGCACAGTCATCGGTCACAACGGTCCCCTCTTCGGGTCCGATCCGGACTCCGACCTGGTCCATCAGGTCTATGATGACGCGGGGGCGGGAAAGCCCTTCGGCCTGATCCTGCCGAATCTGGTCAACATGGACTTCGCCTTCCAGGTGCTGGAGGCTGCAGCCGCCGAGGCGGGAGGACTGCCGACCGCCGAGCAGGTTCACGCCGCTGCCACCGCTCGTCCCTACGAGCTGCTGCTCGGGCCGACGGTCTCCTGCCCCGGTCCCGGCCTCTGGGTGAGCACATGCAACTCCGGGGCTCGGGTGATCACCCTCGAGGACGGCCAATGGGTCGGCCTCAGCCCCTTCAATGCAGCCCCGATGACGTTCTTCGACGTGCTGTTGGAGGGCTGAGCCCTACGCTGCAGGAGTCGTTCCGCAAGGGCTGGGCGGGCCGCGTCGGCGCCTGCCCAGCCCCGAATCCAGGTGAGGTGAGGGCGTGGGGCCGTACGCGCAGCAGGTGCTCCTCAGCTCGGGGGCGGGCGCGATCTTCGCGGCGCTGGCCATCGGCCTGGTTCTCACCTACCGGGCGTCGGGCGTAATCAACTTCGCCCACGGCGCCATCGCTACCTGGGTCGCCTACACCTACACCAGCCTCCAGAACGATGGCGACATTCCGATCCCGCCGCTGCCCAACCCGGTCGCGCCCATCGAGGGCATCTTCGACGTCGAGATCTTCGACTTTCCCACGTTCGTCAGCATGGGCGGACCGTGGCCCGAAGGGTGGGCGGTACTGGGCGCGCTGACCATCGCGGCCCTGCTCGGGCTCCTGCTGCACTTCGGCGTGTTCCGCGCGCTGCGGTACCAGCCGCCGCTGACCAAGGTGGTGGCCTCAGTCGGCATCATGCTGGCCTTCCAGAGCGCGATCGTGCTGCGCTACGGGGGTACCCGCCCGCCGAGGATCGAGCCGATCATCCCCGACGGTCTGCGGACCAGCACCGCCAACGTGTTCGGCAGCATCGTGCCCTGGGACCGGTTCGCGCTGCTGGCCATCACGCTGGCGATGACGGCCGGTCTGTGGTTCCTGTTCCGGTACAGCCGCTACGGCCTCCACACCCGGGCCTCTGCTGAGAACGAGCAGTATGCGACGCTCCTGGGGATCGCCGCCGACAGGCAGGCCGCCCTGTCCTGGATGCTGGGGACGGTGCTGGCTGGGTTCGTAGGGATCCTGGTGGCGCCGACGACGAGCCTTACCCCGACGAACTTCACGCTGTTCATCGTTCCCGCGCTGGGAGCGGCGCTGCTGGCCCGCTTCACTTCATTCTGGGTCGCGGCGCTGGGGGCCGTCGGCATCGCGATGGGCCAGAACGTGTTGCTGTTCGCGGAGATAGATCAGGACTGGTTCCCGAGCCTGAACCTCGACGCCGTGCTGCCTCTGGCCATCATTGTTGGCGCGATGGTGGTGCGGGGCGAGGTGCTGCCGGGCCGCGGCGCCATTGAGGCTGGGCGACTACCTCAGGCCTTCGTCGCCCGATGGCGGCCGACGCTGGCCGGGTTCTGGGTGGCCGCGGCGGCCGCGGTCGTCGTATGGGGCCCCTTCGACTACCGGATCGGCATGACCAACACCATGATCGGCGCCATCCTGGTGCTGTCGCTGGTGGTCGTCACCGGCTATGTGGGCCAGATCTCCCTTGCACAGCTGGCGTTCACCGGCGTGGCTGCAGCCGGCCTCGCCGCGTTCGGCACGGATGCCGGAATTCCGTTCCCCATCGCTCCACTGCTGGCCGCGGCGGTGGCGACCCTGTTCGGGCTGGTCGTGGCGCTGCCTGCTCTGAGGGTGCGGGGCGCCTCGCTCGCCATCGTTACTCTCGCGGCTGCGGTCGCCATCGACCAGCTCGTCTTCCGGGGAGACGGCTGGTTCCGGATAGAGGGCGTCCCGAACCGCAGCTTCGACGATCCTTCCCTCTTCGGGGTGGAGTTCGGGCCCTCCTCCAGCTTTCCCATCAACGGCGACGAGTTGCCTACGCCCGCCTTCGGCCTCTTCGTCCTAGTGGTCCTGGTGTTGCTGGCGATCATGGTGAGCCGGCTGAGGCAGAGCCGGCTCGGTGAGCAGATGCTCGCGGTCAGGGCCAACGAACGGGCCGCAGCCGCGGCCGGCGTGAACGTGGCGGGGATCAAGCTCGCCGCGTTCGGCATCGCCGCATTCATCGCGGCCGTCGCGGGGACGCTCAACGCCTACAAGCTCGGAACGATCCAGATCACCAACTACACGGTGTTGACCAATCTCGCCATCCTGGCGTTCGCCTACCTGGGAGGAATCTCCAGCATCACCGGGGCTCTGTACGCGGGCACGCTGTTCTCGGCCGGGATCGGGGTCGTGGTGGGGGAGGAGTTCATCGACCTGGGCCGCTACGAGGCCTACGTCGCCGGGGTCGCGCTCGTGCTGACCGCGATAGTGAACCCGGAAGGGATCGACGGGTTCGACCGGGCGCAGCGTGAGCGGCTCCGGAGATGGTGGCGCCGGCGGCGGGCAGCGATGGCGCCGGCATGATCTGTCCCATTCCGCGAGCCGGAGCGTCCGGTGAGCAGACGCTCAGGTTCCGGTACCTGAGCGTCCGACTCCGGCCCCCGAGCAAGGAGTAGAGAGTGACTGCCTTCTCGCTGATCGACATGCCCGCAGTCGTCGCTGACGGGGTGCACAGCGCTGCCCGGGCCGAGGCCGCGGGCTTGCATCGCTACATGGTGGCGCAGGTGGAGCGTGCCGACTGCGTGGCCGTGCTGGCTGTCGTGGCCGATCGCGTGCCCGGGATCGAGCTGGCCACCGCGGTCATGGCGATCCAGTCGACGCTGCCGCAGTATGTCGCCCAGCAGGCCCGCACCCTGAACCAGATCAGCGGGGGACGCTTCACGCTGGGGCTCGGTGTGAGCCACGAGCCCGTTGCCGTAGGGATGCTGGGACTCACCTGGGACCGCCCGTACCGCCACATGGTGGAGTATCTCGACGCGGTGCTGCCCCTGCTGGCCGACCAGCGGGTTGATGTCGACGGCTCGAAGGTGTCGCACCACACCGAGATCGACGTGCCAGGGCCTGCACCGAAGGTGATGCTGGCCGCGATGGGCCCGCGGATGCTGGCGCTGGCACGTGACCGCACCGAGGGCACCGTGCTGGGCTGGACGGGGCCGCGCACCATCGAGAGCCATGTGCGCCCCACCATCGGGTCCGGCTCATGGGTGTCGGCCATCGTGTCGGTGTGCGTGACCAGCGATCCCGAGGACGCCAGGCGCAGGATCGGCGAGGAGCTCGCGATCTACACGATGCTGCCGTCGTATCAGGCCATGGTGGAGCGCGAGGGCACAACCCACATGATGGACCTGGTGGCGGTGGGCGATCCCGACCAGGTCCGCGCCGAGCTGGCCCGCTACGCGGCCGCGGGCGCCGACGAGGTGGCGATCGATGTCCAGGGCACCCCCGAGGAGCGCGAGCGGGCCTGGCAGATGATCGAAGAGGGACTGGAGTGACCCCGGCCCCGGGGCCATCCCCGAGTCAGCGCGGCAATACCCAGTCAGCGTCGACGTGGAGTCGTCCGCGTTTCATGGCCTCGTACCGGGGATCGAGTATCTCGAACGTCATGTCGGGGTGGGGTAGCAGCCAGAAGTCCCCGGCTCCGATGCCGGCCAGTGCGAGGCGCCCCACCTCGTCGGGGTCCATGCCGCGGGCCAGGTAGTCCGCCACCTCAGCCGCCCGCCGGCCCTCGGCGGAGGGCTGACCACCGGAGTCGACGAGGTTCTTCGAGGAGGTGGCCATCAGGTCGGTTGCGACGGGACCGGGACACAGGACCGAGCATGAGATCCCCGGGTGGTCGCGCCGCATCTCGATGGCGAGCCCCTCCATGATTCCCACCACCGCGAACTTGGTGCCGCTGTAGGCCACCAGGTCGGGGTCGCCGGCCAGGCCCGACAGCGAGGCGGTGGAGCAGATGTGGCCCCGGCCCTGCTCGATCATCGCGGGCAGGAAGGTCTGGATCCCGTTGATCACGCCCTGCACGTTCACTTCGAGCAGCAGCCTCCAGTCGGCGTGACTGCACTGCGGCACGGGTCGGGCAAGCCCGACGCCGGCGTTGTTGAACAGCAGGTCGACAGGCCCGCCGTGCTCTGTCGCGGCCCGCTGCAGCGCGTGGACCTCGCTGAGGTCTCGCACGTCGCAAGGGTGCGCCCAGACACTCCCGCCCTCGGCGCGCAGCGCGCTCGCGGCCTCCTCCAACCGGCCACCATCGATGTCTGACATGACCACGCTCATGCCCTCGGCGACACATGCCCGCACGAGTCCCAAGCCGATGCCGCTGGCGGCGCCGGTGACGACCGCGGTCCCTGATGCTGGATCCAATGGGCTTCTCCTTCGTCGAGCGCGTGCAGCCATGGCGAAGGCTAGGTGGTCGATCCGTCCCGGCGCGAATAGCCCATTCGCCCGTCAAGCGCCGCCGGCGCCCACGGAGGCTGTTTGACCTCCCCCTTCGCCGTCGACTATCACGGCACGAATGACGGCGAAGACCAACACCATCCTGACCATCCCCGAGCCCCGCACCGCGGCTCTGGCCACCAAGCCGTACCCGGTGGCCGGACCCGGGTTTGTGATCGTCGAGGTGGCGGTGGCGCCGGTGTGCAACGAGGGCCGCATCTACCGCGACCACCAGTTCGAGTGGCACGACAGCCCCGAGCACCTCGGTCACGAGGGGGTCGGCACCATCGTGGAGACGCAGCCGGGGTCGCGGTTCAGCGTCGGCGACCGGGTGATCGTCTACCAGGCGAACGGCTGCCAGGAGTGCTTCGTTTGCACCCAGGGGCTGTCGCCCACCCACTGCCTGGGCATCCCGTACGAGTCCTATGAGGAGGGGATGGCCCCCCAGGACATCGAAGCCGGCCTGCTCGGCATCGAGAAGGTCAACGGCAGCGCCTCGGGCGGCTTCGCCATGGTGCAGTACCGGCTGGCGCCCGAGCACATGATCCAGCTGATCCCCGACCAATTGTCGTTCCATCACGCCGCCGCGGCCAACTGCCTGCTGGGCTGCACCTACACCGCCGCCGAGGAGGCCGGCGTGCGTCCCGGCGACGTGGTGCTCGTCGGCGCGATCGGCTTCATCGGCCTGGGCGCGGTGGTGAACGCGCTGTACCGGGGGGCCACGGTGGTGGTGCTGGGCCGGCACCCGTACCGCATGGAGCTGTGCCGCCGGCTGGGGGTGCAGCACATCATCGACCCCGACGACGGCGACTGGCTCGAGCGGGTCCACGCCCTCACCGGCGGGCGGCAGGGCGCCGACGTGGCCTTCGAGTGCGCCGGCGTGCCCTTCTACCTCGACCGGTGCATGGCCGGTCTGCGCCGTTACGGCACGATGTACTCGCTGGGCCACGACGAGGGCTCGGTGCTCTACTCGCTGAGCATCCTCAACGACCTGATGGAGCGCCACATCAACTGGACCGGCGGCCACGACGTGCGCCACCGCGACCGCGACGGCCTGCTGAGAATGCTGTGCGACCCGCAGGTGCAGGGCTGGATCGACACCATCGTCACCCACACGTTCCCCATGAGCCGGGCCGGCGAGGCCCTCGAGATCACGCTCACCAAGGAGTGCGGCAAGGTCTACCTGCTCCCCCAGGAGTGAGAACCGTCCTCTGGACCGGCCCGAGCGTTGACCGATAGTGGGTCTTGACCCATAATAGTGGGATGCCGCGAGTAACCGAGGCGACCAGAGCCGTGCACCGGCGCAGACTGCTGGAGGCCGCCACCGCCGAGTTCGCAGCCAAGGGCTTCGACGGGGCCAGGGTCGACGACATCTCCATAGCCGCGGGACTCGGCAAGGGCACCATCTACAACTACTTCGAATCGAAGCACGAGGTCTTCCGCGAGGCGGTAGCGGCCTGGTTCGCACGCATCGTCAACACTCTTGAACCGCTCCCCGCCGATGCGACCATCCGCGAGCAACTGTTGACGATCCTGCGAACTGATCTGAAGGTGTCCGCAGAGATCGAGGAGTTCGCCCGAGTCGTGTACCGGGAGACGCTCAGGCCAAACCGTGATGAGGTGGCCGCGCTCCTGCCGGACGTCGACCCGTCCGATGAGGCCCTGGAGGCCGTCATCTCGCGGGGCCAGTCGGCGGGAGAGATCCGGGCCGACCGGTCGGCCGCCGAGTTGACCCGCGTCCTGCGCAGCCTGTTCAATGGCTTGATCTTCGAACGGTGGATGCCCGATTCGGCCATCGAGCTCTACGACATTCCAGAACTGGCCGTCGACCTGTTCCTGCAGGGCGTGGGGACCTAGAGGCCGAGCGCATAGATGCACATGAACGGCCCATACGGCGCGAGGCTGTGGCCCGAGCGGCCCGTGAGCGCAGCGAACAAGAGCGGGAATGGCACCGCCGCACCGCGACCGGCTCTCGCCTATCCGCGTGGCCCCTCAGGTGCGGCAGGGGCCCGGGTCCAGCCTTGATCGCTCGGACGGCCGGCAGGCGATGTTCTCGGTGAAGGACAAGGTGGCGGTGGTCACCGGGGGTGGAAGCGGGATCGGCCTCGCCACCGTCAAGCGCATGCTGGCCGCGGAGGCCCGCGTGGCCTTCTGCACCCGCTCGGACAACTCCGAGCTGGCCGAGCAGCTTGGAGCCCTCTTCATCCGGGCCGACGTGAGCGACGAGGGGCAGGTCAGGGCGCTGATGAGCAAGGTGCGCGACCGGCTGGGACCGATCGATGTGCTGGTCAACAACGCAGGCATCTGGGACATGGACAGCCCTGTCGAGACAGGCGACAGCGGCGCCTTCAGACAGAACCTGGAAGTCAACGTGCTGGGGACGCTGCACTGCATCAAGCACGGCGCGCCGCTGATGAACGACGGCGGCGTGATCATCAACATCTCGTCGCTGGCAGCCCACATCGCCTTGCCCGGCTACGGCCCCTACAGCGTGTCCAAGGCCGGTCAGAGCGCCGTGACCCGCACCGCGGCCATCGAACTGGGCGACCGCGGCATCAGGGTCGTCGACATCGCGCCGGGCACCGTGGCCACCGAGAACATCGCCAACGAGACCGACACAGAGGCCGAGATCGCCGCGTTCAACAACCTCACCCCGCTGCGGCGCATCTGCGAGATGGACGAGGTGGCCGCGGCGGTGCACTTCCTGGCGTCCGACGACTGCCGCTACATCAGCGGCAGCGCCATGATCCTCGACGGCGGGATGCTCGCAGGGCTGTCCGTCGGCCTGTGCGAGATGCTCGTTCCGGCGAGTGAATGAGCCAGATGAGCACGGAAGTACTCATGCCCAAGGTCGGCATGTCGACCAGCGAGATCACGTTGAACGAGTGGCTGGTTGCGTCCGGGGACGAGGTCGCCACCGACCAGGTCATCGCCACCGTCGAGAGCGAGAAGACCGAGGTCGAGGTCGAGGCGGTCTGCGACGGGTTCATCGACATCCGGCTCGATGAGGGCGGGGAAGCGAAGCCCGGCGCCCTGATCGCCGTCATCGGCGACAGCCGGGAGGCGGCCGCCGAACATCGCGACCGGGCCGTGTCCGCCGAAGCGGCTCCCCCGGACGCTCATCGGACTCCTGGCACTGATGCCGCCCCGCTGGCAACGCCGCCCCGCGAGCCGGTCACCGGCGGCACCGACCGTGTCGAGGCGACGCCCATCGCCCGCAAGCTGGCCGCCGAGAACCGGATCGACCTCTCGCTGGTGACCCCGACCGGTCCCCAGCGGCGGGTGGTGCGCGCCGACGTCGACCGGGCCATCGCCCTCGTCCGATCAGCAACCGAAACAGGCTCCGGCCGGCGCCCGGATGCCGGCGGTTACGAGGTCGCGCCCGAGCAGGTCGCCGGTCTCACCGCCGCGAGGGTGCACCGGCTGAGCGGCATGACCGGAGCCATCTCCGCTCAGATGATGGCCAGCCTGCACGGGATGGCTCAGCTCACCATCGGGGGCCGGTGGAACGCAGACCGCTGGGTTGCCCACCGCGACGGGCTCCTCGCCCGGCAGGATCAACTCGGCTGCCGGGTCAGCTACACCGCGATGATGATCTTCGCGCTGTCGCGGGCCCTGGGCCGGCATCCGAATATGAACGCCAGCATCGTCGGCAGCGAGGTCGTCGAGTGGGCCGAGGTCAACATCGGTGCTGCCGTCTCAGCCGGCGTCGCCCACCTCTCGGTTCCCGTCATCCGCAACGCCGACCAGAAGGGCCTGGTCGAGATCGCCCGGGAACTGGCGGATCTGGCGGCCAGGGTGCGCAACGGCACCATCACCGCTCCTGAGCTCACCGGCAGCACGTTCACGTTGACCAGCGTCACCGGCAGCGCCAACAGCTGGGGCACCCCGGTGATCAACCCCCCCAACGCCGCCATCCTCGGAACCCAGCCCATCGTCGACGCGCCCGTGGTGCGCGACGGGCGAGTCGTCGCCGGCAAGGTCCTGCCCGCCTCGCTCACCTTTGACCACCGGCTTGTGAACGGGGTCGGCGCCGAGGAGTTCTGCCTCACTGTCAGCCACTTCGTAGAGAGTCCCGAAGAGCTCTTCGACTGAGACGCGTCGAGGGCCTGTCACCACAGAAGCGACCGGAGCGAACATCATGACAACCGACCAGGATCTGCAGATCGCCCTGCATCGCGAGATGGTGCGGGCCCGCGTCCTCGACGAGGGCCACATGAGGATGATCCGGCAGGGGCGCTGCGAGAGCATGTCCCATCCCGCCACCGGCCAGGAGGCGATCTCGGCCGGGATCACCGCCGCGCTGCAACCGGAGGACATCCTCTACCCGACATTCCGCGGCTACGGCGACTACCTGGGGCGGGGCACCGACATGAAGGCGCTCGTGGCCGAGCTGATGGGACGCCGGGGAGGCATCAACCGGGGCGTCGGCGGCATTCACCTCGGCGACCGGGAGCACAACACCCACGGAGTGTCGGGCTGCCTGGGCGCCAACCTGACCATGGCGGTCGGATCAGCGCAGGCGGTCAAGATGCGCGACGAGCGGCGGGTGGTGATGGTTCACGTCGGCGAGGGCGCGTTCAACACCCCCGACTCGCACGCCATGATGAACATGGCTGCGATCTGGAACGTCCCGCTGGTCATCATCGTCACCAACAACCAGTTCGTCGAGTTCAGCTACCACGACATCCACTTCCCGCCCAACGCCGAGGGCATCGGGACCCGGGCCGGGTACTACCGGATCCCCAACAAGTGCCTCGACGGCAACGATGTGGAGTTGGTCTACCGCGAGGCCCGCGACGCCACCGAGTGGGCCCGCGACGGCAAGGGGCCGGTCCTGCTGGAGTTGGTCACGTGTCGCATAGCCGGCCACTTCGACGCCGACCCCCTCGACTACATCGATGGGGAACTGATCGAGGAGTGGAAGCAGAAGGACCCGGTCAGCCGCTACGAGGCGGTCCTGGTCCGGCGCGGGACAATGGACTCGGACTCCATCGAGGCCGCCCACAGGGCGGCCCGGGCCGAGGTCGACGAGGCGTTCAAGCTGGCTCTCGAGGACGAGCCGGCGAGCGCCGGCTACCTGCTCGAGCATCTGGCCGAGACCGGGGTGCTGTGACCATGCCCCCCGTGAAGTACATGGATGCGCTGACCCAGGCACTGACCGAGGAGATGCGACGCGACGACCGGGTGTTCCTGCTCGGCGAGGACATCAGGGTCTCGAACCTCGGCATCACCGCCGGCCTGGTCGAGGAGTTCGGCCCCGAACGGGTCGTCGATACGCCCATCCACGAGAACGCTCTGGTCGGGGTGGCCATGGGGGCGGCGCTGGAGGGAATGAGACCCGTGGTCGAGATCATGTTCTCGGACTTCGCGCTGCTGGCCGCCGATCAGATCGTGAACCAGGTGGCCCAGTGGCGCTACATGACCCAGGGCCAGTACGAGGTGCCGTTGGTGATCCGGATGCCGACCGGCGGCGGCTTCGCCTACGGGATGCACCACTCGCAGTCCACCGAGACCCACTTCTTCCAGACGCCCGGCCTGCCCATCGCCATGCCGTCGACCCCAGCCGACGCCAAGGGCCTGTTGAAGACCGCGATCCGGTCCAACGACCCGGTCCTGTTCCTCGAGCACATGCTGCTGTGCCTGCAGAACGACGAATCGGAGGTGCCCGACGGCGACCATCTGGTGCCGTTCGGGGAGGCGGCCGTCCGCCGGGAGGGCCATGACGTCACCGTCGTGGCCTTCGGGGCCATGGTCAACCAGGCGCTGACCGCTGCTGATGCGCTGGAGGGACGGGGTGTCTCCGTCGAGGTGGTCGACCCCCGCACGATCGTCCCGCTCGACGCCGACACGATCTTCGCGTCGGTCGCCAGGACCAACCGTCTGGTCGTCATCGAGGAGAGCCGCATACGCGGCGGCCTGGGGGCCGAACTGGCCGCCCAGGCCGCGACCGGCGACAACTTCTTCCTGCTGGACGCCCCCATCGAGCGGGTCGCGGCTCCCAATATCCCGGTGCCCTGCACGTCCCAGCTCGAACAGGCCTACCTCCCGGATGCCGAGACTCTCATCGAGGCGATCGACCGCACACTGGCCTACCGCGGCAGCTTCTAGCGGCAGGTCGCAGAGGTGTTCGTTCATCCCGCAGTCCACCGCTTGACACGTCGGGACTCCCCATGTCTAATGTGGGTCAAGACCCACATTAGTGCGAACGGGGAGGACGTGTGAGGCCGGAACGGAAGCTGGCTGTCGAGAGGCTCTATGAGTGCCTGGCCGACGGGCGCTACGACGAGGCCCGGAGCCTGCTCCACCCGGATTATCGCTCCAACACCCAGCCCCACGAGACCAGCCCCGACGCACTGATCGAAGAGATCGACGCGATCAAGCGAGCCATGACCTCCCTGAAGCGCGTGACGATCCTGACGATGGCAGAGGGCGACATGGAGGTGATCCTTCACCGGACCGAGGGGACCGACCCGTCCTCGGGCGAGCCCGTCGCGTTCCGGGCAGCCGACTTCTTCCGGAAGGCTGACGACGGACGCTTCATCGAGCACTGGGACGCGGTGACCTTCGACGGCGGCGACCTCTTCGACACCATCGAGCTATGAGGAGGCCGAGCAGATAGATGCGCGAGTCCGGCCCATACGGTGCGAGGCCGTGGCCCGAGCGGCCCGTGAGCGCAGCGAACAAGAGCGGGAATGACACAGCTTCGACGCGACAGACTCTCACCTATTCGCGGATGCTCTGAGGAGGCAGATTACATGAGCCTAGAAGGAAGGATCGCCGTGGTAACCGGCGCGTCGCACCCGCGGGGCATGGGCGCCGCGGTGGCGGCCAAGCTCGCCTCGGCGGGCGCGGCGGTGGGGTTGGTCGACCTCGAGAGCACTGCCGGCGCGCTGGCCGAGCGGACCGCCGGCATCGTGGCGTCCGGTGGCCGAGCCCTGGCCGTGCATGCCGACGCCACCGATCCCGATTCCGTGCAGTCATGCGTGGCCGCGGTCGTCGAGGGACTCGGAGCCCCGGACATCCTGGTCAACAACGCGGGGGTGGGGATCGGAAGCCACCAGTTGCTGGCGAACTCAGAGGAGATCTGGTCGCAGACCCTGGCCGTCAACCTCATGGGAGTCAACCGGTTCAGCTGCGCGGTGATCCCCCACATGCAGTCGGCCGGCGGAGGCGTCATCGTCAACAACGCCTCAGTAGCGGGCCTGGGCGGGATGCTCGGCATCCCCGCGCCCTACACGGCCAGCAAGCACGCCGTGATCGGGCTGACCAAGGCCATCGCGGTGGAGTTCGGCCCGGACAACATCCGCTGCGTGGCCGTCTGCCCCGGGTCGGTCAAGACTCAGATGCACGCCCGGGTCCTAGATCTGCACATGACCACGTACGGCTTGACCTACGACGAGGCCGAGGCCTTCGAGGTCGACGCGATCCCGCTGGGCTACTCGTGCGAGCCCGAGGAGGTGGCCGGCGTGGTGGCCTTCCTGGTCGGCCCCGAGGGCCGCTACCTGACCGGGGTGAGCATCCCTGTCGCGGGCGGGATGGCGCCCGGCCTGTAGGCGCTGAGAGGCACCGGCAGGCAGACCCGAACAAGGAGACAGACCGTGAGGAAAATGGGGGTGCTGGTCCCGTACCGCTCCGACCCGGAGATGATCGCCTTCGTCGAGGAGCACCTCGACCTTGAGGCCGATCTGGTGGTGCGGGGCTCTCAGGACGGCATGAGCGACGAGGAGCTGCGGGCCCTGTCGGAGGGGGTGGAGCCGAACTCGTACGCCGAGATCCTCGAGGACGGCTCGACGGTGAACATCACCCGCGAGGTCGTGCTCGAGGGAATGCAGAGCCAGGCGCGGAGGCTGCTCGACGACGGCTGCGAGGCGGTGATGATCTGCTGCACGCTGCCGTGGACCGAGCTCGACGCTATGTCTGATGTGGTGACCCCGTACACGATCCTCGAGGACACCGCGGCCACCATCGCCGGTTCCGGCGGCGCCATCGGCGTGATGCAGCCGGTCGAGGCGGCCATGGAGGAGGAGATCGAGCACTGGCTGGCCCTCGGTGAGCGCCGCGGGCTGGAGATCCACGCCCGCTACGCGGCCCCGCAGGTGCCGGGCGAGGACGTGGTGTTCAGCGACGACCAGTACGCCGAGGTGGCCCGGTCGCTGGCCGCCCAGGACGTGGACGTGATCGTCATGGACTGCATGGCCTACACCGAGCACCACCGGGAAGTGGTATCAGAGGCGTCAGGCAAGCCGGTCCTGCGGGCGATGCAGCTGACCGGAATGGTCGTCGAGCACGCCTACAGCTAACTCGCGACGGCCCTGCCGCGGCTCGACAGCCCTGTCAGGCGCCGACGATGTTGATCCCGCCGTCCACCCGCAGGGCGATGCCGGTGATGAACTTGGCTCCGGGCGTGCACAGGAATGCGACCGCCTCGGCGATGTCTTCGGGGGAGGCGTAACGGCCCGCAAGATGGGCCATGTTCTCCATCATCTCGACGAGTTGCTCGGCGCTCTCGGCGAAGCCGCGCCTGGCGAACAGCTCCGCTTCAGGCTGGCTGATGTCGGTCCACACGTTGCCGGGGCACACCGCGTTCACCCTGATGTTGTCCGGGCCGAACTCCTCGGCCATCGTCTTCATCATCCCGACCGCACCGTGCTTGGTTCCGTTGTAGCAGCCTCCGCCCGAGAAGGCGGCGAGGCCGGCCACCGACGTGTTCTGCACGATCGATCCGCCGCCTCGCCGGCGCATGTGCGGCACCACGGCCGCCGCGAAGTCGACCGGCGCCTTGAGGTTGACCCGGTAGGAGGCGTCCCACATGTCTTCGGTGAGGTCGGCGATGAAGTGGCCGTGCAGCGACCCGGCGTTGTTGACGAGGATGTCGATCCCGCCGAAGGCCTCGAGCGCGGCATCGACGACTGTCTGGATCTGAGCCCTGTCGGTGAGGTCGGCGGTGACCCCGATGGCCTCGGTTCCGAGCGCCTTGACCTCCTCGACCGCCTCGGCCAATATCTCGGCTGAACCCACGCCCAGCCCTTCGTAGTTGTAGCGGGGGTCGTCGCCCTCGAGGTCGGTCATGACGAGTTGGGCGCCCCGCACCGCCAGCGCCTTCGAGATGGCCCTTCCCTGGCCGTTGGGCCGGGACGCCCCGGTGACGATGGCCACCTTGCCCTCCAGCGTCTGGGACTTGATCAGCTCCTCGATGTTCATGGTCAGGTTCCCCGCTTTCTGGGTCGGGCCGGCAACGACTGCTTATTGTGGGTCTCCACCCACTATACGCAGGCGGCGGGTCACGCGGGTTGAGGATCAGGCGGACGAGAAGTCCATGTAGAGGAGGTACTCGGCGTAGGTGGTGGTGACCTCCTCGTCATGGTGGCGCTGGAGGAAGGTGACCGAGAAGGTGAGAAGGACGCTGCCGTTGGCCTTGTCCTCCACCGAGAGCACCCCCACGGATGCCCGCACCGGGAGGTCGATGCGTGTCGGTGCCACGAAGCGCACCTTGTTGAAGCCGTAGTTCAGGGTGAAGCCGCGTTCCGGGTCGTCGTTGACGAAGGGGAGTGCGGTCAGCTTCTTCATCACCGACGGGATGAGGGCGACCATGTAGATCCCGTGGGCGATGGTGCCGCCCCACGGGGTGCCTCTGGCCCACCCGGGGTCATTGTGCATGTGGTCCCAGTCATCGGTGAGCGCCGAGAACACGTCAGCTTCGACCTGGGTCACCTGGAACCACTCGGTGGTGCGGAGCTCGCCGCCGACCATGGCCCGCAGCTCATCGAGGACCTGCCCGGTGTCGGCAACGGCCCTGTCCCCTCCGGTCGTCATGGTTGGACGCCCGGTTGAGCAGTCGGCTCGCGCAACGAGAGGGCGATGTCGACGGCCGACGCACCGTCGGCGTGGACGATGAGCGGGTTGATCTCCGCGAACGAGATGTGGTGGTGGGCCGCCCACGCGAACTCCGACATGGCGAGGAGGGCCCGCGCGGCCGCATCCCGATCAGACGGTCCAGCCCCGCGGAAGCCGTCGATGAGCTGGCCGATGCGGCCGGTCGACACAATCTCCGCTGCGGTGTCCTCGCTGATCGGGACGGTGTGGATGGTGGCCTCGCTGATCAGGTCGACGAGCACGCCTCCGGGACCGACCACCAGCATCGGGCCGAATCCCGGCTCGTTGCGCACGCCGACGATGAGCTCCAAGCCGTCCTGGGCCATGGGCTGAGCCACGACGTGCGAACCGGGCAGGCTGAGTTCTCCGAGGACGGCGACGATGTCGTCGAAGGCCGCTTCAACGGCGACGGCCTCGGCCAGGTTGGTCTTGACGAGACCGTGCTCGGTCTTGTGGACCAGACCGGGTGCGCTCCCCTTGAGCACGATCGGGCGGCCCCACTGGTGCAGCGCGGTCACCGCCTCGGCGCGGTCGCCGACCAGCCGGCACTCCACCATCGGCACCCCCGCTCGGTTCATCACCTCGAAGCGTGCCGCCTCATCCAGCCCGTCCCAGCCGGTGAGACCGGCCGGGGCGGCCACATCGGCCAGCCTCGGCATTGCTGTCGTAGGAGCGGCGTCCCCGCACTTGGAGATCACCTCGAGTCCGGCCCGCAGGCCGTGGAGCACCACGCCGCCCAGCTCGCGGGCTCGCTGCTCGATCTGTGCATTCCGCCCGAGGGCTGCCACCGTGTTGACGATGACCAGCCTGGTGTCGTTGTCCGGCTCGGTCAGCAAGCCGTCCCGCATCACGTCGAGCACGAAGGCGTCGTCATGGCCGCCGGCGGCGGGGGCACCGAAGACCACGGCCATCGTGCCGAAGGCGGTGTCGCCGGCCATGGCATCGCAGACGGTGCGCACACCCTCGACATCGAAGCCGAGGGTTATGCCGTCCATCGGGTTGTTGGGCGAACGGAAGTCTGGCAGTAGTTCGTTGAGGCTGATCGCGCCCTCATCGGAGAACGGCGGCAGTTCCAGCCCGGCATCGTCGGCGAGGTCGGCAGCGAGCCCGGCCTCGCCGCCCGACAGTGTCATGACGCCCACCCCGCCGCGGGCGGGCGGATCCTTGAAGGCGAGCAGGTAGGCCCCGGCCTCCAGCAGAGCGTCGATGTCGTTGAAGCGGGGGATGCCGAGCCGCTGAAAAAAGGCCGAGTACACGGCGTCATCGCCGGCCAGCCCGCCGGTGTGGCCGGCGATGGTAGCCGAGCCGGTCTCGCTGCGACCGTTGCGCACCACGGCCAGGCGCTTGCCGTTGGCCCGGGACCGCTGGGCCGCGGCCGCGAAGGCGGCTGGGTTGCGGATCGTCTCGATGAACATCAGGACCACTTCGGTGGAGGGATCGTCGGCCAGGTGGTCCAGGGCATGAGCGGAGGTGACCACCGCTTCGTTGCCAGTGGAGAGGATGCTGGCGATCCCCAGGCCCCGGTCGTCTATGGACAGCATCTGGGCCACCGAGCCGCTCTGGGCGATGATCGAGACCGGCCCCGGAGTCCCCAGCCGCTTCATGTAGGTGCCCCAGAGGGTGGCCTCGGTGTGGCGGTTCATGGTGCCCAGGCAGTTCGGGCCGACCACGGCCATCCCGGCGTTGTTGGCGATGCGGGCCAGCTCCGCCTCCCGGGCCTTGCCCTCAGCGCCCCCGTCGCCGAAGCCGGAGGCGAACACGATGGCGCTGCGAGCCTCGGTCGCGACGGCCTGCTTGAGGGTGTCGAGGACGCGATCAGCACCGACGGCCAGCACCACGGCGTCGAGCGGGCCCCGGCAGGCGTCGAGGCTTCCTACGCACTCCACCCCTCGCACCTCGCTGTGCCTGGGGTGGACCGCCACCAACTCGTGCCGGTAGCCGTGGGCCCGGAGGTTGTCGAGGCACTCGCCGCCGAACGAGCCCTCGCGGTCGGAGGCCCCGACGACGGCCACCGACCGGGGGTCGAGCAGGGCCCCGATGCCGCTGCGCATCCGATCGCCGGCCCGCATCGTCAGTTGCTCCCGTCCCCCTCAGGGCGAAACTCGGCCTCCAGGATGCGCACCATGCCCTGCACGCAGGCGTCGAAGATCTCCCGTCCGAGCGCCGCCGTTGCCCGGTGGGGATTCGACAGTGCCCCGGTCGCCGGTACCCAGTCGTCGTGGGGAGGGTGGCAGTCGTAGCTGGGGAACTCCTTGAAGGCCTGCTCCGGCGCGGCGTCCATGTCGACCAGGTCGCCGAAGAGGTGCAGGCACAGTGACGTCTCGAAGACCCCGGCGTGCTCGTAGGCGAGGTCCAGCGGAGGGCCACCGACGTGGCGCTCGAGGATCGCCTCGTCGAACTGCTCGAAGTAACGGGCCTGCACGATCTTGACGCCTTCCCGCCCGCTCTGGCGGAACTCCCGGATGGCCAGGTCGCACGCCTCGGTGAGGAACATCTGGTTCTCGTAGTGCCCGTCGATGATGGCAAGCTTGTTGGCCCCGCCGCGAGCGAGGCCGCGCAGCACATCGACGATCGCGCTCGACAGCGAGTGGCCGTCAAGGCCGACGGTGCCGGGGAACTGGGGTCCGCCGCCCGTGCGCAGCTGCGACTTGTAGCCGTAGACGAAAGGAGGGGCGACCACGGCATCGATGTGCTCGGCCGTGGCCAGCGCCACCGCCTCGGCCAGCATGTAGTCCACGCCGAGGGGCAGGTGGCGGCCGTGCTGCTCCAGCGCTCCCACCGGGAGCAGCACCACCGCACCGTCGGCGATCCGATCGGCGTGCGCCCGCCACGACAGGTGGGCCATCGAGCTGGAGCCCTTGGAGGTTGGGCGACCGGTCACCCTTCGCGGACGCGGACGCCGGCCATGACGCCGCCGTCGATCAGGAAGTCGGCGCCGGTGGCGTAGCTCGACTGGTCCGAAGCGAGGAACAGGACGGCGTTGGCGATCTCGTGGGGCTGGCCGATGCGTTCGAGTGTCGTGATCTTGTGGGTGTAGGCCGCTTCCTCCTCGATCATCATCGGAGTGTCGATCATGCCGGGGCAGACGCTGTTGGCGCGGATGCCGTGGCGGCCCCATTCGAAGGCTGCGCTCCGGGTCAGGCCTCGCACCGCGAACTTGCTGGTGACGTAGGCGCCGGCCTCGTCGGACGCGATGAACCCGTTCGCTGATGAGATGTTGACGATCGAACCGCCGCCGTTGCGCCTCATGGACTCGAACACGGCTCGCATCCCGAGGAACACGCCGGTCGCGTTGACCGCCATCGTCTGCTCGTACAGCTCCAGAGACGTGCTCTCGAGCGGCGAGAACCGTGCGATGCCGGCGTTGTTGACCAGGATGTCGGGCGGGCCGAACGTGTCCTCGCAGTGCTGGACGGCCGCGGCCCACTGGTCCTCGTCGGTCACGTCGAGCGTGAACGCTGCGGCTGCGGATCCGATCTCGGCAGCCACCGCCCGGCACGTCTCGGCGTTGATGTCGCACAGCAGGACGCGGGCCCCGTACCGGGCCAGAGTCCTCGCCGACTCGGCACCGAGACCTTGGCCGGCTCCGGTGACGATCGCGATCTTGCCCTCTACCTGAGTCACTCGCCCCCCTTTGGGGTCGGATGGCGGCGGCGGTGTGGACACGCCGCCGCGGTCACACCGACAGTGTCGCGGGCATTTCCACCTGTTGACGAAGTCGACGGACGTACCACCGCTGGAACTCCCCGATGAAGCTCTCCTGGGGAGCGAGGCGGCCGGGACGGTAGGCCCGCGAGGTTGCACCCTGGTAGGTCCGCTCCCAGATCGGGAAGTCCTCGGCATTCACCTCGGCGTAGAACTCGCACACCTCGTCGATGTCGTAGTCCTGGCCCTCCTGGGCGTCCTTGTCGACCAGCCAGGTCGTCTGCCAGTAGATCTGGTCGTGAGCCAGGGGTCTGATGCTGAAGATGCTGGCGTGGTCCACCGATATGAACAGCGAGTCGAGCGGGTTGAGGTTGGAGAACACCGACGCTTCGTCAGACTCGGTGAACTGGCCCATCAACGGTGCCACTCGCTTGCCGCCGATCGTCTCTGACTGGTACCCGGGGGCCAGCGGACCCCGCACCAGCCAACGGAACTGGTCGTCGTGCTCGCCGTCCTGGACGATCACTCCGGTCACATCGGGGAGTTGGGTCAGGGCGGCCTCCCACTCCTTCATCTCCTGCTCCGCCTGGGTCGCGGCCGCGATCACCTCTTCGGTCCGGGTGGAGGCGGCCGCCTGCCAGTAGGCCGGCGTGCGCGTCCGTGTGAAGTTGGGGTGGACGACAGGCACGTGGTACGGGTCGATGGTGTTCTCGACGAGGGTCTTCCAGTTGGCGTTGGCCGAGAAGCCCTCGATCCGGATCACCTTGGCGTCGGCGATCCCGTAGAACCGGAAGATGTCTGAGAAGGGCTGGTAGGCCGCGTCGAAGTCGGTAGGGGTGTCCGACACGGACAGGAAGATCAGGCCTTCGAGGACGCGCAGATGGCACGGGCGGAGGTTGTGGGCGTCCGGGTCGAACGTCTCATCGAAGATCACTTCGAGCCGGCGCGACTTGACCTTGCCTTCCAGGCTGTAGCTCCAGTTGTGGTACGGGCAGGTGAATTGGCGCAGTCCCTTGGCGCTCTCACCGCACAGGCGGGCGGCCCGGTGGCTGCACACGTTGTAGAAGGCGCGAACGACCCGGTCGCTGCCGCGGACGACGATCACCGACTCGCCGAACAACGATACGAGTTTGGTGTCGCCGGGTTCGGGTATCTCCGAGCTGTGGCCCGCCACGTACCACAGCGGCTCCAGAAGCCCTATGTCGGCTGGCAACAGGTCAGGGTTGGTGTAGAACCCTGCCGGCAACCCGTAGCCCGGCTGGTACTGCTCGATCAGTGCGTTGATTCTCTCCGACATCACTCTTCCTCCCGGTCCGTGCTAATGTGGGTCTTGACCCATATTAGCCACCCGAGGCTCGTCACTGTCAAGCGATGGGCTGCGGGGAGAACCGACAGCTCGCCGGCCCCGGCGCCGGATGCCCGACCGGCGGGCGAGGAGAACCAGACAATGAGGGACTCGAGGAAGAACATGTTCCGCCTGTCGGCGGTCGTACTGGTGTTCGCGCTGGTCGGGGCCGCCTGCGGTGACGACGAGGACGAATCACCGGCACCTGCGGCCGAACCGGTCGAAGCAGCACCGGCCGAGCCGGCCGAGGTCCCCGCCGACGATGCCGATGACATGGCCGAGGCGGCCGATGACACGGTTGATGACGAGGCGGCCGATGACATGGCTGAAGAAGCGGCGGCCGATGACATGGCTGATGACGAGGCGGCCGATGAAGCGGCGGCTGATGACATGGCCGACGACGCCGCAGGCCGGGCTGCTGATGACTCGCTTCCACCGGTGAAGATCGGGATGATCGCCCAGGAGGAGGAGCTCATCGCCTTCCCGGAGATGCGGGCCGCGGCCGAGGCCGTGGTGGCGTACTTCAACGCCGAGCTCGGCGGTATCGACGGTCACCCCGTGGAGATCGATGTCTGCGGCGCCGGCGATGGGCCGGAGAGCCACGTGGCCTGCGCCCAGCGGTTCGTCAACGCCGACGACATACACATCGTGGTAAATGGCGGCATCGGCACCAACACGGCGGCCTCGGGTGCGATCATGGCCGAAGCTGGCCTGGCATCGATGCCCCTAGGCAACGACTTCGTAGAGTACCTGACCCCGGGCGTGTACTCCTTCGAGCCCGGTATACCCGGCCTGTCCCAGGTGTTGTTCGTGTACTCCGCCGCTGGTGGAGCGACCAGCGCGACCCTGTTCCTGTACGACGACCCCAGCGTCGAGGTGTTCGTGCCGGCGTTCAAGGCCATCGCGGCCGACAACGGCATCGACATGAACCAGCACATCCCGGTCGGGTTCGAGCCGGACCTCACCGGCCCGATCGCAGCGGCCGACACGTCCAACGACGTGTGGATGTTCGTTCTCGCCGATGGAGCCCAGTGCCAGGCCGCGGCCAACGCGGCCAAGTCGATCGGCTACGACGGCCCCATCCTGACCCTGGACTCGTGCATGCAGGTCGATGTGCTCAGCACCGGCGACCTCGACGGCTGGGTTGCGCCGATGGTCTCGTCGGCGCCCACCATCGACGGCGGGGCCGATGTCGAGGTGATCAACCACATCTTCGACACCTACGGCTCGGCAGAGGCACACGGTGCGGGGCTCGGCGGCTGGGCCCTCGGCAACGTGATGATCGCCCGCGAGGTCCTGATCGCGGCCGGCGGCGCCGATGCCACCGACGAGTCGGTGATCGCCACCTTCGACGGCGGCTTCACCAGCGACACGATCCTGGGTTTCCCGGAGGTGTCCTGCCCCGGACCGGATCCCTGGATCGGCGCCTGCAACACTGCGCCGCTGATGGTGACGGTGGACGGCACCGACCTGATCGCGCCCGACGGGTTCTTCCCCCTCGACTTCACCGAATTGAACTTCCTGCTTGAGGGTTAGAGGCCGAGCGGATAGGCGGGACAACGCGGCGCATACGGCGCGAGGCCGTGGCCCGAGCGGCCCGTGAGCGCAGCGAACAAGAGCGGGAATGACACCCCCGCCCCGCTACCGGCTCTCACCTATCCGCGTGGCCCCTTAGCGCTTTCGGAACATGCTGGCCCCCGGGGGGATCGTCCGCTAGGTAATCCCCGGTCAGGCAGGAGTTGGACATGACGGTGTATTCGCTGGTTGACATGCCCAGGTTTGCGGCCGACGGAGTACGCAACGCGGCCCGCGCTGAAGCCGCCGGCCTTCACCGCTACATGGTTGCCCAGGTTGAGCGGGCCGACTGCGTGGCCGTGCTGGCGGTCGTAGCCGACCGGGTGCCGACGATCGAGCTGGCCACCACGGTCATGGCCATCCAATCGACGCTGCCGCAGTACGTCGCACAGCAGGCCCGGACACTCAACCAGATCAGCGACGGCCGTTTCACGCTGGGTCTGGGCGCGAGTCATGAGCCGATCGCGGTAGGGATGCTGGGTCTGGAATGGGACCGCCCGTACCGTCACATGGTCGAGTACTTGGACGCGGTGCTTCCGCTGCTGGCCGACCAGCGGGTGGATGTCGACGGCACGAAGGTGTCCCACCACACTGAGATCGACGTGCCCGGGCCCGCCCCCAGGGTGATGCTGGCCGCGATGGGGCCGAGGATGCTGGCGCTGGCGCGCGACCGCACGGACGGCACCGTGCTGGCGTTCACAGGGCCACGCACGATCGAGAACTACGTTCGCCCGACTATCGGTGAGGACGCCCTGGTGTCGGCCGCGGTCGGGGTGTGCGTCACCGCCGAAGTTGACGATGCGAGGCGCAGGATCCGGGAGGAACTCGCCATCTACCCCGCCCTTCCGTCCTATCGGGCAATGGTGGAGCGTGAGGGCATCGCCGACATGATGGACCTGGTGGCGGTGGGCCGCCCCGACGAGGTGAGGGCCGAACTGGCCCGGTACGCGGCCGCGGGCGCGGACGAGATCGGGATCGAGATTCTTGGCACCCCCGAGGAGACGGAGCAGGCCTGGAGGATGATCGAGGAGGGTCTGGACTAGCCGTCGGGCCCCGCTCGGCGGGTTCCCCAGCTAGCTGGCTTCCTCAGCCGCGGCGGGACTCGGCCAGCAGGCAGAGGATCTCGTACATGAGGGTGGCCCCCACCAGGGCAGTGTTGCCCGACGGGTCGAAGGGCGGGGCCACCTCCACCACGTCGCCGCCGATCAGGTTCATGTGCCGGAAGCAGCGCAGCAGCGACAGCGCCTCGCGGGTGGTGATGCCGCCCACCTCCGGGGTGCCGGTCCCGGGCGCATAGACCGGGTCGAGGCCGTCCACGTCGAAGCTGATGTAGGTGGGGCCGTCGCCCACGATGCGCTTGGCCTCGGCGGCTGCGCCCGCCACGCCCAGCTCCTCGAACTCCTCGATGAACATGACCCGCATCCCTGAGCTCCGGGAGAACTCCCAGCCGTCGCCCCAGTTCTGGGCGCCGCGGATGCCGATCTGGATGCAGCGGGCCGGGTCGATCAGCCCGTCCTCGGCCGCCAGGCGGAACGGCGCCCCGTGATGGAACTTCTCACCCCGGAACGGACCCCACGTGTCGGTGTGGGCGTCGACGTGGATCATCCCGATCGGAGCCTCCGGGCTGGCCAGGGCCCTGAAGATCGGGTACGTGATCGAGTGGTCGCCCCCGGCCGCCAGCGGCACCGCCCCGGTATCGACGATCCGGCGGGCGAAGGCCTCGATGTCGTCGGTGGCCGCTGCGTTGTCGAACACTCGCGAGAAGCGGACGTCGCCGACATCGGCGACCCGAGCCTTGTCGAAGGGGTTGACGCCGGTGGCGTGGTTGATGGCCCGCATCAGCGACGACTGGTTGCGGATCTCGCGGGGGCCGTGGCGGGCGCCGGGCCGGTTAGTCACCCCTCCGTCGAAGGGCACCCCGAACATGGCGATGTCCACGCCGCCGGGATCGGGCACGTAGGGGGCCCGCATGAAGGTGGCGATCTCCGAGTAGCGAGGCTCGTAGAGAGGGTCGTCCCCGACGTCGATGCCGCGTGCAGCCATGGCGAGAAGGCTAGGTGCTCGCCCCGGGGGACTGCATCCGGTAGGTCACCAGCTCGTCGGTGTCGAGGGGTCCGGGGGCGTAGTGGCACACCGGCTCGTCGCCCAACTCGAAGATCATGGTGCCGACGCTCATCTGGGTCCCGCGGCCAGACCGGCTCTGGCAGACCGGCCCGCCCGCGTACATCACAGCCAGATCCTCGACGGTCGAGTCGGGTCGCACCCGCTCGTCGAGCTGGCGCAGCCGGGCCACGGAGTGGTCGAAGCGCATGTAGGGGTGGACGGGCTCCTGGACCAGAGCGTGATTGGTGTGCAGCGCCCGGTCGCCGTCCGCCGACACCGCCAGCGCCTCCGAGGAGACCTCCACCGCGACTGAACGGTCGCAGGAGCCGATCACGAAGCTGTTCCCGCTGGCGACGGGCAGCCGGTCCAGCAGCGCCAGCGCCTCGTCGGTGGTGTTGCATCGCAGCAGCAGCGGAACCAGCAGCCCGGAAGCGACCCCCGAGGTGCTGTGGGGAAGCTGGCTCAGAGTGGTGATGCCCACCGCCAGCCCGACGCTGTTGACCCCGTTGAGCGCCAGCAGGCCCGCCAGCGACGGCACCAGGACCTCCAGACCGGACGGGTCGAGGTAGCGCAGCATCACCTGGGTGCCGTCGCAGTGGCGGTCCAGGTCCTGGGTCTGGGCGACGATGCCTCGGCCCTGGTGGTTGACGGCCAGAGCGCTGCAGCGCTCGCGCCCGTCGGCAGCCGCGCCGGAGGCCCGGGCCTCAGCGTCGTCGAGATACCACCAGCACTCGTCGATGAGCTGCCACGCGAACATCGTCTCGAAGTCCTGGCCGGCCCCCTCGGCGATGCCGGCCACCTCCGCCATCAGATCGGGGGCGTAGGCCTCGCCCGCGGCCCGCAGCCCGGCTCCGCCGGCGATCTCCGTCACGAAGGCGTGCGGGTCGGTGCGGGTAGCCAGATGCTCGAACCAGGCGCCGACCGCGGCCGCGATCAGGCCGCGCAACTCCTCGCCGTGCTGGCGGCCCCGATCCCGGGGAGCGCCGCTGAGGGTGAGTTCGGGGATCATCGCAGCGCCAGTCTGCACGGCAGCGGCCGGTCCGGGGCGAACGACAGCGCGAACTCCCGGCCCCACGGCGGCTCGGGGTCGAGCATCTCGTGGTCGAAGCGGGTAGTGAAGCGACCGACCGCCTCGGTGGCCTCCAGCAGGGCGAAGTGGCTGCCGACGCAGAACTTGGGGCCGGTCAGGAACGGGAAGTAGGCCCGCCGGTTCAGCCTCAGCGAGGCGTGATCGGCCCAGCGGTCGGGCAGGAACTCGCCGGGTCGCTCGAAGTGGCGCTCGTCGCGGTAGATCACGTACTCGGGGATCAGCACCTCCCACCCGGCAGGAATCACGAAGTCGCCGACATCGAAGTCGGCGACGACGGCCCGGTTGGTGACGTGCACCGGCGGGTAGAGCCGCAGCGTCTCGTCGACGATGTGGCGGGGCTCGCAACTGCGGGCGCCGGGATTGCGGCCCAGCAGGTCGACCGCGAACGAGATGGTGTTGGTCACCGTCTCGTGACCGGCCAGGATCAGCGTGACCGCCTCGTCGCGGACTCCGGCGGTGTCCAGCGGCGGGTCGGGCTCGGTGGACGCAGCCACGAGCACGCCGATCATGTCCTGGCCGGGGTCGGCCCGGTCGCGGGTCGCGATGACCGAGTCGATCAGGGCGTGCAGGTCGGCGATGGCCGACCGGAACGACTCGGGCTCGTTGGCCAGGTCCTCGTTGGCCGGGTCGGACTCGGCCCAGGCGTGGATCTCCTCCACGGCCCGGTCGATCACCGCCACCGCCTCGGTGGTCAGGTCCGTGCTGAACAGCAGGTCGGCCACCACCCGCAGCGTGAGCCGGCGCACCGCGGCGTACAGGTCGAACTCCCCGGCCACCGGCCAGGAGCCGAGTTCGTCGTCGATGATGGCCGTCATCCGATCCCGGAACCGGCCCACCGAGCGGGCTCCGAGCGGCTTGACGATGCGGCGCCGGCGCGGGTGCCAGGTGGGCCAGTGGTAGTTGGTGAGGATGCCCGAGCCGGTGGCGTGGCTCAGCCGCTCGAACACCGGCGCCATGCCGACGTGCTGGAGTTTGTCGGCCAGCACCCGGTAGATCGAGTCGAGGTCGTACAGCACCGCGGTGCGCACCCCGGCGACGTCGACGGCCACCGCGTCGCCGTGTCGCTGCAGGCCGTGCAGGTAGCCGAACATGTCGGCGGCCAGGGCGTCGAACTGGTCGCCGCCCGGTCCGGCGCTCAGCTCAACCATCGATCAGGTCCCGCGGCTGGTAGGGGATCGGCGCCAGCGAACCGTGCGACGGCATCGCCAGCGGGCGGGGATTGTCGAGCCAGCCGTCGATGTCGATCTGCTCGGGAGCCTTGAAGTCGCCCGGATGGGCCAGCGGCTCGTACCCGAGGCTGCCGGCCAGCTCCTCGCAGTACCGGTCGAGGGCGGCCGCGTTCACGTAGTTGAGGTGGCCGGGCTTCTGGTAGTAGCTGTAGCCGCCGCTCAGGTCGGGCTCGGGTCCCTCGACGATGCCGCGCATCCGCTCCCAGCGCGACGGGTCGTGCTGCTGGTCGCGGACGTGGTTGGCGATCAGGTCGGCCGACGCGGCCAGCGCCCAGTAGCCGCCGGCGGCGAGGTTGGCCGGGCCCAGCACCATCATCTGCGGATGGCGGCGATGGAACATCCAGATGAACAGGTCGTTGTCGGCGTCGCGGCTGGAGATCCGGCAGTGCTCGGCGTCCACGAACGGCACCCTGTCCAGGTAGCCGGTGGCCCAGATGATCAGGTCGATCTCCTCGCTGGTGCCGTCGGCGAAGCGCACCGTGTTGTCGTCGAAGCGCTCGATCTCGGGGCGGGACAGGAGGTCGCCGTGGGACAGGTGGTGCAGGATCTGGTCGTTGAGGATGGGATGGTGCGCCAGCGGCTGGTGGTCCGGCGTCCCGAACCCCACCCGCCCGACGTCTCCCACGTGGATCTCTAGGAAGCGGCGCAGCCGCTCCTGGCTGGACACTGAGTTGATGGCGAAGCAGTCGAGGGGGATGCCGCCGATCAGCTTCGGGAAGAACCAGTAGGCCCGCCGGGTGGAGATCACCGCCCGGTCGGCCGCGATGGCGGCGTCCACCGCGATGTCCACCGCGGAGTTGCCCGCGCCGACGACCATCGCCCGCCGCCCAACGAACTCGTCGGCCGACTTGTAGGTCTGGCTGTGGCGGGCCTCACCGCTGAACGTTCCCGGATAGGTCGGGACGTTGGGCACCCGCTGGAAGCCGGGGCAGGCCACCAGCCCCCGGTAGCGGTGGACCTCGCCGGTGGCCAGCGTCACATCCCAGAACTCGCCGTCGCCGGTCTCGACCGGGACGGCCTGCTCGACCCGGGTGTCGAAGGTGTAGTGGCGGCCCAGGCCGTGATGGGCGGCCCAGGCGTGTATGTAGTCGCGGATCTCCCACCAGCGGGGGTAGGTGGGGTAGTGGTCGGGCATGGGCAGGTCGGCCCAGCCCGAGCGGGCCGCGGAGGAGATGAAGTGGGCCGACTCGTACATCCCGCTGCCCGGGTTGTCCATGTTCCACATGCCGCCGACCGTGGAGCCGGCCTCGATCCCCTCGAAGGCCACGCCGGCCTGTTGCAGCGCCAGCGACACCGACAGGCCCGACGGTCCCGCCCCCACGACCAGCCATCGATCGGTGCGGTCAGCGGGCTGGGTCACGGCCCTGAACGGTAGCTATGGTGCGGTCTCGTGCCCGTACTGAGGAGCCTGCGATGTTCTCGCTAGCCGGCAAGGTCGCCGTGGTCACCGGCGCGGCTTCGGGCATCGGCCTGGGAACGGCGCGCCGGCTGGCCGCGGCGGGAGCGACGGTCGTGCTGAGCGACATCAACGACGCGGCGGGCGACGCGGCGGCGATGGGAGCGGACTTCGTGGCCGCGGACGTGTCCGACGAGGATTCGGTCGCCGCGCTCGTCGACGAGGTGGCTGCCGCGCACGGGCGTCTCGATGTGATGGTCAACAACGCGGGGGTGCTGTTCACCGCGAAGGGGATCGAAGCGGACGCCGTCGAGGACACGCGCCGCATGATGGAGGTCAACCTGTTCGGGGTGTTGCACGGAATCAAGCACGCGACTCGGGTGATGACCGGGGGCGGGTCGATCATCAGCACCGCCTCGATGGCCGGGATCGTGGGGTTTCCGGGTCTCAGCGCCTACGGGGCATCGAAGTGGGGCGTGGTGGGCATCACCCGCTACGCCGCGGTCGAGCTCGGCCCGCGCGGCATCCGGGTGAACTGCGTGTGCCCGACCGGGGTGCAGACGCCGCTCGCGGGCGAGGGCGACCACTGGGCGTTCCGGGTGCAGGTACTGGCCCAGCAGCACCGCTCCACGATGGCCACCGTCGATGACGTGGCCGCGGCCGTCCACTTTCTCGCCTCCGACGACGCCTCGATGATCAACGGCCACGCTCTTTGCGTGGACGGCGGTCTCGGCGCCGGAATGAGCGTCTCGCTGATCGAAGCCGCCCTCGGTGAGTCCATACACGACGGCGGGGCCTTCATCGAATGACGGGCGACACCTCGTTCGACCAGATCTAGACGCCCGGCCGGGCTGATCGACCCGCTCTAGCCGAGGAAGCGGTCGAGGACGTTGCGGGTGATGATCTCTACCTGGGTGTCGCCTACCGCCAGGGCGTGGCACCACTCGGTGGTCCCCGCGCAGAAGACCTCGCCTGCTCCCTTGGACATGGCGGTGATGACTGCGCTGCCGCGACGGATGCGGTCGCGGTTCTCCGGCGTGTCCTCGGCGAAGAGGGCCTCGGCCGCGAAGGCCAGGTCGCCGTCGGCGATGGAGATCAGGTTGCCGGCCTGGCCGTGGTCCTCCTCCTCGAGCGTCACCGGGGTCAAGGCCAGGATCTCCAGGCCGTCGGGGGCGCCGTCCTCGCCGGTGGGATAGGGGAGGCCCCGGTGGAACGTGTAGGCGACGCCGTCGGTCTCGTAGCCCACGAGCGGGAGGTCGCTGCCCAGGACATCGCCGTAGTACACGTCGGCCCCGTCGAAGGCCCAGTGGCCGGGCCGGTACACGATGAACCCGCCCGCCCCTCGCGGCGACAGGCCGGCCATGCGGGAGTACACGCCCCGGAAGCCGTTGGCGCCGAAGGTGGTGACCGGAGGCCGGTCTATGTAGTGGGCCTCGAATGCCCCGGTGCGCCTGTCGATGTCGTCGCTGTGGCGCTCCGGGTCGGCGTGGGCCGCGTACTTATGGCACACCTGGGTGCTCATGCCATCCTCCATGCGCACCTGCCACACGATGTTGCCGCCCAGGCGGGCGTAGCCGCCGCCCCGCTCGATGAACCGGTCGAGGACGCTTCTGCCTGCGGCCGTCCAGTACTCGTCGTGGCCGGTGGTTACCACCGCCTCATAGGAGTCGAGCACGTCGGGGTCGCGGTCTAGGTCCCACTGCGACAGCAACTCGGGCCCGTACCCGTTGGCCTCCAGCCAGCGGAACGTCAGCGCGTCGTAGCGGGCCCAGCCCGAGGCCACCGTCCACACCGAGTAGCCGTGGCTGATGGCCCAGTCCGCGGCCGGGATCCCCACCGCCGCGCCCACCGGCGGGGGCGGCTGCGCGATTCGGGGAGCTCCCACCGGGGTGCGGATCAGGCCCCTCGACCACGGCCGGTGGAAGCTCAGGCGGGCCTTAAAGCTCTTCTCGCGCACCTCGAGCGGGTCGGCGGTGTGGTCGATGTACTCGTCGGAGAAGTAGCCGCAGCCCCCGCCCCAGTCGTTGTACTCCTGCCAGGTGTAGGTGGCCGCCACCATGGCCAGCTTCGAGCGTTCGCCGGGCACGGCGACCCGCAGCACGAAGAAGGCGTCCTGGGTGACCTCGCGGCCGTCCCGCTCGGCCCGCAGCACCACGATGTAGCCGCCCGAGGCCCAGCCGCCCGGGACCTCGAAGGAGGCACCCTGGGGCCAGCCGCATCCCGACGCGACCACGTCGTCGCCGACCCGATGGTGAGTGCCGGCCAGCCCGGTCTGCTCGTGCACCTTCTCGAAGGCGTGCCCGTCCCGCCACACCTCGAAGCCCCACACCGGCGCGGTGGTGGAGACGTGCAGCCCCACCGTCTCTCCGGGGGCGTAGCTGGGCCGGTCGGTGTAGCCCCAGATCTCCAGCGCCTCGGGATCGGAGCTGGGGCCTTCGGCGCTGATGCGCTCCAGCCAGGTGAGCCACTGGCCCTCGGAGCTGCCCCGTTCGACGGTCACCGCGGCCGCCCGAGGCTGTCGGCGCGGCGGAGGGCCACTACGGCATCACCATGACCTTGCACTGGTCGGTGGGGGTCCGCAGCGCCTCGAAGACCGTCGGCAAGGCGTCGAGTCCGATGCGGTGGGAGATCATCGGTGTGGGGTCGACGCGTCCGGTCTCGATCATCTCCAGGATGAACCGGTTCTCGTCCTTGGTGTAGACGCGGGCGGTGCGGATGTGTGGCTCCTTGACGTAGGCCAGCAGGTGGTCGAACGAGTCGGGCTCCATGCACACCCCGCCGGTCACCACCGTCCCGTGGGGCCGGACCGCCGCGACGGCTGCATTGAGCATCCCGGGTCGCCCCACCGCCTCGATCACCGCGTCGGGCTCCGCGCCGGTCAGCTCGGCGAACTGTTCGGCGACGTCGGTGCCGGAGCCGGCGTCGATGGTGTCGGTCGCCCCCAGGCGCATCGCCAGCTTCCGGCGGTGCTCGACCCGCTCGGCCACCACCACCCGCCGGGTGCCCAGGAACCGGGCCCAGATCGTAGCGGCCAGCCCGATCGGTCCGGCGCCCAGGATCAGCACCCGTTGGCCTATCTCCAGACGGGCCTGGCGGACGCACATCAGCCCCGTGGCCAGCGGCTCGCACAATGCGGCCACGTCCATGCCGATGTGGTCGGGAACAGCCAGCAGGTCCGAGAGCGACACCGTCAAATACTCGGCATAGGCGCCGTCGGGCTCGTCGGGCCCCAACGCCCCGAAGGTCACCTGGTTCGGGCACACCTCGGGGTGGTCGAGCCGGCAATGGGGGCAGCGCCCGCACGATCCGAGCGGGATGGCGTAGACCCGATCGCCCACGGTCCGGTCACCGACCGGGTCGGGGCCGATCTCGACGATCTCGCCGGTGACCTCGTGGCCCAGCACCCCGCCCCGGCGGGCCAAGTCGCCCTCGGGGGTGGTGGCGTGCAGGTCTGAGCCGCACACCCCGCAGGCCGACACCCTGATGACGGCCTGACCGGGTCCAGGTCGGGGATCGGGCACATCGGCGATGCGCAGCGGCAGTCCGGGGGCGTCGTAGATGGCAGCCTTCATGCTTAGCGGCCTCCTTGAGTGGTACGTGGGTAGCTGAAGATGTCTAGTGGTGCGGCATAGTATTTCCCGCTCTTGTTCGCTTCGCTCACGGGCCGCTCGGGCCACGGCCTCGCCCGCATGTACGGCACCCACTCGCGTTCCCGCTCGGCCTCTCGGGGTCGAGCGGTGTCGGCGTTCATTGTTGCCTCCCGATCCTGTGCATCTGCAAGGCGGTGTCGCCCCGGCGGGGGAGCACCGCCGGGTTGCGCTTCCAGTCGTCCACCCATCCGTTGGCGCAGCGGCCATGGCGGTGGGCGTCGACCATCAGGTCGGCCGGCACCGGGCTCATCAACTCGATGTGGGTGCCGTCGGCGTCATAGAGCCAGGCGATGGTGCTGTCGTACTCCGGGTAGTAGGCGGGTTCGCTTAGCGGCTCCACCCCCCGGTCCACCGCCCGCTGCCAGGTGCCGGCCACGTCGCCGGTGGTGAAGCAGATGTGGTCGTAGCAGCTTCCCCGGCGCTCGAACACCGGCCCGTCGATGGCGTCGAAGGCGCCGCCGATGATCTCCAGGCTGAACTCGTGGCCGGCCGCATCGAAGAACGGGTCGCTCAGCATCACGAAGCCCTGAGTGCCGCCGCCGGGAAGCGGGGCGGTGAAGTCGTAGGTCTTGACCAGCCCGAAGTGCTCGACCCAGAAGGCCTCGGCCCGGGCCAGGTCCGACGTCACGCAGCACACGTGGTGCAGGGCCAGGTCCTCCCGGGGGCCCCGGACTGGCCGGGGAACGGCCACGTCGCGATGTTCGACCAGGTCGATCATGAGACCCTCGGGCGACCACACCCCCGCGGCCACGGCCAGGGTCACACCGTCGACGACGAACGGCTCGGGAGCCCAAGCCGACGGCACCCCGGCATCCATGAGCCGGGCGTAGGCCGTCTCCACGTCCTCGCACACCAGCGCCACCCGCTCGATGCTCCAGGGCTGGCTCCTCAGGTACTCCTCGGACTCGGCCAGCAGGGGCGGACCCTGGAACTCGAGCAGCACGTCGGTTCCCGCGCCGCCGTAGGCCACGTCGTGGGAGCCGCGGCGGTAGGTCCGCTCGGTCAGCTCGCACCCCAGAGCCCGGTAGACGCCGAAGCTGAAGTCCACGTCGGGGGCCAGAAACCCCACATGGTCGAACCGGAACTCCATCACCGGACCTTCATAGCGGCTGCGTCCCTAGCCGGAGAACTCGGCTCGGAGGGTGTCGATGTCTAGGTCGACGCTCTCGACGACCTGCATGAACGAGTCCCAGTGGGCGGGCAGGATCTCGACCGGGTCGGATGAGGCCATGGCCCGCCAGCCTCGCTCTCCGGGCAGGAAGATCTCGTCCACTCCCGGGCGCCGTTTGGCGCCCTTCACCGCCTCGACCAGCCGGTCCGACTTGCGGCCCGCCTCGTCGGCGGGCATCCAGTGCGACGGGTCGATCACGATCACGCAGGCTCCGCCGGTGAGGGCCTCGTCGCGGGGCTCCAGCCAGTAGGACGGGGGTCCGGCGATCTCGGGGCTCAACCGGGCGCCCGGGTTGATGATCCCGGCCAGCATCTCAGTGAACAGGTTGAAGGCGTACAGCCGGGGTGTGCCGAACACCGACGGCGCCTCGCAGTCCGAGACCCGGCCGTAGTCCTCCATCTGCTTGAAGTAGGGGGCCGGATCGTCGGTGAGCTCGCCGGTTTCGGGATCGACCAGGAAGGGCCCGGAGAGCCGCTTGCCCTGGAAGTAGGCCTCGCTGAGGTCGCCGTCGTGGACCTCGACGGCCTGGATGTCGGAGGTGATGGGCGGGTGCTCGCCGCCTGGGGCCGCGGCCGCGAACGGCGCCCCCGACAGGACGTTCTCCATGCCGCCCCACGGTGACACCAGCGGCAGGCTGTTGTTGGTGGCCATGGCCATCATGCCTTCCCGGGCCGCCATCCGGACATAGGTGCCGAAGGCGCCGGCGTCGTTGAAGTCGCGCACGAAGGCGATGGCGATGGCGTGCTCGCGGGCCTTGGCGATGGCGGCGGTGGTCGCCATCGTGATGGCCCACTGGCCCGAGGAGCGTCGGGCGTCGATCACCAGCCACGTCGGCCCCTCGTCAACCACCTCGGGAACCGCGGTGACGTCCATGGTGCCGGTGCGGGCCATCAGCACCGGGATCTCGAAGACGCCCATGCCCTGGGTGAGCTTGCCGTTGCGGTCCCCGTCGGACACGCAGCCGGCCACCACCGCGGCGTGCTCGGCCGAGAAGCCCAGCTCGCCCAGCACCCGGCGGTAGCAGTGCTCCAGAAAGTCAGGGTCCTCGCTCCGCATGGCCCTGCTTCGGACGGGATCGGGCTCAGTCATGTCGGCTCCCTTCGTCGCCGGCTGGCTCACTACTCTAGGAATCCGTCCAATGACTGACTGCTCGCTCTACCTCTCCACCGCGGGCGCCGACTGGGAGCAGACCCGGGCGCTGACCCTGGCGGCCGAGCGCCTGGGCTATCGGGCTGTGTGGCTGATGGACAACACCGCCGGGTGGGCGGGTGCGCCTCACGAGACGCCGCTGCTGGAGCCGTGGGCCGCCATCCCAGCCCTGGCCGAGGCCACCGACCGCATCGCGTTGGGCACACTGGCGACACCTCCTGGACGGCGCCATCCGGCCATCCTGGCCCGCCAGATCGCCACCGCGGACCGCATCAGCGGGGGCCGGGTCGAGCTGACGATGGGAGCCGGGGACGAGCCCCAGATGTATGAGCTGATGGGCCAGCCCCTGCTGGACCCGGCCCGGCGCATCGACCAGATGGTCGAGGAGATGGCGATAGTGCGCAGCCTGTGGACCCGATCCCGCACCACCCTCCACGGCTCCTTCTACGACATCGCCGATGGGGTGTGCGAGCCCAAACCGGAGGGACCGATTCCTCTGTGGATCCCGCTGGCGTGGGGCAAGAGCCGGATGCCGTCGGTGATCGCCGAATGGGCCGACGGGTTCTCCGTGGCCCCGCACCTGGCTGCGGCCGCCATGGTGAGGAAGCAGATCGAGCGGGTACGCCGCGCCTGTGAGCACCGTGAGCGCGATCCGGCGTCGCTGCGAAGCAATCGGCTGGTCGGCGTGACCCTCACCGACAAGGCAGTGGACGTCGCGGTGGCCAAGCGCCGGTTGCTGGAGGGCGCCGACGAGCGAACCCGCCAGGTGATGGATGCCGCTGGCCAGTACTGGCGTGACATCCTGCACCGTCAATGGCCCGACGATGTGCCCGCGGTGTACACGTTCGAGGACTTCTACGACGTGACCGAATTCCACTGCGTCGGAAACCCCGAACAGGTGGCCGAGCAGATCACAGCCGGGGTATCGGAACTCGGCATCCGGGAGGTGGTGGTGTGGCCCCACGGCATGCTCCGCTCCTGGGAACCGCCCTGCGTGGCTGCGCAGGCAGAATTGGTGGAACGCTTCGCGGTTGAGGTGATGCCGCTCCTGGAGGTTCAGTGAGCCCGAGCACGACAGGCAGGATCCGGGACCTGGCCGGGTTGGAGAGGACTGGCGAGGATGGCTGAGGTGGGGCGGCTGCCCGCGGACTGCACGACCGACGACATCGTCGAGGCCAACGAGCGCGACGGTGGTGTGATTGTCGACGGCTGGCTCTCGCCCGACCTTCTGGGGCGGTTCAACGCCGAGCTGGAGCCGTGGCTCGATTCCCACGGCGGCACCGACTCGGGATCTGACACGTCCGACGAGTTCCTGGGGAGGCGAACCCGGCGGCTTCACGCGCTGTGCGTCAAGGCACCCAGCTTCGTGGAGATCATGCTCGACGAGCGCATGCTCGGCTTCGCCGAGGCGGTGATGGGGCCGATAAGCCCCACGATCATCCTCAACAACGGAGAGGTCATCGACATCGGCCCGGGGGAGTCGGCCCAGCCGTTCCACCGGGATGACGACGCCTGGAACTTCGCCCGCACGGCCGCTCCGATGATCGTCAACTCCATCACCGCCCTGGTCGACATCACCCCCGAGATGGGGGGCACGCTCGTGGCGCCCGGCAGCCACCGCTGGGAGCCCGGCCGCGAGCCTGATCCCGGGGAGGTGGCCGCCTGCTCGCTGCCGGCCGGCTCGGTGCTGTTCTTCCGGGGCGACACCCTGCACGCCGGCGGCGCCAACCGCACCCGCGACCGCCGGCGGCGGGCCCTGTCCACCGGCTACTGCTGCGGCTGGCTGCGACCGGTGGAGAACAGCTACACCAACACCCCGCCCGACGTGGCCCGCAGGCTGCCCCGGCGGGCCCAGGAACTGCTGGGCTACGCCCTGTACGACGCTTCGTCGGTGGGCGGCGGCTACCTCGGCTACCACGACATGGGCGACCCGATGCGCCTCATGGGGGGCTGACGGGATCGGGCTAGAGCTCGTCGAGTGATTCTGAGGACGAGCCGATGGACATGAACTCGATGATGGTGCCGAAGGGGTCCCGGCAGTAGACCGCCTCGCCGCCGTGGTCGTAGCCCAGCGGTTCTCCCATCCGGGAACCGCCCAGCTCGACGACCCGGTCGAGGGCGGCGCCCACGTCGTCCACCTCCATGGCTAGGTGGCGCAGCCCCAGCTCGTGGGCACCCCGATCGGCTGGATCGTCGCCCTCCCGTTCGGGGGCGTGGTACTGCCACAGCTCCAGGTAGCTGCTCGATCCCCGCATCATCACACCGTCGGCGGAGGATCCGACCAGTCCCACCGCGCTGTCGGCGTCGGGGAAGGGGTCACGCCACCGGTCCCGTGCGATGATCTCCATGTCGAGCAGCGCGCCGTAGAAGGCGATCGCCGCGTCCAGGTCGCGAACCACCAACCCCGCGTGGTGGATCCCTCTGATGTTCAAGTCAGGCGGCCAGTCGCTCTCGTACCTGCACCAGGTTGCCGCTGGGCTCTCGCAGGTACCCGGTGCGGGCGCCGATGCGGTCGTCGTGAGCGGGGGCGGCCACCTCGCCGAAGCCGGCGGCTATGGCGTCGCGCCAGGCGGCGTCCACGTCGCCGGCCTGGTACAGCACGGTGGAGATCACCGGCCCGTGGCGCTCCATCAGGGCGTGCTCGGCCTCGGTGCTGGGGGTGGCCAGCACGTTCACGCACTGGCGGCCGTCGTAGGTGTGGTCGGCCAGGTACACGAGACCGTCGTTGCCGCTGCGGGCATCGAGGATGATCCGCTGGCCCAGCACGTCGGTGTACCACTCGACCTGGCTGTCGAGGTCGCGGCACAGCTGTACCACGCCCAGGGTCTGCAGACCGGGATGCCCCACCGGGCGGAACTCCACGTCGGGGGTCTTGAACTCGCTCGGGTACGACATGATCTCCACCCAGCGGCCCTCAGGGTCGATGGCCACGAAGCCGTGGTAGGTGTCGCCGAACTCCTCGTAGGGCATTGCCACCGTGGCGCCGTTGGACTGCAGGTGGTCGACGGTGTCGTAGGCGCTGGGCACGATCCAGCAGATGTGGTTGATGCCCGAGTCGTGCTCGGCGAACCACCTGCGCTCGTACTCGAACTGGTACGGCGGCGCCTCGAGCTGCATCTGGAAGGGCGCGCCGCAGGCCAGGAACGTGTAGTCCACGCCCCCTTCGCCGGTGTGGTGCATGTCGGCGACACCCTCCCAGTAGTAGGCGGGGATGGCGTGGTACCAGCGCAGCCAGTTCCACATGGCGTCGCGGGGCTGCTTCTCGTAGATGCACAGGTGGTGAAGCTGGTAGGTGGGCACAGTCATCGGCGTCTCCCGGCGCGGTCGTTGCTGGTGCGAGCCCCACGATAGAAGCCGGCCAGACGCAAGGCCTGATCCGGCAAGCCTCCAGGCTCAAGCTTTACGGATCGTCGGGGACGACCAGGCGCTCCAGCGGCTGGCCGGTGATGCCGGCAATGAGTCTGAAGTCCTTGTCATAGTGCAGGACGGTCAGCCCAGTGCCCTCGGCGGTCGCGGCGATTAGAAGATCGGGAACCGAGGGCGCCCGATGATGGCCCGCCTGCGCCAGGGCAAGTTGCACGGCGACCGCACGGTCCTCCATGGCGGGCGTGAGGTACTCGACCGGCATGGCGCTTAGCGGCGGCTCGGCGAGACTGTGTTGGAGGTCTTGGGCTGAGCGGGCCGAGAACCCGATCTCAAGCCGGGTCACCGTGGAGATGCGGACCAGCCCGCGTTGGATTCTTGAGGCCCACTCCGCGGCGTCGGGACTCGAGTCGAGCCGTACCAGGGCTGATTTGTCGATCAGCCAGGCGGTCATGACCAGGCCGACCGCATCAGGTCGGGGTCGGCCAGGTCTGTGAAGGTCTCCTTGAAGCGCCGGAGAGACTCCACGGTCACTTCGCCGGCAGAATCGGCGCGTTCCCGCTCAAGCGTCCTCCGCAGGTACTCGGCCCTCGACAGTCCGGCTTTCCTGGCGTTGGCCTCGATAGCCGCGACTACGTCTTCGGGCACGCCGCGAATGAGAATGTCGGTCACGGCTCCTCCTCGGGTCAGGGTGGATATCTCATGATATCATCACCGGTTCGGGTTCGCCGCCGCCAGCCTGGGGACCCGCCCGGTAGCGTCCTCTCACCGCCGGAGGACGACATCGGAGGGTGCGCGAGTGGCCCCTGACCAAGACACCGCGCCGAGCTTCAGCGAGCCGGCGCTGCCCGACGGCGATTACGCCTGGCACAAGCTGATCGGTCTCGACGAACTCGGCGAAAGCCGGGTCATGACGGTGACCGTGGGCCACGAGAGCCTCTGCGTGACCCGGACCGCCGACGGCGGCTACGGATGCCTCGGCAACGCCTGCCCGCACCAGGGCGGGCCGCTGGGGGAGGGGTCCATAGAGGGAGGCTGGCTGCGCTGCCCGTGGCACGGCTACGACTACTCGCCCAAGAACGGCAAGCCCCCGCCGCCCTTCGACGATGCCCCGGCCGCCTACCGAACCGAGGTGCGCGACGACGGCGTGTACGCGGCCCTGCCGGTCGAGCGGCCCCGCAAGCGCACTGTCTCCGACGTGTTGGTGGAGACGATGGTCGCCTGGGGCGTCACCCACGTCTTCGGCATGGTCGGGCACTCCAACCTCGGCTTCGCCGACGCGGTTCGGGCCGCCGAGAAGCGGGGCGAGCTGACCTTCGTCGGCATCCGCCACGAGGGCGCGGCCTCGTTCGCGGCCTGTGCCTACGGCAAGCTCACCGGCTCGCTGGCCGCTTGCTTCGCCATCGCCGGCCCCGGATCCACCAACCTGCTCACCGGCCTGTACGACGCCAAGATGGACCGGGCGCCGGTGCTGGCCCTGTCGGGGCAGGTGCCCTCGAGGGTGCGGGGCCGGGGCGCCTTCCAGGACACCGACCTGTCGGCCGCCTTCGCCGATGTCGCCCGCTACACCGCCACCGTTCAGGCCGGCTCCACGCACGCCGAGCTGATGACCCTGGCCTGCAAGACCGCAACCGTGGAGCGGGATGTGGCCCACCTGGTGCTGCCCGACGAGGTTCAGGTCCTGCCCGCGCCCTCGGGCGCAGCCGGCTCGCCCGGCTCCCCGCAGGGACGCACCGGCTCGCGGGCCGTCGAACCTCCGGCCGAGGCGCTGGCCGCCGCGGTCGATGCCGTAGCAGGAGCGGCCCGGCCGCTGATCATCGTGGGCCACGGCGCCCGCGGCTCCATGACCGACATAGTCGCCCTCGCCGAGCAGATCGGCGCGCCGGTGGCCACGACGTTCAAGGGCAAGGGCCTGATCGGCGACGGCCATCCGCTGGGCTGCGGCGTGCTGGGCCGCTCGGGCACGCCCATCGCAAGCTGGTTCATGAACGAGTCCGATCTGCTGTTGACCTTCGGCGTGTCGTTCGCCAACCACACCGGCATCGCCGACTACAAGCCGACCGTGCAGGTGGACTTCGACCCGATGGCGTTGGGCCGGTTCCACCCGGTGGACGTGCCGGTGCTGGCCGAGGTGGGCGTGGCGGCCCGGGCTCTGGCCGAGGCCATGCCCGCTAGTCGCCGGTGCCAGGACCTGCGGCCCGAGGTGGCCGAGCGCTGGGCCATCTGGCGCGACGAGAAGGCCCGGCGCCGGTCCGACGACCGGGGCGAGGGCCTCAACGCGGCGTCGGTGTTCGACGCGCTCAGCCGGCTGGTGCCCGCCGACGCCATCGTCCCGGTGGACGTGGGCAACCACGCCTACTCGTTCGGGCGATACTTCGAGACCAGGGGCCAGACCGTGCTGATGTCTGGCTACCTGGGGTCCATCGGCTTCTCGCTGCCCGCGGCCATGGGCTGCTGGGCCGCCACCCAGAGCCGTCCCGAGCACGCCGGCCGGGCGGTCGTGTCGGTGTCGGGCGACGGCGGCTTCGGCCAGTACGCCATGGAGCTCACCACCGCGGCCAAGCACGGCATGGACATCACCCACGTGCTGTTGAACAACAACGAGCTGGGCAAGATCTCCAAGGAGCAGCGGGCCGCCGAACTCGACGTGTGGCAGACCTCGCTGCACAACCCCGACTTCGCGGCCTTCGCCGAACTCTGCGGCGCCCGCGGCTTCCGGGTCTCGGCTCTCGACCAGCTCGACGACGCCATCGAGGCTGCCCTCGACCACCAGGGCCCCGCCCTAGTAGAGATCCTCACCGACCCCCTCCTCGTCTGATCCCATCGCCCTCCGGCTGGCTTCCTGGACCCACCCCTACGGCGGTGGTGGTTGTCGGGGGAAGTTCAGGGACATCCCCGAGTGGGCTGCAACCGGCCGATCGGCACCATGGGAGCGTGGATGAGGCCGTGCCGGAGACGCAGGCTGCCGGGAGCAACGGAGTCCCGCAGCCGTATGCTCGGCCGGTGACCATCGTCGAGACGCAGGCGTTGACGCAGCGTTTCGGCCCGACCGTCGCCCTCGACGGCCTCGACCTGCAGATGCAGCCCGGTGTGACCGGGCTCGTCGGGGCCAATGGCGCGGGCAAGACCACCCTGCTCAACGCCATGCTCGGCCTGCGGATCCCCACGTCGGGGTCGGTGACGGTGATGGGCTTCGACCCGCAGAAGGCGGGCCACAAGCTCAGGGCCAAGGTCGGATTCGCACCTGAGCGCAACGTGCTGCCCGACGAGATGCGGGCCGTCGACTTCGTCCGTCACCTCGCCGAGGTGCAGGGCCTGCCCCGCTCCGAGGCCCGCAACCGGGCCTCCGACAGCCTGTGGCTGGTCGGCCTGGGCGAGGAGCGGACCCGCACCCTGGGCACCATGTCGACAGGACAGCGCCAGCGGGTGAAGCTGGCCCAGGCCATCGCCTCGGACCCCAAACTGGTGCTGCTCGACGAGCCCACCGACGGCCTCGACCCGGTGCAGCGCAGCGAGATGCTTACCCTCATCGGGCAGATCAGCCGCGACTTCTCCATGAACGTGGTGCTGTCGTCGCACGTGCTCGAAGAGGTTGAGCGGATCTGCGACCACGTCGTGGCCCTCGACGCCGGCCGGCTGGTGGCCTGCGGGCCCATCACGGAGCTGATCGGCGCCGGCGACGGGATCACCCTCGAGCTGGTGGACGTGGCCGAGCCGGCCGGGTCGGTCGAGGCGGTGGAGTCGGCACTCCGGTCCGGCGGCCTCGACGTGCAGCGGACCGAGACCACCTTGAGGCTCCGGGGAGCGGATTTCGAGGAGCTCTGCGACCGGGCCCGTGACGCGGTGGCCGCAGCCGGGGCCCGCGTGCGCCGCTTGGAGACCCGGCGCCGCACGCTCGAGGATCTCTTCGAGGACGCCCCCCGATGACCGACCCCGTGCCCGGCATCACACCCGGCGCCGATACCGCCGACACGGCCGACACCGCCCGGATCATCGATCAGGGCTACCGGTCCTACGACGGTCCGCGCTCCGGCCTGCCGGGTGCGATGCGCTCGGTCGTTCGCTTCTCGGTGCGCCACACCCTCGGGCTGGGCCGTTCGGCCCGTCACAAGATCCTGCCCTGGCTCGCGGTGGTGATCGCCCTGGTCCCGGCGGTGGTCTTCGTGGGGCTGGCGGTGGTGCTCGACATCGACATGATCGCGGACGAGATACTGCCCGACTACCACGAGTACTACGACTTCATCGGCTTCGCCCTGCTGTTCTACTGCGGCATCGTGGTGCCCGACATCCTGGTGGCCGACCGCCGCAACGGCATGCTCCAGATGTACCTGTCAACCCCCCTTCAGCGATGGAGCTACCTCGTCTCGAAGGGGCTGGCGGTGGTGCTGACGCTGGCGGTCCTGACGGTCGGGCCGGTGCTGTTCCTGCTGGTGGCCCGCACCATCGAGGGTTCGGGCCCCGACGGGTTCGCCGAGTGGATCACGGTGTTCGTGCGCATCGTCGCGGCCGGTGTGGCCATCTCCGCCGCGTTCACCGCGGCCAGCCTGGCCGCTGCGAGCCTCACCGACCGCCGGGTCTTCGCCACCATCGGAGTGGTCGCGCTGCTGTGGGGCAGCGGCGGCCTGACGCTCGCCCTGGTGGACGTGGCCGACATGAGTGAGCGGCTCTACGCCTTCGACCTCGGCGGGATCTCCGACGAACTCAAGAACAGGATCTACGGCGTCGAGGGGCTGGCTCCCCTGGGTGGGGAGCCCGACCTGCCCGAAGGCGAGAGCCTCCCAGGGGCCGGACGGGCCGAACTGTCCACGCTGTTCGTGGTCGCGGCCAACCTCGCGTGGGTGGCTGTGGGCTCGGCGGTCGTGTGGTGGCGCTACCGGCGACTGGCGCTGAGCCGATGAGTACCGTCCCGCCCCCTCCGCCCCCGCCGTCCAACGGCTCGGCCATGGTCGAGGTGAACGGCGTGTCGAAGGTGTTCGGGGACGTGGTGGCGGTCTCGGACGTGAGCTTCTCGGTGCGGTCCGGGGTGACTGCCCTGCTGGGACCCAACGGCGCGGGCAAGTCCACCCTCTTCAGGGTCATGTGCGGGCTGACACCGCCCACCAAGGGCACCGTTCGGGTGCTCGGCGCCGACGCCCGCCGCGACCGCGACGTGCGGGGCCGCATCGGCCTCGTCCCCCAGCAGGACGGGCTGTTCGAACGGCTCAGCGCCCTGCAGTTCGTGACCCTGGCGGCCGCGACCGAAGCCGTCGCCGAGCCGCAGCGGGCAGCCCAGCGCGCCCTGGGAGTGGTGGACCTCGACGCGGACGACTCCAGGCCGGTGGCCGGGTTCTCCAAGGGGATGCGCCAGCGGGTGAAGCTGGCCGCCGCGCTGGTGCACGACCCCGAGGTGCTGATCCTCGACGAGCCCCTCACCGGGCTCGACCCGGTGCAGCGGCGCCGCATGATCGCACTGTTCCACGGGCTGGGCGACGAGGGCCGCTGCGTGCTGGTGTCGAGCCACGTCCTCGAGGAGGTCGCCCGTCTCGGGTCCCGGATCCTGATGATCGCCCAGGGGCGCCTGGCCGCCACCGGCGACTACCGCGAGCTGCGCGAGCTGATGGACGACCGCCCCCACCGGATCCGCATCGCGGTGGACCGGCCCCGGCAGTTCGCGGCGGCCCTGGTGGAGTCGGGCACGGCCGTGGGGGTGAGCGTCGGTCGAGACTCGATCGTCGTGGACACCCGCGACGTCGATCGCCTCGGCCGGGAGGTCGCTCCGCTGGCGCAGCGTCTCGAGGCTCGCCTGTCGCGGGTCGCCCCCCTCGACGAGGACCTCGAGTCGGTGTTCCGCTACCTGCTGGAGAAGCGATGACCGCGCCGCGGCCCGCCCCGACCCGCCGGAACGTGCCCAGCCTCCGGGCTGCGGCCCTGACCTACCGCGTGCTGGTCCGCCAGGTCGTCACGCCGGGCAAGCTCGTCGCGCTGGGCTCGCTGGGCGCGCTGATCATCCTGGTGGGCTGGCTGGTCGGCATCACCGCGGGCGACCGCGACCGCAGCGCCGCCGAGTTGCTGAGAGACGGCGCCGGCTACGCCGACGGCTTCGGCCTGATCATCCTCGTGCCCATCGTGGCGCTCGTGTTCGGCTCCTCGGTGCTGGGAGAGACCCGAGAGGACGGCACCCTCGTCTACCTGTGGCTGCGTCCCATGGGCCGAGCCCCGGTCGTGGCCGGCGCGGCCGCCGCAGCGGCAACCGCGGCGCTGCCGCTGACCGTGATTCCGACCGCGTTGGGCGGCCTGCTGGCCGCCGACAGTGTCTCGGGATCCGGCGACCTTGCTGTCGCCGCCGCAGCCGCGGCCGCGCTGGGAACCGCGGCCTACTCGTCGCTGTTCGTGCTCCTGGGACTGCTGGTGCGCAAGCCGATCATGTGGGGCATCGGTTACGTGCTGTTGTGGGAGGGTCTGGCCGTCGGCCTGGGCGACTTCGCGGCCCGGTTGTCGTTGCGGGGCTACACCCGGTCGGTGCTCAGCCGTGTCGGCGACATCGACTACGGCTTCGACGCCTACACAACCACCACCGCGCTGATCGTGCTGGCCGCGGTGGCGGTCGCGGGTCTGGCCCTGGCCGCAGTGAGGCTCAACCGCCTCGAAGTCGACTAGCGGGCCGCCCCCTGCCGGAATCGATGGCGATGCGGCCCTGGAGGCACATGCCCGCCATCGGTTTCGGAGGTGCTAGCGGCCGGTGAAGGTGGCCTTGCCGGGGCCCTGCTCGAGGAAGCTGGCCACCCCGATGGAGGCGTCCTCGGTGTCGAAGCAGGCGCCGAACTGCTCGGTCTCGCAGGCCACCGCATCGGCCAGCGACAGGGCCAGGCCGTCCATCACCGCCTGCTTGGCCATGCGCAGCGCGGCGGGGCCGGCGGCGTAGCCCGCGGCCATCTCCACCGCCGCGTCGTAGGTCTCCTCGGGGGGATGCACCGCCGAGACCAGGCCGATGGCGAGGGCCTCGTCGGGATGCACGTTGCGACCGGTGTAGATGATCTCCTTGGCTCGGGTGACGCCCACCAGGCGGGGGAGTCGCTGGGTGCCGCCGCCGCCGGGGATGATCCCGAGGCGGATCTCGGGCTGGCCCAGGACAGCGTCCTCTGCGGCCACCCTGAAGTCGGTGGCCATGGCCATCTCCATGCCGCCGCCGAGCGCGTAGCCGTTCACGGCCGACACCGTGACCTGGGGCATGTTCTCCACCGCGAGGAACGCGTCGTTGAAGACGCGCGACAGCGCTTGGGCCTCGGCTGCGCCGAGGCCGGTGAATCCTCCGATGTCGGCGCCGGCCGCGAAGATCCTCGGACCTCCCCACACCACCGCAGCCCTTACGTCGCCGTCGGCCGCGATGGCGTTGGCGGCGTCGGTCAGCTCAGCGAGCATCTGCGGGTTTATGGCGTTCATCTTGGGCCGGTCGATGCGGATGGTGGCTACACCCCCGCCGGTCTCGACTCGAACGAACTCTCCCATGCTGGTCTGCCCTCCCTGTCGCCGGCCGGCAAACCCTAGTGGCCACCGCGCGGCAGTATCGTCGCGGTGGCTCCAGGCCACCGGAGAGGAGACCCGTTGGACCCTTCCCCCGACAGCATCCTGCTCACTGACCGGATCGCGGTCGTGACCGGCGCGGGCCGGGGGATCGGCGCGGCCACCGCGGTGGCCCTGGCCCGATTCGGTGCCGATGTGGCCGTGTTCGACATGGACCCCACGCACCTTCCCGAGACCGTCGCCGGAGTGGAGGCGGCCGGGCGCCGGTGCCTGCCCGACGTACTCGACGCCCGCGACGACGAGGCGGTGGCCGGGTTCCTGCAGCGGGCGCATGACGACCTCGGCCCCATCGACGTGCTCGTCAACAACGCGGGAGGCACCTTCAAGGCTCGTTTCGCCGACGTGTCGCCCAAGGGCGAGCACGCCTTGATCAGGGAGAACTTCGCCACCGTCACCAACTGCGTTCGCCACGGCGTGCCGCTCATGTCCGACGGCGGTGCCATCGTCAACGTCACCTCGGTGGAGGCCTACCACTCGGCCCCCGGCTTCGGGGTCTACGCGGCCATGAAGGCGGCGGTGGCGCAGTTCACCAAGACCCTGGCCGTGGAGTACGGGCACCGGGGCATCCGGGTCAACTGCGTCGCCCCCGACATGATGCCCACACCCGGCGACGAAGCCCTCGCCGAGGGCGGGACCCACCTCATCGAGGGCACGTTTCCCACCCCGTTGCGGCGAATGGGCGCGGCGGAGGAGTGTGCGGCCGCGATCGTGTTCCTGGCCTCCGACATGGCCAGCTTCATCAACGGGACGTCGATCCCCGTGGACGGCGGCACCATCGCGTCCGGCAACTGGAAGACCCGCCTCGACGGCACCTTCGGCCTGTAGCCCGGCTCGCCCCCGCCCGGCTCAGGTGACGACGTTCGGTCGGGGCAGCCCCTGGGCCTCGCACATGGCGTAGTAGGCGGCCAGGACGCCCGGGCCGTCGGTGACCGACTCCACGTTGCCGTCGGCGTCGAGGTTGAGGTTCACGCCGTGGATCTGGAACCACACGTCGCTCGGCTCGGTGTTGTCGGCCGGGGTGGTGAGCGTGTGGACGCTGCCGGCCGGCTCGAACAGGAACGACCCGGCCCGGTTGACCTCCGGGTACTCGAGATACTTCCAGGCGCCGCTGAGCGTGTGGGCATAGACCGGACCGGTGTGGCGGTGCGTCTGGATGACAACGCCGGGAGCGAACCGGTTCCGGAGGATCCACAGCCCCTCGTCGGAGCGCACCATCATCACCTTGAGCTCGATGCCGCCGCCAGCGTCCGCCCACGGCAGCTCCTCGTCGCCGCGGTGGGCGGCGGCTGCAGGCTCGGCGGACGCAGTAGTCATCTGGTTCTCCTTCGATCTCAGTCGGAGGTGTCCTGCTGGCGCAGGAAGCGCTCGAACTCGGCGCCCAGATCGTCGGGGCTCGGCACGCTGCGCTTGGCCCGGGCGTCGGCGCGGGCCTCGAGACGCCGTACGTAGGCGACCACATCGTCGTCGGAGTTCATGGCGTCGTTCACCCGCTGCTCCCACTCCTCTGCGGCCTCGTCGAGTTCCGGCCAGCCGGTCGGGATGCCCGTCACCCGCTCGAAGCGCTCCAGCAGGGCTCGAGCCCCCTTCGGGTTCGGGGCCCCCGACACGTAGTGGGGCACGGCCACCCTCAACGACACCGCCGGAACGCTGAGCCTCTCGAAGCGCTCGTGGAGCACGCCCACGATCCCGGTCGGGCCCTCGTAGGTGGGACGGTCCAGGCCCCAAGCCTTGGCCAGGCCCGGGTCGGCGCTGGAGCCGGTCACAAGGAACGGCCGGGTGTGGGGGATGTCGGCGATGTGCGCACCCACGGTCACCAGCGTGGACGCCCCGGAACGGGAGGAGAGCTCCACGATGATGTCGGTGTACGTTCGCCAGCTCAGCTGCGGCTCGGCCCCCACCACCAGCACCAGGTCGTGCTGGCCGTCGGGCGGGCGGAGCACGAAGACGTCGTTGGAGGGCCATACGATCTCACGGCGGTCATCCCGCAACCGGACGTCGGGACGCTGCTCCGCGAAGTTGAAGAACTCCTCGGGGTCGATGTGGGCCACCTTGATCGCGTCGCTGCGCTCGCTCAGCCATTCGAGGGCGCCCGTCGCCGCACCGCCCACGTCGAACCAGCCCTGGAAGGCGGTCACCAGCATCGGCGACCGCAACTCCGGCAGCGTCTCCTCCCACACCAGATGGCTCACCCCTCCAGCATGGCGCGGATCGCACCCCGATCGCACACCTGTCGCGGCCCGGGCGGTCGCGGCGTTGGACGCAGGCTGCGGCTCGGCTAACGTATGTGGCCGTGACCACCTTCGCCGACCTCCTGCTTCTCGTGTAGGCGAGCGCCACATATCGGTGCTCGCCGAATCCCCTCGTGCCACCGGCCGGGGGGATTTGTCGTTGTCGGGGCTGGTTCCGCCCGCCCCGCCCGAAGCCCGAACTCCGACTCCCGAACCCCACCCCAGCGCAGAACCACCATCGTCCAACTGCATCGAGGATCACGACCATGACCACGCCCCAACCCATGCCGTTCACGAAGTACCGGCCCTATCCCGCGGTGGAGCTCGCCGACCGGACCTGGCCGGACCGGCGGATCACCAAGGCGCCGCTGTGGTGCTCGGTCGACCTGCGCGACGGCAACCAGGCCCTCGTCGACCCGATGGACATCGCCCGCAAGCAGCGCATGTACGACCACCTCGTCGACATGGGCTTCCGTGAGATCGAGGTGGGCTTCCCGGCTGCTTCCCAGCCCGACTTCGACTTCTGCCGCAAGCTCATCGAGGAAGACCAGATCCCCGACGACGTCACCATCCAGGTGCTCACCCAGTCCCGCCCGGAGCTGATCGACCGCACCTTCGAGGCTGTGGCCGGGGCGCCCCGCGCCATCGTGCACCTCTACAACTCCACGTCGGTCACCCAGCGCAGGGTGGTGTTCCGCACCGACCGGGCCGGCATCGTGGCCATCGCCACCGGCGGAGCCGAGCGCTGCATGCACAATCTCGAGGCCCTGAGGCGGTCCGGGGACGGCGAGGGCATCCGCTTCGAGTACTCACCCGAGAGCTACACCGGCACCGAGCCCGACTTCACCATCGAGGTGTGCGAGGCGGTGATGGACGTGTTCGGCCCGACCCCGGACTGGCCGCTGATCCTGAACCTGCCCGCCACCGTGGAGATGTCCTCGGCCAACATCTACGGCGACATGATCGAGCACTTCCACCGCAACATCCGCGACCGGGACTCGATCGTGCTGTCGCTGCATCCCCACAACGACCGGGGCACCGCGGTGGCTGCGGCCGAGTTCGGGATCATGGCCGGCGCCGACCGGGTGGAGGGCACCCTGTTCGGCAACGGCGAGCGCACCGGCAACGTCGACGTGGTCACCATCGCGCTCAACCTGTTCACCCAGGGCGTCGACCCCGAACTCGACATAAGCGACATCGAGGAGGCCCGCCGGGTGTTCGAGTACGCCAACCGCATGAGCGTGCCCGAGCGGCACCCGTACGTGGGCGACCTCGTCTACACCGCCTTCTCGGGCAGCCACCAGGACGCCATCAAGAAGGGCATGGCCGCCATCTACGACGTGGCCCCGGGCGAGCCGCTGACCGGCGACTACGACGTGTGGGACGTGCCCTACCTGCCCGTCGACCCCCGCCACCTGGGCCGCAGCTACGAGGCCGTGGTGAGGGTCAACAGCCAGTCCGGCAAGGGCGGGGTGGCCTACGTGCTGCTGCACGAGTACGGCCTGGACCTGCCTCGTGACCTTCAGGTGGACTTCTCCAAGCAGATCCAGACCGTGACCGAGGACACCGGAACCGAGATCACCTCCTACGAGATCCACCGCCGGTTCATGGCCTCCTACGTCGAGCCGGACCGGCCCTGGATCGAGCTGATCGGGCACCGGGCCACCACCGACACGATCGGGACGTCTCGCACCGACATGGAGGCCCGCCTGCGGATCGCCGGCACCGAGCGCACCATCAAGGGGTCCGGGAACGGTCCCATCGACGCGTTCGTGAGCGCGCTGCAGACCAACGGGCTGTTCGCCGGCAAGGTCGTCGACTACTACGAGCACGCCATCGGCGCGGGAAGCGACGCCACCGCAGCGGCCTACGTGGAGGTCGACACCGGCGACCGCTACACCACCTGGGGCGTCGGCCTGCACGAGTCGATCGTGTCGGCCTCGCTGCGAGCGGTGGTGAGCACCGTCAACCGCATGCACCGCGCCGGCGTCGTGGGTTAATCAGAGCGGGAGAGCGGGCGGCATCCCGGTTAGGCGGGCAGACTGGGGCTATGGCCTTCTCGCTGATCCGCTACAACTTCATGTCGCCGGACCCGTCGGACGCTCAGGCGATGAGCGACCGCTACCGGGCCGGCCTGGAGATCGCCCGCTACGCCGACAAGAACGGCTTCAACGCCGTGTCGTTGGAGGAGCATCACAGCAGCCCCATGGCGTGGTGCCCGACGCCGCTGCTCAACGCGGGCATGATCCTGTCGAGCACCGACAGCCTCATGGTCACGATCTCGGCGCTGCTGCTGCCGCTGCACGACCCGGTCCGGGCCGCCGAGGACATCGCAGTGATCGACCTGGTCAGCCGGGGCCGGCTCGTGATCGTCACCGGAATCGGGTACCGGCCGGTCGAGTACGCCGCGGTGGGCAAGGAGTACAAGCGCCGGGGCAGGATCCTCGACGAGGCGCTGGAGGTGATGCTCACCGCCTGGAAGGGCGAGCCCTTCGAGCACAACGGCGAGATGGTGCAGGTGCTGCCCATGCCCTACACCCGGCCCCATCCCATGGTGCTGGTGGGCGGGTCGTCGCCCGCCGCGGCCCGCCGGGCCGCCCGGCTGGGGCTGCCGATGCAGCTCCCGGGCCAGTTCCCCGAGATCGAGGCCCTCTACTACGCCGAGTGCGAGCGCCACGGCACCCAGGGCTTCTGCATCGCGCCCGACAACGTGGTCATGCTGAACGTGGCTGAGGATCCCGACCGGGTGTGGGCCACCTACGGGGAGTGCTTCATGCTGGAGGCCATGACCTATGCGGGCTGGCAGCCTCCGGGACAGACTTCGGCGGTGTGCTCAAAGGCCACGACCGTCGAGGAGTTGCGGGCCGAGGGCATCTACCGGGTGCTCACACCGGACGAGGCCGTCGACCTGGCCCGCAGCACCGGCACGCTGGCCCTGCATCCGCTGGTCGGGGGCATGCCCATCGACGAGGCTTGGTCCAGCGTGCAGCTGACGGCCGAGCAGGTGCTGCCCGTTCTGGCAGACTCTTGACACAGGAGGATCTTATGGACTACCGCAACCTGCTCTATGAGCGCGATGACCGCTACGCGACCATCACGCTGAACCGGCCCGAGCGTCGCAACTGCATGTCGTCGGAGCTACTCGGCGAACTCGAGGACGCCCTGCGCGCCACCGGCGGCGACGGCGAGGTGGCCGGCGTGGTGCTGGCCGCCAACGGCCCGGTGTTCTCCTCGGGTCACGACCTGGCCGAGATGGCGACCATGGGCGAGCCCGAGCTGCACGAGCTGTTCACCCAGTGCAGCTCCGCCATGACCGCCATGGCCGAGATTCCCCAGGTGGTGGTGGCCAAGGTGCATGCCCTGGCCACCGCGGCCGGCGCCCAGCTGGCCGCCAGCGCGGACCTGATCGTGGCCAGCACCGAGGCCGGCTTCGCGACGCCCGGCGGCAAGGGCGGCCTGTTCTGCCACACCCCGATGGTGGCGGTGGCCCGGCCCCTGGGCCGCAAGCGGGCGGTGGAGCTGGCCCTCACCGGCGACGTCATCGACGCGGCCACTGCGCTCGACTGGGGGCTCGTCAACCGGGTCGTGCCGCCCGAGCAACTGGACGAGGCCACCATGGACCTGCTGGGCCGGGCCACCCGGGGCAGCCGCTACGCCAAGGGCATCGGCAAGCAGACCCTCTACGCCCAGATGGACATGGGCATCGGCGAGGCCTACAAGTTCGCCACCGACGTGATGGCGTCCAACGCGGCCCGCGGCGACGGTGCCGAGTGGCCCAAGGCCTTCATCGAGAAGCGCCCCCCCACCTGGACCCACACCCACTAGCGGCTCCCACCTGGCCCGGAGTGCCGCCGCTCAGCGGCCGTCGACCGACCAGTGCCAGGGCTCGCTGGGGAGGTTCTTGAGACCGAACTGGGGGGCCAGGCGTTGAAGCGCCTGGAACACCGGGCGGCTGCGGCTCGTGATGAGCCGGCCCGATTCGGTGAAGTCGATGGCCAGCCCCTTCTCGTGGTTGCTCCGTCCCGGTCGGGCCGTCGGCGGTGCGCAGGTGCTCGACGGCTTCTGCCAGATGGCCCATTCCGAGGTTCCGCAGTTGGACCTCCGCAGATCGATCTGCTCCTGATGGCTGCGGTACCCCCAGCCGCCCATGTCGAAGCCCTCGGCCTCCAGGGCCGCGACCAGCCCGTCGACGTCGTCCGCGATCTGTGAATTGACCTCGTAGCCGCGCACCCACACGAGCGTGAAGTTGACGCCGCCCGGTGTCACCGTCGGGACCGGCTCCGGTGCCCGTCCTGCCTCCTCGGCTCTGCGCCGGGCTTCCTCCTCGGCCCTGCGCCGGGCCTCCTCCTCAGCTCTGCGCCGGGCCTCCTCCGCGGCCTGCTGGCGGGCGAGGGCATCGATGATCTCGCGTTCGGCGGCCTCGATCTCCGCGGCCAGATCCGCATCGTGCTGCCTGATCAACTGGACCTCAGCCAGCCGCTGGTCGACCCGTTCCTCGGCTTGAACCAGTAGCAGAGCCTCGCGGTTGGCGGCCACGATCAGATCAGCGTGGACTTGATCCTCTCTCCGTCGACGGAAGTCGGCTTCAGCGGCCGCCTCGGTGGCCTGGAGTCGCCAGCGCTCCAACTCCTCACCCAGCCGCCGCAGGTCGTCGAGGTCGTCGATGCCGCTGCCGGTGGCGAACCCGGCGAGGGCCTCCTCGTGAGCGTTCTCCCAGGGGTCGGCGCCGAGCACGCTCAGGGTTCCGGTCGGGGCCTGGAACGATACATACGAGTTGATCACCGCCACTTTCAGCCGCTCGCGGGTGGAGATCAACTCCTCTTCCAGTTCGACGATCCTGGACTCGGCCTCCCGCACGACGGTCTCGGCGTCGGCCAAGGCCCGCTCCGCCTCGCTGAGGGCGGTCTCCTGGGCGTGCACCGCCTCCTCCACCTTCTTGAGCGCGTCGACAAGATCGTCAGCGTCGGCCGTGGCCACATCGAGGTTCTCGGTGGCGGCCTCGGCCACCTGCTGCAACTCCTCGCGCTGGGCCTCGCGATCCTCGACGGTCCTCTTGCTGCGGTCGATGATCTCCTGGTCGCTCTGGGCGGCCACCGGGCCGGCCGCTCCCGCCACCGCGACCGCGAGCAACACGCCGAGCACGGTCGAGCGGCGCCGGTGGAGCGCAGGGAAGCGGCGGTAGGGGGATCTCACAGTCATGGTGGTGGTCACCGCCCGCCAAGAACCCTGGACACGCTACCAGCACCGGCCCCCGGCGTTAGCGTCTCTGCATGCAGATCGGGCTGACACTCGGCTATTGGGGCCGGGCGATGCCCGACGGTCTGGTGGAGCTGGCCGTCGCGGCCGAGAGGTCGGGATTCGACGCGGCCTGGACCGGCGAGTCCTGGGGCTCCGACGCGTTCTCGCCCCTGGTGATGATCGCGGCCGCCACCGAGCGCATCCGGCTGGGCACCGGCGTGGTGCAGCTCGCGGCGCGAACACCCACGGCGACGGCCATGCACGCGGTGACCCTCGACCACATCTCCGGCGGGCGGGCCATTCTCGGCCTGGGCGTGTCGGGACCCCAGGTGGTGGAGGGCTGGTACGGGCGCCCGTCGGCCCAGCCCCTGGCTCGCACCCGCGAGTACGTGGAGATCCTGCGGCGGGTGTTCGAGCGGGCCGATCACCTCACGTTCGAGGGCGACCACTTCCAGCATCCCTACACCGGCGAGGGCGCCGAAGGCTTGGGCAAGCCGCTCAAGATCATGACCCACCCGCTGCGCTCGATCCCGATCTGGATCGGTGCCGAGGGCCCCCGCAACGTGGCCCAGACCGTCGAGATCGCCGACGGCTGGCTGCCGCTGTACTACTCGCCTCTGCGACCCGAGGTGTACGCGTCGCAGCTGGCCGCCGCCCCGGACGGCTTCGAGATCGCGGTGCACACCACGCTGCGGGTCTGTGACACCGCTGGCATCGCCGAGGCCCTCTGGCCGGTCCGGGCCAGCCTCGGCTTCTACATCGGAGGGATGGGGGCCGAGGGCCAGAACTACCACACCCGGCTCATGGCCCGGATGGGTTACGAGGAGGCGGCCTACGAGGTCCAGCGGCTGTTCCTGGAGGGCCGCCGCGACGAGGCCATCGCGGCCGTCCCCGAGGAGTTCGCCGACGAGATCTCCCTAGTCGGGCCGGCCGAGCGGATACGGGAGCGGCTCCAGGCGTGGGAGGAGTCCCCGGTCACCATGGTGAATGTGGCCGCCCGATCCGAGCAGGAGTGCCGCCAGGCCGCGGAGCTGATCAAGGGCTGACGGGGCCGCCTCAGTGGTGGTAGGGGATCGGCATCGACGCGCTGGGAGGCGGAGTCGTCTTGATGTCGGGGGGCGGCTCGTTCCACTCCGGGTACTTGCGCACCGCGTTGGCCCGGTACTTCTCGGTCGAGTGGACCCGGTCCTTGTCGAACTCGGGGATCACCTGGTCGCCGAAGATCTCGATCATCTCGAGGATCTCCTCGTACTCGAAGCCCTCGTTCGGCAGGCCGAACACCAGCTGGTCGGTGCCCACGGCCACGTACGACCTCTCGAGCTGCTCGCACACCTCCTCGGGCGTGCCGCACAGCATGTAGCCCGCGTCGATGGCGAAGTCGAGGGTGGCCTCGTCGGGCATGCCCTGCGGCGGCTCGGGCCAGGTGGCGGCTCCCTCGCGCTTGGGGATGGTGTCGTGGTAGAGGCACACCATCGAGTACAGGTAGCCCCGGCCGTTCATCAGGGCGATCTCGCGGGCCCGGTCGCGGTCCTCCAGGCAGATCAGGGCGTTGGTCATCATCACGTTGTCGTTCATGTACGAGCCGTGGGGCTCGGTGCACCCCGCGATGGCCTCCTTGTAGCTGTCGATGCGGCCCTTGAGCGCGGGGGCGGGCTCGAAGTTGAACGCGATCGCCCCGATGCCCATCTGTCCCGCGGTCGCGAAGGTGGCCAGGTTGCCGCAGGCCACCCACAGCGGAGGGTGGGTGCCGTCTAGCGGCTTGGGAAGCACGTTGTGGTTGGGCGGCACATGGAAGTGCTCGCCCTCGTACGAGTAGTCCCGCTGGGCCCACATCCGGGGGATCTCCGCGATGACCTCGTTCCACATGGCCTTCGTCTCGGAGGTGACCGTGCCGTTGAACGTGGCCACCTCGTGGCTGCCCGCACCCCGACCGGTGCCGAACTCGAATCGGCCCTCGCAGAAGTGGTCGAGCATCGCGGCCCGCTCCGCGATGCGAACCGGGTGCTCCTTGGTGGTGGGCAGGCTGGTGATGGCCGTGCCCAGATGGATGTAGTCGGTCTGGGCCGCGACCCACCCCATCACCACCTCGGGGGCGGACATGTGGCTGTACTCGGTGAGGCAGTGGTGCTCTCCGAACCAGGCGAACTTCCAGTTGTGCTTGTCGGCGAGGATCGGGTACGACGCCTCGCGCATCAGCATCAGGTGCTCGTGCGCGGGGATGTGCGCCGACGGTCCCGGGATGTAGCCGTTCTGGAATAACCCGAACTCCATGAGCCCTCCTCTTCGACGCGCGGTTGGAGCAAGCGGCGGTCGCGACCGAGGCTAACGGTCCGCGGCTTCCTAGGGGCCGGCCCGCTGCGGGAGTGCGACGGCCCTGCCGGCGCGCCGGGGCGATTGCGGGCTCGGTAGGGTCGGCGCGTGAGCCGTTGGTGGGAGATCGCGGGGGCATCCCGGGGCGATGTCTACGACGACCGTTGGAAGCGCATGGAGGCCGCTGGCGCCTGGGTCCACGGCGAGGCCGATCTGGTGTGCTGGTTCCGGCCCGGCTCGGTGCTGGACGCGGGGTGCGGGACCGGCCGGGTCGCCGTCGAGCTCGACCGCCGAGGCATCGATGTCGTCGGCGTGGACGTCGACCGGCGCATGCTCGACGAGGCCCGCAGCAAGGCCCCTAACGTGCCCTGGATCCTGGGCGATCTGACCGACGTGGAGGTTGCCGGAGCCGGCGTCGCCGGGCGAAGGGAGTTCGATCTGGTCGTGATGGCCGGCAACGTGATGGTCTTCGTGGAGATCGGCACCGAGGCGGCGATAGTCGCCAACATGGCCAGGCATCTGGCTCGGGGTGGCCGGCTCGTGTCGGGCTTCCGGCTGGGGCTCTCCCCGCTGACCTTCGACGACTACGACCGGTTCGCGGCCGCGGCCGGGCTCGAGTTGGAGCACCGCTGGACCACCTGGGACCGCGAGCCCTACGACGGCGGCCCCTACGCGGTGACGGTGCACCGCCGACCGCCGGCCGCGTGAGCGCGGCCCCCGGCGACCACGCTCTCGCGGCCCGTCTCGCCGACGAGACCGGCCGGCTGCTGCTCGACCTGTTGAACGATCCGGACGGGCCTCAGGGCTGGGCGCTGGAGATGGCGGGGGACCGGCAGGCGCACGAGTTCCTGGTCGGCGAGCTGGGCCGGCACCGGCCCGCTGACGCCGTGCTGTCGGAGGAGGGCCGCGACGACCGCCGGCGCCTGGACGCCGACCGGGTGTGGATCCTCGACCCGCTCGACGGATCCAGCGACTTCGGGGTGTCGGGCTCCTGGTCGGTGCATGTGGCGCTGTGCGATCGGGGGGAACCGGCCGCGGCCGCGGTGGCCGTCCCCGCGTGGGACACGACGTTCGCGACCGATCCCGCGCCCGTGCCGACGATGTGCCGGGTGGGCCGGCGCCGGGTGGTGGTGGCCCGGTCCCGGGGCTACACCGACGGCCGCCGCCTCGCGGAGCGGCTCGACGCCGAGGTTGTGGCCATGGGCTCGGCCGGAGTCAAGGCGATGGCGGTGGTGCGCGGCGAGGTGGATGCCTACGTGCACACCGGCGGGCTCTACGAGTGGGACACGTGCGCGCCGGCCGGGGTGGCGCTGGCCGCGGGCCTGCACGTCTCGTGCGTCGACGGCGCGCCCCTTCGCTTCAACAACGCCCGCCCGCACACCCCCGGCCTGGTGATCTCCCGGCCCGACTTCGCGGACGAGCTCCTGGAGGCTCTCAGTCCGGTCAGCCGCCGGCCGCGAGGTTGACCGCGCCGGGCACGACCTCCAGGCTGATCGGCGCTGTTCCTATGGCCTCGCCGTCGCCGACCAGGTCCATGGGCTCGCCCTCGATGGTGACGGTCCGGCCGCGCCGCATGTGCACGTCGCGATGGCCCACATGGCCGCCGTCGAACACCTTCGGCAGCAGCCGCAGCATCGTGGTGCGGCTGGCCGGGCCGACCACGCACACGTCGAGCAGCCCGTCGCAGGGGTCGGCGTCGGGGCAGATGGCCATCCCGCCGCCGAACGTGGGCGTGTTGGCCACTGCGAACAGGGCGCTGCGGTGCTCCGAGCGCTCCCCGTCCACCGTGACGGCCAGCTCCCGGTACCGCAGTCCGGGCATCGTGAGCAGGGTGGCCACCGTGTAACGGCTCGGACCCCTGGGGAAGCGCATCCGGTCAGCCCGGTCGTTGACGTCCACGGTGAACCCGCCGGTCACGTTGAAGGCCACCCACCGCTGGCGGTCGGTCCTGATGACGTCCACGGGCCGGGCCGGGCCCAGGGCCCTGGCCGTAGCCTCCTCGGCGCTGAGCCCGAACAGCCCGAAGGCGCGGGCATAGTCGTTGCCGGTGCCCGCGGGCACCAGTCCCAGTACAGCGCCGGTGCCGGCCACGCCCTGGAGGGCGAGGTGCAGGGTGCCGTCCCCGCCCACGGAGATCACCCGCGACGCCCCCGCCTCGACTGCGGCTCGGACCGCATCGGCCGTTCCTCTCGCGGAGGCGCCGCTGATGTCCACCGGCGTGTGGCCGGCCTGCTCGATCACCCGGCGAACGGCGGGAGCAGCCGCCGCGGCCCGGCCCCGGCCGCCCCGGGGGCTGACAACAAGATGAACCTCCGCCACCGTGCCCGGTTCTACCATCCGCCCACACCGCACGCGCCGGTGTGCCGTCTGCCGCCCGGTCTCTACAGGCCCAGGAAGCCGCCGCCGTCGGCGACGATGGTCTGGCCGGTGATGTAGCGGGCACCAGCGGAGGCCAGGAAGACCGCGACCGGCCCGATGTCGGCGGTGGCGTCGCCAAGGCGGCCCAGCGGCGTGCGGGCGACGAGGCGGGTCTCCAGGCTCGGATTGGCGGCTACGGCCGCGTCCATAGCCGGTGTGCGAGCCACCGGGGCGATGGCGTTCACACGCACGCCGAGGGGACCCCACTCCCGGGCCAGGCTCTTGACGATCCCGCGCTGGGTGGCCTTCACGGTCGCGTAGATCGGCAGGTTGGCCGACCCCTCCACGCCGGCGGGCGATGTCAGCAGGATCAACGTGCCGGGCCGCTGGCGCAGGTGGACCAGCGACGCCCGGGCACAGAGGAAGCTGGCGGTGGTGGCGGTGGCGATCTGGGGCCGGATCATGTCGCTGCGGGTGTACTGAACCCCTCCGGGTCGCCCCGCGGGCGCCACCGCGTTGTGGACCATGATGTCCAGGCCGCCGAACCGCTGCACGGCCTCGTTCACCGCGGCCTGCACGTCGACAGCTTCGGTGACGTCACACCGAACGAAGACGGCTGTCTGGCCGGCGGCCCGGATCGCCTCCGCTGCGGGCTCACCATTGGCGGCCCTGCGGGTGGCGACGACGACAGCGGCCCCCGCCGCGGCCAGCGCCGCGGCGATCCCGGCCCCGACGCCCTGCCCGGCCCCGGTGACCATGGCCACCTGGCCTTCGAGCACCCGGCCCCAGGGGGCCGCGACCGTTGCCATCTCCGTCATCCGGCCATCCAGGTGCCGCCGTCCATTACCAGCGACGCTCCGGTGAGGCCCGCGGTCGTACGGCCGTCGGCCAGGGCGTCGATCACCGCGGCTATCTCGGCCACGGAGGGCAGGCGAACCAGAGCGGGGTCGTGCAGGGCGGTGGCTTCGACGGCTGCCTCGGCGTGCTCAGATGCCAGGAACAGCGACGGGTGCAGGGTCACGGCGTGCGCGCGGATCTGGTCCGACCCCCAGCTGCGGGCCAGTGACCGGGCCAGGACCCGCAGCCCCTCGGCCAGCCCCGCCAGCGCCACCAGGTTGGCGGCGCCGGCCGCTCCGACCAGTGGCACGCAGACCACCATCGTCCCGTGACGGTCGGCTAGATGCCGGTGGGCGCCCCGGGCCACGCGGATGGCTGCCTCCAGGGGGTCGTCGCAGGCGGCGGCCCAGCGGTCGGCGGTCATCTCCTCGACGGGGGCCGGGGTTCGGCTCTGCTGCGGGTAGAGGGCGTGCACGACCAGATCGAGACCGTCGACCTCGGTGCCGTCGGCGCGGAGCAGACCGTCGACGAATCCGTCGTCGACCTCTTCAGCTTCGGGCGCGACCTGCACCACGTTCCCGGACAGCTCCGATGCCAGCGCAGCGGCCGGGTCGCCTCCGCCGACGACGAGGACGTCGCGAGTCATGCGTCCGCCGGCTCGGTGCCGCCGATCCGCGCCCGCGTCTCGACCGCGCCCCAGGCAGCGACGCCGCCGACCGCGATGGCGCCCAGCACCCACACCCACGCGACCAGCGACGGGCTGTCGAGTTGAAAGAACTCGCGGACGAAGGGCAGGGCCATCGTCGCGCCGTAGGAGGCGGCTCCGGATGCGGCCAGACCCACCTTCCACGGTCTGAGGGGCCGGCTGATCAGCACCAGGATCACCAGGCCGATCCCCAGCAGGGTCATGGTGGCCGAGGTGCGGGCCTCGTAGAGGCTGACGCCGTCGAGGCGGCGCACGACCTCGTAGAGGGCGAAGGTCACCGCGGCGGCGGCCGTCCCCGCGGGCAGCGAGAACCGCAGCACCCGGCCCAGGAATCCGGGCCGCACGAGATGGTCGTCGGCGGCCAGGGCCAGGAAGAAGCCGGGAACGCCGACGGAGAAGGTGCCGATGAGCGTCAGGTGGCGGGGCAGGAAGGGGAACGGCGAGCCCACGATCCCGATGAGCACGGTGAGCAGCACCGCGTAGGCCGCCTTGGTGATGAACAGGTTGGCGACCCGCTCGATGTTGTTGATCACGCGGCGGCCCTCGGCCAACACCCGGGGCATCGTCGCGAACCGGTTGTCGAGCAGCACCAGCTGGGCCACTGCCCTGGCTGCGGAGGATCCGGTGCCCATGGCGATGCCCATGTCGGCGTCCTTGAGGGCCAGCACGTCGTTGACGCCGTCGCCGGTCATGGCCACTGTCCGTCCCCGGGACTGGAGGGCGTGGACCATGGCCCGCTTCTGGTGCGGGTCGACCCGCCCGAACACCGCGTTCGACTCCAGCGTGTCGGCCAGATCGCCGGGCTCGGAGGGAAGCCGGCGAGCGTCGACGGCGGGCACGGTGACCCGGCCCTCACCGTCGTCCGCCGGGCCGCTGGTGATTCCTGCTCGATGGGCCACGGCGGCCACAGTGGCGGGGTGGTCGCCGGAGATGACCTTCAGGTCGACGCCCTGATCGCGGAAGTAGGCGAAGATCTCCGGCGCGTCGGAGCGGATCGTGTCGCCGAGATGCACCAGGCAGACCGGCTCCCGGTCGTCGGGAAGGCTGTCGTCGGATGATGCGGCCGCTGTGGAGCGGGTCACGACCAGCACCCGGCCCCCCTCGGCGGAGGCGGCTGCAGCCCTGGCTCGGGCCTCGTCGCCGGCCTCGCCGGTCCGCAGCAGCACGTCGGGCGCGCCCAGGTGAAACGTGCCCCGGCCCGCGAAGCTGGCCGCGGCCCACTTCCGGGCCGACGAGAACGGCACGCTGCTGGTCATCTTCCATCCGCTGGGCCGATCGCCGACGGCGGCCGCGATGGCGGCCAGGGTGGCGTTGGGGGCGGGGTCGGCCGAGGCGAGCGCGGCGAGCGTCTCCGTCGCGTCGGTCTCGGTGGTCGAGCCGAGGGGCTCGGCACGGCCGAACGAGATCTCCCCGGTGGTGATGGTCCCCGTCTTGTCGAGGCACAGCGTGTCCACCCTCGCCAGCAGCTCCACCGACGCCAGCTCCTTGGCGAGCGCCTTGCGGCGGGCTAGGGCGACGACGCCGGTGATGAACGCCAGGCTGGTCAGCAGCACGAGCCCGTCGGGCACCATGGCTACCGCGGCCGCGACCGTGCCCTGAAGCGCCTCCTGCCAGCGGTCCTCGGTCGCCAGCAGCCTGGCCAGCAGCAGCACCGTCGCCAGCGGGATGATCCACGTCAGTCGGCGCAGGATCACGTTGACGCCGCCCTTGAGTTCGCTGCCGGCCAGCTTGAAGCGGCGGGCCTCCTCCGACAGGCGGGCCGCATAGGAGTCGGCTCCGACGGCGGTGGCCCGGTACCAGCCCGCCCCCGCGCTGACGAACGACCCCGACATAACACCGTCGCCGGGGGCCTTGTCCACCGGATCGCTCTCGCCGGTCAGCAGCGACTCGTCGACCTCCAGGCCCCGGGCCGCCACCACCTCGCCGTCCACCACCACCTGATCGCCGGGACGCAGCTCCAGGACATCGTCGGCCACCACTTCGCCGGTGTCGATCTCCAGCGCCCGGCCGTCGCGCACAACCCGGGCCCTCGGTGCCGACAGCACGGCCAGCCTGTGCAGCGTGCGGCGGGCCCTGAGCTCCTGGGCGATGCCGATCACGCTGTTGGACACCACGACCCCGGCGAACAGGGCGTCGGCCGGGAACCCGGCCACCATGATGAGCACGAACATCGAGCCGATGATGGCGTTGACCGGGGTGAGCACGTTGGCCCGCACGATCTGGCCCACCGTGCGGACGGGCGCGTCGGGCACATCGTTGGTGCGTCCCTCGCGCCGGCGCTGATCCACCTCGGCCGCGCTGAGTCCTCGGGGCGCGGAGGTCAGATCAGGCATGCCGGCTAAGAGGCCGAGCGGATAGGCGGCACAACTCGCTGCATACGGCGTGACGCCGTGGCCCGAGCGGCCCGTGAGCGCAGCGAACAAGAGCGGGAATGACACCGCTGCGACGCGACGGGCTCTCGCCTATCCGCGTGGCCCCTAAGGGGGTGGGATCAGGGCTGTCGGCGGTCACCGGAACTGGTCACACCCGCTCGACACGCTTGAAGGCCTCACCGTGGCGCACACCGGCCCGGCGCCCGGCGGCGCCGCACTTGTCGAGGACCCGGGAGCGGAAGGCGGCCAGGTCCGTGCCGTCGTCGGTGGGGCCGATGCTGTGGGTGCTGCGGAACTGGCTCTCGTGCGCGAGCAGGGCGTGAACCTTGGTCTCCATGTGGGCTTCGGCAACCTGCTCGACGTGGTCGGGGTCCTCGCACTCGAACAGCAGCAGCTCGACGGGCCGGTGGTGGGGGACTCCGTGGTCCTTGAAGAAGTGCGGGTCCCGGGCGGCGACGACTGCGTCCATGCACAGGAACCCGGCCGCCCGATGATCGGGGTGGAGGCGCCAGCGCTTGAAGGGGTCATGGCCCAGCACCACGTCGGGGCGCAGTTCCCGGATGATCTTGGCCATCCGGCCGCGCAGCGCCATGGTCACCTCCAGCTCCCCGTCCACCTCGCCGAGGAAGCGAACCTCGCCGGTGGCGCCGAGCCTGCGAGCCGCTTCGGCCTGCTCCGCCCGGCGGCGCTCCACGAGAGCTGCGATGTCGGCATGGGCGTCCCAGGTTCCCTTGGAGCCGTCGGTGCACACCAGCAGGCTCGCCTCGCAGCCGGCCGCAGCCCACTTGGCCAGGGTCGCCCCGCATCCGAACTCGATGTCGTCGGGGTGAGCGCCGATCGCCAGCGCCCGGCCCGGGACAGCGACATCGACGGTGGTCACCGGCTCGTCACCAGCTCGTCGAGCCCCAGCGCCCGCCGGAGGTCCTCGGGCAGATGGCGCAGGTCCTCGGGATGGTCGATGTCCACCGAGAGGCTGTCGTCGGAGACGACGTTGACCTCGAGCCCGAGCCGTTCGGCCTCGGCGAGGTGCCGTCCGAACGAGCCCGGCCCGTACGAGAACCGGAACCCGGCGGCGGTCGGCACACACACCACGTTGGAGCCGTCCCGGCGACGGTCACCGGCGATGGTCAGCCCCGGGCCGACCGCGGGTCGCAGGGTTCGGGCCAGCGCCAGATCGGCGTGGGCCACCACGGCCCGCTCGACTCCGGCCGAGGCCAGGTGGTCGACGGCCACCGAGACGGCGGTGGTCAGGCCGGGCCGGCCGGCTGCTACGACCGCCGCCCCCAGATCGGTGGCCCAGGCGGTCACCTCGGCGTCGTCGGTGGCCACGTGCACGGGCATTGGCTCCGCCGCGGCCACCACCCGGCCCGCCATCAGGCGCATCAGGTCGCGGCAGCGAGCCTCGCCGAGGATTCCCGCGAGCCGCGACAGCGCGCCGTCGAAGGAGCGGATCGGGACGATCACCGCGGTGGCGGGCTCTTCGGGGACTGGTGGCGACGCCACTGGGCGGCTCCGGGCTGGGACGGTCGAGGGCTGGGGCGTTCGAGGGTTGGGGCGAGTCTAGGGTTGCGGCTGTGAACGTCCGGGTCGCAGTGATCGGCGGCGGATCGTGGGGCACCACCGTCGCCCATCTGTGCGCCCACAACACCGCCACGATCCTCTACGCCCGCGATCCGGTCGTGGCCGGCGCGGTGAACTCATCGGGCGAGAACCCCCGCTACCTGCCGGGCCGGGCACTGCATCCCGACCTGCACGCCACCTCCGACATCGCGGCGGCCGCGGCCGGCGCCGACGTTGTCGTGATGGCCGTGCCCTCCCACGGGTTCCGGGAGACCCTGAGCGTGCTTCGTCCCCACATCGGCGACCGCACGCCGGTGGTGTCGCTCACCAAGGGTCTCGAGGGCCACACCCGCAAGCGGATGACCGAGGTGGTGGCGGACGAACTGCCCGGCCGCCCCGCCGGGGTGCTGACCGGTCCCAACCTGGCCAAGGAGATCCTGGCCGGGCAGGCCGCGCTGGCCGTCCTGGCCATGCCTGAGGCCGACGGGCCCCTGGCCGACCAGCTCCGCGACACGTTCTCCGCCAACGACTTCCGGGTGTACACCAACACCGATGTCGTGGGGGCGGAGATCGCGGGCGCCACCAAGAACGTGATCGCCCTGGCCGCCGGAATCGCCGACGGGCTGGGATCCGGGGACAACACCAGGGCTGCCCTCATCACCCGCGGTCTGGCCGAGATGACCCGCTTGGGCGTCGCGCTCGGCGGCGAGCCGCTCACGTTCGCGGGCTTGGCCGGCATCGGCGACGTGGTGGCCACCTGCGTCAGCGCCCAGAGCCGGAACCGCCACGTGGGCGAGCGCCTCGGGCGCGGCGAGACGATAGGCGAGATCGTGGCGTCCATGGACCAGGTGGCTGAGGGGGTCAAGTCCACTCCGGTGGTGGCGTCCTTGGCCCGCTCGCTGGCCGTCGACATGCCCATCACCGAGGCGGTGCGCGCTGTCATCGAGGAGGGGCGCCCGGCCGCCGCGGCCTACCGATCCCTTCTCGACCGCCCCCCGACCAGCGAAACCCGCTGGTGAACCGGCGCCGCGCCGGTCCCGCGGCCGGCCGCTGATCCGGTGGCCGGAGCCGACTCCCCGTCTGCGACGGCACCGGGCGGCGCGCCCCGGGAGCTGCTCGGCGACCTGGACGGGCCGGTCGCGGCGGCCGACCGCGCCGGCACCATCATCGTGCTCGGCGCCACCTGGGGTGTGGGCTGGGCAGTGGGCGCGGGGGACCGCTGGCATGTCGCTGCGGAGGAAGCGGCCGTGCGAACCCGGCTGGTGGACGGCATGCCGGTCTTGGCCACGGCCATGAGGGTGGCCGGCGGGGACGTGGTCCAGCGGGCTGCCGTCGTGCGCGACCGCGCCGGGCGTGGCGTGGTCCTCGAGTTCGTGAACGAGACGCCGGCGCCCGTGAGTCTGGCGCTGGCCGTGTCCGGGTCGGTCTCGCGGGCACAGGTGCGAGGTTCCCGCCTGATGGCCGACGGCCGGGTCGCTCTGGAGCTCGACCGTGCGCCGGGCGGGGCGGCAGCCGTGAGCGGCGACGACGTCTGGGAGGCGGTGAAGTCCGGGCCGCCGGCCGGTGATTGCACGGCTCGCAGTCGGTCGGGGCTCGCGGCCGCGGCGGTGCTGGTTCCGCTGTCGTCCGGCGTCCCGCTGCGGGTGACCGTGCCCATCGCCGGTGAACTGGCGGAGGTCCGGCCTCCTGAGCAGGTCGCGTCCGGGTGGCTCTCCCTCGTGTCCCGGGCCGGGTCGGTGTCGCTGCCCGATGAGACCGCGGAGCTGGCCTGGCAGCGGGGGATTGCGGCCTGCATTCTGGCCGCGGGCGGAGCCGACGTCGCGGCTGCGTCACGAGCCGCGGTGGTGCTCGACCGGGTGGGTCTGGCCGACGAGGCCGACCGGGGCCGGGAGACGGTCCTGCAGGCGCTGACGAGTTCGGGCCTGCCACCGACGGATGCGTCCGTCGCCCTGCTGGCCCTGGCGTCGCGCCGGCTGCGAGCCGACCGGGTCTCCGGCCTGGCCGAGTGGGCGGGACCTCTGGTCGAGGTCGCCGGTGATGGCCTCGAAGCCTCCACGCTCGAGCAGGTCGCAACCGCGCTGGAGTCCGAGGCGCCCGCGGCGGCCCGCGACGCCCGCCGCCTGCTGGCCGAGACAATCCCGCGACCGCCGTTCCCTGATCCGGAGGCCGCCGCCGACCGCCTGAGCGCGGCGATCCGCGACAGCGTCGCGTTCGGCGGCGACGGCCTCGCCGGGATCGAGGCCGTGCTGGACTGCCTGGTGGACGCGACCGCCGACGGCGTCGTGATGGCACCGGTGCTGCCCGCAGCGTGGCGGGGCGCGCCGATCGATGCCCGCTCGATCGTCACCCGCCACGGGACGCTGTCGTACTCGGTGCGCTGGCACGGACCTCGCCCGGCCCTGCTGTGGGAGCTGGCGCCCGCCGACCCGATCGATCCCGCAGGAGACAGCGGTGGGCCGGTACTGCGCTGCGGACTCGACGAGTCCTGGACGTCGACAATGCCGGCCGGTGAAGCCCTTCTGCGCTCCCATGAGCCGTGAGCCCCGACCAGCGTCACGGCGGTGGGGACCGCCAGGTGAGGTTGGTGAGGGCGGCCTGCATGTGCGACACTGCGTTCATGGAGACGCACGCCCTGCCCGCCACAGCCGCCCCCGCATTCGACAAGATCGACATACCGGTGTGGGCCTGGGCGCTGGTGGCGCTGGCTGCGGCGGTCTCGTACTTCGTGATGCTTGAGAACGGTGCCGTGCTCAGCACCGCCGCCGGGACTCTGCACGAGTTCTTCCACGATGGCCGCCACTTCGTGGGCGTCCCCTGCCACTGAGCACCCCACCTACTGCATGAAGCGACTGCTGGCGGCCGGCGTCCTGGCCGGGCTGGTCGCCGGAGCCGCCGCCGCGCTGTTCGCGGCGACCGCAGGCCGCGGGCCCATCCGGGACGCCATCGCCCTGGAGGACAGCATCAGCCACGCCACCAGCGGCGCCCACCATGAGGATCTCTTCTCCCGCAGCACCCAGGAGATCGGCGGAGCGGTCGGGCTGATCGTGTTCGGGCTGGCCCTGGGCGTGATCTTCGCGGTCGTGCTCGGCGCGGTGGGACCCCGGATGGCCGCATCCACGCCGCTGGCCGCCTCGATGCGGCTCGGATGTACGGGGTTCATGGCGGTGGTGGTCGTGCCCTTCCTGAAGTACCCGGCCAACCCTCCGGCGGTCGGCGACCCCGACACCGTCAACGAGCGCACGATGCTGTACTTCGCGGTCCTGGCGCTGTCGATCCTGCTGGCGTGGGCAGTGTGGCGCTTCCATCGCGCCGCCCGGCTGGGGCCCATCGCCCAGGTCTGGGCAACGGCAGGCCTCTACTCCGCGGGCCTCGCAGTGATCTTCCTGGCCCTGCCCGCCAGCCCCGATGCCGTCGACGCTCCCGCCGACCTCGTGTGGCGCTTCCGGCTGGCCTCGTTGGGCGCGCTCGCCGTGCTGTGGGCGGTAATGGCCCTGCTGGCCGGCACCCTGCTGTGGCGGCCGTCCCCGGAATCGGGCCAGAGGCCGAGCGAATAGGCGCGACAACGCGGCCCATACGGCGCGAGGCCGTGGCCCGAGCGGCCCGTGAGCGCAGCGAACAAGAGCGGGAATGACACCACTGCGACGCGAAAGGCTCTCGCCCACTTGCGCGCGCTCTCAAACTTCGGCGTAGATCTGCAGGTGACGTCGGGCCGTGCTCGACCACGAGTAGCGGCCGGCCGTTGCTGAGCCGCTGGCCCGCAGCCGGCGCACCAGTCCGGGCTCGTCCCTCACCCGGGCCATGCCCGCGGCCAGGGATGCGGGGTTGGCCGTCTCGGTGAGGACCGCGTCGACATCGTGGGTGAGGAACTGCCGGAAGACCTCGATGTCGGAGGCCACCACCGGCAGCCCGGCGGCCAGGGCCTCCAGCGCCACCAGTCCCCAGCCCTCGCTGACCGATGGGAACACGAAGCTGTCGGCAGCGCCGAACCAGCCGGGCAGCTCGTCGTCCGGCACCGTGCCGACGAGAACCACATCGTCGCCCAGGAGCAGGCCATGGGAGCCCAGCGACCCGAGGACCTAGTCCCGGTAGGCCCGGTAGTCCTGGAACGAGTGCCCGCCCACGACCGCCAGCATCGGCGGACGGCCCGGCATGGACTTGAGCAGGCCCAGCGCCTCCATCAAGTAGCGCGAGCCCTTGCGGGGCTCGATGCCCCCGACCGTCAGGAACAGGTGCCGGTCGCCGACGGACACCCGGGACCGGAGCGCGTCGCGCCCGTCGGATCGCACCGCGCCCGCGAACCGCTCGATCCGCACCCCGTTGGTGACCACCGCCGCCTCCACGCCGTACTCGTCGAGCAGGCGCCGCCTCCACGGCTCGCTGACGACGAGCACCCGGTCCGGCTCGAGGATGGCCGCGTCCTGGCACTCGATCAGGGCGGGCGTGGTGAAGTCGTCGATGTGATGCACGGTCCGGAACAGCCGGAACCCCGCACCGCGGTCCCGCACCCGGGCGGCGGCTCTGGCCGAGATGCAGTCCTGGGTGTGCACGATGTCGAAGCGTTCGCCCAAGCGGGAGAGCCCCGAGGTGAGGGCGTCGATGTGCGAGAAGACCCGCTCGGTCAGGGTCTCGGCCCGGGGAGGGGCCTCGACGATGTGCACCGGCACCGTGGTGGGTCTGAAGAACCCCTCCTCCGGGTCGCCCAGGGCGATGAGGGTGACATCGACCCCCTCGGCGCCCAGGGCTTCGGCCAGCTCCACGCTGTGAACAGCCCCGCCCCGGGGCCTCACCGAGTAGGTGGCGATCGCGACCCGCCTCTGGCTCACGTCGCTAGGGGCACGGACAGGTCGTGATGGACCAGGGCGGGGTCGCGGTTGACGAGCGCGGCTGCAGCCAGGGCCGCCCGGGCGCCGGTGCCGGCGACGACGCAGCCGGCCTCGCGCATCGCGTCGCGCTGACGCTCGAAGCCCTGCGGGTCGCGGTCGGTGCCGAGGACGTAGGCCACCACAGCCGCCCCCTCCGCCACCAGCTCCGCCGCAACCGGACCGAGCACCGCGCCGGGGTCGGGGTGGGCGCCGTCGCCGATGACGACGTCCAGCAGCACCACGGCCACAGTCGGATCGGAGGCCTGCCGGCGCAGCAGCTCGACCCTGGCCTCGGGGTCGATCATGGGGTGGGGCCGGCCGCGGGTGTACTCCTCCTCGCCGAGATCCAGGCACACGTGGGCGCCGGCGGGACCGGGCAGCCCCCACGACGGCTCCAGCGGCGTGTTGGAGTGCACCGGCCCGATGTGACGGCTGGCGATGACCATCGCCTCATACGCCAGGGTGCCCCCGCTGAACAGCCCGACCATGCGTCGGCGGTCGGGGCTGAGGGCGGTGGTGAGCCTGGCGACCTCCGCGTCGATGGAGCCGACCGGGTCGGGCTGCGGGCGCCCGAGCCTGCCCAGCGCCAAGGCCGCACCCTGCTCGAGCGTGGTGCAAACCGTCACGCCGTCGGCCACGTCCACGGGCCGGTCCAGCCCGATCAGCGCGGCCACCAGCGGCTTGCTCCGGGGTGCGCCCAGCAGGCGCTCGGCCACCTCGGCCGCGGGCGGCTTGGACACCAGCAGCGTCACCTCGGTCCCGTCGTGGCGGTCCAGTGCCTCGATGGCGGCCTCGGCCATGGCCCCGCCGACCGACACGGACAGATCGCGGCCGCCTACTCCGATGACGTGGGACACGCCCGACCCCCACCGGTCGAGCAGGGTCATCACCTCCTGGGCGCCGGTGCCGGCCGCGGCCACCACCCCCACCGGTCCCGGCGTCACCCGGTTGGAGAAGCCGAGGCCCACGCCGGCCAGCACCGCCGTGCCCGCGCCCGGGCCCATGACCAGCCGGCCGAGCGAGCGGGCCCTCCGCTTCAGGTCGATCTCGTCGGGGAGGGGCACGTTGTCGCTGAACAGCAGCACGTCGAGCCCGCGGGTCAGAGCCTTGTGGGCCTCCAGGGCCGCGTACGGGCCGGGCACCGAGACGATGGCGACGTTGGCGTCCGGCGCGGCCGCCAAGGCTGCGTCGAGGCTGGCAGCCCGCTCGTCCGCCCGGGCTCGGGCGGTGTCGTCCGCGGCGGCCTGGGCGAACAGCACCGCTCGGGCCCTCTCCAGCGCCGGTTCCAGGTGTTCGCCGGCGCCCTTCGCCGCGAGGACCAGGTCGTTGGCCCCGGCGCCGTCCAGCCCGTCGGTGACGCCCTCATCGGCCAGTGCCTCGACATTGGCCGGGGTGGCCATCAGCGCCCAGGCCCATTCCACGCCGGCCGTCTCGCTCATGGCGCGGGTGGCCTCCAGCAGCCGCACGCTGTCGACGTAGCAGTCCGCGACGACGTCCACCCTCGAAGCCATGGCTTAACGCTAAGTGGTCGGGCGGCCGGCCGGCAGTCGCACTAGAACAGCGAGAGCACGGTGTCGGGCACGATCAGCGTGCCCCGCGGGCCCGCGATCACGCCGGAGGGCTCGTCGAGGGTTGCGTACACGAGCTCCGGGGTCGTGATGGCGGAGATCCGCTCCGGGGACTCGACGAACTCGATGGCCGCCTCGACCTTGGGTCCCATGCTTCCCGGAGGGAACTGGCCGTCGGCCAGGTGGCCCCGGGCCTCGGACGCGGTCATCTCGGCCACCGACCGCTGCCGGCGTGTGCCGAAGTGGAGCTGCACCGCGGCCACGCCGGTCACCATCACGAGAGCCTGGGCCTCGACCGCGTCCGCGATGCGCTCTGCCGCGAAGTCCTTGTCGATGACGGCGTCCACGCCCCGGTAGGCGCCGTCGGCCGAGCGGGCCACCGGGATCCCGCCCCCGCCTCCGGCCACCACGATGTAGCCGAGGTTGATCAGCGCCGATATGGCGTCGGCCTCGATGGGAGCCATCGGCCGCGGTGACGGGACCACCCGCCGGAAGCCGCGCCCGGAGTCCTCGGCCATGGTCCAGCCCCTCTTGGCGGCCAGCGCCTCGGCCTCCGACGGGTCGAAGAACGGGCCGATCGGCTTGGTGGGCTCCGACAGCCTGGGATCGTCGGTGTCGACCTCGACGTGGGTGATGATCGACACCGCGCCGGAGATCTCCTGCTTGCAGACCTCGTTGAGGGCCAGGCAGATCAGGCTGCCCAGCTGCCCCTGGGTCATGGCGCCGAGCGTGAACAGCGGCAGGGCCGGCACCAGGTCGATCGAGCCCTCGTGCTGGATGGCGAGGTTCCCGACCTGAGGGCCGTTTCCGTGGACGATGACCACGTTCCAGCCCTTGCGGATCAGCGAGCGCACCGAGTGGGCCATGGCCAGCGCGTTGGCGTACTGCTCCTCCAGGGTGCCCCGCTGGTCCTCGCGGATCAGCGCGTTGCCGCCGAGAGCGAGGACTGCGGTCTCGGCCAAGGCGCACTCCCTGGGGTTGGGCCCGATCGGGCCGGCGGAGCCGGTCCTGGTTCTCGAATCTGCCGATAGCAGAACCGACTTTCTTATAGTAGATGAAGCGTTCCGGGTCCTGCCAAGCCACAATGTCGGTGCTGAACGACACCAGCGGCCACGACAAGGAGTCGGCACCATGAGCTACGGCTCGCCGGAAGAGGATCCCACTGCGGTGCTGGTCGCCCATTGGAACGAGAGCGAGCGCCGCCTCTACCCGGTGGCCACCACCAACCCGGACGCCTACCAGTCGGTGGTGAGGCTGGTGAGAGCGGTGGCCGATGCCCTAGCCGGCGTCGGGGACCTCGAAACGCTGGCCGAGCGGTGGGAGCGCCGGTCCGAGTTGGTGGACGAGGCGGTGCGGGTCACCGGCGACATGGCCGGCTACCGGCTCGGTGAGGCGGAGATCGCCGGCGCCGGGTTCGCCATACGCCGCCGCGAGGTGCTGGCCGAGCAGGCCGAGCGCCGGCGCCGGGAGCGCATCGCCGCGGCCCGCGAGGCCGGGGAGGCCTGGGCGGTGGTCCACACCCAGGGCGACCTGGATTCGGGCCTCGTCGATCCCTACCAGTGCATTGAGCTTCATCTGGCGACCGGGCTGGCGGTGGTGAGCACTGTCGAGCCCGACCCCTCCACCATGACCCCCTCCTATGTGGTGATGGCGGCGGCGCTGGGCGACGAGCATGGCCGGACCGCCGACCTGGACGCAGCCTCCTTCGGCGACACCGAGACTGCCGACCGCTGGCTCTTCGAGGAGAACCGGCTGGCGATGAGGAGCCGCATCGAGGCAGCCGGTGCCTGAACCGGGCGCATCTCCGGGCAAGCCGGTGCTTGAAGCGGGTGCACCGCCGGGCGAGCCGGTGCGCTCAGTCCCACAGACCGGTGACGGGCTCCTGGTCGAGGTCGATCACTGGCCGGGAGTCGGTGCCCCGGTGCAGGTTGAGGACGCCGGTGTCGGTGAGGGAGCCGGCGACCGCCGCGGTCAGGCCGGCGGAACGGAACAGCTCCGCACACTCCTGGGACCGGTCGGTGGCCAGCCAGAAGGCGTAGGTCGGGAAGCAGACCAGCCAGCGGTCCAGGTCCACGCCCTCCGGGACGGGCAGCGCGTCCAGATCGACATCGGCACCGAGACGGCCCGGCTCCAGCAGCATCGCCAGCGAGCCGATCACCCCGGCCATGCTCACATCCTTGGCCGCGGCGGCCAGTTCGGTGCGGGCTGCCTCCGCCAGCAGCCGCACGTCGGCGGCCAGGCGGGGTCCCTGCGGCCCGAGCGTGGCGAAGAACGGGAAGTCGCTGCGCATCCGGCCGTCGAGGCAGCAGACGAACAGCAGTTCCTGGCCCGGCCGGGCCCGGGTGGCCGACAGGACCCGGTCGGCGTTCCCCACCGCGAAGGCCGACAGGGCGGGCTCGCCGCTGTGCTCGCTGATGTGCCCGCCCACCACCGGGACCTCGTAGAGGGCGGCTGCATCGGCCATGCCCCGCAGGCACTCGGCCGCCACCGGGGCCGGCGCCACCACCGTGTTGACGATGGCGGTGGGGACCGCTCCCATGGCCGCGAGGTCGTTCACGTTGGCCAGCACCGCCGCCACCCCCGCGCCGTGGGGGTCCGACGCCACGAACGGCGGGTGTATGGCCTCGCCGCACACGACCAGCGAGCCTCCGTGCGGCATCTCCACGACCGCGCCGTCATCGCCGGGCCCGGTCACCGCATCCGGCGCCCCCACCGCGCCCCGGACGGCTCCGATCGCCCTCTTGGCCAGCAGGCCCGGGTGGTCGCGCACCACGGCTGCCAGCCGGTCCAGGTCGATCGGCGATGAGGCCTCCGGCGGTGGCACAGCCGCACCGTACAGCAGCCGGGGCTGCGGGCGTCGTGGCCGCGGTGTCGGTGGGTGAGGGAGTGCTGGAGGCGGTGTCCGGTGACTTCGTGGGCCGGGTCGAGGGCGTCTTCGACACAGGGTTCTACGTCTCGGCCCCCTCGCAGGCGGTCTTCGCGGTGCTGGGTCCCCGTGGATGGGCAGGGCCCCTGCACCTGGTGGCCGAGGCCCTCGGCGCCCTGCCTGCTCCCCACGCCGAGGTCACCGTGGCGGGCGGTGTGCTCGATGCCGGTCCGGTCCGGGTCCGCGTCGACTCCGACCGGCTCTGGGCGCCCCGCCTGCCGGAGCGGCTGAGTGTCGCCCCGGCGATCTGGCGCGGCATCGCCGGTCCCGCCGAGTCCGAGTTGGTCCCCGTCTGGGAGGACGTGACCGACGACGTGCGGCGCGGTGACTTGGCCGCCGTGTTCGGGCGCCTGCAGGGGCGGGGAACCGGCCTGACCCCCAGCGGCGACGACGTGCTCGCGGGGATCCTGCTGGTGTGCGCCATGACCCCGTCCAGCCGGGAATCTCTGGCCCGACTGGCTCGCTCGGCACGCACCTCCACCCTGAGCCGCGCCTACCTCGGGTGGGCCGCGGCGGGCCAGAGCATCCAGCCCGCCCACAGCCTGCTCGACGCGGCCGCGGCCGGCGACCAGGACGCGATGCGCGCCGCGGCCAAGTCGCTGTCCGAAGTGGGGGCCACATCGGGCCGGGCCCTTGTAGCCGGCCTCGCTCTGGCCGCCACCGAACTGGCTCCTACAATGGCGTCCCCGTCCAGCGCGGTGTGACGCCGGTCAGAAGATCAGTCCGATGCCCATCCCCGAGTCTCCCCGGTTCCTCGAGACCGCGGCCCGAGCCTCGAAGCCGCGCCGCCACGGGATCACCCATGTGATCGACAAGGGCACGCCACAAGCGGCGATGGAAGCGCTCCTCGACGCCCACAGTCCGCTCATCGACGTCTGGAAGTTCGGCTTCGGCACGGCCTACGTGGACGGCACGGTCGGCGCCAAGGTCGAACTCCTGCGAAGCCGTGACGTGAAGGCCTGCCCCGGCGGGACCCTGCTGGAGGCGGCGTGGTGGCAGGGCCGCAGCGAAGAGTTCTTCGACTGGGCCGGCCACCTCGGCTTCGGCTGTGTGGAGGTGTCGCGGGGCGCCACCGGGCTTCCGGCCTCCTCCAAGCGCGACCTCATCGCCGCGGCCTGCAACCGGGGCTTCGAGGTGTTCGCCGAGGTCGGCAGCAAGGATCCCCACGAGGCCGCCCTGGCGTCGGAGTGGCTGGACGAGGCCAAAAGCGACCTGGACAGCGGTGCCGCCTGGCTGGTGGCCGAGGGCCGCGAGAGCGGGACCGTGGGCCTCTACACCGCCGACGGGTCGGTCCGGGCCGACCTGGTGGAGTCCCTCCAGTGCCTCGGTGACGATGTGCCGGTGGTGTACGAGGCGCCTCTGCGCCGGCAGCAGGCCTGGCTCGTCAACCATCTGGGCGCGAACGTCAACCTCGCCAACATCGCCCCCGAAGGCGTGCTGGCCCTCGAGGCGCTGCGGCTCGGCCTGCGCTCCGACACCCTCAGGACCGGTCTCGAGGCCCGTTCCCCGGGCTCCACCTCGGACCCGCTGGATCCGTGTTCGAATTAGACCCCGGCGCGCCCAACGTGATGCCGGCCCGTTACGGGCAGGTGTCAGTAGCTTCGGTTCCCAGCCTGTCGCCCGATGATCTCGTGGCCCGTTTCACCGGGCGCGAGGCGTACTTCAGGACCAGGTTCGTGGTCGCCCGGCTGGACGGCGATCCCGAGCAGTGCGCGCTCCTGGAGCTGGCCCGCGACGGCAGCGACGACCTGTTCTCGCCGGCGGTGGCCGCTCGCGTGCTTGCCTCCGCCGGCGAGTGCGCCTACGTGCGCGATGACAGTGCCGACACGGGCGTGCCTTCCCATATGGCTCGGGTGGCCGCGCTTCACCCCGAGCACCGCTGCCTGGTGCTGGAGGGCCGGTACCGCCATGTGAGCTTCCTGCTCAACGCCGCCCCGATCCGGGTGACGGTGCTCGATGTAGTGCCGCCCGAACCCTCCAAGCTGGCCGATCAGGTGGCCAGGGTCCTGGACTCGGCCGAGGACATGCCTCCCATTGCGGTGAGCGAACGGATCGTCGACAGCCGCTCGCTGGTGGCCGAGGCCGGCTCGCTGGCTGAGGGGCTGATCGTCCCCTGCCGGGGCGGGGACATCGAGATCGAGGGCGTGGAGGTATCGCATCTCGATGAGCGACCCTCCTCCGTCGGCTCCACCCTGCTGGGCTGCGGGCGATCCCAGCAGATCCACCGCTGGTTCTACGGGACCGACGCGGCCCGCACCATCGATTGGTGCCCCCGCCGGCTCATGGACGCCGCCGGCGGTGCAGCCGGTTCGGGGCTCGTCTTGAGCCGCTGCTGCATGCTGGAGGAGGGGACGGAGCGGCACGGCGACACCGCCATGGTTCCCTGGGGCGCGACCCTCGAAGAGGTGCGCACAGCGCTTCATCTGCTGGCCGGGACCGGGGACGGCGCATGGACGCGCACCTGATCGACTCCGCTGTCTACGGGCACGGATGGTCCACGCCCGAGTCGCTCGCCCTGTTCTCCGAGCGGGCTCGCATGACACGGTGGGTGGACGTGCTCAAGGCCCTGGCCGCCGCGCAGGCTGAGTTTCAGATCATTCCCGAGGCTTCGGCCCAGGCGATCGACGGCCTCGACGCCGAGCGCCTGGACCCGGCCGCGGTCGGCGCAGAGACCCGGCGGACCTCGCACTCGGCCGCCGGGCTGGTCCGCGAGCTTCAGGCCCTGCTACCGGAGGAGGCCCGCGAGCACGTGTACTACGGCGCCACCGTGCAGGACGTGTCCGACACCGCGGCCGCGCTGGAGATGCGCGACGTCGGGGCGACCGTCTGGCGGGACCTGCGGGCGGTGGAGGGGTCGCTGCTCGAGCTGGCCCAGAGTCATCGCGACACCCCGATGCTGGGCCGCACCCACGGCCAGCCGGGCGCCCCGGTCACGTTCGGGCTGAAGGTCGCATCCTGGGCCGACGAGACGGCACGGCACCTGGAGCGCTGGCACCAGAGCCGGCCCCGCCTGGTGGTGGGCCAGCTTGCCGGCGCGGTGTGGGCGCTGGGCTTCTACGGGGACCTCGGTCCGGAGCTGCGCCGCCGCTTCTGTGAGCGTCTGGGCCTGGGCGAGCCGGCCGTCTCCTGGATCGCGGCCCGCGATCGCGTAGCCGAGTTCGCCAGCAATGCAGCCCAGGTCTCGGCGACCATGGCCCGCATGGCCAATGAGGTGTACAACCTCCAGCGACGCGAGATCGCAGAGGTCGCCGAGGCGGCGTCGGAGGCGACCATGGGCAGCTTCACGATGCCCCACAAGCGGAATCCGGAGCGCAGCGAGCAGATGGTGACCCTGGCACGGCTGGTGCGCTCGGCCGCGGGAGTGCTCACCGAGACCATGGTCGGCGACCACGAGCGCGACGGCCGCACCTGGAAGACGGAGTGGGTGCTGCTGCCGGAGATGTCCCACTACCTGCTGGCCCAGCTCGCCATGGCCCGGGACCTCGCGGCCGGCATCGAGGTGGACGCCGAGGCGATGGCGGCCAACCTGCGCGAGATGGGCGACTTCGGCTCCCAGGAACTGCTCAAACGCTTGTCGGCCCGCTTAGGCAAGCACCGGGCCAACGACGAACTGCAGAAGGCCTACCGGCAGGCCCGCGAGAGCGGCCGCCCGCTCATCGAGACCCTGAAGGGCATCGCGACACCCGCCGAGCTCGAAGGCCTCGACCAGCCCGCCACCGGCGCGGCCGGAGCCATGGTCGACACCGTTATCGTCGCTGCCACCCGGCGGCGCGCCACAGAGACCGATGAGTGGGTCTAGACGGAACCGGGTTCCCGACAGCACTCGGGGAGTCCGGTTGGCTGGACCTTCGACCGAGGCGCCGGCGCCGGAGCTGGTCGACGCCGGGTTCGCGTGGGAGATCGCGGATGCGCCGCTACTGCACCACGGGCTGAACCTCGCCGACCTCGGACATGTGCTCGACCTGCTGAGCCGGGGCCTCATCCCCCAGCCGGCCGCGGCCGACCTGCTGAGGGTGCTGCTCGACGCCTACGGCACCGACCCGGCCGACTTCCCGTACGACTCGGCGGCCGGTGAGGTCTACAACTCCCGGGAGCGGCACTTCGTGGAACAGATCGGCGACTCGGCCGGGTGGCTCCACGCCGGCCGTCCCCGCCGGGAGGCCGCCCGGGTCGCGCTGCGGCTGCTGCTGCGATCGCAGACGGCGCGGCTCATCGAGGTCGGAGCCGACTTCGCGTCGACCGCGGCCGCAGTCGCCTCCGACCACGCCGAGACATTCATGGGCGACCAGACCTACCTCCAGCAGGCCCAGCCGTCGACGTTCGGCCACTACCTGCTGGCCTTCGTCCCACCGGCCCTGAGAGACGGCGAGCGTTTCGCAGCCGCCCTCGAGCAGGTCAACACCAGCCCCGGTGGCGCGGGCTGCGTCAACGGCAGCCGGCTGCTCGACGACCGGGGCGCCATCGCAGCCGATCTCGGCTTCCACGGCGTCATCGCCCACACCCGCGACGCCATGTGGCAGACCGACGTGTTCATCGACCTGCTGGCCACCTCGGCCAGCATGATCGCCAACCAGGCCAAGCTGGCCGAGGACCTGGAGATCTGGTCGAGCCAGGAGTTCGACTATGTCGACCTGGCGGGGCCGTACACCCGGGCGTCGGTGCTGATGCCCCAGAAGCGCAACCCGTACTCGCTGTCCATCATCCGGGGGGCCAGCGGCGTGCTCATCGGGCGGATGAGCGGGTTCCTGGCCGTGGTGAAGAGCCCGTCGGCCCGCAGCGACAACCTGATCTTCGCCTACGGCGAGATCCCGCGGGCGCTCGACTTCACCATCCGGGTGAGCGCCCTGACCACCGGCGTGGTGCGGACCCTGACCGTCAACGCCGAGCGGATGTGGTCCGAACTCGAACGGGGCTTCACGCAGGCCACTGACCTCGCCGAGTACGTGATGGTGGCCGCCGGCGTCGACTACCGCACCGCCTACCACGTGGTGGGGCGGGCCGTCCGGGCCGCCAGCGCCCGCGGACTCACCGGGCTGGACATCACCCCGGACCTGCTGGACGACGCCGCGGAGGAGGTCTGCGGGCGGCGTCTCGGGCTCGACCCGGCCGCGCTGGCCGAGGCGCTGGACCCGCGCCGGATCGTGGCCACCCGCCGGGCGACCGGTGGGGCGTCCCCCGGCGAGGTGATGTCGATGGCCGAGGAGTTCTCCGACCACGCGGCCCGCCTCAGAGCCGCCGCGGCGGAGGCCCTCAAGCGCTACGCCCAGGCCGAGGAGAGCCTGGTCGCGCGGGCCCGGTCGCTCGCCCAGCCGTAGCGCGCCCCTCGCGTTTCTCTTGCGACTCGTTGCTGTCATATAGTTCACACACCGGGCACCGGCTGAACGACTCACCGACGGGGGAGGCTCTGATGGACGGCATCCACGACATGGGAGGAATGCACGGTTGGGGCACCGTGTCCATCGACCCCGACGAGCCCGTGTTCCGTGAGGACTGGCACGGCCGGGCCTTCGCCATGGGAGCGATGTCCATGGGCCTGTCGGGCACCAACCTCGACGCCTTCCGGCACGGTCTCGAGCGTCTGCACCCCTACGACTACCTGGCCGACGGCTACTACGGCCGCTGGCTGGCGTGCGCGGAGACCCTGCTCGTCGACAGCGGCGTGCTGGCGCCCGGCGCGGTGGACGCCCGGGCCCGCAACCTTTCCGGCGAGTCGGTCACCGAGCCCGAGGACGTGGAGGAGAACAAGCCCGTCTACGAGCGGGGCGGCGGCGGGTCGCTGCGCGAGATCGACGACCCTCCCGCCTTCTCGGTGGGGGACCGGGTGAGGGCCAGGGAGATCCGGACCGACGGCCACACCCGCATGCCCCGCTACATCCGCGGCCACACCGGCACGATCCACGCACATCGCCCGGCGGCGCTGCTGCCCGACACCAACGCCCACTTCGAGGGCGAGAACCCCCAGCACGTTTACACCGTGGAGTTCGACTCCAACGAACTCTGGGGCCCCGGCGCGGAGGCGGCCGTGCTTCGGATCGATCTGTTCGAGAGCTACCTGGAGGCGAGTTAGATGGCTGATCCCACCAAGAACAAGGACCGCCTGCCGCCGGAGGTTCGAGCCGAGGCGCTCGAGTCGCTGCTGGCCGAGCGCGGCCTGATCAAGTCCGAGGTGCTCGACGGCTTCATCAACCGCATGGTCAACGACGTGGGCCCCATGAACGGGGCCAAGGTGGTGGCCAAGGCGTGGGTCGACGAGGACTACCGCGCCCAGCTGCTGGCCGACGGCACCGGCGCCATCAAGGAGATGGGCTTCGCCGGACCTCAAGGTGAGCACATCGTTGTCGTCGAGAACTCCGACGCCGTGCACAACGTGGTGGTCTGCACGCTGTGCTCGTGCTACCCGTGGCCGGTGCTGGGCCTGCCGCCGGAGTGGTACAAGGACCCCGCCTATCGCAGCCGCATGGTGCGCGAGCCCCGCACCCTGCTGGGCGAGATGGGCCTCGACCTCGACGACGGCGTCGAGGTGCGGGTCTGGGACTCCAGCGCGGAGAACCGGTACCTGGTGCTGCCGCAGCGACCCGAGGGAACCGAGAGCCTCGCCGAGGACGAGCTGGCCGCACTGGTCACCCGGGACGCGATGGTGGGAGTGGCCAAGGTCAGCGCGGGCTGAGCGGGCGCCGGTGGCTCCCGATCTGGACATCGAAGGCCCGGCCGCCCCGCCGCGGCTCAACGGCGAGCTGGTATTCGACGCGCCCTGGGAGGGGCGCAGCTTCGCCATGGCCATGGCCCTGGTGGAGGGCGGCCACTTCACCTGGGACGACTTCCGTGACCACCTCATCGCCGCGGTGCAGCGCTGGGAGTCGGATCCGGTGGGCGAGTACCGGTACTACGAGCGCTGGCAGGAGGCCCTCGAGTCGATCGTGGAGGAGCGCGCCATCGCCTCAGAGTCCGAGGTGGACGCTCTGGCTGCCGCCTACCAGGCGCGGCCGCCCGGCCACGATCACGGCCACGATCACGACCACGATCACGACGATCACCATCATCACCATTAGGGGACCGGCACCCGGCCGTACCTAGGCCCACTACTGGATCCGCCGTTCTGGCGCGCTTGACGAGTCTTGGCGGGGGGTTTAGGTTGCGACATAACTATGTCTCATCCGAAATGTCGGACGAGACAGGAAGGGGCGTGTCATGCCTCCCATAACCATCGTGTTCATAGCCACCGGCTTGATCGTGTGGCTGAACGCCCTCTACTTCCTAGGCGTGGGAGCCGACCAGAAGGAGGGTGGGCCGAATCCGCTTGTCAGCATCGGGGCCGCCAGCCTCGTCGTCGGTCTGCTGAACCTTGTTCAGGCTGTCTACATCATGTGGGCCCGCCCGCTGGATGACAACTCGGTCGTGCTGGCCGGACTGGTCACGTTCTACGGGCTGTTCTTCGTGGTTCTCGGCAAGACGGAACTCAAGGGATGGGACCTGCGCGTGGTGGGGAACCTCGCCGTGCCGACGGCCATCCTTCCACTGTTCTGGTGGGACTTCTTCGCAGGGAGCTGGATGTTCCAGTCGATCCTGATCGTGTGGCTGGTCGCGTTCGGGTCGGTCGCCCTCACCACCTACGGCAAGCTCCAGGCCAAGCTCCTGGGTCTGATCCTGGCCGGAACCGCCATCTACACCTTCTGGGTGCCGGCCCTGATCCTCGCGACGGGAAACGAAATCCCGTAACCCGCGACAACAACCGGGTTCCACGGCTCCAGACCTCGACGACGGTCCGGCGCGGCGCGCCGGACACGACGTGGCCGGCCGCCCGGTGGTAGGAATGGCGTCGTGTCGCTGGCCGAACTCATCATCGACCTCCAGTTCAAGGGTCTGCGCATAAACGCTCCCTTCGAGCGGCGTCCCGGCGGTGCCGGGCCGTCCGATGCGGGCATGGTCTGGATCGAGGGCACCGCGGTGACCGTGCCGGTGGACGCCGCGTTCGTGTCCGACTCCCCGTACTCGCTCGAGCCCGAGGACCTCGGCTTCGGGATCTACGCCGGCGGGGTCCGGCTGGCCGGCGCGGCGCCCGCCGACAGGCCCCGCTTCTACGGTCTGACCACCGCCGACGGCGTCCCGTACTGGCAGCTGGCCCTCATGCACCTCGACTCGCTGGCCAGCACCGTGCTCCAGACCTGCGCCTACTGGGGCAACGAGGACCAGTGCCGCTTCTGCGGGATCGGGGTGTCGCTGGACTCCGGCAGCACGGTGCTGGTGAAGCGCCCCGCCCAACTGGCCGAAGTGGCGGTGGCCGCCAAGGAGCTCGACGGCGCGGTCGACATCACCCTGACCACCGGCTCCACCTATGGCCGCGACAAGGGCGCCCTGTACGTGGCCAAGTGCGGGGAGGCGATGAAGGAGTCCTCGGGCCTGCCGGTCGAGGTCCAGTTCGAGCCGCCCGACGACCTCAGCGTGGTCGACCAGGTCGCCGACCGGGGCATCGACTCGGTCGGGATCCATGTGGAGACGTTCGATCCCGAGGTGCTGCGGTGGGTGGCTCCCCCCAAGTACCGCACCGGCATCGAGCGCTATTTCGAGACCTGGGAGTACGCAGTCGAGCGCTTCGGCGAGGGCCAGGTCTCCACCTATGTGATCCTGGGCATGGGGGAGGACCCGGACCTGATCGTGGAAGGCTGCCGGCGGGCGGCCGACATCGGCGTGTACCCCTTCGTCGTGCCCCTGCGACCGGTGCCCGGCTCGCTCATGGGCGATTGGACGCCGCCCACCTCCGACTATGTGGAGCAGGTCGCCCGCAAGGTCGCGCCGTACCTGGTGGAGCGGGGGCTGACCGCCGACAAGGTCGCGGCCGGGTGCGCCCGCTGCCAGGCCTGCTCGCCGGTGGGGGCGATGGAGCGGGAGCTCCAGGGGTCGAACGGCCGCAAGCTGATCCCCGTTCAGGCCTTGGGCTGACTGCGGAGGCAGCGGTGGAGCGCATCAGATGCTGGCGGGCCGTCTCCCCCGAGGCCAGGAGCTGGCACATGCGCATCCGTCACCGGGTGTTCGTGGAGGAGCAGCGGGTCATACCCCTCACCGATGTCGACGACTGGGACGCGGACCCCGACACCATCCATGTGGTGGCGGGCCGTGGGTCCGAGGTGATCGGCACGGTGCGCCTCTACCGCACGGACGACGCTGGCCGCTGGAAGGGCGACCGCTTGGCCGTGCTGCCCGGCTACCGGGCCGGAATCGTGGGGATCCGGCTCGTGCGCTTCGCCGTCTCGACCGCCGCCGAGGCCGGAGGCAACGTGATGGACGCCTTCGTGCAACTCCAGAACGTCGTCTTCTTCGAACGCATCGGATGGGAGCACAGCGGGCCGCCGGTGCCCTACTACGGCCTGCCGCACCAGCCGATGATCTTCCGGTTGGCCGAAGCCCGAAGGCTGGTCGAGGCTGACGTGCCGGAAGATGCCCACTTGCGACTTCCCGCCGCCCGAGACGCGCCCAGCGCGCTGCTCGTCACCATGGGCTAGCACGCCGCGGCATGAGTGTTACCGGCCTGCCCTCGAGGGTGGAGGTTGTCAACGTCGGGCTGGAGCGGTTCGAGACCGCGGTGCGCGACCAGGGCGCGCCCGCGGTCGGCGTGGACTGGCGGATCCCCGCCGGCGGAGACCTCGACGCGGTAGCTGCGCTGGCCCGGCTGCTCGGTCCGGCCTCGGGCCGGGTGGACGCGGCCAATGCCGAGGTGATCAGCCGTCTCGACCGGGGCGTGCCGATGCTGCAGGGAGTGGAGACCGCGGGCGACGTTGTCGGTGGCCTGGGGGACGGCATGATCCTGCACTGCGGGCCGGGCATCGCATGGGCCGAAATGTGCGACCCGCTCAGGCGCTCGGTCCGGGCCGCGGTCGTGGCCGAGGGCTGGGCCGCCCACACCGAAGCGGCCGGCCAGATGGTGCAGGCCGGCGAGATCCGGCTCGAGCCGGCCAATGAGCACTGCACGGTCGTGCCCATGGCCACCGCGATCGGCCCCTCCGCGCCGGTCTATGTGGTGTCCGTCGATGCCGGCGGCACCACGGCGTACTCCAGCCTGAACCAGGGGTCCGGGGCCGTCGCCTGGTTCGGAGTCGACTCCGACGCGGCCATCGAGCGCCTCCGGTTCCTGCGCGACGCGCTCGGCCCGGCCCTGGCCCAGGCTCTCGAGCGGGCCGGCCCGGTCGACGTGTTCTCTCTGGCCGCGCAGGGCATCGCCATGGGCGACGACGTCCACATGCGGGTCCAGGCCACCACCAACCTGTTGCTGCGCGACCTGCTACCGCATCTGGTCCGCTCCAGCAGCGCCAGGATCGCCGAGGTGGCGGACTTCCTGAGCACCAACCACCTGATGTTCCTCAACATCGTCATGGCCGGCGCCCGCGCCGTGGCCGAATGGGCCTCCGAGGTGCCCGACTCGAGCATCGTCACCACCATGGCCCGGAACGGCACGACGTACGGGATCCGCCTCGCCGGCCGGCCCGAGCGCTGGTTCATCGCCGATGCGCCCCCCGTGCAGGACGCCCTCTACTACCCGGGCCAGGGCCCCGACACCAGCGCCGGTGACATCGGCGACAGCGCCGTGCTGGAGCTGGTGGGGCTGGGCGGGCCGGCCGCGGCCAACTCTCCCGCGGTGGCCGGCTTCCTCGGTGGCCGCATGGCCGACGCCATGGCCGTCACCGCGGCCATGGGGCGCATCTGCGCGGGAACCAGCAGCCGTTTCCGCCTGCCGGTGCTCGACAACGCCGGCACCCCTCTGGGGGTCGATGTCCGTCGAGTGGTCGAGGCCTCCATCACACCCGCGGTCAACACGGGGATCCTCCACGCCTCCGACGGGTCCGGCCAGGTGGGCGCCGGGGTTGCCCACGCCCCTGCCGAGTGCTTCCTGGAGGCCCTGCTCGACCTCGACCAGCGCCTAGCGGAGGATTGACAGCCCCGCCGGGCGCTCTCAGGTGGGCCTCAGGGCGGTCCAGACGGCGCGCGCCGTGTGCCGGTAGGGGTTGCGCCAGCGGTGCTCCTGATCGGTCCGGAAGTGGATCGAATCGCCCCGGCGCAGCTGGAACGACTGGCCGGCGACATCCACGTCGAGCCTTCCCGACAGCATGTGGATCAACTCCTCGCCGGCGTGGCGCAAAGGGGTCTCGCCGCTGCCGGCGCCCGGGTCCACCTCGGCGATGGCGGTGGCCACGAAGTACTGCCCGTAGGGGCCCGAGATGCCGCCCAGCGTCAGGCCCTCGTGGGGCGTGTAGATCGAGCGGCGCTCGCCGGCGGGGGTGAAGACCACATAGGACGGCGGCTCCTGGTCCTCCTCCACGAAGTACGAGACCGGCTGCTCGAGGGCCGCGGCCAGCTTCAGCAGCGTTGTGATGGTCGGCACCATCGTGCCCTGCTCCACCTTGTGGATGGCCGCGGTCGAGACGTTGGAGCGGTCGGCGAGCTGCTGCAACGACAGGTTCCACTGCTTGCGGAGATACCGGACCTTGGGACCGATCGAGTTCACTACCGCGCTGAGGTCCTCGCCGTGGGTCTGGTTGGGGCGCCGGTCCGTGCTCCCGGCGCCACTCCGGGTCGCGACACTGCTCGGCATGGCTCCACCTCCGGGCGTAGATGATAGACGGCGGCCTTTCGCTTGCGATCGGCGGGTGTCATATAGTTGACGGGCTGCGCCACCCCTGAAGGACGATCCCTTCGTGAGTTCCCCTACCCGCACAGTCTCGGCCAGGTGGCTGGGCGCCTACCGCTGCGATGTGACCGCCGGCGACTTCACCATCCCGGTGGACGAGCCCGTCAGCGTGGGCGGCACCAACGAGGGCCCGCAACCCACCGAGCTGTTGCTGGCCGCGCTCTCGTCCTGTTTCACCCTCGCGGTGGCCCATGCGGCCCGCAAGCGCGGCATCGAGTTGTCCCATGTGGGAGTCGAGGTGACCGGCACCTACGACGGGCCCCGGTTCTCGGCGCTGGAGATCCGCGTCGACGCCGGCTGCGAGGAGTCGGTCAAGGCGACGCTCGTGGAGGCCGCGGCCCGGGTGTGCTACGTGAGCAACACGATCCGCCACACCCCCGAGCTGTCGGTTGTGGCCGTCTGATGCCGGCGCCCTGCAAGATCTGCGGGCTTGACACTCCCGCGGCCTCGGGTTTAGGTTCCGATACGCAGATATCTCATCCGACACGGCGGTGAGCGGGCCGGGAGACGGTTCGGAGTGACGAGAGGACGACAATGCGGATCGCGGTGATCGGCGGCGGCGCGGCAGGACTGGGTGCGGCAGGGGCGGCCAAAGCGGTCGATCCGAGCGCGGAGGTGGTGGTCTACACCGCCGACACCGATGTGGCCTACAGCCCCTGCGGTATCCCCTACGTCCACGGACGCGAGATCGACTCGTTCGAGCGGCTGTTCCTGGCCACCAAGGAGCAGTACGTAAACACCGGCATCGACGTCCACTACGAGACGACGGTCGAGGCCATCGATCCTGCGTCGCGCACCCTGAGGGTCGCCGGCGAGGGAGAGGTCTCCTATGACCGGCTCATCATCGGGGCCGGGTGGAACTACGCCAAGGTGGACGTCGACGGGGCCGACCTCGACGGCATCTACGAGGTCAAGTACATACGGGCGGCCATGGACTGGGACAAGCGGCTCGACTCCTGCAAGTCGGCGGTGATCGTCGAGGCCGGACTGGTGGCGATGGAGATGGTCGCCGCGCTGATCCATCGAGGGATCAAGGTGACCGTCGTGGACCGGGCACCGTGGCCGATGGCCGACGTGCTCGATCCCGACATCGTCGAGCCGGTGCGCCAAGCCTGGGAGGACGCCGGCGTCGACATGCAGTGGGGCAACTGGGTCACTGCGTTCAGAGGCGACGGTGCGGTGAGCCGCGTCGAGACCGAGCAGGGGGACATCGACACCGACATCGTCATCATCGGCACGCACAAGGTGCCCAACAATCCGCTGGCCGCCGCGGCCGGCCTGAAGCTGGGAACGACCGGCGGGCTGATCGTCGACTCCCGGATGCAGACCTCCGATCCCAACATCTACGCGGCGGGCGACTGCACCGAGATCCCGCACGGCGTCTCCGACATCCCGATCCAGGGGTTGACCGGCTCCCACGCGTACTCCCAGGGCAAGACGGCGGGCACCAACGCCGCGGGCGGCACCCGTCACTATCGGCCGGTGTTCGTGCCGTGGGGCCTGCTGGCCGGCGAGTGGATGATCGGCGGGGTGTCGTTCGGCGAGACGCTGGCGACCGCGCTGGGCATCCAGCATGTCGTGGGGAAGGCCCAGGGGATCACCCGGGCCCGCTACTACCCGGGCGTGAGGCCCATCACCGTGAAGCTGCTGGCCGAGCCCGGGTCCCTCCGGGTGATCGGCGCTCAGATGGTGGGCGGCGAGGGCGTCAAGGAACGGGCCGACTTCCTGGCCATGGCCGTGCGGGTCGGGCTCACCGTCGAGGAGCTGGCCACCATGGAGAACGTGTACTCGCCCGCCATCGGCGCCCTCAACGAGCCGATCTCGGTGGCCGCGCAGACGCTGCTGGCCGGGCTGTAGGAAGCCGGCCAGACTCTGTCATGGGGTTCGCTCACTGGCTCCGCTCCAACTCGGAGCACTACCTGGCCATCGACGCGCAGCGGCGCGTCGGGGCCCGCTACGGCGCTCGCGCCCCGGAGAAGGCCCGCGGCGCCCGGGAGATCTTCTGGAGGCACGTGTTCACTCCGGTGTATCGCCTGCTTCCGTGGGGCATCCGGCGCCGTGTCATCGCTATCCTGCCGGGCTCGCACCGCCGGGACTGGCCCGTCCGATCGCGCCGGCCCCAGGGTCCGGCCGTCTGACCGCCGGAGCGCAACTGACCTTGACATCGACAACAAGGAGGCGACAATGCCGAAGACAGTGACCATCCCGCCGCCCCAAGAGGGCGACGTCATGCACAACATCGAGGAGAAGATCTTCCCCGATTACAAGGCCGAGGAGGGCGACCAGGCGTACGTGTTCATGCACACCGTGCCCTTCGAGGGCTCGGTCGGCCTGGTGAACATGCTCACCGCCACCCGCCTGCAGCGCAAGGGCTTCAAGCTGACCTTCGTGCTGTACGGCCCGGCTGTGCTCATGGCCAACGCCGCCCGCGGCTATCCGGCCGTCGGCCAGGAGGGATTCCCCGGCAACCTCGGGTACAACCGCCAGCTCCAGACCCTCATCAACGAGGGCGCGACGGTCTACTGCTGCCGCTTCGCCATGGGCGCGCTCTACGGCATGCGCGAGGACGACGTGATGGAGGGCGTGACCCCCTTCAACCCGCTCGACGTCCTCGACGCCAACATCCAGGCCTGGCGCGACCGGGCCCTGGTCCTCTCCACCTGGACCCTTTAGTCAAGACCTAGACCCGAGGACGAGCTTGCGAGGCCGTGGCCCGAGCGGCCCGTGAGCGAAGCGAAGAAGAGCGGGAGACAAGGCGCGACTACGGTCGCGCCGATGGTCAACGCCGCCTCCACCGCCGCCCCGCTGCGGCGCGCCCTGCGGGGTCGCGCCCCGGGGCTGCGGGTGGAGCGAAGCCTGTGGTCCGGCGGCGCCGATGTCGTGGCCGGTGTGGACGAGGTGGGCCGGGGCTCGTGGGCCGGGCCGCTGACGGTGGTGGCCGTGGTCGCGGACCCCGACACCCGCATCTACAAGGTGCGCGACTCCAAGATGCTCAACGCCTCCGAGCGCGAGGTGCTGCACGACCGCATAAGGCTCTGGGCCCGAGCCGTGTCGGTGGGTCATGCCACGGTGGCCGAGTGCGCGGAGTTGGGCATGGCCGACGCCCAGCGCCTGGCAGCCCGGCGGGCCGTCGACGGGCTGGGCCTGGACGTCGACCATGTGCTGGTGGACGGATCCTGGAACTTCTTGAAGCCGCGCCCGGATGACGCGGCCGGCGCCGGAGCGGACCCCGACGACGGCCCGGCGGTGACCACGATCGTTCGGGGCGACGCGTCGAGCCTCTCGATCGCGGCTGCGTCGGTGGTGGCCAAGGTCACCCGGGACCGGCTGATGATCGAGGCCGCGGAGCGCTATCCCGCCTACTGGTTCGCGTCGAACAAGGGCTACCCGTGCCCCCGCCACATCGCGGCGCTGGCGGCGTGGGGTCCGTGCGCCATCCACCGCCGGCGCTGGGTGTTCATGGACGACCTGCGCTGGAGCGGTGTGCCCCGCCTCCTACCTCCGCCGGACGACACCCAACCCCGGCTCTTCGATCCTTCCGCCGGGAGCGCAGCCGCGGTGGGCGGCCGGCTGTAGCCTGCAGTCGCCATGGGCCAGCCCGTCACCTTTCTGCGCACGTCGTCGCCCCGGCCGGGGCTGGTGCGGTTCGAGCTGAACCGGACCCTCACCGGGATGGGCCACGAGCGTTACCGGGCGGGCGATGAGATCCTCGGTGTCCGCCCCTGCGATGAGCTGGCCCGCCGGATGCTGGCCACCGGCCGGCTGTCGTCGCTGCACATCCACGGCTCGGTGATCACCGCCGAGCTGGCCGGCGGCGACGACTCCGGGCTGGGCGACGTGATCGCCAGCCTCTACACCTACTACGTCCCCGGTGTGGAGATCCCCAGCGACGAAGAGCTGATCGCCATGGTGGAGGCCTGATCGCGCGGCCATAATGCAGGTCCGACACGGACGGGCCCGCCGGGGGCGCGCCGTCCGCCATCCGGCAAGGAAGGAACCGTTCCCATGGTGAGCCCGATCCCCGACGACTATCCCCGCATGACCGCGTACCTGTGCGCGGACGGCGCGGCCGACGCCATCGAGTTCTACAAGCAGGTGTTCGGCTTCACCGAGCGCCACCGCATGACCTTCGGCGGCAAGATCGGCCACTGCGAGCTGTCGCTGGGCGACTCGATGATCATGGTGTCGGACGAGTACCCCGAGATGGGCGTGATCGGGCCCAAGACGCTGGGCGGGACGCCCACGTCGATGAACGTCTACGTCGAGGACTCCGACGCCACCTTCGCGGCTGCGTTGGCCGCCGGCGCCACCGAGCTGCGACCGGTGGAGGACCAGTTCTACGGCGACCGGTCCGGGCAGTTCGAGGACCCCTGGGGGCACCGCTGGGGCGTGGCCACCCACATCGAGGACGTCGACGACGAAGAGATAGAGCGGCGCGCCGCGGCGATGATGAGCGGAGAAGGCCATTAGCTCGACGCGCCTTAGCGGGTCGAGGCAGTAGTGGGCGCTCCGCGGCAGTCCCTCGCCGTGCTGGACGTCGAGGGGGTGCTCACCCCCGAGGTCTGGATTGCGGTGGCCGAGCGCACCGGCATCGACTTCCTGCGCCGCACCACCCGGGACGAGCCCGACTACGACGTGCTCATGAAGGGCAGGATCGCGGCGCTCGACGAGGCCGGCGTCACCATGACCACGATCATGGACGTGGTCGAGGGGCTGGTCCCGCTCGACGGCGCCCTCGACTTCATGCGCGAGCTCCAGTCGCGCATGCCGGTTGTGCTGCTGTCGGACACCTTCGAGCAGTTCGGCCGCCCGCTGATGGCCCAGCTGGGCTGGCCCCTGCTGCTGTGCCACACGCTGGTGGTCGAGGGCGACCGCCTGGCCGACTACCGGTTGCGTGTGCCCGACCAGAAGGCCAAGGCCGTCGATGCCTTCCGCTCGCTCAACTACCGGGTGGTAGCGGTCGGGGACTCCTACAACGACGTGACCATGCTGGCCGCCGCCGACGCCGGGATCCTGTTCCGGGCCCCCGACAACGTGCGGGCCGAGTACCCGCAGTACCCGAGCTGCACCTCCTACGACGACCTTCTGGACCGGCTGACCGAAGCGTTGACCGACTGACTCCGAGGCAGTTGAGGCGACCGTGAGAGCCGTCCTCCTCGAAGCTCCGGGCACCCGGCTCCGAGCGGTTGACGATTATCCCGAACCGACCGCGGGAACCGGCGAGGTCATCGATGTGACCGCTTGCGGCGTGTGCCGCAGCGATCTGCATATCGTCGACGGCGCAGCGCCGAGTCCCCTGCCGCTGGTCCTCGGCCACGAGGTGACCGGAGTGCACGCGCGCCTCGGCCCGGTGATGGTCTATGCGCCCTGGGGCTGCCGCGCCTGCGAGCACTGTGCTGACGGCCTCGAGATGATCTGTCCCGATGTCCGCGAGGCGGGCGTGTTCGCCGATGGCGGCTACGCCGAACGGATGCGGGTGCCCGGTGCGGCCTACCTGGCGCCGCTCGGCGACCTTGATCCGGTGGTCAGCGCCCCTCTGGCGTGCGCCGGACTCACCTCCTACCGGGCCGTGACGCAGGGACTCGATGCTCTGCGGCGGCCGGGCCGGAACCGCCGGGTGCTGATAGTCGGGGCCGGCGGGCTGGGCCAGTACGCCATCCGGCACCTGCGGGTGCTGACCGACGCCGAGGTGGCGGTGCTGGACCCTTCAACGGCGAAACGGGCTACCGCCCTGGAGCGGGGGGCTCACCGCGCCTTCGGACCCGCGAACGAGCTGCCCCGCTTCGACCTGGTGGTCGACTTTGTCGGCAGCGAGACCACGTTGAGTGCCGCCGCGCAGGCGGTCGACCGGCGAGGGCGCGTCGTGGTGGTGGGCCTCCGCGGCGGGCGGATCCCGTTCGGGTTCGGGGCCGTGCCCCACGAGGCACAGTTCATGTCGAGCGTGTGGGGAAGTCGGGCGGAACTCGACGAGCTGCTCGACCTCGCACGACGTGAGCCTGCGCTGCTCAACCCAGTCGAGACCGTGCCCCTCGAGGACGCACAGACCGCCCATGAACGGCTCCGAGCCGGAGAGATTAGGGGGCGGGTGGTACTGACGGTCGAGCGCCCGGGGGTTCGGGGCGGGTGACCACCGCCGGAATGCCCGTTCCGGGGCCGGTGCGGGGCGAACCGGCCAGCGTCGAAGCCTGGCGGCGGGGCTGGGAGCAGTACCTGCACTACCGCGGCGACCCGGTGGCCGTCATGTCGGAGGCCGGAGCGAGAGACGGGTCGTTCGTCATGGGACCGGTGTTCGCGACGGTGTACCGGGTGCTGGCCGGAACGCCGATCAGCTCGCCCATATTGGCGTCGGACGCCGACCGCTGCCGGGCGCGGTCCGGCCGGTCCGGTCGCCGCGAGCGGGACCATGTGAGAGCGCTGGAGTTGCTTCTAGACGGCGAGTTCACCGCCGCGGTCCGGGCCTGGCACCAGATCGCCCGGGGGGAGTTGGACTTCGCCGCGGTGCGTTTCGCTCATGACGTCTCGTTGCATGCGGGGGACGTCGGCGGCCGCCTGGCTGCCAGCTCCCATGCTGTTGAGGCATGGCGCGGCGAGCCGGGGTGGGGGTTCGTGGCCGGGCAGCACGCCTTCGCGCTGGAGGAGGTCGGACGCTACGACGAGGCCGAAGACTTGGGTCACCAGGCCTTGAACCTCGACCCTGACGATCTGTGGGCCAGGCACGCGCTGGCTCATGTGTACGAGTCCACCGACGACACCCCGGCCGCGCTCGAGCTGTTGCAGGGCTCAGCGAAGCGGTGGAGTGAGCAGGATCTCTTCGCGATGCACATCTGGTGGCATCTCGCCCTGCGGCTGCTGGCCTCCGGTGACCGCGCCGGCGCGATGGCGATCTTCGACGAGCGCCAGGCGCATGCCAAGACCGCCTTCCAGCTGTGCGACCAGACGTCGCTGCTGTGGCGCCTTGAGCTGGCCGGCTGCGAGGTCGGCGGCCGCTGGGACGAACTGGCGGACCGCTGGGACGGGGTGGCCGAACGTCATACCTGCAGCTTCCTCGACGTTCACGCCGCGGTGGCGTTCGCCCGCAGGCCGAGCCATCCCGGCGCGGACCGCTGGTACCGGGGCCTCGCCGGGCGCGAGGCCTGCGGCAGCGAGAACGACGCCACCTTCGACGAGGTCGTCAACCCCCTGGTCGACGCCTTCCGCACCTACGGCGAGGGCGGTTACGAACGCTTCGTCCGGCTCGTCGACCAACTGGGCTCCTGCACCGCCCGCATCGGGGGCAGCATCGCCCAGCGCGACCTCATCTCCCTGACCCGCCAAGCCGCGCAGGCACTGGCCTGAACTGACGGCCCGCGCTTCGAGGCGCTAGCCGACCGAGGAGTCGCAACCCCGCCTGACTGCTGCCAGCGCTTGCAGTCTGGCTACTCGTCGTCGGGCCACTCGTAGTCCCAGTCGAAGTCCAGGCCAATGACGACGAGGCGCTTCGGATCTAGGTGAGCGGGCTCTCTGACAAACACGACCCTGGCAGGAGGGAACATTCCACCGTGGGCTTGGATCGGCAGCGCAAACACCTCCGGGAGGTCTTCGCCAACGCATACCGCGCTGCGCCATGAGCTTGATAGGGCAGACACCAAGGAAGGCCAACAGAAGTTCTCGAAGTCGGCGATCGAGGGCCGAGTTCCGTCCGCTGACCGCTCGACACCGAACGTGCGCGCAACTTCCTCGTCGAATCTGACCGCCCTCGTGACCAAGGGCGCGCCCGGATCTCGTGTCACCTCGGGAGATATCCCGCCTCAACTGCGATTGACCGTGCCCAGGCGATGTCCTCTTCCGTTAGGGGGCGCATGGAGACCAGCGACGTCTCGTACGGGATGACCTCTCCCTGGTTCACGGTCTGCCAGCCGGCGGAAGCCCGGTGCGACAAGTCGCTGCACTCCTTGCCGGTCATCCCGTGGAACTTCTCCAAGGCCCGGTCCATATACCCGAGATCCTCCTCGTCGAATATTGGCTCGGGCGGCCGGCGGGCGATCAGGACCTTCTCCGGGCTCCGGGCGCCGCGGTCCCGCTCCTCCATCTCGACGGCTCCGGACCTCAGCAGCTTGTTGCGCGTAGGCAGCAGACGAACCGGAGCTGGTCCTTCCTTCAGCTTCTGGTAGACCGCACCGGTGACGGAACGGTGCCGCTCACGAAAGCTCTCGAAGTCGGCCCACCAGAGGATCTTGTTCAACTTGACCGCGCCCTGCCCGCCAGGGTCGTCCGCCATCCTCTCGGCGATGTAGACGATCGCCTCGCTGAGCCGGTCGTCTCCCGGAGGGGTGTCCATACCGTGTCTCGAGATACTTGGCAAGGCCATTTGAGTGCTTTCTAATGACTATTACGCAGTATACCGCACTCTATCGCGGGGGTGTGACACCCAACATGACGTCAGGCGCTGGGTCCGTCGTAGTCGGGGTTGTTCCAGACGATCAGTGACGCCCAGCTGTCGACCGCGGGGTCGGTGATGTAGTCGGCGATCACGCCCCGGGCCTCGAAGCCGTTGGCGATCTGCATGGTCAAGGTGGCGTCGTACATCTCCCCGGCCGAGACCTTGGACACGTAGTCGGCGGCCGACATCTCATCCTTGTGGTCGGCGTAGCCGGGGATCACCCCGCCGGCCACGATGCCGGCCAGGTTCAGGTCCCGGCAGATCTGCTTGCGCATGTCGTAGAGGCGCCGGCCGATGCCCCGGCGGCGGTAGTCGGGCAGCACCGCGATGCTGGTGCCGTAGTACCAGGCGCCGTCGGGCACATGGCCGCTGCCCCCGTCGGTCCCGACCAGATCACGGATCGAGTGCTGGGTGTGGCTGAAGTCGAAGTCCACCCGGATGCCCAGCCCCATCGCCACCGGCGTGTCGCCGTCGAGCACCACCACGCCGCCGTCGCCGAACTCGCGGGCCAGGGCCCTCAGTTCGTCGGCGTGGTACAGGTCGGCGCGGTCCGCGGTGGGGAACGAGGTGTGCTCGATGTGCTCGAGCGCGTCGGCCCATTCGGCGCGGAGCTTCGCGTAGGTCAGCTCGGCCATGGCCGCCAAGTCGGGCTCAGCTGTCGCCGACGGAGACCGGCGCCAGCGAGAAGTGCTCGTAGTCGTTGTCGGCGGGCTGGCCCCAGCAGGCCCAGAAGTCGCCGGTGCGGGGCCTCATGAGCACCGCGCCGCTCGACTCGACCCGGTACTTGGCGTCGGGCCAGCGGCAGATGGCGGTGGGCTCGCGGGTGATCCCCATCAGACGCTCGGCGTCGACCGGCTCGCGGCTATCGGCCAGCAGGGCGGTGGCCAACTCCAGCCGGAGGCGCGAGTTGGCCATCACCTCTGCGTCCCGCTCGCCCTCGAAGGGCGCGGCGGCGGGATCGGTCACGTGGTTGGTGTGGGCCAGCGGCTCGTCCCCGAGGGCCTGCACCGGCCGGGCCGACGGCATGGCCTCGACGTTGAACCCGCGGCCGTCGGAGTCGAGGATCAGATAGTTGTGGGCGCCGGCCAGGTCGGCTCGCAGCAGCACGGCCAGCGCCTCGGGCGCGGTGGACTGGGCGAGCATCTCCCGTATGACTGTGGGCCACGTCACCCCGAAGCGACCGTCGTCGCCGGTGAGGTTGTTGATGCCGACGGAAACGCCGGCGGCGTTCATGCCGATCTGGCCCAGGCAGCCGGCGGTCGTGAACACCAGGGCGTCGGGACCGTCGTCAGGACGCAATCGGGCCAGCACCACATGGTCGGTGGCGGTGTCGTGCATGTCCCAGGTCTGGCCCAGGAACCCGGCCCCGCCGGCTCGACCGTCGGGCACCACGAACGCGGTGCAGTCGTCCTCGATCGCCTCCGGTGGATGCGCTCCGCCCGAGACGGCCCGCACGGTGTCCACGAAGTCGGTGAAGCCGCCGACCACCACCGCCTCGGCCGGGGTGATGCCCGCGGCAGCAGCCATGGCCAGCATCTCGGCGTGGAGCCCGGGTGAGAACGCCTCATGGGCGGGAAGGCAGGCCTCGGCCAACTCCAGCACCGCGCCCCGCGGCAGCGGTCCGCCGCTCCACAGTCCTGCGGCCACCAGCTCTACCCGGTCGCGGGCGTAGTGCCGGATCTCCTCGGCGTGGGCCCGCCCGTGGGCGTCTCCCATCGCCTCGGGCGACCCGGCCAGCTCGAGGTGCCTGATCGGCGGCCGCTGCATACCCGCAGAGTACCCGTCGACAGGTGGCGGGCGTACAGTACGGGCATGTCCTCTGGACCGGCCGCGGAGGCCCGCTACCGCGAGCGGTCGATGTGGCTCGACACCTATCCGGGCTCGCTCGCCCCCCGCCCGGCGCTCGAGGGCGACACCGACACCGATGTGGCCATCGTCGGCGGCGGGTACACGGGGCTGTGGACCGCCTACTACCTGCGCCGGCTCGACCCGACGCTGAGGGTGACGGTGATCGAGCGCGAGGTCTGCGGCTTCGGAGCCTCGGGCCGCAACGGCGGCTGGGTCATCGGAGAGCTGGCCGCCGGGATCGAGAAGTACGCCGCCCTCGCCGACCTGCCCGCCTCGCTGCGGCTGGCCCGGGCCGTCTTCGACAGCGTCGACGAGGTGGGCCGGGTAGCCGCCGCCGAGGGAATCGAGTGCGGCTACCACAAGGGCGGCGTCATCCGCTGGGCCCGCAACCGCCCCCAGGCGAAGCGCCAGGCCGAGCAGGTGGCCCACGAGCACGGACTGGGCCTCAATGAGGACGAGATCCGGCTGCTCAGCGCGGATGAGGCTCGCAGCCAGGCCAACGCCACCGGGGTGGTGAGCGGAATCTTCTACGCCCCCGGCGCGGCAGTCGACCCAGCCCGGCTGGTGAGAGGCCTGGCCCAGACGGTGGAGCGCCACGGGGCGAAGATCTACGAGCAGACGGCGGCCGCCGCCATCGAGCCCGGGCGGGTGCTGACCGACCGGGGAACGGTGCGAGCCGAGGTGGTGGTGCGGGCCACCGAGGCCTACACCCGGGACCTGCGGGGACGCAGGCGGCAGTTGCTGCCCGTCTACTCGCTGATGATCGGCACCGAGCCGTTGCCGCAGTCGGTGTTCGACGAGATCGGCCTGGCCGACCGGCCCACCTTCGCCGACGACCGCTACATGGTCATCTACGGCCAGCGCACCGCAGATGACCGGATCGCCTTCGGCGGCCGGGGAGTGCCGTACCTGTTCGGATCGCGGATCAGCCCGACCGTCGAGCGCCACCACCGCTCCCACGAGCGGATACACGAGACGCTGGTGGACCTGTTCCCCGCGCTGACGGGGGCCCGGGTCACCCACCGGTGGGGCGGCGTGCTGGGCGTAAGCCGCAACTGGACACCGTTCGTGCACTACGACCCGGCCGCGGGCACAGCCGGCGCAGGCGGGTATGTGGGGGAGGGGGTGGCCCCGTCCAACCTCGCCGGGCGCACGCTGGCCGACCTGATAACCGGCGCCGACTCGGAGCGGGTCGACCTGCCGTGGGTGGGTGTCCGCCACCGTCGCTGGGAGCCCGAGCCGCTGCGATGGATGGGCGTGCGCGGCAGCCGCTGGATCATGGCCGGCGCCGACGCCTATGAGTTCCGGACCAACCGTGAGGCCCGCGCCGCGGTCGCCCTGGCCCGCAAGATCCGCAACGACTGACTCGCGCGTGCCACGAGTGTCGGGAACGCGGCGGACTTCGGTGAGATCAGGGGACACCGCGGTCCCGCGCGGGCATAATCTGGCCCATGACCAACAACGCTGAACTGGCTGAGCGCTACGCCTTGGCGCTGCCCAGCTTCCTGCACCTTCTCCACGATGAGCCGGTGTCGATCGACCGGGGCGAGGGCAGCTACGTGTGGGACGTCGAGGGCCACCGCTACCTCGACTTCTTCGGCGGGGTGCTCACCACCATGATCGGCCACGCCGAACCGAGCGTGGTGGCCGCCGTGCAGGAGCAGGCGGCCAAGGTGATGCACACCTCCACGCTGTACCTGAGCGAGCCGATGATCGCCTTCGCCGAGGATGTGGCCCGGGTGTCGGGCATCGACGACGCCCGGGTGTTCTTCACGCCCTCGGGCAGCGAGGCCAACGACGCCGCGCTGCTGCTGGCCACCGTCCATCGCGGCTCCAACCAGATCCTGGCCATGCGCAACAGCTACCACGGGCGCACGTTCTCGGCCCAGGCCGTCACCGCCCACCGCGGCTGGTCCTCCACCAGCCTCACCGGCCTCAACGTGACCTTCGTCCACGGGGGCTACCGGCTGCGCAGCCCGTTCCGCCACCTCGACGACGGCGCCTACACCGCGGCCTGTGTCGACGACCTCGCGCAGCTCCTCGACATGACCACCTCGGGGGACGTGGCCGCCATGATCGCCGAGCCCATCCAGGGCGTGGGCGGCTTCGCGGTGCCGCCCGACGGCTTCTTCGGTGCCATGGGCAAGGTGCTGGCGTCCCACGGCATCCTGTTCATCTCCGACGAGGTGCAGACCGGCTGGGGCCGCACCGGCGACCACTTCTGGGGCTACGAGGCCCACGGGATCGTGCCCGACATGCTCACCTTCGCCAAGGGCGTGGGCAACGGCATCACCCTGGCCGGCGTGGTGGCGCGGGCCGAGATCTTCGACTCGATCGGCGCGCTGCAGTTCTCCACCTTCGGCGGGAACCCCCTGTCGGCGGCCGCGGGCCGGGCCACGCTGCGGCGGGTGCTGGAGGACGACCTCCAGGCCAACGCGCTGGCCATGGGACGACGCCTGGTCGACGCGCTGGGGCCGGCTGTCGAGCGCAGCGACTTCGTGGCCGAGCTGCGGGGCCGGGGACTGATGCAGGCCATGGAGTTCGTGCATCCGGGCTCCATCGAGCCCGATGCGGCCCGGGCCGGCGAAGTGCTCGAGGGGTGCCGCCGGCGAGGCCTGCTCGTGGGCAAGGGCGGCCTCTACGGAAACGTGATCCGGATCACCCCGATGCTCAACGTCACCGAGGCCGAGATCGACGAGGGCGCGGCCGCGATGGTGGACGCCCTGGCCGCCTGCCAGTGACCCGGCCCAGCATCCCCGTCCCGACGTTCCAGGGCCGCATCGGTCGCACCCGGGCCGAGTCCGAGCCCTGGTTCAGTGAACCGCCGCACCCCGGTGAGGAAGCGCCCAACGTGGTGATCGTGCTGCTCGACGACACCGGCTTCGCGCAGTTCGGCTGCTACGGCTCCGACATCGACACCCCCAACGTCGACCGGCTCGCCGCGGCCGGGCTCCAGTTCACCAACTTCCATGTGACGCCGCTGTGCTCGCCGACCCGGGCTGCGCTGGTCACGGGACGCTCACAGCACGCCGTGGGCATGCGCACGCTGTCCAACTTCAGGACCGGGTTCCCGCATCAGCTCGGCCATGTCTCCAACCATGCGGCCACGATCGCAGAGGTGTTGAAGTCCATCGGGTACGCCACCTTCTGCGCCGGCAAGTGGCACCTGGGCCACACCCAGGACAGCTCCGCGGCCGGACCCTTCGGCCAGTGGCCGCTGGGCCGCGGCTTCGACCGCTTCTACGGGTTCCTCGAGGGCGAGACCGACCAGTTCTATCCCGAGCTGGTGATCGACAACCACCGGGCCGACCCTCCGGCCCGGCCCGGGGACGGCTACCACCTGAGCGAGGACCTCATCGACCAGCTGCTGCTGATGATCGGCGACAGCAAGGGAGTGCGCCCGGACCGGCCGTTCCTCGCCTACCTGCCCTTCGGCGCCACCCACGCTCCCCACCAGGCGCCGGCCGGCTACCTGGCCAAGTACCGGGGCCGCTACGACGAGGGCTGGGACATCGTGCGGGAGCGCTGGTACCGGCGCCAGCTGGAGCTGGGCGTGATCCCGGCCGGAACCCGGCTGGCGCCCCGCAATCCCGGGGTCGAGCCCTGGGACACGCTCCCCGAGAGCCACCAGCGTTTCGCGGCCCGCCTCCAGGAGGCCTTCGCGGCGTTCCTGGACCACACCGACGACCAGATCGGGCGGCTCGCCGACGGCCTCGAGCGGCTGGGCCAGCTCGACAACACCATCCTGATGGTGCTCTCCGACAACGGGGCGTCCCAGGAGGGCGGGCCGCTCGGCGTGACCCACGAGATGAAGTGGTTCAACGGCATCCCGGAGTCACCGGAGCAGGCCGTGGCCCGGCTCGACGACATCGGCGGGCCCCGCAGCCACGCCAACTATCCGTGGGGCTGGGCCCAGTGCGGCAACACCCCGTTCAAGTGGTACAAGCAGAACACCCACGAGGGCGGGGTGCACGTGCCGCTGGTGGTCCACTGGCCGGCGGGCATCGACGCCTCGCAGCGCGGGACGATGCGGCACCAGTTCACCAACGTCTCCGACGTGGTGCCCACCATCTACGAGCTGCTGGGGGTCGACCCGCCGGAGGTGCTCAACGGCTTCGAGCAGATGCCGGTCACGGGCCACTCGTTCGCTCCGGTGATGGCCGACGCCGGCCATCCGGGGACGAACACCCTGCAGTACTTCCACCCTGCAGTACTTCGAGATGGCCGGCTCGCGGGCGCTGGTGGCCGGCCGGTGGAAGGCGGTGTGCCGCCACGTCTACGGCGCCGACTTCGACACCGACCAGTGGGAGCTGTACGACCTGTCGGTGGACGCCTCGGAGTGCGACGACCTCGCCGCGCAGCGCCCCGACAAGCTCGACGAGCTGATCGAGCTGTGGTGGAGCGAGGCCGAGCGCAACGGGGTGCTGCCCCTCGACGACAGCTTCGTCGGGATGTTCAGGCCCCGGCTCAACGACCGCTCGCCCCATCCGACCAACCGCCGCTACCGGTACCGGCCGCCCATGTCGCCCATCGCGGTGCAGGCCGCGCCGGGACCGGGCGGCCGCCGGTTCGACCTCGACGCCCGAGTGTCACGGGCCGCCGACGACGAGGGCGTGATCTGGGCGACCGGCACCGTGAACGCGGGCGTCTCCATGTTCGTGCAGGAGGACCGCCTCGTCGTCGACTACAACGCCTTCGGCGACCACTCCATCCTCGAGTCGAGCGCGCCGGTCCCCGACGGGGACAGCACGCTGTCCGTGCGCCTGCACCGCCGCGACCGCACTTCGGGGTCGCTGGAGATGGCGATCGACGGTGTCGAGTGCGGGCGACTCGACCTGCCGGTGTTCATGGGGATCATCTCCTCGGTCGGGGCCAGCATCGGACGGGACCACGGCTCGGCCGTGTCGGACCGGTACGAGGGGCCGTTCCCGTTCACGGGCACCCTGCACGAGGTGGAGATCCGGCTGGCGTCACGGACTGCTGCCGACGACGCCAACGCGGCCCGCGCCGAGATGGCCCGCCAGTAGACCGACCCAGGACCCCGACCCGGGAGCCTCCGCGGCAGTGGCGTCGCTAGGAGGGCTCCAGGTGGGCGGTGGCGCCCCGCCCCAGCACCCGCAGGAATGCTCCTGCCCGGGGCTTGGGGGAGAAGAAGCTCGACTTGGGCGGCATCCGGCTGCCCTCGTCGGCCACGGCCAGCAGCTCGTCCACCGACAGCGGGTACATCACGAACCCGATCCGGTCGGCCTCCTCGCAGCGGCGGATCAGCTCGTCCAGGCCGGCGGTGTCGGGCACGTAGTCGACCGTGCCCGTAGCCGCCAGCTCCTCGGCGCCCAGCACCGGGTCGAGCACCAGCCGCCGCAGCCGGTCGACGTCGAGCGCGTCGAGGGCGCCGGCCTCGGAATCGGGCGGGGGAAGCGTCAGCCGGTGCCAGCCTCCGGCCGCATAGACGCCCACCTCGCCGCGGTGCCGGGGCCGTGCGTCCTCCGCGGCCGGCACCCGCTCCAGCTCGCCGCCCATGTAGCTGGCCCTGGAGCGCAGCGCCCACAGGCAGTCGTCGTGGTTGTCGTGGTTCTGGTCGGCCACGACCCGGTGGTAGGCCTCGACATGGAGCTGGCTGTGCGGGAACACCGCCGCCAGCGTGTGGCTGAGAACGGGGTCTTCGGGATCACGGGCCAGGGCCCGCTGGGCCGCGGCCGAGCGATGATGCCCGTCGGTCACGTACAGGACCTTGTCGTCGAGCGCCCTCAGGAGCTTGCCCGTCATCTCGGCGGGCACCGTCCAGATCTGGTGGTGGACGAGCTTCGAGCCGAACTCCAACTCGGCCGGTCTGGACTCAGCCACCTCGTCCAGCAGGGTCGCGTACTCCGAGTCCGCCCATGCCCTGACCGTCAGAGCCACCGGGTGAGACGTGGCGCCCACCCCGACCAGGTGGGAGGTCAGCAGCTCGGTGCGGTCTTCCCGCACGCCCTCGTGTATGCGGATGCGGCCCTCGTCGAAGCCGCTGACGGCCACCGTGCAGATCAGGCCGGTCTGCGATCCCCGCGCGTGGGTCAGGCGGTACAGGTACAGGGCGCGCCGGCCCGTCGGGGCGAAGACCTCGGCGTCGAGCAGGCGGGTGAGGGCGGCCGCGCCCTGATTCACGAGCCTGTCGAGGGACAGGTCCTCGTCGTCGAGCAGGTCCTCGCTGCTGCGGGTGACGTTCACGTAGCTGTACGGGTTCCCCCTGACGATCGAGCGGCGCTGGCCCGGGGTGAGGTTGTCGTAGGCGCGGCTGATCACGCGGTCGGCCCATTCCGGCTTCACGAGCCAGCCCGCGAAGGGCGACAGCATCGGCTCGGTCGAGGTCATGCGTCGAACACCGATACGTGGATCACGTCGGGCAGGGCGCGGACTCCGTCGAGGAGGTTGGTGTCGATGGCGCCGGCCACGTCGATGGTCGCCACCGCGGCCACCGAGCCGGCGAAGATCCGGTTCTGCATCGTGGCGACGTTCAGGTCGCGGCGGCGCAGTTCTTCCAGGACTGCGGCCAGAACGCCCACCCGGTCGTAGTGGCGGACGCTGAGCGTGGCTGTGCGTTTCGGGGTCTGCTCGAGGTTCACGCAGTTGATGACGGAGCCGGTCCGGTAAGCCTCGATCACCTCGGCCGTGCCCTCGGCCACCGCTTCCTGGGCCTGGCGGGTAGACGCACCGATGTGGTGAGTGGCCACCACCTTGGGGTGCTGGGCCAGAGCGGAGTCGACGGCACCGACCCCGCCTGCGGGCTCGTCCTCGAAGACGTCCAGACCCGCCCTCATGTCGGTGGAGTCGAGTGCGGCCAGCAGGGCCTGCTCGTCGACGACCTCGCCCCTGGCCGTGTTGATCAGAACCGAGTCCGGCTTCATGGCGGCCAGGAACCCGGCGTCCACGATTCCGGCGGTCTCCGGGCCCCCGGGCACGTGCAGTGACACGATGTCGCTGGCGGCGAGAACGGAGGCCCGGTCGGGCAGGACCTGCACCCCGATGTCGCTCATCCGCTGGTGCACGTCGCGGGTCCTCGGCTTGTCCTCGGCGACGACGGTGAGGCCGCAGGCTGCTGCCCGCCGGGCCACCTCCAGCCCGATGGCGCCCATGCCGATGATGCCCAACGTCGCGCCGTGCAGTCCGCGGGCGCTGCTGTATGCCTTCTTGTTCCACTGACCGGCCCGCACGTCGGCGGCGGCGTCAGCGATATGGCGGTCGATGGCGAACATCAGCCCCAACGTCAACTCCGCGACCGCGATGGCGTTGCGTCCGGGGACATTGCACACGAACACGCCGAGTTCCGCGGCCCGCTCGCAGTCGATGGTGTTGGTTCCGGCGCCGGCGCGCACCACCAGCCCAAGGTCGGTGCCGGCCTCGATGGTCTCGGCCGTCACCCGGGTGCTGCGCACGACCAGCACATCGAAGCCGGCGACATGGGCTGGGAGCTCCGCAGCGGTGAGGGAGGGTCGCAGCGTGCACGCGTCGCCGCCGGCGCGCAGCCGTTCGATGGCGGCGTCGGACAGGCCGTCCGCGAACAGGATCCTCATGCTGCTCCCACCTCGGAATGTCTGAAGCGGTGCGGTTCGAGCTCGACACGCACCGTTTTGGAACAGTTCCGTATGCCGGAACGGCCATCGTAGGCCCGCGGTGTCTACCCTGTCGAGACCGTCAAGCGACAAGAATCGACGATTTTTCAGTCCCGACAGGAGGACGATGACCGAGCATTCCCGAACGGGCGACTTCGAGAGGACCGGGGGCGGGGCCGTGCTGATGGACGGCAACCGGCTGCGGGACGAGATCGTCGCTGATCTCAATGAGGAGATCACTGCGGCGGGGAGTCCCGAGGTCTGCCTGGCCACCGTGCTGGTGGGCGACGACAAGCCGAGCCGGATCTATGTGCGCAACAAGCAGCGCAAGGCCGCTGAGGCGGCCATGGTGTCGCGCCACGTGGAGTTGGGTGCCGACGCCGCCCAGGCAGAGGTGGAGGAGGCGGTCAGGGATCTGGCCTCCGATCCCGGCGTCCACGGGATTCTGGTGCAGCTGCCGCTGCCCGACGGGCTCGACGCGGACGCGGTGCTGGAGCTGATCCCGCCGGAGAAGGACGTGGACGGGTTGACGCCGAGGTCGATGGGCCGTCTGGTGCGGGGCCAGCCCGGGCACGTGCCGTGCACGCCGCTGGGGGTCATGCGCCTGCTGGACCGGTACGGGGTGGCGACTTCGGGCAGTCGTGCGGTGGTAATCGGCCGCTCGACGCTGGTGGGGCTCCCGCAAGTACTGCTGCTGGGTCGCAAGGGCGTGGACGCCACGCCCACCCTGGCCCACAGCCGGACTCCGGAGCTGCAGGCCGTGTGCCGGGATGCCGACATCATCGTGGCCGCGGCCGGCATGGCCAGACTGGTCACCGCGGACTTCGTGAGACCGGGCGCAGCGGTGATCGACGTGGGGATCTCGCGCACGGCCGACGGCATCGTCGGCGACGTGGACTTCGATGGGGTTCAGGAGGTTGCCGGCGCGGTGACGCCCATGCCGGGCGGGACCGGGCCCATGACCATCGCCTGCCTGCTCCAGAACACCCTGGCCGGGGCCCGGATGTTGGGAGCCTTCCCGGCCTAGCAGCTCTGGATGCTGGGGCCTGCCCGGGCTAGCTGACCCCCAGGTGGCGTCGGATCGCCCAGTTGAACAGATCCCAGCCGTAACCCTCCACGACGATGTCGGCCTGGGCGTCCCGGGCGGCCTCGGGCGACACCGGGAGGCCGTGGCGGGCCTTCATCTGGACTTCGGCGACGCGCTCCATGAGGACGAACCAGCCGACGGCGTCGGCCGGGCTCGAGCCGACGGTGAGCAGTCCGTGGTTGGCCAGGATCACGGCCCGGTGTCCGCCGAGAGCGGCTGCGATGCGCTTGCCGCCGTCGCAGGACAGGATCTGTATCTCCTCGTCGTCGAACAGGGAGTGGTCCCCGAAGAACAGCGCCGATTCCTGGCTGATGGGCTCGATCATGCGCCTCTCGGCCGCGAACGGGGTGCCCCAGTGGGTGTGTACGTGGGCGACGGCCGTCACGTCGGGCCGGGCCTCGTGGATGGGGTGGTGGATGTGGTAGGCGGAGTTGTTGATGCGGGCGGGGCTCCCGTCCTGGTCGACGGCGCTGCCGTCGGGAGCGACGAGCACGAGATCCTCGGACCGGGCCCGCTCGAAGGGAACACGATGGCGGAGCAGCCACATGTGGTCGAGCTTCTCGGGGTCGCGGCAGGTGATGTGACCGTCACCCAGCTCAGCCCAGCGCAGCACCCCGAACAGCCGGTACGAGGTGGCTAGGTCGTCCAGGAGCCGGGCCCGCTCGACGGCAGGATCGTCGAGCACCGGCTCCACCGCCGGCCACCCGCGATAGGACCCATCAGCCACAGCCACGTCCCAATTCTGCCACCAACACGCATCCAGCCGTCAAGGCCCGCGACGAACCGCCGGTGACGCCAGCGAGCGGCGCGAGCGTGCATCCCACCGGCAACCGTCTCCCCGGGTTGCGACGACCCGCCGGCGATGCCGGTGAGTGACACCGGGCGTGAATCTCAGGCGCTTCGCTTGTGGGGTAGCACGCTGCCGGCCGACGTATCGGCCCCGGGCGTCGCGTCGGCTTCAAGCGCTCCGATGGGACGCACGGTGCTCTCAACCGGCCCCAGTTCCGGGATGCGCTTGGAGTCGGACACCGCCCCCAGGTCCTCGAAGCGCCGTGCCTGGGGAAGCACCCTGCTCTCGAGCGAGCCCACGCCCTTGTTGTAGGCAGTCAACGCCTGGTCGAGTCCCTTGCCCACACCGTGCATGTGCTCGGCGAAGATGCGGAGGCGGTCGTAGAGGTCCTTGCCGAGATCCGCGATCCTCTGCGCGTTCTTCTGCATGTCCTGCTGTTGCCACGCCAGCGCCACCGTCCGCAGGAACGCCAGCAGCAGTCCCGGTGTGGCGATGAGCACCCGGTGGTCGTGCCAGGCCCGCTCCCACAGCGTCGGCTGCACCTTCATGGCGGCGTCGAGGATCGGGTCTGCGGGCACGAACATCAGGACGAAGTCCGGTGATCCCGCCACCACGTCGTCGTAGTCCCGTTCGCTCAGGGTCTTGGCGTGCTTGGAGATGGCGGCCGCGTGATTGGCCAGCAAGGCGCGTTCCTCGCCGTCGTCGCCGGCCTCGTGGGCCTTCAGGTAGTTGTCCAGCGGCGCCTTGGCGTCGATGACGACCTTCAGCCCTCCGGGCACGCTCACGACCGCGTCGGGCCGCACGACGCTGCCGGGCACGGGTACGGTGTGCTGCGGGTAGTAGTCGATGTGCTGCTGCAGGCCTGAGAGCTCCAGGATGTTGCCCAGCTCCTGCTCGGCCCACTGGCCCCGGATGTTGGGCGAGCGCAAGGCCTCGCTGAGGCTGCCGGCGACCTGCTGGAGCGACGCGATCTGAGTGGTGAGCCGCTCGTAGGCCCCGACCCGCTTCTGCTCGATCGCGCTGGCATGCTCGCCGAGCTTCTCGAGGCTCTCGCGGATCGGCGCCACCAGGCTGTCGATGGCCTCCCTGCGTTGCTCCAGTTCGGCTGCGCCCAGCTGTCTCTGGGTGTCGAACTGCTCCTTCGCCTGCCTGAGCAGCGAGTCGGTGCTGTCCTTCAGGACCCCGGCGGCCAGCCCCTTGAACTGGTTGTCCAGCTGCTCGCGGGCGCTCGCCAACTCCTCGGTGCGGGCCTTGTGGTCCGCCTTCACCGCGGCGAGCTCCGCCTGGGCCGCGCTCAGGTCCTGGCGGGCGGTGTCGCGCTCACGTCGAACGCCGTCCCGCTCGTCCCGGACCTGCCGCACCTCCCGGTCGCGCTCCTCGAGCTGGACCGTGAGCCGTGCGATGTCGCCCGGAGCGCCGGCCACGCCAGCGCGCCTGGTCCGAAGGATCGCGGCCCCCGCAGCCACCGCAGCCAGGGCGGTGAGGGCGGCAACGAGCACGATTGCACCTGTGAGTTCCATGGCTTCGAAGGTACCTGCCCCCTATGACATCCCTAGGTGATGCCCCGTTCATGCGCCCTGCAGGTCCCCCGTTGCGAGCCCGACAGAGCGTAGATATCAATAAGTATCATGTAATAATAATGCCACAGGCTCCGGATGGCTACGGCGTGGGCCGGCGGAATGGAGGCGTTGGTGGGCGACGAACGGGTCTTGAGGCGGATGCGGCGCCAGTACGGGCTTGTCTCGCGCGAGCAAGCGCTCGCCGATGGGCTGACCGAGGGTCAGATCAAGTACCGGCTGCGCACGGGCAAGTGGGCCACCGAGGCACGAGGCGTCTACCGGCACGCGGCCGTCCGTCCGACTGCGCTGTCGAGGCTGCTGGCCGTCTGCTTGGCGCACAGTGCGCTGGCCAGTCACCGGTCAGCGGCAGCCCTCTTCGGGGTCGATGGCTACACACTCGATTGTGTCGAGATTGTCGTTCCACCGCGGAGAAGCCTGACTGTCCACGGCGTGACGGTCCACGAGTCGACTCAGATGGGGTTGGCACGGCCTACGGAACGTCGAGGAGTTCCTTGCACGGGGCTTCCGAGGACGGTGCTTGACCTAGCCGCGGTGGTGAGCCGGAAGCGTCTCGACCGCACGATCGACGCCGTCCTGCGAGACCGGCAGCTACGGCCATCGGACCTCTACGGAGTGCTGGCATCACACGCACGCCGGGGGCGAACCGGCTGCGGAGCCCTGCGGGCCTCCCTCGAGGCCCGCCTGGGCGACGACCCCGTTCCGCTGAGTGAATGGAGCCGGATGGTGCAGGACCTCCTTGTCGATGCTGGACTCGGCCGGCCCCGGCTCGAGTATCGGATCTGCCGCGCCGACGGATCTCTGGTCGCCCAAGTCGACCTCGCCTATCCCAACCGCCGGTTGGCCATCGAACTCGACAGCGTCCAGTACCACCTGAACCGGGAATCGTTCGTGTCCGACCCTCGTCGACGCAACCGCCTTATGGTCGCGGGCTGGAATGTGCTTACCTTCACCTGGGACGACTACATCAACCGACCTGCAGATCTCTGCTTGACCGTCGCCGCCACGCTCGACTCCGCTTCGCGGCGAAATTCCGGCTGGCAGGGTCCATAATCGCCCACAACCACCGGAAGTTCGATTGCGGGGGGAGATAGGCAGGCAACCATTTGGGTCAGCGGCTGTGGGAGGCTTGCCAGGTGACGGTGGCGGCTACCTGGTTGAACGTGAAGACGTGCAGGCCGGTCACGCCGAGGTCGTCCAGGGACGGGCTCAGGGCCATCAGTATGTGGTCGGGGTCGTAGTTGGGCGAAGTCATCAGCTTCATGACGGCGGCTCGGTTCTTGCGGAGATAGCGCAGCGAGGGCCCCACGCCCAGGCGGGCGCCCATGGTGAGCAGCTTGGCCCGGTCCACTACCCCCGAGATCCCCAGGTGCACCGGCAGCGTCAGCCCCGCGGCCCGCTCGCCTCGCAGCCAGTCCTCGATGCGCTCCGGGTCGAAGCACATCTGCGTGCTGCAGTAGCCCTCCACGCCGGCCTCCGCCAGCAGCGCCTGCTTGGTGTGCAGGGCCTCATGGAGTACCTCCTCCTCGATCAGGGGATGGCCGTGCGGGTAGGCGGTCACGCCGATCGTGGTCAGCCCGTGGTCGCACTCCAGCAGGTCGCGTAGGAAAGTGGACGCGTCCGAGTAGGCGCCGGGCGACTCCACGTCCCCGCCGACCAGGAACATGGTCGACACCCCGGCCGAGCGCAACCACCCAGCCAGCTCGGTCACCCGGGCCCGATCAGCCACCAGCCGGGCCGAGACATGCGGGATGGCCTCATGGCCGAACTCCATCAACCGCTCAGTGATCTCGCAGGTGGCGTTCTGGCCCTTCACCGGCGACGCGGTCACCGACACCCGGGAGCCGGCCGGCAGGGCCTCGATCGCCGCGTCGAGGCTCTTGAGGGGGATGACCTCGAAGGTCAGGTCCCGAACGAGGTGCAGCCGGTAGTGGCGGGCCCCGAGGGTCTCCGCCGACAGCGGGGCGCGCCGCAGCTTCGACAGCATCCGCTCGGTCGGACCGTCAGCTGAGGCCGACGATGTTGCCGTCGGCGTCGATGTCGATGCCCATCGCGGCCGGAACCCGGCCCAAGCCCGGCATGGTGCGCATGTCGCCGCAGATGGGGTACACGAATCCGGCGCCCACCGACGCCCGCACCTCGCGGACCGGCAGCGTCCATCCGGTCGGGGCGCCCTTCAGCGAGGGATCCGACGAGATCGACAGGTGCGTCTTGGCGATGCACACCGGCAGGTTCCCGAATCCGGCGTCGGTGTAGGTGGCCAGTTGCTTGTTGGCGGTAGCGGAGTACTCCACCCCGTCGGCGCCGTACACCCGGGTGGCGACCGCCTCGATCTTGGACTTGAGCGACGCATCGTCGGGGTACAGGACCTTGAACTCGCTGGGCTCCTCGGCTGCTTCGGCCACGGCCTCGGCCAGCGCCGTCGCGCCCCGGCCGCCGTCGGCGAAGTGGGTGGTCACTGCGGAGCGGGCGTCGTATTCGGCTGCGATCTCGCCGATGGCGGCGATGTCGGCCGCGTGGTCCTCGGGGAACACGTTGATGGCCACCACCGGCGTGCAACCGTGGATGCGCATGTTCTCGAGCTGCTTGCGGAGGTTGTCGCCCCCGGCGTGGACCTCGTCGGGGTTCTCGGCCAGCAGCGCCTCGGGCAGGGGTCGCCCGGCCACGATCCTGTGCTTGCCCGAGTGGGCCTTGAGCCCCCGGACGGTGGCGACGAGCACGGCGGCGTCGGGGGCGATACCCGAGTAGCGGCACTTGATGTTGAAGAACCGCTCGGCGCCCATGTCGGCACCGAAGCCGGCCTCGGTGAGCAGGAAGTCCGACGTGCGGATGCCCACCTGGTCGGCCACGATCGAGGAGTTGCCGGTGGCAATGTTGCCGAACGGACCGGTGTGCACCAGCGCCGGGGTGTTCTCCAGCGTCTGCATGAGGTTGGGCTTGATGGCCTCGCGCAGGATCACAGCCATCGACCCGGCCACGCCGATCTCCTCGGCGGTGACGGGCGTGCCCGCCTTGGTGTATCCGACCACGATGCGTCCGAGCCGGGCCCGCAGGTCGTGCAGCCCGGTGCACAGCGCCAGCGCGGCCATCACCTCGGAGGCCGCGGTGATGTCGAAGCCGGACTCCCGGGGCACGCCGTCGAGCCGCCCGCCCAACCCCAGCGTGATGTTGCGCAGGGCCCGGTCGTTCACGTCGAGAACCCGGCGCCAGGTGATGTTGTGGATGTCCAGACCCGACTCGTTGCCGTGGTAGAGGTGGGCGTCGACCATGGCCGAGCACAGGTTGTGGGCCGCGGTCACGGCGTGCATGTCGCCGGTGAGGTGAAGGTTGAAGAGCTCCATGGGCACGACCTGGCTGTAGCCGCCGCCGGCCGCGCCGCCCTTGATCCCGAACGTGGGACCCATAGAGGGCTGCCGGATCGCGATGGTGGCGCTGCGGCCTATGTGCTGGAAGGCCTGTCCCAGTCCGACCGTGGTGGTCGTCTTGCCCTCGCCGAGCGGCGTGGGGGTGATGGCCGAGACCACCACATACCGGGCCTTGGGCCGGCCGGCGGAGGCCATGGCCTCGACCGCGTCGAGGCTGACCTTGGCTGAGCCGGCGCCGTAGGGCTCCAGCATCTCCGCCGGTATTCCGGCGTCGGCGGCGATCTCGCCGAGGGGCTTCAGCTTGGCCTGGGAGGCGATCTCCAGGTCGGACGGAAACGGCATCGTTGCCCTTCCTTTCGCGGTGGTGTTGCGCGGTTACCGGCGCCAACTGGAGTGTTGCCACGGCACCACCCCGGAGGGTAGCTTGTCGTTCCGTATCTCGGAACGATTCCGCATTACAGAACACACCGCGGTGCCCGTCCCGGGGCGGTCGCCGTCAGGCGCGGCAGATCCGAGGCTCGCCGTGCCCCAGGACCCGATGAGGGAGGACTGCAGGTGAGCGACTTTCCGACCAGCGCGAAGTGCGTGGTGATCGGGGCCGGCATCGTCGGCAATTGCCTGGTGGGTCACCTGACCAAGCTCGGCTGGAACGACCTGGTGCTGGTGGACAAGGGCCCACTGCCCAACCCGGGCGGCTCCACCGGGCACGCGTCGAACTTCATCTTCCCCGTGGACCACAACAAGGAGATGTGCCTGCTCGGCGTGCAGAGCGCCAACCAGTACCGCGACCTCGACCTGTCCGTCGACTCCGGCGGGATCGAGGTGGCCCGCACCCCCGAGCGCATGGACGAGCTGCAGCGCCGGATGACCTCAGCCAGCGCCTGGGGCGTGGAGGCCCACCTGTTGACCCCGGACGAGGTGGGCGAGCTATGCCCCTTCATCAACACCGACATCGTCCTGGGCGGCTTCTACTGCCCGACCGTCTCGGTGGTCGACTCCCTCGAGACCGGCACCGTCATGCGTCGCCTGGCCATCGACAACGGCTGCCGGGTCCTGGCCAACACCGAGGTGCTCGACATCGTGACCGAGCCCGGCCCCAACCCCGGCGACCACACCGTGAAGGCCGTGGTCACCAGCGCCGGGACCATCGAGGCCGAGTACGTCGTGATCGCCTGCGGCGTGTGGTCCAACCGTCTGGCCAACATGGCCGGGGCCCACATCCCGCTGGTGCCGGCCGTGCACCAGATGGCCGACGTCGGACCGATGGACATCCTGGCCGCCACCGGCAACGAGATCGGCTACCCGATCGTGCGCGACATGGACACGTTCTGCTACGAGCGCCAGACCGCGGGCTCGATGGAGGTGGGCTCCTACGCCCACCGGCCCATCTTCCACCACCCCGACGACATCCCCTCCAACGAGGAGGCTGCGCTGTCGCCCACCGAGATGCCGTTCACCGCCGACGACTTCGACCCGCAGATGGAGCAGGCCATCGAGCTGATGGACATGCTGGGCGACGCCGAGATCAAGTACGCCATCAACGGCCTGCTGTCGCTGACGCCCGACGCCATGCCGTGCCTGGGCGAGGTGCCCGAGGTGCGCAACCTGTGGTCGGCGGCCGCGGTCTGGGTGAAGGAGGGCCCGGGCATGGCCCAGGTGGTGGCCGAGTGGATGACCTTCGGCTATCCCCGGGTGATCGACGCCCACGGCGCCGACATCTCCCGCTTCTACCCCGAGGAGCGCCCCGACGAGCACATCTGGGCCCGCTCGGCCGAGCACTTCAACAAGACCTACGGCATCGTGCACCCCGCCGAGCAGTGGGAGAGCCGCCGCAACCTGCGGGTCGGGCCGTACTTCTCCCGCCAGGAGGAGCTGGGCGCCTTCTTCTTCCAGGCCCGCACCTGGGAGCGGCCCCAGTGGTTCGAGTCCAACGCCGACCTCGTCGAGCGCTACGGGCTGGAGGACCGCGAGGTGGAGTGGGACGCCCGCTGGTGGAGCCCGATCACCGTCGCGGAGCACCTCAACCTGCGGGACAACTGCGGGCTGGTCGACCTGAGCGCCTTCCAGATCTACGAGCTGACCGGACCGGGGGCGGTGGCCTACGCCGACCGTCTCGCGGTCAACAGGATCGACGTTCCGGTCGGGCGTTCCATCTACACGCCGTGGCTGACCCCCGACGGCGGCTTCCACTCCGACCTCACCATGATGCGCCTCGGGGAGGACAGGGTCCGGGTCGTGACCGGCGTGTTCGACGGCGGTCGTGACGAGTTCTGGGCCCGACGGCACATGCCGACCGACGGCTCGGTGAGCTTCGCCAACGTCACCGACGACATCACCACGCTCGGCCTGTGGGGGCCCAACGCCCCGGCGGTGCTCGGCGCCCTGTGCGACGCCGACCCGAGCCAGGCCGGCTCGCCCTACGGCTCCCTGATCGACGTCGAACTCGACTGCGGCGCCGGCGCGCCGGTGGCGGCCACCCTGTTCCGCATCTCGTACGTGGGCGACACCGGCTGGGAGATCTACCTGGCCTGGGACGACGGCCCCGCCGTGTGGGACGCCCTGATGCGGGTCGGCGCCGACCACGGGCTGCGGCCCACCGGCGGCGGCGTGTACGGCACCTCCGGCCGCCTCGAGAAGGGCTACCGGCTGATGGGAGCCGAGCTGGAGAGCGAGTACAACCCGCTCGAGGCAGGACTGGCCCGGCCGAGGGTGAAGGCCGCCGACTTCATTGGCAAGGAGGCCTACCTGGCTGCCAGGGAGGCCGGCGACCCCGAGGTGCAGATGTGCGTGCTCACGGTGGAGGACCTGCACGACAGCCGGGGCCGCAAGCGCTACATGCAGGGCGGCAACGAGCCCATCCTCACCCTCGACGGCGACCGCATCGTCGACTCCCACGGCCGGGTGTCGCGGGTCACTACCGCAGGCCCGGGCCCCTCGGTGGGCAGGCACCTGCTGATGGCCTACCTGCCGGCCGAGCTGGCAGTGCCCGGTACGGACCTCCAGGTGATGTACATGAACGAGCTGTTCCCGGTGCGGGTGGCCGGCACGGGAGCGGTGTTCGATCCGGACGACTCCCGCATGAAGGGCTGAGAGGCCGGATCGGATGGCGACGACGCCGGGGTCGGTGCGGCCGGCTCCTGAGGGCTGACGGGCGGCGGGCGAATGCGAATCCTGTGCTGCGTGAAACGGGTGCCCGCGCCGGGTGCCCGCATCAACGTGACCGGCGACGGCCTGGCCGTCGACGCCGCCCACCTGGGCTTCACCACCAGCCCCCATGAGGAGTGCGGCGTCGAGGAGGCGGTGCAGATCACCGAACGCGAGGGCGGCGAGGTGACCGTGCTGACCCTGGGTCCGGCCGAGGCGGCCGAGCAGCTGCGCTACGCGGCCTCGGTGGGCGCCCACCATGGCGTGCTCGTCCAGACCGAGGTCGAGGCCTGGGATCCCCAGCGCACGGCGCGGGCCCTGACCGCGGCGATCGAGTCGCTGGAGGAGTCCGGCGGCCCCTTCGATCTGATCCTGTTCGGCAACGAGTCGGCCGACTCGGGGGGTTTCCAGGTGGGAGTGCGGGTGGCCTACGCCCTCGGGCGGCCCATCGTCAACGGGATCAAGGGAATCGAGACCGACGGATCGACCGTTCGGGCCCGGCGCGAGATCGACGGCGGCTTCGAGGTCTACGAACTGGCCATGCCGGCCGCTCTCGGGGTCAAGGAGGGCATCAACCTGCCCAGGTACCCGACCATGAGAGGCCGCCTCGCGTCCAAGAAGCTGGCCATCACCACCATGGAGATCGACGCTGAGGCCGGCGGCCAGGCCCTGGTGCGCCTGCACCGGCCCACCGAGACCCTGTCGCAGACCACGATCCTGGGCCACGGCCCCGAAGCCGCCGCCGCGGTGGTGGACGTGCTCGAGGAGCTGGGGGTGCTGTGATGCTGCTGGTGGTGCTGGAGCACGACCGGGGCACGCTCGGCGAGCCGGGCCGGGAGGCCCTGACGTTCGGCCGGACGCTGGCCGTGAAGATGGGCGCCGAGATGCATGCGGCCGTGATCGGCGCCGGCGCCCCCGAAGCGGCCGGTCCGGATGCGATCGCGGCCGAGGCCGGCGACCACGGCGCGGCGCACGTGTACACGGTGGACAGCGAGGTGCTCAGCGACTTCGGCCCCGAGGCGTGGGGCGAGTCCATCGCCCTCATCACGGCCTTGGTGGGCGCCGACGCGGTCCTGGCCTGCGGCAGCGAGCGCGGCAACGAGGTCATGGCCCAGGCCGCGGTCCGCCTCGACGCACCGATGGTGGCCAACTGCACCGACATCGCGCCGCCGGGCGAGCCGGACGGCCAGTGGTCGATGACCCGGGTGCAGTGGGGAGGCTCGCTGCTGGAGGACGCCACCCTGAGCGCAGCCGGCCCGGCCCTGCTGACCTGCGCCCTTCACACGGTGGCGTCGTCGCCGGCGAAGCCCGCGCCCGACTCGGTGCCCGAGGTCCAGACCGTCGACATCGACCTTCCATCCGAGTTGGCCCGCACCGTCGTGAAGGAGCGGGTTGTGTTGGAGGCCGGCGTCACGCTGCCCACCGCACCCGTCGTGGTGGGCGGCGGCCGCGGCGTCGGCTCCGCCGAGGGGTTCGCCCCGCTGGAGGAGCTGGCCGAGCTCCTCGGCGGGAGGGTCGGCTGCAGCCGGGCGGTCACCAACAACGGCTGGCGGCCCCACTCGGACCAGGTCGGCCAGACCGGCACCCGCATCGCCCCGGAGATCTACATCGCCTCGGGCATCTCCGGCGCCATCCAGCACTGGGTGGGCGCCATGGGCTCCAAGCACATCCTGGCCGTCAACATCGACCCGGAGGCCAACATGGTGGTGAAGGCGGACTGGGCCGTGATAGGGGACCTGCACCAGGTCATTCCGGCCATCAGCGCCGAGATCCGCCGCCGCTGGTCGTGACCAGCGGCCCGGCCATGACCTACGGATTCGATCAACTCGCGAGGCCCCTTAGGCTGTGGCTGTGACCGTTCAGTCGATCAAGCGCTCGTTCGCACTCCTGCGGGCGCTGGCGCTGGGACCGGTCGGCGTCACCGAACTGGCCGAGCGCGTCGACCTGCCCAAGAGCACCGTGGCCCGCCTGCTGGCGTCGCTGGAGGAGGAGCAGGCGGTCGAGCAGACCGAGGCGGGCGGCGAGTACCGGCTCGGCCCGGGCCTGATCGACCTCGCCGGCTCGGCCCCGCGGGGCCGGAACCTGGTGGCCGCGTCGCGGCCCCACCTGCTCGAGCTGGCCGAGAGCATCGATGAGGTCGCCGGGCTCTCGATCATCGACGGCGGGCAGGTCTACTACCTCGACCAGACCGAGTCCTCCTCCAACATCCAGGTGCGGGACTGGACCGGCGAGTACGCCCCGCTGCACGCGGTGCCGTCGGGCCTGGTGATCCTGGCCCACCAGCCCGAGCGCTTCATCGAGGACTACCTGGCCACGCCGCTGTTGCAGTGCACATCATGGACGATGACCGACCCCGACGAGCTGCGGAGCCGTCTCGAGCACGTGCGCAGCATCGGCTACGCCTGGGTCTACGAGGAGTTCGCCGAGGGCATCAACTCCGTGGCTGCCCCGGTCTTCGAGAGCGACGGCAGCGTGGAGGCGGCCCTGCACGTGCACGGTCCCGCCTACCGGTTCCCGAACCCGGACGACACCCACGACCACGGAGTGGCGGTGATCGAGGCGGCCGGCCGCCTCTCGCTGCAGCTGTCGGACTGAGGGCGCTGCCGTCAGGATCTAGCAGCGCCGGCTAGCGCGGCCACCCGGCCCGCGGCATCCTCGATCCTCACCCGCTGCGTGTCGCCGGTGGCCCGCTCGGTGAGCTCGACCTCCCCGTCGGCCACTGCCCGCCCCGCAGTGATCCGCCACGGGATGCCGACCAGCTCGGCGTCCGCGAACTTCACCCCGGCCCGGGCGTCGCGGTCGTCCAGCAGCACCTCGACGCCCATGCGCCGGAGCTCGTTGTAGAGCCGTTCGGCTGCCTCCACCGCGGCGTCGTCGCGCATGCTGGCCACGGTGATCACCGTCTCGTACGGCGCCACCGCCACCGGCCACACCAAGCCCCGGTCGTCGTGGTGGACCTCGGCCACCGCGGCCATGGCCCGGCCGACGCCGATGCCGTAGGAGCCCATGGTGATGGTGCGCTCCACCCCGTCGGCGTCCAGCACGGTGGCCCCCATGGCCTCGGCGTAGCGCCGGCCCAGCTTGAAGATGTGGCCGGTCTCGATGCAGCGGACCACCTCCAGGGGCTGACCGCAATGCACGCAGGGCTCCCCGGCGGACACCTCCCGCAGATCGAGCCACTCGTCCACGGAGATGTCCCGGTCGATGTCCACGCCCGAGTAGTGCCAGTCGTCGGCGTTGGCGCCGGTGGCGAGGTTGCGTCGGCCCCGCAGGGCGTGGTCGGCCACGATCGGCAGGTCCTCGACGCCCACCGCTCCGAGCGAGCCCGGGTGGGCGCCCAGGCGCTCCAGCGTCTCGGCCGGCTCGGCCGGGCGGATGTCGACGGCCCCGGTTCCGTCGGCCAGCTTCTGGAGGTTGAGCTGGTGGTCGCCCCGCACCAGGGCCAGCGTCATCGAGCCGTCCAGCACCATGACCATGGTCTTGATCTGGCGCTGGGCGGGCGCGCCGCCCTCGACCGTCTCCAGCGCGGCGATGGTGCGCACCCCTGGGGTCGGGAACCGGCTGAGCTCGTCGCTGGAGTCGCCGTCGTCGACGGGCGCCAGCGTGGCGGTGGCCCGCTCCACGTTGGCTGCGTAGCCGCATCCGCCGCAGCGGGCGATGTCGTCCTCACCGGCGGCGGAGGCCACCATGAACTCGACCGACCCGGTGCCGCCCATCATTCCCGAGGACGCCTGCACCGCGATGGCGTCGAGTGAGAGCCGCTCGAAGATGCGGGTGTAGGCCTCGCGGTGCGTCTCGAAGCTGTGGTCCAGCCCATCGTCGTCGAGGTCGAAGGAGTAGCTGTCCTTCATGGCGAACTCGCGCACCCGCAGCAGGCCCGACTTGGGCCGGGGCTCGTCGCGGAACTTCCACTGGATCTGGTACCAGATCTGGGGCAGCGACCGGTACGAGGTGATCTCCCGGGCGATCTCGGTGAACACCTCCTCGTGGGTCATGCCCAGCGCCAGGTCAGCCTCCTTGCGGTCCTGGAGCCGGAACATCTCCGGTCCCACTGATTCCCAGCGCCCTGAGCGCTGCCAGATCGAGGCTGGGTGCATGGCCGGCAGCAGGAACTCCTGGGCGCCGATCTCCTCCATGCCCTGGCGCACGATGTTCTCGACCTTGTCGTGCACCCGGAGCCCCAGCGGCAGCAGCGAGTAGTGCCCGGCATGGAGTTGGCGGATGAACCCGCCCCGCACCAGCAGCTTGTGGCTGGCCGCCTCAGCGTCGGCAGGCGCATCGCGCAGCGTCGGAACGAACAACCTTGACCATCTCATCGCTCCGTCACGGTATCCACTCGTGCAGTCCGGCCGCGTCTATTCCGGGCTGGCCGGAGGCAGTCCGAGCAAGCGGGGAGCGGTAGGGTTGCGGTGGTGAACCGCAACCCGATCATCACCTGCGCGGTGACCGGTGCGGGAGACACCGCGGGCAGGCATCCCGACCTGCCGATCACACCGTCGCAGATCGCGACGGCGGCGCTGGAGGCCGCCGACGCTGGCGCGGCCATCGTCCACATCCACGTGCGCGATCCAGCCACCGGCAAGGGCACCCGGGACGTGGATCTGTACCGCCAGGCGCTGGAGCAGGTGAGAGCGGACAACTCCGACGTGATCATCAACACCACCGCGGGCATGGGCGGCGACCTGCTGATCGGCGATCCCGACCCGTTCGACTTCGGGCCCGAGGGCACCGACCTCGTGAACGGCCTGGACCGCCTCGCCCATGTCGAGGCCCTGCGGCCCGACATGTGCAGCATCGATTGCGGAACGCTGAACTTCGGCGAGGGCCATCAGGTGTATGTGAGCACGCCGAACATGATCCGCGACATGGCCAAGCGGGTTCGGGAGATCGGAGTCAAGCCGGAGCTGGAGATCTTCGACACCGGCCACCTCTGGCTGGCCAACACCCTCGTGGACGAAGGCCTGATCGAGGATCCGCCCTGGATCCAGCTCTGTACCGGCATCCCCTACGGCATGCCCACCGACGTCGGCCTGCTGGCTGCGCTCACACGCCTGCTGCCCGACGGCGCGGAGTTCACGAGCTTCGCCCTGTCGGCCCAGCAGATCCCATGGGTGGCCCAGGCCATCCTGCTGGGCGGGCACGTCAGGGTGGGCTTGGAGGACAACCTGTATCTGGCGCGCGGCGTGTTCGCGTCGAACGCGGATCTCGTCAACCGGGCCCGTGAGGTGGTGGAAGCGATGGGGGGCCGGGTCCAGACCCCGGACCAAGCGAGAGAGACGCTCTCGCTGGGTTAGGGACCAAGAGTCGGCACACACCACCGTTCGTTCTCTATCGTGACTGCAGCTACGCCTTCAGGAAGGACCGCGATGGGCGCAAAGTCTTACGACAAGCGGCTGCCGAGGCTGACGACGCCGATGGTGCGCGACGACGGGCGGCTTCGCCCCGCCACCTGGGACGAGGCGCTCGACCGGGCCGCCGACGGCTTCCGGGCGGTGCTGGACCGCCACGGACCCGACGGCTTCGGGATGTTCAGCTGCTCCAAGGCCACCAACGAGATGAACTACGCAGCCCAGAGGTTCATCCGCACGGCCATCGGCTCCAACAACATCGACTCCTGCAACCGCACTTGACACGCTCCCTCCGTCGTCGGTCTGGCGACAGTGTTCGGAGCAGGAGGCGGAACCTCGTCCTACACCGAGGTCGAGCACGCCGACGTCATCCTGCTGTGGGGCTCCAACGCCCGTGAGGCCCACCCGATCTTCTTCCATCACGTCCTCAAGGGCCTCGCCAACGGGGCCCGGATGTACGCCATCGACCCCCGCCGCACGTCCTCGGCGAAGTTCGCCGACCGCTGGCTGGGCCTGTCGGTGGGCACCGACATCGCGCTGGCCAACGCCATGGGGCGCGAGATCATCCACGCCGGGCTGCACGCCCCGGAGTTCATCGCGCACGCCACCGAGGGCTTCGAGGCCTACGCCGCCCACGTCGAGTCGTGCACCCTCGACTGGGCCGCCGCCCAGACCGGCGTGCCCGCGGAGGCCATCCGCGACATGGCCCACGCCTACGCCACCGCAGAGACGGCCCAGATCCTGTGGACCCTGGGCATCACCGAGCACCACAACGCGGTCGACAACGTGGTGTCGTTGTGCAACCTGGCCCTGCTCACCGGCCATGTCGGCCGCTGGGGCTCGGGCCTGGTGCCGCTGCGAGGCCAGAACAACGTCCAGGGCGGCGGCGACATGGGCGCCATACCCAACAAGTTCCCCGGCTTCCAGGATGTGGCCGACGACGCGGTGCGGGCCAAGTTCGAGGCCGTCTACGGCACCAAGCTCAACGGCGTGCCCGGCAAGCACCTGACCCTCATGTTCGAGGCCATGGAGGCCGGCGAGCTGCGGGCCTGCTACGTGATCGGGGAGAACCCGGCCGACTCCGAGGCCGATGTCGAGCACGCCCGCAAGCTGCTGGCCGGGCTCGACATCCTCGTCGTGCAGGACATCTTCATGACCCGCACCGCGGAGATGGCCGACGTGGTGCTACCCGCGTCGTTGGCCTGGGCCGAGTCGGAGGGCACCGTCACCTCCAGTGAGCGGCGGGTGCAGCGGGTACGCCCCGCGGTGCCGCCTCCCGGCCAGGCCCGCCACGACATCGACATCATCGGGGATCTGGCCCGGCGCCTCGGCGTCGACTGGGGCCATCCCAGCTCCGAGGAGCTGTGGGACGAGATGCGGTCGCTCTCACCCATGCACGGCGGCATGTCGTGGGAGCGGCTCGAGGCCGCCGAAGGCATCCAGTGGCCCTGCCCCGACGAGGACCATCCGGGCTCGGAGTTCCTCCACGGCTGGCTCTGGGCCGACGACCTCGAGGGCCACGAACCGGCGCCGTTCAGCATCACCCACCACGCTCCGCCCAAGGAGAGGCTCAGCGACGAGTTCCCGCTGCGGCTCACCACCGGCCGGGCGCTCGACTCCTACAACACAGGGGTTCAGTCGGGCGGCTACGCCTCGCCCATCCGTTACGGCGACGCCATCGACGTCAACCCGGCCGACGCGGACGCACTGGGGATCACCGACGGCGAGCGGGTGCTGGTCAGCTCGTCACGGGGCTCGTTGGAGATGGACGTGCGCCTACAGCCCGACATCCCTGCCGGTCTCACGTTCACGACGTTCCACTTCCCGGAGCTGGTGGACACCAACGTGTTGACCAACGACGAGTGGGACCCGCGCTCGGGTACGGCCGAGTTCAAGGCGGCCGCCATCCGGATTTCGAAGCTCGAACCGGAACCAGCCCCCGCGTAGCGCATGACCGACCTCTTCCTGGGCGCCGACCGCGCCTCCGAGTCCGAGGCAGCCGCGGTCGACGAGGCGCTGCGGTCCCGGGACGTGGACCCGGTGGTGCGGCCCGAGACCGAGCGGCTGTACACCTCGGGCCGGGCCCGGCGTGCTGAGCGCCGCCACTACCTGCTGCCCGCGCTGCACGCTCTGCAGAACGCGGCCGGCTGGATCAGCCCCGGCGGTATCAACTACGTGGCCGAGGTGCTTGGCGTTCCCCCCGCCGAGGCCTTCGGCGTGGCGTCCTTCTATGACCTGTTCCGCACCGAGCCGCCGGACCACGACGGCGACACGTTCCATGTCTGCGTCGACGCGGCCTGCCAGATAGCGGGCTACGACGATCTGGCCGCCTCGGTCAGGGCCTCGGGCGGCCACGTCCACCTGGGGCCTTGCCTGGGCCAGTGCGAGCGGGCCCCCGCGCTGTTCGTGCAGGGTGTCGGGGGCCGGCCCGACTACGTGCCGGCCGACGCGGAGCCCTTCGAGTTGCCCCAGGCCGGTGATCCGTCGCTGCGGCTGCTGCGTCGCATCGGGGTGGCCGACGCCACCTCGCTGGAGTCCTACATGGCCCACGGCGGCTACCAGGCTCTGCGGCGGGCCGGAGAGATGGGAGCCGAGGCGGTCCTGGAGGCGGTGGCCGCGTCGGGGCTGTCGGGCCGGGGCGGAGCCGCTTTCCCGACCGGTGTGAAGTGGCGGGCCGTGGCCTCGGAGTCGGGGCGGCCCAAGCATGTCGTGGCCAACTGCGACGAGTCCGAGCCGGGCACGTTCAAGGACCGCATCGTGATGGAGCACGACCCGTTCGCGGTGATCGAGACCATGACCATCGCGGGTCTGGCCACTGGCGCCCGCAACGGCTGGATCTACATCCGGGGCGAGTACCCGCTGGCCACCGCCCGCCTTCAGGGCGCCATCGACGCGGCCCGGGCCGCCGGCTTGCTCGGCGATGATGCGGCCGGCACCGGCCACGGCTTCGACATCGCGATATGGCGCGGCGCGGGCGCCTACATCTGCGGCGAGGAGACCGCGCTGTTCAACTCGTTGGAGGGCTTCCGGGGCGAGCCCCGCAACAAGCCGCCGTTCCCCACCACTCACGGGCTCTTCGGCGAGCCGACCGCCATCAACAATCCCGAGACCCTGCTGAACGTGCTGGACGTGATCACCGAGGGTCCGGACGCCTACCGCAGCCGGGGCACGGAGCGCTCGCCGGGGACCAAGCTGCTTTGCCTGTCGGGCAAGGTCGGACGGCCCGGCCTCTACGAGGTGCCCTTCGGCACCACGCTCGGCGACCTGCTGGAGCTCGCAGGCGGTGTCGCCGGCAACGGCGAGCTGCAGGCCGTGCTGATGGGAGGCGCGGCGGGATCGTTCGTCGGGCCCGACTCTCTGGACCTGCCGCTCACCCTGGAGGACACCCGGGCCGCGGGCACCACCCTCGGCTCGGGCGTGGTGATGGCCTTCGACACGTCGGTGGACATGACCGATGTGGTGGTTCGCATCGCGGAGTTCTTCCGCGACGAGTCGTGCGGGCAGTGCGTGCCGTGCCGGGTGGGCGCGGTGCGCCAGCACGAGACGCTGGTGCAGATGCAGAGGAAGGGCTCGCTGTCGCCGGCCCGCCGGGCGCTGATAGACGAGATGGCCGAGGTGATGGTGGACGCCTCGATCTGCGGGTTGGGCCACACCGCGGCCTCCGCGGTCCGCTCCGCCCTGGACCTCGGCCTGATAGCGTCGGCACCCGCATGACCGGCGCCGCAACCGTCACCGAGACCGCGGTCACGATCACCATCGACGGGCAGCCGGTCGAGGTGGCGGAGGGCTCCACCATCCACGCGGCCTGCGTGGAGGCCGGCATCGACACTCCGACGTTGTGCTGGGCCGAGAACCTGACCCCGGTCAACGTGTGCCGGGTCTGCGTGGTCGAGCTCGAGGGGTCCCGGGCGCTGGTGCCGTCGTGCTCGCGCCCCGCCGAGGACGGGATGGTGGTCCAGACCGACACCCCCAGGGTGCGCCACAGCCGTCGCATGGTGCTCGAGTTCCTGGGCTCGGGCGTGGATCTGAGCCAGGCCGAGGACCTGCACCACTGGATGGACGCCTACGGCGCCGACCCCGACCGCTACGGCGACGAGGGCCATTCCGTCGAGCGCGTCGACGAACCGGTCAAGATCCAGGACGAGCTCTACATCCGGGACTACTCCAAGTGCGTGCTGTGCTACAAGTGCGTGGAGGCCTGCGGCGACGACGCCCAGCACACCTTCGCGATCGCGGTGGCCGGCCGGGGCTTCGACGCCCGCATCTCCACCGAGTTCGACGTGACGCTGCCCGACTCGGCCTGCGTGTACTGCGGCAACTGCGTCGGGGTCTGTCCCACCGGAGCGCTCCAGTTCAAGACCGAGTACGACCTGCGCGAGGTGGGGGAGTGGCGCCCCGAGGACCAGTCCGTCACCCGCACGGTGTGCTCCTACTGCGGGGTGGGCTGCAACCTCGACCTGCACGTTCAGGACGAGCGGATCGTGAAGGTCACGTCGCCGTCCGATCATTCGGTGACCAGCGGCCACCTGTGCATCAAGGGCCGCTTCGGCTAGCAGTACGTCCACGGCGAGTAGCTCGGACGTTCATCTATAAGCTGTTACAGCACCTTATATGCCTTGTCGCATTCATCCAGGGTAGGCCGTAGCATGCGAGAGCCGGAGCGTCTCCCCTCGCCACCAAAGTGGAGCCTTCAATCGGAAAGGGGAGGCGCTCCGGCACCTACGCTCTGAACTATAGCGTCGAAACACTCCCACGCAAGAAAGTCTGAAATGACAGCATCACCTGATTCCATCGTCTTGGAGGCCGCGGCCGAGCGCCTGCGCGACGCCATGATTGCCGGGGTGCCCTGCGACCCGGTGCGGGGCCTGCTGGGCGCCGCGGCCAGCCCCGATGCCGGCTACGCGGTGCAGCAGATCAACACCGATCACTGGCTGGCCGCCGGGCGGCGGATCAGCGGGCACAAGGTGGGTCTGACCAACCCGGCTGTCCAGCAGCAGCTCGGCATGGACGAGCCCATCTGGGGTGTCCTGTACGCCGACAAGTGCCGCACCGACGGCGATGACATCGGCGGTACCGGGCTGATCGAGCCCCGGGTGGAGGTCGAGATAGCCGTGGTGCTCGGCGCCGACCTAGACCAGGGTTCGCACACCGTGGCCGACATCATCGGCGCCACCGCCTACGTGCTGCCCGCGCTGGAGATCGTCGACAGCCGCCTCGCCTGGGACATCACCAACTGCGACATGATCGCCGACAACGCGGGCAGCGGCCTCTACGTGCTGGGGACGCGCCCGGTGCCGCTGGCCGCGGTCGACCTGCGCCGGGTGGAGATGCAGTTGACGATCAACGGCGAGGCGGCTGCCACCGGCAACGGAGCGGCCTGCCTGGGCAACCCGCTCAACTCGGTGCTGTGGCTGGCCGACGCCCTGAGCCAGCGCGGCACCCCGCTACAGGCCGGAGAGTGCATCATGACCGGCTCACTCTGCGGCATGCTGCCGCTCAGCGCCGGCGACGAGATCTCGGCTGAGATCGACGGCGTAGGCACCGTGTCAGCGACGCTGTCCAAGTACTGAACTGACTGTCCAGCTATATCAGCAAGCTTCAGGCCGGTGCGAAGCGGGGGTCGCGGTCGCGCAATTCGTTGAGGCGGTCGCAGCCGAGCTGGTGCATGACGCTGGTCAGCTGCTGCTCGAACATGGACGCCACGAACTCGGCGCCCCGGTCTCCGAGGGCGCAGAGGCCGTACATGAAGGCCCGGGCTGAGAGCGTGAAGTCGGCGCCGAGGGCCAGGGCCCGGGCGATGTCGAGCCCGCCGCGGATGCCGCCGTCGAAGAGCACCGGCACCCGGCTCGCGATGCGCTCCACGATGGGTCCCAGAGCCTCGATCGCGGCCGGCGCGGCGTCGAGTTGGCGGCCGCCGTGGTTGGACACCACCACCGCGTCGGCGCCGGTGTCGATGCAGCGCTCGGCGTCGTCGGGGTGCAGGATCCCCTTCACCACCACAGGGCCCGGCCACAGCTGGCAGGTCTCGGCCAGATAGTCCCACGACAGGGTGCCGCCCAGGCTGGCCCCCACGAAGCCGGCCAGCTGCTTCAGCGTCGACCGGTCCACGTAGCGCTCCAGGGTGTGGAACCGGGGCAGGCCGTTGCGCAGCAGCCCGAGGGTCCAGGCCGGCCTCAGCGCGGCCTGGGTCACGTGGCGGGGCGTGATCCGGGGCGGCATCGAGACCCTCTCCCGGGTCTGGCGCTCCCGCCGGGCCCGGGCCGGGACATCGGCGGTCACCACCAGGACCGTGAAGCCGGCCTCTCGCGATCGGTCCAGCAGGTCTTGGCGGACCCCGGTGTCTCTCGGCGGGTAGAGCTGGAACCAGCCCATGCCCTCGGCCTTCGGGCCCGCCACTGCGACGTCGGCGGTGTTGACCGTGCTGGCCACGTACGGGATCGTGCAACGGGCGGCAGTCCTGGCCAGGGTCAAGTCGGCGCCCGGCCATACCAGCCCGGTCAGGCCCACCGGGGCGATCCCCACCGGTAGCGAGTAGCGCACCCCGAACAGTTCGGTGCTGATGTCGGGCTCCAGCTCGCCCCTGAGGAACCGCGGGGTCAGCAGCACCTGCTGGAGACACTGGGTGTTGCGGGTGCTGGCCCGCTCGTCGCCCTCGCCGCTGTCGAGATACTCCCATGCGAACCGGGGAGTCCTTCGCCGGGCCCGCCGGCGAAGGTCGTCCACCGTCTGGTACTTGACGGAGGGATCAGCCACGCGCTGGGTTGAGCACCTCGCCGAACAGGGCCAGCGTCTGGGACCAGGCCCGCTCGGCGGCAGCCTCGTTGTAGGTGTGGGCGTCGGGCCAGGTGTAGGCGTGGTCCGCGCCGGGCAGGATGTCGACGACAGCGCGGTCACCCAGAGCCGAGACTGCCTCGATGAAGGGCCTCATGCTGGCCACGGTCATCATCCGGTCGGCCTCCCCGAAGCCCGCGTAGAGCGAGCCGGCCAGGCTCGCGGCGGTCAGGTGGGGCGAGTCGGGCTCACCGTCCACCAGGAACGACGGATGCCACATGGCACCCGCGGTGAACTGGTCGGGCAGGCGCGTCATGGTGCGGAACACGGCCCGGGCCCCGAGGCAGAAGCCGATGCAGCCGGCCGGCTCCAGCGACCCCGCCGGCCGGTCGGCGGCGACCGCGTCGAGGGCCGCGTCGAGGTCGTTCTGGATGCCCTCGTCGGTGAGCGACCTCAGCAGCGTCATCATGTGGTCCTGGGCGCCGGGGTTGCCGGCCGCCTCCTCCGGGCCGTAGCCGATCATCCTTCCGTGGCGGTGGTACAGGTCCGGCAGGATCACGTCGTAGCCGTGGCCGGCGAGACGCCGCCCGAACACATGCAGGGCCTCCCGGATGCCGGGCTTGTCCATGAACATCACGATCAGCGGGTGCGGCCCGGCGGCCGAGGGCCGCATGCGGGGCACGGCCAGCGGCTCGCCGTCGCTCACCGTCTCGAGGATCGATTCTTGGACTTCATGGGTGCTCATGGCCGGTCAAGCTACCGCCGGCAACCGCAGCAGGGCGATGAGAGCTCCCGCCTCCCGACCGGCAGGGGCCGTGATCTACGATGACGGGTCGTGGTCGATGTGATACCTGAGCCGGGGAGCGGGCTGCTCGACCAGTACCAGCCGGGCGGCGCGTTCGACGAGGCGTTCGACGCCGACGGGTCCGTCAGGGGCACCTACAGCCGCATCGTCGAGCGGTTCCGCGAGCTCGACATCAGCGAGGTGAGGCGACTCGAGAACCTCGTCGCCGACGAGTTCCGCCGCCAGGGGATCACCTTCACCGTGTACAGCGAGGAGGAGGGCACCGAGCGCATCTGGCCCATGGACCTGTTCCCCCGGATCATCGCGGCCGCCGAGTGGGACGAACTCTCCCGGGGACTGAGCCAGAGGGTGGCGGCCATGAACTGCTTTCTGGCCGACCTGTACAACGGCGGCGGCCAGGCCATCGCCGACGGGGTGGTGCCCCGCTGGCTGGTCGTGTCGTCGCGGGGCTTCGAGCGCAACGCCGTCGGCATCCGGGTCCCCCACTCCGCGCACTGCAACATCGCGGGGATCGACGTGGTCCGGGCCGCCGACGGCCGCTACCGGGTGCTGGAGGACAACCTGCGCAGCCCCAGCGGCATCTCCTATGTGGTCGAGAACCGGGCCGCCATGGCCAAGGCCTGCAGCTGGCTGTTCTACGACCATCCGGTGGAGCCCACCGAGCAGTACGGCCGGATGCTGCGCTCGACGCTGGACTCGATGGCGCCCGACGGCAACGACTCCCCCCACATCGTGGTGCTGACCCCCGGCATCTACAACTCGGCCTACTTCGAGCACGCCTTCCTGGCCCGCTCGATGGGCGTGGAGCTGGTGGAGGGCCGCGACCTGGTGGTCGACGACCACACCGTCTACTCCCGCACCATCGAGGGGCTGGTCAAGGTGGACGTGATCTACCGGCGCATCGACGACGACTTCCTCGACCCGGTGGCCTTCCGGCCCGACTCGACGCTGGGCGTGCCGGGGCTGCTCAGCGCGCTTCGGGCGGGGACGGTGACGGTGTGCAACGCCCTCGGCAACGGCGTCGTCGACGACAAGGGCGTCTACCCCTATGTGCCCGATCTGATCCGGTACTACCTGGGCGCCGAGCCGATCATCGACAACGTTCCCACCTACATGATGTGGGACCCGGACCAGCGCTCCGAGGCTCTGGCCAGGCTGGACGAGCTGGTGGCGAAGCCGGTCGGCGAGTCCGGCGGCTACGGGGTGCTGATCGGTCCCCACGCCACCGAACGGGAGCTCGACGACGCCCGGGCGACCATCGAGGCCGACCCTCGCAACTGGATCGTCCAGGAGCTGGTGCAACTGTCCACGCTGCCCGCCCTGGCGGAGGACCAGCTCGAGCCCCGCCATCTGGACCTGCGGCCCTTCGTGCTGACCGGCGAGCGGACCGAAGTGTTCCCCGGCGGGCTGACGCGGGTGGCCATGAGGCGAGGGTCGCTGATCGTCAACTCCTCCCAGGGCGGCGGCTCCAAGGACACCTGGGTTCTGGCTCCCGAGACGCCATGACCCCGGCGGTCCGGCATAGGTTGCGGGCGGCGCCGTGATCCTGGCCCGTCACGCCGAGTCGCTGCTGTGGGCGGGCCGCTACCTGGAGCGGGCCGAGAACACGTCCAGATGCCTGAGCTACGCGGCCAACTCGATCACCCATCTGCGTCCCGGCGAGGCAACCGCCGAGGGCGAGATGCTCGTGAGGACCCTCGGCCTTCAGGATGAGCTTGAGGCGGTGGGGCCGCTCGAGAGCCAGCCCCAGCTGATCGCCTTCCTGCTGTCGGACACCGACAACCCCGGATCGGTGGTCTCGGCTGTGACCGCGGTCCGCGAGAACCTGCGAACGGTCAGGGACCGGATCCCGATCGAGCTGTGGGAGGAGGCCAACGGCCTGTACCTGCGGTTCCCGTTCCTGGGCCACGCCGACGCCGCGCCCAGCGGGCTCCACGAGGTCCTGCTCATGGTCCGCCGGGCGTGCCTGGCCATCTCCGGGATCCTGAACGAGGGCATGAGGCGCGACGAGGGCCATGCCTTCGCGGTCCTCGGACGGATGCTGGAACGGTCGATCTTCACCGTGGGCCTGCTCGAGGCGAGCCACGCCGACTCCCGCGGCGTGATGGACGCCACGCGGATGCTGCGCCTCACCAGCTCACTCCAGGCCTACCACCGCCAGCACGGCAACGCCCCCGACTTCGACAGCGTGGTCCGCTACCTGCTGCACGCCAAGGACCTGCCCCGCTCGGTGCTGTCGTGCCTCGACCGGGCCGAGGAGCGCCTCACCGGCCTGGCCTCCACGGCCGCAGCCCTCGACCGCCCCCGCCGCAAGGCCGCTCTGCTGCGGGCGCGCCTGGAGCTCGGCGAGGTCGAGGAGGCCATGTCCGCCGCGCCGGTGCCGACCCTTCAGGACTTCCTCGCCCAGTTCATGGAGCTGGCCAGCGATGTGCACACCGGCATCGTGCCGCCGTTGGCCATGGCCACCGTGCGCTCCCAGTACATCCGCCCCGGCGATGGCGGCGATGGCGGCGATGGCGGTGGGGGGGCGAGATGAGGCTGGGGATCGCGTACAGGATGCACTTCCGGTACTCGGAGGCGGTGACCGAGTCGCAGAACGAGGTTCGGGTGCGGCCCCTCCACGACGAGCACCAGCAGGTGCTGTCCTACAAGCTGACATCGCGTCCGGAGCTCCAGGTCCTGCCGGTCGCCGACTACTGGGGGACCACCGTCGAGTATCTCGGCATCCGCACGCCCCACAACGACTTGGAGCTCTTGGCCGAGGCCACCGTCGAGACCCGGCCGCGCCCGGAGCCGGACGACGCCGTGGCCGCCGCCATGCTGGCCGACACCGACTTCCGGACAACCCACCTCGAGTTCCTGGCCCCGTCCCAGCACGTGCAGCTCGACTCCGGCGGCGCCGTCGAAGAGCGGGCCGTGTCCGCGGTGGAGGGCGCGTCGGCAGTGCAGGACATGGTCCAGGCGGTGGTGGCCGACGTCCGGGGGGCCCTGGACTACCGGCAGGGCGTCACCGACATCGGCATCACGCTGACCGAGCTGCTGGAGCAGGGCGCGGGCGTGTGCCAGGACTTCGCCCATCTGGCGACCGGGATGCTGCGCAGCGTGGGCATCCCCGCCCGCTACGTGTCGGGCTACCTCTTCGCGGCCGACGAGACCGCGCTCGACACCGAGACTGCCGATGAAGTGAGCGTTCAGACCCACGCCTGGATCGAGGCGGCCCTGCCCGGATGGGGCTGGTGGGCCCTCGACCCGACCAACGGAGGCACCGCCGGCGAGCGCCATGTGGTGATCGGCCGTGGCCGCGACTACGGCGACGTGCCGCCCGTGCGGGGGGCCTTCACCGGCTCAGGAACCGTGGAGGTGGACGCCGAGGTGGTTATCGGAAGGCACGTCGAGGGGCAGGCGTCGACCCCGGTCACCGGACCGGGCCCGTCCCGGCCCGCGGCTGCACCACCGGCACCGAGCTGGCGGCATCAACAGAGCCAGCAACAGCAATAGCTCGACCGCCCGGTCAACCCCCTCAGGTTCGTCTTCGACGAGCGTCCCGCTCACCAGCCCCGCCGCGGGCCCATAACTGGCAGGCGAGCGCTATCGAGCTGTACGCGAAGTAGGCGACACCGATCGGCATCACCGAGCCGTCGATGGCCCGATCCGTGAACGACGCCAGCAGCGAGCCCAGCATCCAGGTGCTGAACCCCAGCACCGATGCGGCCGTGCCGGCCATGGCTCCCATGGGTTCCAGCGCCAGGCTCATCCCGCTCGGGAACACCGCCACATGGACGGCGTTGCAGAGGCTGAACAGCACCAGCCATGCCCCGAACGGCGGCAGGCCGTCGCCACCGACCGTGACCGCGAACAGCGCCACCGAGGATGCGGCGAAGCTGCAGCCCGCCCCGAGAGCCAGTTGGCGCGCGTTCACGCGGTGCAGCAGGCGATTGCTGGTCAAGGCCACCGCGGCCGCGATCACGGCCGCGACGGTGAAATACGGGACGAACCAGTCCGGGTGGTCGTACACATCGCCGAAGATCAGCTCGGTGCTGCCCAGGTAGGACAGGAAGGCTCCGAAGCCGAAGGTGACCATGAGCATGTAGCCGAGCGAGACACGGTTGGAGACCACGAAGCGAAAGCCCTCCAGTACCGGTCTCATCTGGAGGGATCGGCGGTGGCCCGGGTCGAGGGTCTCGTCGAGTCGCAGCAACCACGCGAGCGCCACCAGCGAGGTCACCACGCCGAAGGCCATCACCCAGCGCCATGAGCCGATCGTCACCAGGGCCTCGCCCAGCACCGGGGCGAAGATCGGCCCGATGAAGAAGATCGTCTGGATGAGGGTCATCACCCGGGCCATGGCCGTTCCGGCGAAGCGGTCGCGCACGATCGCCTGCGTGAGGACCCGGGGCCCGGCCGCGGCCAGTCCCCACACGAAGCGGCTGGCGTAGAGAACGCCGAGCGACGGGGCCAGGGCCGCCGACAGGGCGACTCCGGCGTAGAGCAACAGGCTCCCGGCGAGTGTCGGCTTGCGCCCGACGGCGTCGGCGATCGGTCCGTAGAACAGGTGCCCGATCCCCGCGCCCATCAGGAACAGGGTCACGGTGAGCGACAGCCGGGTGGAGTCGTCGTCGAGGCCGAAGGCGGGACGCATCTCCTCGAAGGCGGGCAGCATCATGTCGATGGCCAGCGCGGTGAGGGCCGTCAGCATCCCCATCAGCAGCACGAACTCCCGCTCGCCCATGCGGTGCAGCGGCCGGGTCACCGGCTCCTGCCCCCGCGGGCCCACAGCTGGCACGCCAGCGCGATCAGGCTGTAGCCGAAGTACGAGACGCTGATCGGCGTCACCGTGTCGCTGATGGCCCTGTCGGTGAAGGAGGCCAGCAGCGAGCCCAGCATCGACGTGCTGAAGACGATCACCGACGAAGCTGTGCCCGCGAGCTTGCCCATGGGTTCCAGCGCCAGGCTGATGCACGTCGGGAAGAACGCCGTGTGGCATGCGTTGGCCAGACTGAACAGGGCCAGCCAGAGGACGAGCGCGGGGAGTCCGTCGCCGGCGACCGTCACCCCCAGCAGCGCGGTCGCCGAGATCGCATAGCCCGTCCCGGCTCCGAGGGCCACCCGGTCGGCCTCGAACCGGCGGAGCAGCCGGTTGGCGCCGACAGCCACCACCCCGGCGAGCACGCTCATGGCGGTGAAGTACGGCACGAACCACTCCGGCTGCCGGTACACCGACGAGAAGATGATCTCCGTGCTGGCCAGGAACGAGTAGAACGCTGCGAACACGAATGTGTTGGAGAGCATGTAGCCGGTAGCGGTGCGGTTGCGCAGCACGGTGCGGAACCCGACGAGCACGGAACCGATCCGCATGGGTCGCCGGTCCTCCAGCGGGAGGGTCTCTCCCAGGCGCAGCGACCAGCCGAGCGCAGCCAGCGCAGTGAACACTCCGAAAGCCATCACCCAGCGCCAGGAGCCGATCTCCACCAGAGCCTTCCCGAGGACCGGGGCCACTATCGGTCCGATGAAGAAGACAGCCTGTACAAGCGTCATCACGCGGGCCATGGCGGTCCCGGTGAAGCGGTCGCGGACGATGGCCTGGGACAGGGTGCGCGGTCCGGCCGCGGCCAGCCCCCAGGCGAAGCGGCTGGCGTAGACGACCTCCAGCGACGGCGCCAGCGCGGCCACCGTCGCGGCCAGGGCGTAGAGGATGGTGCTGGCCAGCAGCACCCGCTTGCGCCCGACCGTGTCGGAGATCGGTCCGTAGAACAGCGTGCCCACGGCCACGCCCATGAAGAACAGGGTCATGGTCAGGGCCAGGCTGGTGGAGTCCTCGGCGAGGCCGAACGCGGCCCGCATCTGTTCGAAGGCGGGCAGCAGCATGTCGATCGCCAGGGCGACCATGGCGCTCAAGAGCGCCACGTACAAGATGAACTCCCTGCGCCCCATGCGGTGTCTGGGCTGATGCAAGACGGCGAGTCTGGCCCGGGAACGGTCTCCACCCGTCACCGGCTGTCGTGGAGCGTCGCCGGCGCCTGATCACGAGCCCGGCGCATCGGGTTAGGGTGCGCACACCTGGACGCCGAACCTCCGAGGAGAGAACGATGTCGGACACCGCAATGGCACTGAGGCCCAACCTCCCCGGACGGCTGGGCGACCCTGACATGACCCTGGCCACCGACCCGCGGGCGGACCCACGCATGGTGGCGGTGCTGGAGCCGATGGGCCTGGCCGGGCGGGCCGACCCGGTGCCGCTCAACGCCGACTCGTCCCTTGAGGACATCCGGGCCCTGGCCGCGCTGGGCGAGCCCGGCTTCCAGCAGGTCTTCGACGGCCTGTTCGATTCGCTCGCACCGGTCGAGAAGGTGGAGTCGAGCACCGAGGTCATCGCCGGCGTCGACGGCAACGACATAACCCTGCACATCCATCGCCCGGCCGGCGACACCGGCACCCGTCCGGGGATCCTGCACATCCACGGCGGCGGCATGGTGATCCTCACCGCGGAAGACGCCAACTACCGGCGCTGGCGCGAGGAGCTTGGCCGGAGCCTGGTCGTGGTCGGGGTGGAGTTCCGCAACGCCGCGGGAGCGCTCGGCAACCATCCGTTCCCCGCCGCTCTCAACGACTGCACCTCGGCGCTGGAATGGATGCACGCCCACCGCGACGACCTCGGGGTGTCGAAGCTGGTGGTGTCGGGCGAGTCCGGGGGCGGGAACCTCACGCTGGCCACCGCCCTCAAGGCCAGCCGGGACGGCCGCCTCGACATGATCGACGGCGTGTACGCCCAGTGCCCGTACATATCAGGCGCCTATGGGAGCCCGCCGCCCGAGCTGGCGTCGCTGCACGAGAACGACGGGTACTTCCTCGCCAGCGATCTGATGGGGTACTTCGTGGAGGCCTACGACCCGGGCGGAGCGAACCTCACCAACCCGCTGGCATGGCCGTGGCACGCCTCTGTCGACGACCTGGTCGGCATGCCTCCCCACGTGATCTCGGTCAACGAACTCGACCCGCTGCGCGACGAGGGGCTCGACTACTACCGCAAGCTGGTGCGGGCGGGCGTGCCCACCTACTGCCGCACCGTCAACGGAACCTGCCACGCCGGCGACCTGCTTATGCCGAGCGCCATGCCGGAGGTCTACACAGCCTCAGCCCGCGATGTGGCCGACTTCGCCCTCACGCTCTGATGAGCGTCGGCGGCGGCCTCTTAAGGGCCACGCGGATAGGCGAGCGCCTGTCGCGCCGCAGCGGTGTCATTCCCGCTGTTGTTCGCTGCGCTCACGGCCCGCTCGGGCCACGGCCTCGCGCCGTATGGGCCGCGTTGTCCCCCTATCCGCTCGGCCTCTTAGCATCCAACGGTTCGGCGAATCGAAGCGAGAGGATCACGCAATGAGCGATACACCCGCGGCGGTGGGCACCTGGATCCTGAACTTCGTGACGCCCATAGGGGAGCTGACTCCCGAGGCGGTGCTGAAGGCCGACGGAACGGGCCGAATCTCGATCGATTTCGGGACGATAGAGGTCCTCGACATCACCTACGACGGTCCCGGCGTGACGTTCACGGCCAACGTCCAGATGCCGATGGGAGAGTTCGACCTGACGTTCGAGGGCACCGTGTCGGGCGACGACCTCACCGGCTCCGTCTACGGCTCCGTGGGCACGTTTCCCGTCACCGGCGTCCGCCGGTCCTAGCCTGCGCTCCCATCGCAGGAGCCGACTGGCGTGCCGGGGCCGCCGGCCGGCTCGATGAGCGGGTCGGCCCCGATACGGTGAGGCCGTGCGGCAGCTGATCACCGACGCGCTGATCGTCACCGGCGACCGCTCGACCGAGCCCTACCGCGGCGCCGCGCTCATCGACGGCGAGGTCATAACCCATCTGGGCGAGGTTCCCCCGAGCGCAGCGGCCGGCGCGGAACTGACCATCGACGCCGGCGGCCGGGTCCTGTGCCCGGGGTTCGTGGACACCCACAACCATGGCGCCCTGGCCGGTACCCGCGTCGGCGAGAACGGCATCCCCATCAGCTGTGAGATGGCGGTGCGGGGCGGGGTCACAAAGCGGATCTGCGGCGTTGACGGGCTGTCGCCGGCACCGGTGGTGCCGGACCAGCGGGCCGAGTACGCGGCCCAGCTGGTCCCCCTCGACGGCATGGCCGGCGCGCCGGGCGACCCCGAGGGCGACGACCCCGCCGGCGGCCACCGCTGGCCGTGGTCGACGATGGAGGAGTTCATGGCCTGGCACCGGGGCCGCTCCGTCACCGACCTGGGCATGCACCTTGGACACAGCGCGGTGCGGCGCACCGTGATGGGCAACCTCGACCGGGTCGCCGACGAGGCGGAGATCCGGGCCATGGCCGAGGTGGTGCGCCGCGAGGCGCCCTGGTGCCTGGGCCTGTCCACCGGGCTGGTCTACAACCCCGCCGTCTACTCCGATCAGCGCGAGATCACCTCGCTGGTGAGGGCCTTCAACGAAGTCAAGCCGGGTGCCCTTTACCCGCACCTGCGCTCAGAGAGCGACGACATCGTCGAGGCCCTCGACGAGGTGATCACCGCCTCGGTCGAGGGGGGCGGAGGCTACTGCAGCGAGCACTCCAAGATCGCCGGGCGCCGCAACTGGGACCGGTTCGGCGACGTGGCCGACCGCCTGGACGACGCCGGCGGCTCCATTCCCACCATGGGGAACATGTACCCCTACACCGCGGGCAGCACCACCGCCGACGCCCTGTTCCCCCCGGAGGTGCGCTCCGGCACCCGGGCCGAGTTCATGGCCCGGCTCAGCGATGACGACGTGCGCCGGTTCGCCTTCGAGAAGATCTACGCCGACAGCTCAGGATGGGACAACTTCGTGGCCTTCTGCGGCGGCCTGGAGGGCGTCCAGATCGCGGGCGTGCTCGACGGGGTGGGCGACGACTTCCTGGGCAAGCGCTTCTCCGATGTGGTGCTGGCCGCCGGCGTCACCGACATGGAGTCGGTCGAGGCCCACGACGCGGTGTGCGACTTCTTCCTGCATAACCGGGGCGAGGTCTCCATCATCAGCCACTACGGCAACGAGGCGACCGTGGAGAAGTTCTTCCGGCGCCCGAACATGGCGCTGTGCACCGACGGGCTCATGCCCGGGCCCGGCCAGAAGCCCCATCCCCGCTCGCTGGGAGCCTTCCCGAAGGCGCTGCGCATGGCCCGCGAGCTGGGAATCCCGGTCGTCGAGATCGTCCACCGGCTGGCGGTACTGCCGTGCGAGTTCATGGGCCTGCCGAGCCCGGTCCTGCGGCCCGGCGCCGACGCCTCGCTGGCGCTCTTCGACTGGGAGCGGGTCACCGACCGCAACAGCTACGAGGATCCCCTGGTCCCGCCCGACGGCATCGACGCGGTGTGGGTGCACGGCGACCTGGTGCACCAGGACGGCCGGATCCACCCCCCCAAGGCCTTCGGCGGCCGCCACCTCCTCACGCCCCCTCAACCGGCCTGATCCCGCTCCCGGCCGCGCCGGGGAGCGCGTCGACGTCAGTCGGGTCGGTTGATGAGGTGGGTGGCGGCGTTGTCGAAGTGGTCGAACATGGCGGCCCGGATCTCGGCAGGGAGGGGGCGGGAAGTGCCGTCGGCGATGGTGGCCGCATCGAGCGACGCCGTCATGTGGGCCATCCAGGCGTCGCGCTCGGGCCGGCCGATGGCGAACGGGAAATGCCGCATCCGCAGGCGGGGATGGCCGCGCTCGTTGCTGTAGTGCGGGGGACCGCCCCAGTACTGGGCCAGGAAGCCGGCCAGGCGCCGCCGGGAGGGCTCCATGTCCCTCGGGTACATCGGCCGCAGCACCGGGTCGTCCTCCACGGCGTCGTAGAAGCGGTCGACCAGCTCGTCGAAGAACGGCTGGCCGCCCACGATCTCGTACACGGTCGGCGGTGCTTGCATCGCCTCGCGCATCGACCCCTTGATGTTCAGCCCGGCCTGCCAGCTCTCGCCCGGGGCGGCGTCCTGCCCGCCCGCCTGGTCGTCGGCGTCGGTCTCAGTAGTCACGGTCTCGGCATCTCCCGGAACTTGGCGGGGTCGTAGGGGGCGCCGCAACGGTCCAGCGCGGCCCGCCACGAGGGGCTGTTGCGCAGACCCCAGCGGAGGAACCGCAACAGAGCGGCCGCGCTCAGGCGGGCGCCGGGGCGGGCCTTGAGTCCCAGAACCGAGGTCAGCTCGGAGGGCATGGTGGTGATCGCGCCGTGCATCAGCACGTCGTAGCCGAAACGCTGCCGGGTGGGCAGGGGCGGCTGGCGCAGGAAGCCCACCGCAGATCGCATGCCGGGGCTGGACTCCAGCGCCGGGTGGGTGCGGACCCAGGCGTGCAGCTCGGCTGCGGTCTGGGGCAGGGGAGCCGCGCCGAGCATGGCCCCCACCTGGGACTGCTCGACCACGAAGCGGTCGGCCTCGGCCTCGGTGAGCCCCAGGCCGAACTCCCGGTACGACGTCAGGAACGACTCGGTGAGGGTGTTGTGCACCCACGCGGCCAGATCCGGCATCGTGGCGTCGTAGGCCAGGCCCCGATGCGAGGTGCCGCTCACACCCTGGTGGGCAGCACGGACCCGGTCGACCGCCTCATCCACCTCGGGCATGGCCCCGAACGTCGCGGACGTCACGTAGAACGCGGTGCGGTTGAGTCGCCCCATCGGGTCGTCGCGGTAGCGGCTGTGGTCGTCCACGCCGGCCACCGCCTCGGGGTGGGCGGCCTGGATCAGCAGGGCCCGGATGGCTCCCACGAACACGCTCACATCGCCGATCGCCTTCCAGCTCACCGAGCCTGGCCCGCACAGCCCGGGATCTCCGGGGTAGTCGGCGGTGCGCTGCAACGGCATCTCCCCATGGGAGAACAGCCCGCTGACGGAGGCCCCCAGCCGGGCCCGGTACCGCTGCAACGTGTCCACGCCCGAACGCTACTGCGGGGGCGCAGCCGGCAGGACTAGTTGCCGCGGCGGGCCTTCATGCGCCGGCGCATGCGGGCGTGGGCTTCGGGGGTGCCGTCGTGGAAGGTGCCGAACAGCTTGTCGACGGGCACGGGCCGGTTGCCGTAGTTGCACTCGAAGTACCGGTGGTGCAGATGGTGGAAGTAGTCGGCGCCCGGCGCGGTGCGTCCCTCGCGCCGGCCGACCTCGAAGCGCTCGAATCCCGAGTGCGACACCGCCGGCGACACGCCCTGGAACAGCCCGCCGAGGATGACGATGAACGGATGGGCCGGCACCACCCACCACAGCACGAACACGCTGAAGTAGATCAGGTGCTCCAGCGGGTGCATCGAGATGCCGGTCCACGGCCCGGTGTTCACGTTTCGGTGGTGCAGGTAGTGGGCGTGGTCATAGAACCAGCGCACATGCAGCAGCCGGTGGTTCAGGTAGAAGTGGGTCACCGACCACAGGAACACGACGACGGTCAGCACCGACAGGTACAGCCACCCCGACGACCATTCCACCTGCGGGATCCATTCGTTGGCGTAGAACCACATCGTCAGCGACTCGTACGCGGTCCAGATCGCGACCCCGCTGACCAGGCTCCAGAACATGTTGTCGCGGGTCTGGTTCGTCCAGAGGAACTCGCGGTTGGTGGTGCTCATCCACTGCCGGTTGTACTTGTAGCGCTGCTGCTGGACTCGCCTCGCGTAGAGCGCCAGGTGCAGCGTTCCCGCTACCGCGGCCAGGATCAGCGCGTTGCGGAGGTAGATCTGCAGTATCCATCCGGGCCGCAGGTCGGTCATGCGCTCCATCGAGGGTGTCAGGTAGTTCCAGCACAGCCCGGCCAGCGCCGCCCAGCCGATGCCGTAGGGCAGCATCACCGGGGTCACCAGGTACCGCAGCGTCGCCACCGGGCGCGGCGGCCAGTCGAATACCGGCGACGTCGTGATGGGCACCTCGGGCTCGTAGCCCCTGGCTGCGGGGCCAGTGGTCGGGCCGGCAGCCGGAGACGAGTCGGTCACCGTCGTCAGGTACGCGGCCCGGTCCGGCCGCGGCGGGCCTTCATCCGCCGGCGCATGCGGGCGTGGGCCTCCGGCGTGCCGTCGTGGAAGGTGCCTAACAGCTTGTCGAGGGGAACCGGCCGGTTGCCGTAGTTGCACTCGAAGTAGCGGTGATGCAGATGGTGGAAGTAGTCAGCGCCCTTCATGCTGGGCCCCCGGCGCTTGCCGATCTCGTACCGCTCGAACCCCGAATGGGTCACCGCGGTGGCCACGCTGTTGGACGACAGGGTGAGGATCAGGATGAAGGGATGCGCGGGGACCACCCACCACAGCAGGAACATGCTCAGGTACATCATGTGCTCGACCGGATGCATGGAAAGGCCGCTCCAGGGGCCGGGGTTCACGTTGCGGTGATGGAGGTAGTGGACGTGGTCGTAGACCCAGCGCATGTGCAGCACCCGGTGGATGCAGTAGAAGTGGGTGACCGACCACAGCGACGTCAACACCGTGAGCATTGACAGGTACAGCCACGCCGAGCGCCACTCCACCTGCGGGATCCAGCCGTTGGCGTAGGCCCAGAGCGTGAGCGACTCGTAGGCCGTCCACACCCCGCAGCCGCTGACCAGGCACCAGAACACGTTGTCGCGGGTCTGGTTGTTCCACAGGAACTCCCGGTTGGCGGTGCTCAGCCACTTGCGCTCGTACTTGTAGCGCTGCTGCTGGGCCCGCCGGACGTACAGCACCGTGTGCAGCGTTCCCGCCACCAGCGTGAACAGCACCACGTTGCGGACATAGATCTCGAGGATCCACCTCGGGCTCAGCGTGGCCATGCGCTGCATCGACGGGGTGAAGAAGTTCCACACCGCGGCGGCCAGCCCGACCCAGATCAGGCCTTGGGGCAGCATCATCGAGGAGATGTGACGCAGTGTCGCCGCCGGTCGGGGCGGCCAGTCCAGGATCGGCGAGACCGTGATCGGAACGTCAGGCTCGTAGCCCTCGGCGGCCGGGGAGTCATGCGTTGGTGTGACAGCCCGGGACCTGTCCGACATGGGCAACGGCCTCCTGGAACCAGTCGAGCCGACGGCCCGACCCGAGTGGAGCGAATCGTACTCGCCCTGTCAAGACCTGACGGACCCCGAGATTCTCGGGTCGGTTTAGAGGCCGAGCGGATAGGCATCTCTCCCGAGATTCCGGAGTGACCGGCGGCTCCGGCGGCCCCCTATGCTCACCGCCATGAGATATGCCTCCCCGACGACGGTGGCCGAGGCTGTGGACCTGTTGGGCTCTGATCCGGACGCTCGTGTGTACGCTGGCGCGACCGACCTGATCCCCCAGATCCGCGCCGGACGACCCGAACCGACCGTGATGGTCGACCTGAAGCGCATCGAGCGGCTGTGCGCCATCAGCAGCAACGGCTCGACCTACACGGTCGGCGCGGCCACCCCGACCGCCGACATCTGCGCCGACGCCGGGTTGACTGCCGCCTTCCCGGGCCTCGTGGAGGCCAGCGGCCTGATCGGCTCGGACCAGATCCAGAGCCGCTCCAGCTGGGGCGGGAACCTGGCCAACGCCTCGCCGGCGGCCGACACCCCGCCCAGCCTCATCGTCAACGAGGCCCGAGCGGTGATCGCAGGTCCTGGTGGCGAGCGCACCGTGCCTGCGGCCGAGGTCGCCACCGGCCCCGGCGCCACGTCGCTGGGCCCTGGCGAGATCATCGTCGAGTTCGAGCTGGACCAGCCCCCGGCCCGCACCGCCGACGCCTACCTGCGGCTGATCCCCCGCACCGAGATGGACATCGCGGTCGTGGGAGCCGCGGCCCGGGTCACGCTCGACGCCGACGGCAACGTGGCTGCGGCCGCCGTCGCGCTGGGAGCGGTCGCCCCCACCGTGGTCCGGGTGCCCGACGCCGAAGCCGCACTCATCGGCAACGAGCCGGCCGGCGATGCGCTGGCAGCAGTGCAGGCGGCCGCGTCGGCCGCGACCAATCCCATCGACGACAAGCGGGGCACCGTCGCCTACCGCCGGCAGGTGGCCGGCGTGCTGGCCCGCCGGGCCGTGTCCATGGCAGCCGAGCGGGCCCGCGAGCAAGGAGGCCAGTCATGAGCCGCGTCCACGTCACCTGCACCATCAACGGCGACCCGATCGAGTTCCTCTGCGACGGCGGCCAGACGCTGCTCGACGCCCTGCGCGACGAGGTCGGCCTGACCGGCGCCAAGGAAGGCTGCGGCACCGGCGACTGCGGGGCCTGCTCGATCGTGATGGACGGCCGGCTGCTGTGCTCCTGCCTGGCGCTCGCCCCCGAGGCCGACGGCACGACCATCTCCACGGTCGAGGGCCTGGCCAGCGGCGACGACCTGCATCCCCTCCAGCAGTGCTTCCTCGAGGGCGCCGCGCTGCAGTGCGGCGTGTGCACCCCGGGATTCCTGGTGGCCGCCAAGGCGCTGCTAGACCGCAACCCCGACCCCACCGAGACCGAGATCCGCTACGGCCTGGCCGGCAATCTCTGCCGCTGCACCGGCTACGACAAGATCGTGCGGGCTGTGCAGACCGCGGCCCAGACCATCAACGAGAGCTAGGAGCCCAAGTGACCGTCACCGAGCCCAAGCCCAGCTACAAGTACATCGGTACCCGTCCCGTCCGCCACGACGGCGTCGAGAAGGTGACCGGCCGGGCCCGTTTCGCGGCCGACCTCAACCTGCCGGGGCAGCTCCACGGCATCGCGGTGCGCTCGCCCCACGCCCACGCCCGGATCGTGTCCATCGACACCTCAGAGGCGGAGGCCATGCCGGGAGTCAAGTCGGTGATCACCGGCGACGACTTCCCGGCCGTCGCTCCCGGCGACCGCAACTACGACATGTGCGTCAACGTCATCGCCCGCGACAAGGTGTTCTACGAGGGCCACGCGGTCGCCGCGGTGGCCGCCATCACCCGGGAGCAGGCCCAGCAGGCCGCGGCCGCGGTGAAGGTCGCCTACGACGTGCTCCCGCCGGTTCTTACCATCGACGACGCGCTGGCCCCGGGCGCTCCGGTGCTGCACGGCCACATGCTGACGGCGGGGGCCGACCCGCCCGCGGAGGAGCCCTCGAACATCAGCAATATCACCCGGTTCGCGGGAGGCGACCTCGACGCCGGATTCGCCGCGGCCGACCTGGTGATCGAGCGGGAGTTCACCACCCAGCCGGTTCATCAGGGCTACATCGAGACCCACGCCTGCGTGGCCGACACCGGCCAGGACGGCCACACCAGCATCTGGTGCTCGTCGCAGGGGCATTTCAACGTCCGGTCGTCCACGGCGACGCTGCTCGGCTGGGAGACCACCCGCATCAGGGTGATCCCCGCCGAGATCGGCGGCGGCTTCGGCGGCAAGACCACCATCTACCTGGAGCCGCTGGCGGTGGCGATGTCGGCCAAGGCCGGCCGCCCCGTGAAGATGGTGATGTCCCGCGACGAGGTGTTCCGAGCCACCGGGCCCGCCCCGGGGACCAGGCTCAAGGTCAAGCTCGGTGTCCAGAGCGACGGCAACCTGGTGGCCGGGGACGCGTACTTGATCTACACGAACGGCGCCTACGCCGGCCCCGGAGGGCTGCTGGGCGCCATGACCGTGTTCGAGTCCTACGACATCGAGAACTTCAACATCGAGGCGCTGGACGTCGTGATCAACACCGCCCGCTCGGCGGCCTACCGGGCGCCGGCGGCGCCGCTCACCGCCTTCGCGATGGAGACCCTGCTTGACGAGGTCGCCACCGAGCTCGGCATCGACCCGATGGACCTGCGGCTCCAGAACGCGGTCACCGAGGGCGACCCGTCCACTATGGGGTTCCCCTTCGCCCGCATCGGCTTCGTGGAGTGCCTAGAGGCGATCCGCGACCATCCGCACTACACCGCCCCGCTGGGACCCAACCAGGGCCGCGGCCTGGCCGCCGGCTACTGGTTCAACATCGGGGAGTCGTCCAGCGCCACCGTCAACCTCAATGAGGACGGCACCGCCACCGTGGTCACCGGCAGCCCCGACATCGGCGGGAGCCGGGCCTCGATGGCGCTGATGGCGGCCGAGGTTCTGGGCATCGACGTCTACGACATCCGTCCGGTGGTGGGCGACACCGAGGCGGTCGGCTTCACCGATGTCACCGAGGGCAGCCGGGCAACGTTCGCCACCGGGATGGCCGTGGTGGAGGCCAGCCGCAAGATGGTGGTCGAGCTGCGAGGCCGGGCCGCCAAGATGATGGGCGTCGACGTCGACGACATCGACTGGGTGGACGGCCAGGCCGTGTACACCGGCAGCGACGGCGAGAAGGACCCGCTGCCGCTGGCGGCGATCACCGGCAAGGCCAAGCGCACCGGCGGCCCGTTGACGACCACCGGTTCGTTGGAGGCTCACGGCGCCGGTCCCGGCTTCGCGGTGCATCTTTGCGACGTGGAGGTAGATCAGGAGACCGGGGTGGTGAGGGTCGTGCGCTACACGGCCTCCCAGGACGCGGGAACCGCGATCCATCCCAGCTACGTGGAGGGCCAGATCCAGGGCGGGGTGGCCCAGGGCGTCGGCTGGGCTCTCAACGAGGAGTACATCTACGACTCCGACGGCGTGATGGAGAACCCGAGCTTCCTCGACTACCGGGTGCCGGTGGCCTCGTACCTGCCCATGATCGACGCGATCATCGTGGAGGTCCCCAACCCGGCCCATCCCTACGGCGTGCGCGGCGTGGGCGAGACCGGCATCGTGCCGCCGATCCCGGCGGTGGCCAACGCCATCCACAACGCCACCGGCTGCCGCCTCCGCGACCTGCCGATGTCGCCCATCCGGGTGCTGGACGCCATCACGTCCAACGGCGGCTCCAAAGGCGCATAGCCGCTGCGGGGACAGGTCGGGTGCCGGTCAGGGTTCACCTGAGCTCCAACCTGCGGGGCCCGACCGGCGGCGTCGCGGAGGTCGAGGCCGAAGGCGCCACCGTCGGCGCGCTCATCGATGACCTGGACCGGCGCTATCCGGGTCTGGGCGACGCCCTGCGGTCCGGGGTTTCGGTGGTGATCAACGACCTGCTCATCGCCCACCCCGACTACGAGCCGGTCGCGGACGGCGCCCGGATCTACTTCGTCCCCCAGACGGCCGGCGGTTGACCCGGGTCCACGACGCGGGTCAGGCCGGCTGGGCCACTCCGGCGAGGGTGGCCAGGAAGCGGTCGTTCTGCGCAGGCGTGCCGATCGTCACCCGGATGCCGATCCCGGAGAAGGGGCGCACCACCACGCCGCGCTGCTCAAGGGCGATGCAGACATCGTCGGTGCGGTCGGCCAGCGGCATCCACACGAAGTTGGCCTGGGCGTCGGGGATATCCCATCCGTCGGCAGCCAGGGCCGCGGCCACCCGGGCCCGCTCGGCGCGGATCGCGTCGATGTTGGCCTGTGCCTCGACGGCGACCTCGTCGCTGAGAGCGGCCAGCGCGGCGGCCTGGGCCAGCCCGTTGACGTTGAAGGGCATCAGGCACTTGTCGATGGCCGACACCACCTCGGTATGGCCCATCACATACCCGACCCTCAGGCTGGCCAGCCCGTAGGCCTTGGAGAAGGTGCGCGCCACGGCCAGGTTGTCGAAGCGGGGCAGCAGCTCGGCCACCGGGTCGCCTAGGGCGGGGTCGGCGAACTCGCGGTAGGCCTCGTCCACCAGCACCACCACATCGTCGGGAATGCTCTCGGCCAGCCGGCCCACCGCCGCGGTCGACACCGCGTTACCGGTGGGGTTGTTGGGTGTGGCCAGCAGCACCAGCTTGGTCCGCTCGGTGACCGCGGCCGCCACCGCGTCGAGGTCGAAGGCGTGCTCCGCGGTGAGCGGCACCCGCACGAGGGTCCCACCCATGGTCTGCACCGAGATCGGGTAGGCCTCGAAGGAGATCCAGGGCGTTACCACCTCGTCGCCGGGGTCGACGTAGGCAGTGGCCAGCTGGTACAGCAGAGCGACCGAGCCCGCGCCCACGGTCACCTGCTCGACGTCCAGCTCCAACCGGTCGGCCAGTGCCTCGCGTACCACGGTGGCCCGGTGGTCGCAGTAGATGTTGGCGCCCCGGCAGGCCTCCGCCACCGCCTGCACCACCGCGGCCGGGGGTGGGTAGGGGTTCTCGTTGGAGGCCAGCTTGATGGCCTCGGAGATGTTGTGCTCCCGCTCGGCCTGCTCGGCGGCCTTGCCCGGCTTGTACGCGGGCAGGGCGTCCACCGCGGGTCGCACCCGCCCCACAGGCTTGGCCGGCTCGGTCTCGGATGAGGGCATCCCGCAAGTCTGCCCGATGGCGGCCGCCCCCCGCAGTCAGGGACAGCTGAGGCGGCCCGCACGGGAATTTCGGCGGGGCCGCAGGCGTAGCATTAGGGGCATGGGAACCGGGTCGTCGCTGAAGGTCCGGACGGACATCCGGGTCGAGGGCATGACCTGTGGCGCCTGCGCTGCCCGGGTGCAGTCGGCGCTCGGCGACGCCGAAGGCGTGCTCGACGCCCGGGTCAACTTCGCCTCGAGCCGGGCCACGGTCCTGCATGACGGCTCCACCGACGACGTCCACCTGCGCCGCGTGGTGGAGCAGGCCGGGTACTCGGCGCCGGTGGACACCAGCGACGACGTCGAGGCCGAGAGGCGTCGCATCGCCGGTCTGCGCCGCCGGCTGATGGCCGCCATCGTGGCTGGAGTGCCGGTGGTGGCCGTGTCAATGGTGCCGCCGGTGCGCTTCGACGGCTGGCGCTGGGCCGCCCTGGTGGCCTCCGCGGTGGTGGTGTTCGGCTCTGGTTGGGGTTTCCATCGGGCCGCGCTGCGCAACCTGCGCCACCGGGCCGCCACCATGGACACCCTGGTCTCGATGGGCACCACCGCGGCATGGCTCTGGTCGACGGTGGTCCTGGTGGCCGGAGTCGACGGCGGCCACGTCTACTTCGAGACGGGGACGGTGATCGTCGTGCTCGTCCTGCTGGGCAAGTGGCTGGAGGCCCGCGCCACCCGCAGATCGGGTGAGGCCGTTCGGGCTCTGGCCCGGCTGGGCGCGTCCACGGCGCGCCTGCCCGACGGCACCGAGATAGAGGCCCACGAGCTGGTCGTCGGGATGCGGTTCATCGTTCGCCCCGGCGAGCGGATCGCCACCGACGGTGTTGTGGTGAGCGGGGCGTCGGCGGTTGACATGTCCATGGTCACCGGCGAGCCCGTCCCGGTGGAGGTGGCTCCCGGCGACGGTGTGATCGGTGCCACCGTCAACGCCGACGGCACCCTGGAGGTGAAGGCCACCAGGGTGGGCACCGACACCGCCCTGGCCCAGATCGTTCGCCTGGTGGACGAGGCCCAGGGGGGTCGGGCCGCGGTGCAGCGGCTGGCCGACCGGGTGGCGTCGGTGTTCGTGCCGGTGGTGGTGGTGCTGGCTGCGGCCACCCTCGGAGCGTGGTTCGCGGCGGGGTCGGTCCCCTCGGACGCCTTCACTGCGGCGGTGGCCGTGCTCATCATCTCGTGCCCGTGCGCGCTGGGTCTGGCCACTCCGCTGGCGGTGATGGTCGGCACGGGCCGGGGAGCCCAGCTCGGCGTGATCATCAAGGGAGCCGAGGTGCTCGAGGACACCCGTCGCGTCGACGCGGTGGTGCTCGACAAGACGGGCACCGTCACCGACGGCCGGCTCGAGGTGGTCGACGCGGTTGCGGCGCCCGCCACCGACGTCACCGCCATGGGGCTGCTGGCGGGCGCCCTGGAGTCGCGGTCGGAGCATCCGGTCGGTGCCGCCATCGCCCGGCGCTGGCCGTCGAGCCGCGGTGTCAGCGACTTCGTGAACCGCCCCGGGCTGGGCGTGGTCGGCCGGGTGGACGGCGCCGAGGTGCGGGTCGGGCGTCGCCCCCTGTTCGACGACATCCCGGACGAGCTTTCCGAGGCGATGGCCCAGGCCGAGGCGGCCGGGCACACCGCGGCCCTGGTCGGCCGGGGATCCGTCGCGGAGGCCGTCGTCTCGCTGGCCGACACGGTCAAGCCCACCTCCCGTGAGGCTGTCGAGCAGATGAGGGCCATGGGCCTGGAGGTGTCGCTGATCACCGGCGACAACCGCCGCACGGCCCGCTCGGTCGGCGATGCCATCGGCGTGGACGACGTGGCCGCCGAGGTGCTCCCTGGCGACAAGGCCGCCGCGGTGGTCCGGCTCCAGGAGGCCGGCAAGCGGGTGGCGATGGTGGGCGACGGCATCAACGACGCGCCGGCTCTGGCTCAGGCCGACCTCGGCATCGCGGTCGGGACCGGCGCCGACGTGGCCGTGGAGGCCTCGGACCTGACCATCGTGGGCGGCGACCTGAGGGCCGTGCCCGACGCCATCGCTCTGTCGCGCCGCACCCTGGGCACCATCAAGGTCAACCTGTTCTGGGCCTTCGCCTACAACGTGGCCGCCATCCCTCTAGCCGCGACCGGCGTGCTCAGCCCGATGGCCGCCGCGGCCGCCATGGGAGCGTCGTCGCTGTTCGTGGTGTCCAACAGCCTGCGCCTGCGCCGCTTCCGCTCTGTTCGATCATGACAGGAGGACAGATCGAGCGATCTGGCCCCACCTCCGCCGTCATCGTGATGGTCGTGGCCATCGCTGCCGCCATCTCTGGTTGTTCCGCCTTGCAGGGCGGTGACGAGCCCCGTCTCCGCGGCAGGGCCGATGCGTCGGATCCCGAGCTTGTCGCCCGGGGGTCCGCGGTCTACGCGGAATCGTGCGCATCATGTCACGGCGTGAATCTTGAAGGACAGCCGAACTGGCGGGTCAGAAGAGCCGACGGGACCCTTCCCGCGCCTCCACATGACGAGACTGGCCACACGTGGCATCACACCGATGTTCAGTTGTTCGAAACGACCAAGAGAGGCACGGAAGCCATCGTCGGGGGGGACTACAAGAGCGAGATGCGTGGTTTCGCCGCCGAACTCGACGACGAGGACATCTGGGCTGTTCTGGCCTACATCAAGAGCGAGTGGCCCGCAGACATTCAGGCTGCGCAAGCACGGCGGTAGGAACGGCCGGCGGGACCCGCCGATCAGTCCGTGGCAGGGAATGCGCGATCAGTTATAGGCTCTAACAGATTGACCGGAGGCGCTCCGGGCATCAGAACTCGCGGCTGACGGGAGGGACGCACACATGACTCGTATGACCCCGAGCGAGGCGTTTGTTGAGACGATGGTCGCCCACGGTGTGGACACCATCTTCGGCATCATGGGCAGCGCGTTCATGGACGCCATGGACATCTTCGAGCCGGCCGGCATCGAGTTGGTGCCGGTGGTCCATGAGCAGGGCGCGGCCCACATGGCCGACGGGTTCTCCCGGGTGTCGGGCCGCCACGGAGTGGTGATCGGCCAGAACGGTCCCGGCATCTCAAACTGCGTCACGGCCGTCGCCGCGGCGTTCTGGGCCCACAGCCCGGTGGTGATCGTCACGCCCGAGGCCGGGACCATGGGCATCGGGCTGGGCGGCTTCCAGGAGGCCAACCAGCTGCCGATGTTCGAGGAGTTCACCAAGTACCAAGGCCACGTCAACAACGAGCACCGCATGGCCGAGCTCACCGCGCGCTGCTTCGACCGGGCCCTGTCGGAGATGGGTCCCACCCAGCTCAACATCCCCCGCGATCGCTTCTACGGCGACATCGACGTCGAGATCCCCCAGCCCCAGCGCCTCGACCGCGGCCCCGGCGGCGACCGCACCCTCGACCAGGCCGCCGAGTTGCTGGCGTCGGCCTCGTTCCCGGTCATGATCTCCGGCGGCGGGGTGGTGATGGGCGACGCCATGGCCGAGACGGTGGCGCTGGCCGAGCGCCTCGGGTGTCCGGTGGTGAACAGCTACCTCCACAACGACTCGTTCCCGGCCTCGCACCCGCAGTGGTGCGGGCCGCTCGGGTACCAGGGCTCCAAGGCGGCCATGCGGCTGATCTCGCGTGCCGATGTGGTGCTGGCCCTCGGCACCCGCCTCGGGCCGTTCGGCACCCTGCCCCAGCACGGGCTCGACTACTGGCCGACCGGGGCCAAGGTGATCCAGGTCGACGCCGACTCCAGGATGCTCGGGCTGGTCAAGCGCATAGACGTCGGCATCTGCGGCGACGCCGGCGCGGCCGCGGCCGCGCTGAGCGCCAGGCTGGCCGGCCGCGAGCTGGCCTGCGACGCCACCCGGGTGCAGCGGGCGGCGGAGACGGCAGGCGACAAGGCCGACTGGGAGGCCGAACTCGACGACTGGACCGAGGAGACCGACGACTTCAGCGTGGACATGATCAAGCAGGCCGCGGCCGAGGCCGACGACTGGATGCATCCCCGCCAGGTGCTGCGCGAGCTGGAGAGGGCGATGCCCGAGCGGGTGATGGTGTCGACCGACATCGGCAACATCAACTCGGTGTCCAACAGCTACCTGCGATTCGAGGAGCCCCGGTCGTTCTTGGCCGCCATGAGCTGGGGCAACTGCGGCTACGCCCTGCCGACCGTCATCGGGGCAAAGAAGGCCGCACCGGACCGCCCCGCGGTGGCCTACGCCGGCGACGGCGCCTGGGCGATGAGCATGGTCGAGACCATGACCGCGGTGCGCCACGACATCCCGGTCACCGCAGTGGTGTTCCACAACCGCCAGTGGGGCGCGGAGAAGAAGAACCAGGTCGACTTCTACGGGCGTCGCTTCGTGGCCGGCGAGCTCGACGGCGGCGAGGACTGGTCGGAGGTGGCCCGGGCCATGGGGGCCGACGGGGTGCGGGTCAACCAGCTCGAGGACGTCGGCCCCGCGCTGACCGCGGCCATCGACGCCCAGATGAACGGGGGCCGCACCACCGTCATCGAAGCCATGTGCACCAAGGAGCTGGGCGACCCGTTCCGCAAGGACGCCCTCAGCCGCCCGGTCCGCCACCTCGACAAGTACCAGGACTACACCTGACCCCCGCTTGGCCCCAGCCGGAGCCGCGCCGTCAACCGGTGGCTCTGGTTCCGCTCGTCCGTCCACCTGGTCAGGCAAGATCACACGGAAATCGTGGTATCGTGAAACCGTGAGAAATGTGACCGTGAGCCTTGATGATGAGACCGCTCGTTGGGCGCGGATCGAGGCGGCCCGGCAGGACACGAGCCTGTCGCGCTTCGTGGGCAGAGTCCTGCGTGAGCGGATGGCGGGGTCCGGTGACTACGAGCACGCCCTCCAGTCGTACCTGAGCCGCGAGCCGGCTCCCTTGCGAGAGGCCGGTCAGCCCTACCCTTCGCGCGACGAAGTCCACCGGCGCTGAGCTCGCGTGGCTGTCTTCGTCGACACCAACGTCCTCGTCTATGCCCGCGATGCGTCCGAGCCCGCCAAGCAGCAGCGGGCCGCCGATTGGGTATCGGCGCTGTGGACGTCACGCTCCGGGCGTATCAGCGTCCAGGTGCTCAACGAGTACTACGTCACGGTCACGCGCAAGCTCGTGCCCGGTATGCAGCCAGTCGACGCTCGTGCCGACGTCGCCGATCTGCTCTCATGGCGACCCGTGCTCGTGGACGCCGATGTCGTGACCGCGGCCTTCGCCGTCGCCGATCGATTCGGCCTGTCCCATTGGGATGCACTGATCGTCGCCGCCGCGCAGGCGGCCGGTTGCGACCGCTTGCTCACCGAGGATCTTCAGGACGGCCAGAGACTCGGAGACGTGACTGTCGTGGATCCGTTCGCACATCACCCCGAGACCTTGATCTGAGGTGCGCCGGCTGGGAGTGGGTCCGGCCGGCGCGTCCGGGGTCGGCTGTGTTCTCAGGCCGCGGGTCAGCTTGCGGGCAGCTCCAGGAGCCAGCCGATAATGATCAGATCCGGGTTGCGGAGGCTGCGGCCATCGGCTTGCACCTTGCCCTGGTTGAGTTCGTAGATCTCCGGCCAGCGTGTCCCGGTGCCCAGGTGGACCCGGGCCAGGCGCCAGAGGCTGTCGCCCCGCACCACCTTCACGGTGACGGTGGTGGGCTCCGGTTCGGGTTCCGGTTGGGCCTCAGCGGCGACGATCCGGTCACCGCCTGCGGCCGGATAGGCGGCCGCGGTGATCGTGCCGTCCAGGTCGGCCGCGATGAAGTCGGCCAGAGCCTGCTGGTAGGTCACGCCCATCGACGTGAACTCGATGCCGGCCAGCGGGTAGCAGTCGCCTCCGTTGGCCAGGAAGTTGATGGTGGCCACCACCACCGGCTCGCCCGGCACCACCGCGCCGTCGCGCACGATGGCGGTGCCGTCGTCGAGGGTGACCTCGCGGATCCGCGAGCCCGGGTCGCCGGCCAGCGAGCAGTCGCCGGCCCGGTCGGTGTCGCGGGCCGGGGCGGACGGGTCGTAGCTGAAGGTGAATCCCGATACCTGCGGGAAATGGCCTCCGGCTCCGGGGATCCGGTCCACGGCCCGCTCCAGCAGCAACAGGAAGGTCTCGCGGGAGACTTCGCCCACCACCACGAAGTTGCGGAACGGGGCGATGTCCCAGGTGTCGCCGGTGGTGATGACCCCGGCCCCGATCACCGAGTCGTTGCGGATGCCGCCACCGTTCTGGATCCCGACGTCGGGTGACGGGGTGCCGAAGCCCGCGGACCGGTTGGCGGCCGCGGCCCTCAGGGCGTCGGCCAGGAGGTTGCCGAGGTTGGTGGCGACGGTGCGCACCCGCGGTCTGCGGCCGTCCAGGTCCACCTCGCTCGTGCCGATCACGTGAGCGTCGACCTCGGCCACGGCCGCGGCGAGGGGCTCGATCACCTCGGCCTGGACCTTGGGATCGGGCTCGATCCCGAAGTCGACCCCCACGGACTTGCCGGATGCGCTCGTGACGTTGCCGTCACCGTCGAAGTTGACGACCAGCTGCCCGATGCACCGGTAGCCGCCGGGCGCGGTCACCACTGGAACCTCGACACCGGCGGCATCGCGCACGAGCAGCGGGTACGGCCCTACCGGCTCGAGGTCCGGAAGGCAGCTGTCGCCACCCTCCAGCAGTTCGTCGCCGCCGCCGGCGACCACCACGTCGACGCCGGTCAGGCCGGCCACCAGGGCGGTTTCCTCGTCGACGTCCTGGAGGTGGCTCACCAGCACGATCTTGTTCACACCCTGTGCGGTGAGCGCCTCGACCTCGGCCATGACCGCACGCCGGACGTCGGAGATCGCCACATTGCGGGGTGAGGAGATGTTGGGAAGCATGGGGGTCACCGCCCCGATCACGCCGACCTGCTGGCCGGCGGTGGTCACGACGGTGCTGGCGCCCAGCACGCCCGAGTCGACCAGCGCCTGGAGCGCGGGCTCGCCGGAGAAGTCGGCGTTGGCCGACAGGAACGGCACCGTCTCGTTGAATCCCCTGATGAACCGGGCGGTCACCTCGGGGCCGAGGTCGAAGTCGTGGTTGCCCAAGATGATGGCGTCGTAGAGGCCCCGCAGGGCGATTGAGTCATAGAGCGGGCCGCTGCCGGCCAGGGACACCCCGAGTTCCTGCGAGGCTAGGAAGTTGTCGCCGGCGCTGACCGTGAGCAGGCCCTCCCCGTCGTGCACCTGGGCTTGCATCTGCTTCATCAGCATCACGAAGCGGGCCACGCCGGGGAAGCCGTCGGTGCTGTTCAGGACGCCCGACGGGGTGCCGTCGACGGGATCCGGAACCAGCTTCGACTCGCCGTCGTTGTTGTGCAGGATCGTCAGTGTGAAGCTGTCGGCGCTGATGGGCACGGGAGTGGGCTGCGCACCAGCCGGACTCGCCGCCGCCGCGGAGGCCACCACGGCCGCCACTAGCACCGCGATCATCGCGCCCGTTCGCTTCGTTGGCTGGCTTCTCATCGGACACCTCTGATGGCGGGCCGGACGGGGGCGAAGGCTAACGCCTCGATCCGATCCGGCGGAGCGCTCCTCGGGCCCGGAGCCTCCTCAGCGTGGCGTGGACCGGCGGCGGAGGCGCTCGGTCACCATCTGGTCGCCGGCGGGCGTGCCGTCGTGGAACGCGCCGATCAGCTCGTCGAGGGGCGACTCCAGACCGCCGTAGTTGCACTCGATGTAGCGGTGGTGGAGTTGGTGGTGGAAGTCGCCGAGCTCGAAGCGCCGGCGCGCCGGGAGGCGGACGGCGTCGTAGCCGGTGTGGCTCATCGGCGCGCCCACCGTGTGGTGCATCATCGCGAACAGCATGTGGACCGGGCTCGACGGCACCACCAGCAGCACCAGGATGTCGCTGTAGAGGATGACGTGCTCCAGCGGATGCATCGACAGGCCCGACCAGGGGCCGATGTTCATGTTGCGGTGATGCCAGCAGTGGACACGGGCATACATCGGCCTGCGATGCAGCAGCCAGTGGCCGGCCCCGAAGTACAGGACCGACCAGATGGGGATCAGTCCCAGCAGCACCACGAACCACACCGGGTTGTCGCTGAAGGACCAGTGCGGAGCGATGCCGTTGGCGTAGGCCCACCAGCCCAGCGACTCCCATGCGGTGGCGACCACCATGGCAGGCACCAGGCTCAGGAACATGTTGTCCTTCACCTGGTCGTTGAAGAGGAACAGGCTCTTGTTGCGAATCAGCGGCCGCGGGTCGTAGCGCAGCTCGTCGCCCTGGGCCCGGTAGCGCTGCAGGATCAGGTGCAGCCCGCCCGTCACCACCGTCAGCAGGACGATGTTGCGGACCCAGATCTCGAGGATCCAGCCCAGCCGCAGTGATTCGGCCTCGGCGAGGGACGGCCTGGCCCACTGCCAGAGCGCGAACGCCACCGCCAGCATGAACACCCGCGATGTGAGAGGCCGCCAGGTCCTGGCCAGGTGCCGGGCGATCGCAGCCGGCCGCAGCGGCCAGTGCAGGAACGGCGCCGACCGCAGCGGCAGTTCGGGGGTGTAGTTCCAGGCCTGCCGCTTCGGAGCGGTCACGGCGCGCAGCGTAGCGCTGCGCAGCGACACGTCAAGGATGCCTCGCGCGGGCTGATCAGCCCATCTGGATGAACTCCAGCCAGTTGCCGTCGGGGTCCTCCACCATGGCGATCTTGACGCCCGGACGGCTCTCCAGCACCGGCCACACGACCGGCGCACCGGCGGCCTCACAGCCGGCCGCCGCCTCCTCGATGTTGTCCACCGACAGCGTGAAGTACCGCATGCCCGTGCACCCGGACATTCCCCCGCCGGGACCTGCGGCCACGCCGGTCGTGAGCGTCACGAGCTTCAGCACGCTGTCGCGGCACAGGAGGCGGTCCATCCGTGCGATCCCGATCGCCTCCATCACCATGGTGCCCTCGAACTCGAGGCCGACCACGTCCCGGTAGAACTCGAGCATCGCGTCGCCGTTGGTGGTGACGATCCCCAGATCGAAGCCCGCCTTCGTGATGTTCGCCGTCATGCTGTGACCCCTCTCGCGCCGGTTTGCCGTCGTCGCCCATACAAGCCGCGAATCGTGCCGACCGCTAGCGGGGGCCGCGCTCGGAGCGTGAGGGGACCGCCCCTACGATGGGGCGCCATGTCAGCCCGCGGGAGCGCACCGAGCCGTTTTGCTCCGGCCTGCAGGCATGGTGGGAACCCGTGAGCGCAGCCCGTACCGCGCTGGTCACCGGCGCCGGATCGGGGATCGGCTACGCCTGTGTCGACCGGCTCCTGGCGGGGGGACACCGTGTGGTGGGCGTCGACCTGCGGGCCGGCCGGTTGGAGGGCCGCGCCGCAGAGCTGGAGGCCATCGTCGAGATCGACGTGGCCGACGCCGGAGCGGTGAACGCCATCGAGGGCATCGACGAGGTTGACATCGTGGTGCAGTGCGCCGCCATCGCCGGGCCCGTCGGTCCGCTGACCGAAACGCCGCCCGACGCCTGGGACCGGGCCATGGCCGTCAACGTCTCGGGCGTGGTCAATGTCATGAGGGCCACGCTGGGCGGGATGGTCGAGCGGGGCTGGGGCCGGGTGGTCAACATCGCCAGCATCGCCGGCAAGGAGGGCAACGCCCATCAGTCCGCCTACTCGGCCAGCAAGGGGGCGGTGATCGCCCTCACCAAGTCGGTGGCCAAGGAGCTGGCCACCACCGGCGTGCTGGTCAACGCGGTGGCGCCGACGATCACGAACACCCCGCTGCTGGGTCCCGCCACCCAGGAGATGCTCGACTTCATGGTGTCGAGGGTCCCGATGGGCCGGATGTGCGAGCCTGAAGAGGTGGCCGCCCTGGTGGGCTGGCTGTGCTCGGAGGAATGCTCGTTCAGCACCGGCGCCTGCTACGACATCACCGGCGGCCGGGCCACCTACTGAGGGCCCATCGACAGGGCGGCTGCGATGAAGGTTCTGGTGATGGGCGGCACCCAGTTCAACGGGCGGGCTCTCGTGAACGAGCTGGTGCGGTCCGGTCACGACGTGACCGTGTGCAACCGGGGCCGGACCCCGGCCGAGCTGCCGGCCGGGGTGGGCCGCCTGATCGCCGACCGCACCGACCACCAGTCGCTGCACGATGCCCTTGGCGGCACCGACTGGGACTGCGTCTACGACCTCACCGCCTACCATCCGCCCGACGTCGAGATCATGCTGGAGCTGCTCGAGGGCCGCACCGGCCACTACGTGTTCGCCAGCTCCACCGTCATCTACGCCGCCTCCGATGTGCTGCCCGTCGGTGAGGACGACGGCGACGAGCGGGGCCCCGACCAGAACGAGTACGGCCTGCACAAGCTGCTGTGCGAGGACCTGCTGCGGGCCGCCCACGCCGAGCGGGGCTTCCCGGCGACCACAGCCGCCTTCTCGATGGTCTTCGGGCCCTACAACACCATCGGCGACCGCGAGCAGCGGATGTTCGCCCGGCTGCTGGCGGGCCGGCCGGTGCTGGTTCCGGGCGACGGCACCACCCTGCTCCAGTTGGGCCACGTCGACGACCAGGCCCGGGCGCTGGAGCAGATGATGGGCAAGCCGGTCACGTTCGGCCGGCGCTACAACCTGACCGGGCCCGACTCGCTCACCCGGAACCGCTACATCGACCTGGCCGAGCGGGTGGCGGGCCGTCCCGCGCACCGGGTGTCGATCCCGGCTGGGACGATGGAGCGGCTCTGGACCGGCGAGTTGCGGGTCGGGTCCGGTGTCTCGAGTCTGGGCATGGATATTCGCCCCTCTCCCGGATCGGAGCGCTCGGCTCCCGATCCGCGCGCTGACATGCTCAGGCGGAGGTTCCAGGTGGCCCAACTCGTGCAGCATCTGGCCCCGAACATCTGGTGGTGGAACCGTGACACGGTCTTCAGCATCGACCGGTTGCGCTCCGACATCGGCTTCCAGCCCCGGCACGACCTGGCATCGATGTTCGAGCACACCTTCGAGTGGTACCAGCGCTCGGGCCGGGCCAAGGCCGGCGCCACCCGCTACGACTGGTCCTTCGAGGACGCCCTGCTGCAAGCGCTCTAAGTACCCGGCCCGGAGCCCGGGTCGGCCGGACCTTGCCGTACCATGGCGAGCCATGCATAGCCCCCATCGAAGCCAATCTCCCATCACCGCCCGGATCCGGAGCGTGACCCCGTGACCGCGGGACGCAGAGCGCTGGTGACCGGCGCCGGGTCTGGGATCGGCGCGGCCTGCGTGGACCGTCTGCTGTCCGACGGCTGCCGGGTGGCCGCAGTGGACCTGCACGCCGGGGACATGGCCGACCGGGCCGGCGAGCTGGAGGCCATACACGAGGTGGACGTCACCGACGCCGCCGCGGTGCGGGCCATCGACGGCATCGACGAGGTCGATATCGTCGTGCAGTCCGCCGGCGTCGTCGGCCCCAACGTGCCGCTGCTCGAGACACCCGCGGACGAGTGGGAGCGCACGCTGAGGGTGAACGTCACCGGGATCTTCAACGTGATGCAGGCCACCGTGGGCGGCATGGTCGAGCGGGGCTGGGGCCGGGTGGTCAACATCGCCAGCATCGCCGGCAAGGAGGGCAACCCGAACCTCGGCGCCTACTCCACCAGCAAGGGCGCCGTCATCGCCATGACCAAGTCGCTGGCCAAGGAGCTGGCCACCACCGGCGTGCTCGTCAACTCGATCGCGCCGGCGGTGATCGCCACCCCGATGAACCTGGCCACTGCGCCGGAGGTGCTGGACTACATGCTCTCGAAGATCCCCATGGGCCGTCTGGGCCAGCCCGAGGAGGTGGCCGCCCTGGTCAGCTGGCTGAGCTCGGAGGACTGCTCGTTCAGCACCGGCGCGTGCTACGACATCTCCGGGGGGAGGGCGACCTACTGATGGCCGAGCACTTCCTCGTAACCGGCGCCGACGGGTGCATAGGCGCGTGGACGGTACGACTGCTTCTCGACGAGGGCGCCGAGGTGGCCACCTTCGACCTCGGCGCCAACGACAACCGGCACCGACTCATCGCCGGCGGCGCCCGGCTGGACTTCCGCCGGGTCGTCGGCGACATCGTCGACCGCTCTGCCGTGGTCGACGCCATGGCCGGTGTCGACCGGGTGATCCATCTCGCCGCGTTGCAGGTGCCGTTCTGCCGGGCCGACCCCAGCGCCGGCGCGGCGGTCAACGTGCAGGGAACGGTGAACGTGTTCGAGGCGGCCGTGGAGCACGGCATCTCGCCGGTGGCCTACGCCTCGAGTGCCGCCATCTACGGCCCGCCGGAGCTCTATCCCGAGCCCGTGCTCGGACCGGACGCGCTCCCCGAGCCGGCCACCCTGTACGGCGCCTACAAGGTGTGCAACGAGCAGACCGCCGCGGTGTTCGCGGCCGACCACGGGCTGGCCTCGGTGGGGCTGCGGCCGTTCACCGTGTACGGGGCCGGCCGGGACCAGGGGGTCACCTCGGCGCCGACCGCGGCCATCTACAGCGCGGTGCGGGGCGAGCCCTACAGGGTGGGGTACCGAGGAGTGACCGACTTCCAGTACGCGCCCGACGTGGCCCGAGCGTTCATCGCCGCCTCGCGGGTCGAGTTCGATGCGCCGGCCGCTCCGGCTGTGAATCTGCGGGGCCATGTGACGTCGATCGAGGACTTCGTGGAGCGGGTCCGCCGCATCACCGGCTTCGGCGACCTCGAAGTGGACGGCGAGCCGCTGCCGTTCGCTGAGGCCCTGTCGCCCGCCGGGCTGGCCGAACTGCTGGGCGACACGGAACCCACGCCGCTCGATGACGCCATCACCGAGACGGCCCGCATCGTGGCTGCGGCCGCGTAGCCGGCGCTGCCTCTTCTCGGCTGGTGTCGGCAATTCGCGGCGTTGAGCGCGCCGTCGGTGTGCATTCTGTCGCTGGCACGATGACGTAGTCGGCTGCGGGCTGCGAATTGGCAGCGTCGTGCACGGCAGGCGTGCGTTCTGCTGCCAGTTCGGGATGCAGCGGTGTCGCTGCGGCGGGAGCGTGGCACGCTATGGCGGTGACCGCGGCCGCCGATCCCGACACGACACCCTCAGCCGCTGCGGTCGACGGACCGGCCGAGCGGGTCTTCAGCACGTCGGTGGTGGTGTCGGGGGTCCGTTGCTTCCTGTTCTATGTGCTGTTCCCGTGGCTGCTGCCCGCGGCCGGCATCGCCTCGGGAGTGGGCTCGGGCGTCGGCCTGGCCATCGGCGCGGTTGCCATCGTGTTCAACGTCTTGAGCATCCGGCGCTTCCAGCGGACCAGGCACCGGTACCGGTGGCTGATAACCGCGCTCAATGCGGGGATCATCGTGCTGCTGTGCGCGCTCATGGTCATAGACCTCAGCGACGTCCTGTAACGGGGGAGGGGCCGTGACCACGATCCCGGACTTCTCGCGGGTCGAGCTGCGCGACGGCGATGCCGCGGCCCGCCCGGCTGCCGCGCCCACCGATGGCCCCGTCTTCGAGACGCCCGAGGGCATCCCGGTGCCGGCGCTGGCCGGTCCGGCCGACCTCGAGGACGCCGACTTCGTGGGCAGCTACCCGGGCCTGCCTCCGTTCGTGCGGGGGCCCTATCCCACCATGTACGTGACCCGTCCCTGGACCATCCGCCAGTACGCGGGGTTCTCCACCGCCGAGGAGTCCAACGCCTTCTACCGCCGCAACCTCGCCGCGGGCCAGCGGGGCCTGTCGGTCGCCTTCGATCTGCCCACCCACCGGGGCTACTACTCCGACAACCCCAGGGTGGCCGGCGACGTCGGCATGGCCGGGGTCGCCATCGACTCCATCCTCGACATGCGGGTGCTGTTCGACGGCATTCCCCTCGACCAGATGACCGTGTCGATGACCATGAACGGCGCCGTGCTGCCGGTGCTGGCCCTCTACGTCGTGGCCGCCGAGGAGCAGGGAGTGAAGCCCGCGCAGCTCGCCGGGACCATCCAGAACGACATCCTCAAGGAGTTCATGGTCCGCAACACGTTCATCTACCCGCCGGCGCCGTCGATGCGGATCGTGGCCGACATCATCGCCTTCACTGCCGAGCGGATGCCGAGGTTCAACTCGATCTCGGTCTCCGGCTACCACATGCAGGAGGCCGGGGCCACCCTCGACATCGAGCTGGCCTACACCCTCGCCGACGGCTTGGAGTACGCCCGGGCCGGGCTCGCCGCAGGACTCGGCATCGACGATTTCGCGCCCCGGCTCAGTTTCTTCTGGTGCGTGGGGATGAACTTCTTCATGGAGGTGGCCAAGCTGCGGGCCGCCCGCCTGCTGTGGACCCGGCTGATGAGCCGGTTCGAGCCCCGGGACCCCCGCTCGCTGTGCCTGCGGACCCACTGCCAGACCAGCGGCTGGAGCCTCACCGCCCAGGATCCCTACAACAACGTGGTCCGCACCTGCGTCGAGGCCATGGCCGCGGTCCAGGGCCACACCCAGTCGCTGCACACCAACGCCTTCGACGAGGCGCTGGCCCTGCCCACCGACTTCTCGGCCCGTATCGCCCGCAACACCCAGCTGTTCCTCCAGCACGAGTCGGGGATCACCCGGACCGTGGACCCCTGGGGCGGCAGCTATCACGTGGAGCGGCTGACCAGGCTGCTGGCCGAACGGGCATGGAACCACATCTGCGAGGTGGAGGAACTGGGCGGGATGGCTGCGGCCATCTCCAACGGCCTGCCCAAGCTTCGCATCGAGGAGGCAGCGGCCCGCACCCAGGCCCGGATCGACTCGGGCCGCCAGGCCGTCATCGGCGTGAACCGATACCGGGTCGCAAGCGGCGAGAGCGCGGCGGTGGAGGTCCGCCGCATCGACAACGCCGAGGTCCGCCGGACCCAGATAGCCCGGCTGGAACAGCTGCGAGCCGAGCGCGACCCAGAGCCGCTGCAGTTCGCTCTAGATGCCTTGACGGCGGCCGCTCGCACCGGCGAGGGGAACCTGCTGGCCCTGTCGATCGACGCCGCCCGGGCCCACGCGACGGTCGGGGAGATCAGCGACGCGCTCGAAACCGTCTACGGTCGTCATGTGGCAGAGATCCGATCGGTGGAGGGCGTGTACCGCGACGAGGCCCGCGGCCCGGGCTCGGGCGACGGCGCCGGTGGGATCGATGACGTGCGAAGCCGGGTGGACGACTTCGCGGCCCGCCGCGGGCGCCGGCCCCGCATCCTGGTGGCCAAGGTCGGCCAGGACGGCCACGACCGGGGCCAGAAGGTGATCGCCACCGCGTTCGCCGATCTCGGCTTCGACGTTGACGTGGGGCCGCTGTTCGCCACACCGGCCGAGGTCGCCCGCCAGGCCGTGGAGGCCGACGTGCACGCGGTCGGGGTGTCCTCGCTGGCCGCCGGGCATCTGACGCTGGTGCCGGAGCTGCGCGACGCATTGGACCGGCTCGAACGCGACGACATTGCCATCGTCGTCGGCGGGGTCGTCCCCGACGCCGATGTCGACGAGCTGCTGGCGGCGGGCGCGGTGGCGGTGTACCAGCCTGGAACGGTGATAGCCGAGGCCGCCGCCGAGTTGCTGGAGTTGCTCTAGGTGACTGGCTTGGTCGCCGGCGTGCTGGCGGGCGACCGCACCGCCCTGGGCCGTGCCATAACCCTGGTGGAGTCGACCCAGCCCGACGACAGGGGCCGCGCCCAGGATCTGCTGTCGCGGTTGCTGCCCCACGCCGGCGGCGCCCACCGGGTGGGGATCAGCGGCGTTCCCGGTGCGGGCAAGTCGACGTTGATCGACACCCTCGGCACCCGGCTCACCGGGGCCGGCCACCGGGTCGGGGTGCTCGCGGTGGATCCCTCGAGCATGGTCACCGGCGGTTCGATCCTGGGGGACAAGACCCGCATGGCCCGCCTGGCTGCTGATGAGAACGCATTCATCCGCCCGTCCCCGTCGGCGGGGACGCTCGGTGGCGTCACCAGCACCACCCCGAATGCGATCACCGTGCTGGAGGCGGCCGGCTACGACGTCGTGCTGGTGGAGACGATGGGCGTGGGCCAGTCGGAGGCGGCTGTGCATGCGTCGGTCGACTGCCTGTGCGTGCTGGCGCTGGCCGGCGCGGGCGATGAGTTGCAGGCGGTCAAGCGGGGCCTGCTGGAGCTGGCCGACGTGCTTGCCGTCAACAAGGCCGACGGCGCGGGCGAGCAGGCGGCCCGGCTGGCGGCAGCCGAGCTCCGCCGGGCCCTGCCGCTGCTCGCCCCGACCAGCGAGGACGGCCCGCCCCCGGTGATGACGGTCTCGGCGCTGACCGGTGCAGGCGTGGACGAGCTGTGGGATCGCATCGTCGAGCACCGCCGCCTGCTGGAGTCCTCGGGCGGCCTGGCCCGCCGCCGGGCCCGGGGCCGCCTGGCCTGGATGCAGGTGCTGCTGGAGCGCTCCTTGCTGGAGCACTTCGAGTCCCGGCCAGGCCTGGCCGGCCGTCGCAGCGAGCTGGAGCAAGCCGTGGAGCAGGGCTCGATCACCCCCGAAGCCGCCGTCGCCCGACTCCTGGCCCTATAGGCCTGGTCCTCCTGATCCGCCGCCTGGCGGGCAAGCCAGATGCCAGCGGGTCAGCGGGCTCGGATCTCGAGGTTCCGGCGGTTGGTGATCTTGTAGTGGCGCTGGTCGTGGGTCATCCAGCCCAGCTTCACGAAGGCATGTATGGCCTTGTTCACCCGTTCCCGGCTGGCGCCCACCATCGAGGCCAACTCCTCCTGGGTTAGAGGCATCTCAAACTCGTCATCGTCGCCGGCCATCTCCAGCAGCCGCTTGGCCGTCCGGCCCATGACATCGAGGAAGACCGTGTCCGACAGGGCCCGGTCCATGGCCCGCAGCCGCCGCGCCAGCAGCGCCACCGCGCTCCACAGCGCCGAGGGGTTGTTCTCGTACAGGAGCCTCAGCTCCGCGTACGGGACCATCAGGACCTGGGACTCCTCCAGGGCCCGGGCCTGCGCCGACCGGTTGTAGCCGTCCAGGAAGCCCATCTCGCCGAACAGCTCGCCCGGACCCAGCACCGCCAGGAGCGACTCGCGCCCGTCGTCTGACTCCTGCGCGATGGCGACCCGGCCCGACAGCACCAGGTAGAACTCGCCGGGCTCGGCTCCCTCCTCGAACACGACCACGCCCCGGCGCAGCCACTGCACCGAGCCGGCGGCGGCGATGTGGTCCAGCTGCTCATCATCGAGCCTGGCGAAGAGGATCGTCTCCCGCAGCGCCTCCCGCAGCGCGGTCGGAGAGGCCTCGATCGCGGCTTCGGAAGCTGTGGGGGTGGTGTCGGACATGGCAACGGCCCACACTAGTAGCGGTGGATTCGACTGATCGCGAGCAGCAGGACTCGCCGGGCACGGGCGTGTGGGCCATCGTGGTGGCCGCCGGCGAGGGGCACCGCTTCGGCGGTGCGAAGCAGTTCCAGCCCCTCGGGGATCGCTGCGTGCTCGACTGGGCCGTGCATGGCGCCGCTCGCTCGTGCCAGGGCGTGGTGGTCGTGCTGCCCGAGTCCCGGACCGTCGGCGAGGGCGCCTGGTCGCCGGCCCCGGACGCCTCCGGTGACAGCGTTGGCGAGGTCGTGGCGATCGCCGGCGGGGTGCTGCGCTCCGACTCGGTGCGCTGCGGGCTGAGCCTCGTGCCCGGCGACGCCGAGATCGTGCTGGTCCACGACGGCGCCCGCCCGCTGGCCGGCGACTCGGTGTACATGCGGGTGATCCAGGCTGTGCGCGGCGGCGCCGACGGTGCCGTCCCCGTGATCGACCTGACCGACACGATCCGGCGCCGCGACGGCGCAGCCGCCGACCGCAGAGACCTCGTGGCCGTGCAGACGCCCCAGGCATTCCGGGCCGACGTGCTGCGGGCCGCGCATGCCGGGGGAGCGGACGCCACCGACGACGCCACGCTGGTGGAGGCAGCCGGCGGGACGGTGGCGATGGTGGCGGGCGACAGCCGCAACCTCAAGATCACCGAGCCCCACGATCTGACCGTGGCTGAGGCGCTGCTGGGTGCCGGCGACCGGCTCGGCACTCCGGGAGGCGATCATGGCTGATCACGGCATGAGGGTGGGGCAGGGATTCGACGTCCACCGCTACAGCGACGACCCCGACCGGTCGCTGGTGCTGGGTGGTGTGCGGTTCGAGGGCGAGCGCGGCCTTCACGGCCATTCCGACGCCGACGCCGTCGCCCACGCCTGCATCGATGCGCTGCTGGCCGCGGCCGGCCTCGGAGACATCGGGCAGCTCTTCAGCGACACCGACCCTGCCTGGGCCGGCGCCGACAGCCTCGAGTTGCTGCGCCTGGCTGCCGGTGCCGTTCGCGACGCCGGATGGGATCCCGTCAACGTGTCGTGCAGCGTGGTGATCGACGCTCCCCGGATCGCCCCTCACCGCGACACCATGCGGGACCGCCTCAGCGCTGCGGCCGGCGCGCCTATCACCGTCACCGCCCGCCACAGCGAGGGCGTCGGGGCACTGGGAAGGCGCGAAGGCGTGGCCGCATGGGCGGTCGCTCTGGTGGCCCGCCAGCCCGGTACCGGTGAGCCGTCCTAGCCGGTCGCGGCGCCCGCGGTCGGGGCGCTCGGGGCCGGGTCGCTCGGGTCGCCCGGGACCAGGGCCGGGGTCGAAGGGTCGCTCGGGGCCGGGGCGGCCGGATCGCGGCGCCGGTTCCGCGAAGCCCCCGGATCGGGACCGCGGCGGCCTGGGCGGGGAGCAGGTGGAGGGGCGCCAGGCGGTTCGCGAGCTGCTGTTGGCGGGACGGCGAAGGACCCGGACGGTGCTGCTGGCCCGGGGTCTGGACCCGGCCCCGATCGTCGAGCACATCGTCGAGCTGGCTCGTGAGCAGCGCGCCAGCGTCCGGGAGGTGAGCCGCTCCGAGCTGGACGCCACCGCCCGCACCGAGGCGCCCCAGGGTGTGGTCGCCCTCGCTGACCCTCTGCCCGAGTCGGACCTGATCGATCTGGTCGAGGAGCCCGGCGCCGGAGCCGCGGGACGCGCCCCGTTCCTGCTGGTTCTCGACGGCATCACCGATCCGGGCAACTTCGGCGCGGTGCTACGCACTGCGGAGTGCGCCGGCGTGACCGGGATCGTGCTGCGGAGCCACCGCTCGGCCCGGATCACACCGACCGTGGCCAAGGCGGCCGCCGGCGCGGTGGAGCACCTGCCGTTCGCGGTGGTGGGCGGCATCCCCGCCGCGCTGCGCACCTTGAGCAGCCGGGACGTGTGGACTGTCGGGCTCGATGCAGCGGGGCCACGGCCCCTACACGAGCTCGACCTGTCGGGTGAGGCGGTTGCTCTCGTGCTCGGATCCGAGGGCAAGGGCCTGTCGCGGCTCGTCGCTCAACGCTGCGATGTGCTGGCGTCGATCCCGCTGCGGGGGACGCTGGGTTCACTCAACGTATCCGCCGCCGCGGCGGTGGCCTGCTTCGAGATCGCCCGCCGCCGCTGACCCCTCCAGCCGCGTCTGGCTGTGTCGAGTCGCCGCTCGCCGGGTCTGGCTGCGTCTGACGACGGTCGGCTGGTCTAGCTGCCGCTGGCGATGTCGGCCAGCGCGGCGGCTGCCTCGGCGGGGCGACCTGCGATGATGCCGTCCACGCCCAGAGCGAGTAGGCCGGCGTAGAACTCGCGGGTCTCGACCACGTCGGTGCCGCTGAGCCACACCCACACCTCGAGGCCCTCGCTGTGCACCCTGTCGACGGTGTCGGCCGTCACCACCTCGATGCCCGCGTAGGTGAACGGCACCTGGATCACCGCTTGCTGCGGGCCCAGGGACTGTCCTTCCAGGAACCAGGCGACCAGCGTCGCCTCGCCGGGGGTGGTCGCCACCGAGGGGGCGAACCGGCTGAACGCCTCCAGCACCTCGTCGCTGAACGAGGCCACGATCACGGAGTCCTGGCGGCCCAGTTCGGTGATCTCGGCCGCCAGCACTTCGGCCGCGGCGATGCCGGACGCGGGATCCTCCTCGCCGGCGGCGTTGCGCTGGAGCTTGATCTCCACGTCGAGGACGTGGTGGGGGAACCGCTGGGCCACCTCCCGGAACGTGGCCACCCTGAAGTCGTCGGGCCCGAAGCCCTCCGGCGGCTCGACCGCGCCGGTGCGCACGCCCCGGAACACGTAGTCGGAAGCCGGCAGGGTCTGGTCGCCCCACAGGCCGGCCACGAACCAGTGGGCGTTGTCGAGGGCCTGGATCTCCGCCAGCGTCAGCCCGGCCACCGGGCCGGTGGTCTCGGTGGTGCGGTCGACGGTGTCGTCGTGCTGGACGATCAGAGTGCCGTCGGCGGTCAGCATCACGTCGAGTTCGAGGATGTCGGATCCGGCGAGCGCGGCCTGTGTGTAGGCGTAGATGGTGGAGTGCGGGTAGTCCTGATCACCGCCGGCATGGGCGATCACCAGAGGACGGTCGAGTTCGATCAGCGCTCCCAGCGTCGACGCCTCCGGCACAGGTATGGCGACGGTAGTGGTGGTCGGCGGTGCCTCGGTGGTGGTCGGCGGCGCCGACGTGGTGGCCGGGCTGGTGGCGGTGGCCGGGGTCGTGGTAGCCGGTGGGTCGGTGGTGGTCGTCGTGGCCGGCGCGGTCGTGGTCGCTGTCGCGGTGGTGGTGGGAGGGCTCGTCGTCGGGGCGGCCTCGCTGGAAGCGGTCGCTGCGGCGGTAGTCGCGGTCGCGGCATCCTCCGACGGCGCTGTCTCGCCGCCGGAGTCCCCGCACCCCGCGGCTGCCAAGACCGTGACCGCGACAAGGCCGGCGATCAGCGACGCCCTCCGCCGCCGCCGGCCCGGAGCCGTACCCCCATCCGTTCCCACCATCCACGCCGACCCTACCTGACCGGAATTGGCGGTGTTTTGCACGGCTGGCGTGCGTTGTGCTGCCAATTCGGGTGTCCGGCCGGCGGGTCCTGTCGTCGAGCCCGTTCGACCGATAGGGCTTCGCCCTATCGTCGGCCGTCCGGACTCGCCGCCACCCGCCGGCCTGATGCTCGGGGCTTCAGAATTGGCGGTGTTTTGCACGGCTGGCGTGCGTTGTGCTGCCAGTTCGGCTGGCTGGGGGACGGGCGACGGCGGCGTCTGTCATGATGGCGGCGCATTGTGAGCCGGAGCGAGCACTGGGAGGACGTCGACCATGCCGATGAGCACCGACCGCTTGACTGAACTGTTCGGACTGGAGGGCAAGACGGCTGTCGTCACCGGCGGGAGTCGCGGCATCGGCCGCATGATCGCCGGCGGCCTGCTCGACGCCGGCTGCCGTGTGATCATCTCGGCCCGCAAGGCCGATCAACTCACCGAGGCCGCCGGGGCGTTGTCGGCCCGCGGCCCGTGCGAGGCCGTGCAGGCCGACCTGTCCACGCCGGAGGGCTGCCAGGCGCTGGCCGCCACCGTGCGGGAGCGGGTGGACTCGCTGGACGTCCTGGTGAACAACGCCGGGGCGAGCTGGGGGGCGCCGCTGGACGAGTTCCCGGTGCACGGCTGGGACAAGGTGATGGACACCAACGTGAGGGGCCCGTTCCTGCTCACCCAGCAGCTGCTGGACCTGCTGCGGGCGGCGGCCAGCGCCGGGGATCCGGCCAGGGTGGTCAACGTCGCCTCGGTCGACGGCCTGAAGGTGCCCGACATGGAGACTTACTCGTACTCGGCGTCGAAGGCCGGGATCATCCACCTCACCCGGCATCTGGCCAAACGGCTGGCGCCCGAACACATCACCGTCAACGCCATCGCACCGGGCCCGTTCGACTCGAAGATGATGGCGTTCATCCTCGACAACCCCAAGGCCCGGAGCGCGCTGGCGGACCAGGTTCCGCTGGGACGGATCGGTGAGCCCGACGACATGGCCGGCGCCGCCGTCTACCTGGCGTCGCGGGCCGGGTCGTACATCACCGGCGTCACCGTGCCCGTAGCCGGAGGCATCGCCTTCGCCGACTGACCCGCCCGCGCCGGTCGCGCCGTCAGCCACCGGGCTGGCGGGCACGACCTGCTGTCAGTATCCGCGCACGACGGCTGACGGCGATGGCATACTCGGGCCGATGGTTCCCGACCCGGTCATCGAGCGCCTGGAAGCGGCCTTCGAACGTCGCCGCGCCAAGATGCTGAAGGACCACGAGGGCGAGTGGGCTCTCATGATCTACCGTCGCGTCAGCGAACCGACGTCATTCTTCGACACACAGAGCGAAGCAGTGCGGGCGGGTTTCAGAAGGGCGCGAGGTCAGCGCTTCCTCGTGAAGCAGGTGCTGCAGCAGGACCGCGAGATCTTCATTCCCTGGCTGCAGCTTGTCGACCAGTCCTGACGAGTTCCGGTACGCCCGTCTAGAGGGCCGTATCGAGGCATCGGCCGGTGCCTTGGTCCCAGTCGAGGTCGGCGTGCCCCGCTACGAGGTCGAGCAGTTCCATGAGGAGGCCAGGGAGGTACCGCTTCCGCGGCGGGGAGTCGGCAGGATCGACTCTGCGGCAGACGTGTCATGCGTCAAAGTGGAGATAGTCGAGTACCTCCGAGTCCCACAGATCGGCACGCAACTCGTGAACACAGCAGCGGGATCAGTGCAGCGCGGCGTCTACCCAATAACCGTGACGATGGGCTGGAACTCGGCGAGTCCGCCCGATGCCATCGATCTTCAAGTGATCGCCATGGGTATCCGAGACGTGGACATGCTTGTCGGGCGCGACGTGCTCCGTCTCGGCGAACTTGTCTGGTACGGCCCCGACGCACGGTTCGAGTGGGTGTTGCCTAGCGGTCGTGGTTGACTGATGCTCACCACCGACGCTCGGCCGCTGACCGGGACTGACCGAGCGCAACCGGAAGGATCAAGACGATGAAGCTGGGGTTGACCCCCGGCCGGACACCGGAATTGGCAGTGAAACGCACGCTAGCCGTGCAAAATGCTGCCAATTCGCCGGGTGGAGGGGGCGGCGGAAGGGGGCGGAAGGGGCGCGCTAGCGGGTGGTGAAGGTGGCGTGGGGCAGGCTCTCGACCACGCCCTGAGGGGTGACGGCCATGAACTCCGCCAGCTCCCAGAACTCCCGCAGCGTGCTGGCGTTGGTGTAGCTCATGGCGCTGCGGAGGCCGGCCATCAGCTGGTGCACGAGCTTGGCGACCTCGCCCTTGTAGGGCACGGTGCCCTCGACGCCCTCGGGGGCACGGTACGACAGGTACTCCTCGTCGAGGTCCTCGCCGGCCCGGTCGGCCCGGGCCTGGACCGCCTCGAAGCTGGCCATGCCCCGGATGCGCTTCTGGAGTCCCGCCGAGCCCTGCTCCACCTCGCCGGGACTCTCCTTGGTGCCGGCCAGCATGCTGCCGACCATCACCGTGGACGCGCCCGCGGCCAGTGCCTTGGCGATATCGCCCGAGCTGCGGATCCCGCCGTCGGCTATGACGGGCACACCGACCGGGGCCACGTCGGCAATGGCGGTCAGCTGGGGCACGCCGACACCGGCCACGGTCCGGGTGGTGCAGACCCCGCCCGGGCCGACTCCCACCTTCACGGCGTCGGCCCCGGCGTCGGCAAGGTCGGCGGCGCCGTCGTAGGTGGCGACGTTGCCGGCCACCACGTCGATGTCGGCGAAATGGTCCTTGAGGGCCCGCACCCCGTCGATGGCGTGGTCCGAATGGCCGTGGGCGATGTCGAGCACCAGCGCGTCGGCGCCTGCGGCCACCAGGGACTTCGCCCGCTCGAGCATGTCGCGGTCAGTTCCCACCGCGGCGCCGACAACCAGATCGGCGCCGGCGTCCTTCACCATGTCGATCTGATCGGCCTGGGCGCCGATGGGCATGAAGCGGTGCACGATCCCGATCCCGCCGAGGCGGGCCATGGCCACAGCCATCTCGTGCTCGCAGACCGTGTCCATGTTGGCGGCTACCACCGGGATGCCCAGCTGGATGCGCCTCGACAGCCGGGTGCAGACCGACACGTCCTGGCGGGACCTGATCGCGGACCGCCTAGGGACGATCAGCACGTCGTCGAAGGTGAGTCCCGTGCGGATCTGTCCCAATCCCATGACGTCGCCAACCTACAGCACGCGGTCGACCCTGGCCGGCAGGGCGAGGCCCCGATCGTGCTCGAGCGAGTTGCTCAGTCGACCGAGATCTGGGCCATCAGGCTGGCCCGCTGCTCGTCGAAGGTCTCAAGGTCGAGCTGCCCGTCGTCGTAGCGACGGTGCAGATCCTCCACCTTGGCCATGATCTCGTCGTTGCTCAGCGTCGGAGCGTTCGATGGGGCGTCGGCATCCTCGTCGTCCGGGCGGCCGTGCTCCAGTTCGAACAGCTCGCCCCGCCCGAGGCGCTTCTGGCGCTTGGCCTCGGCTCGGGCCTTCTTGGCCATGTCGCGCTGGCGCTTGGCGAAGCTGGATCGTCCGGTTGCCATCGTGATCAGCCTCCGTGGATCGCTTGCGGTCCTCGAAGAGGCGGGGACCATCGAACGAGGGTAACGAGTGAGCAGCCCAATTCATCCCCGGCCGGACGGCCCGGCCGTCACTACCATGCCGTCAGCGGCCGTGCCGCGCCCGTACCGTCGGCGCTCGCGGCCCCCGACCGATGACCGACACCGCCGCCGACATCTACTCCCCCGACGCCTACGTGGACGGCCCGCCGCACGACACCTTCAGCCGCCTGCGCCGCGAGCAGCCCGTCTGCTGGCAGGAGGTGCCCGATCAGGCCGGCTACTGGGCGGTCCTGCGCCACTCCGACGTGGTCCATGTGGCCCGCCATCCAGAGCTGTTCTCGGCCACCGAGGGCGGGGTGGTGATCGAGGACCTCGAACCGGCCAGCCTCGAAGCCATGCGCGACATGCTCCTGGCCATGGACCCGCCCCGCCACACCGCCTACCGCAAGCCGGTCTCGCCGGAGTTCAAGGCCAGGGTGATCGGGCGGCTCGAGGAGCGCATCCGGGCCATCACCACCGCCATCCTGGACCCGATCCAATCTCAGGCCATCGCAGGAGCGGGGGTCGAGGTGGAGTTCGTCCACGACGTGTGCGCCCAGCTGCCGGGTGCGGTGGTGGGCCAGCTGCTGGGACTGCCCCGCGAGGACTGGCCCGCGATCCACGCCATGGCCGAACGCAACTCCGGAGGCCAGGACCCCGACATCGCCGACCCGTCCGAGCGAGGATCCTCGAGCGTGGAGATGGCGATGTACGCGATGGGCTTCGCGGCTCGCCGTCGCACCATGCCCGTTCAGGAGGACCTCACCGACGTGCTGCTCGGCAGCCGCTTCGACGGCCGCCTGATGACCGACATCGACTTCGGCCGCTTCTTCGTTCAACTCGTGACAGCCGGCAACGACACCACCCGCACCATGCTGTCCAGCGGGCTGCTGGCGCTGGTGCAGCACCCTGCGCAGATGGCGGAGGTTCGGCGACATCCGGAGGCGATACCAGGCATGGTCGAGGAGGTGCTTCGCTGGGCCAACCCCCTGCACTACTTCAGGCGCACGGCGATGGCCGACACCGAGATCGCGGGCCAGCCGATCGCGGCGGGCGACAAGGTGGCGATGGTCTACACGTCGGCCAACCGGGACGAGACGGTGTTCGAGGATCCCCATTCCTTCGACATCGCCCGAAACCCGAACCCGCACCTGTCCTTCGGGATCGGCACCCACTTCTGCCTGGGCGTGCATCTGGCCCGGCTTGAGGGACGGGTGTTCTTCGAGGAGCTGCTGGCCCGCTTCGGGAGCATAGAACTCGCAGGCGAGCCGAGACGCCAGCGCTCCAACCTCAACAACGCGCTCAAGTCCCTCCCCGTCCGCCTCGCCTGACAGCCCGGTCCATCCCGCAATTGGCAGCAGAACGCACGCCACCCGTGCAAAACGCTGCCAATTTCGAAGCATCGAGCACCAGGCCGGGGGGTGGCGGTGAGTCCGGGCGACCGACGATAGGGCGAAGCCCTGTCGGTCGAACGGGCTCGACGACAGGACCCGCCGGCCGGACGACCCGAATTGGCAGCAGAACGCACGCCACCCGTGCAAAACGCTGCCAGTTCGTCAGCGGGCCGTGTCCGCCTCCGGTTGTGAGGGGGCGTTGATCAGGCGAGAGTAAGAATCGCTCATGGACTTCGACCTTCCCCCGCACGACGACCCCCGCCGGGCCGCGGTGAGGAACTGGCTGGCCGACCACCCGAACCCGACGGGCCGGCAGCTGGCGGAGGCCGGGTATGTGGTGCCTCACTGGCCCCGGCCCTGGGGGCTGGAGGCCGACGGCCTGCACCAGATGGTCATCGACGAGGAGCTGGCCGCGGCCGGCGTCAAGCGTCCCGAGAACCTGATCGGCATCGGCTGGGCCGCGCCCACGATCCTCGTGGCCGGCTCCGACGAGCAGAAGGACCGCTACCTGTGGCCGATCTTCAGCGGCGAGGAGTACTGGTGCCAGCTCTTCAGCGAGCCCGACTCCGGATCCGATCTGGCCTCGCTGTCCACCCGGGCGGTGCGGGACGGCGACACCTACGTGGTGTGCGGCTCCAAGATCTGGTCCAGCGGGGCCCACTACAGCAGGTTCGGGATCCTCATCGCCCGCACCGACCCTGACCTGCCCAAACACCGGGGCATCTCCTACTTCATCTGCCCGATGGACGCTCCCGGCGTGACGCTGCGGCCCATCGAGGACATGACCACCGCCCATTCGTTCAACCAGGTCTTCTTCGACGATGTGCGCCTGCCGGCGAGCCTGCGGGTGGGCGCCGAGGGTGACGGCTGGCGGCTGGCCAAGGTCACGCTGGCCAACGAGCGGGTCGGGCTGTCGTCGGGCGGGGTGCTCTGGAGCCTGGGCCCGACCGCCCAGAAGCTGATCGAGCTGGTCCGGGACGGCGGCGGGGCGTCGGATCCGGTGCTGCGGGACCGTCTGGCTGCCGCCTATTGCGAGGCCGAGGTGCTGCGACTCAACCAGTTGCGCACGTTGAGTGCCCGGCTCGCGGGGCGGACGCCCGGGCCGGAGGCGTCGATCCAGAAGATCATGTCCGACGACCACGGCCAGACGGTGATGGAGCTGGCCGCGGCCACCGTGGGGACGGCGGGGATGCTGACGGGGTCGGGGCCGGCCGGGGAGATTCCCAAGTCGATGCAGTCCGGCGCCACCGAGGTCAACTTCCCCAGAGGGGGCGGCCAGTTCCCCGACGTCGATCCGATCTGGCACTACGGCCTGCTGTTCTCGCCGGCGCTCACGCTGGGCGGCGGCACGTTCGCGGTCCAGCGCAATATCGTGGCCGAACACGTTCTCGGCCTTCCCCGCGAGCCCAACGTGGAGGCTGGCCTCACGTGGAGTGAGACGCAGAGGAGGCGCCCGTGAGGACGCGCATTACCGACATGCTGGGGATCGAGTTCCCGATCCTGGCCTTCAGCCACTGCCGTGACGTGGTGGCCGCGGTGTCCAAGGCGGGGGGCATGGGGGTGCTCGGCGCGGTGGCCCACTCGCCCGAGAGCCTCGAGATCGACCTGAGCTGGATCGAGGACGAGGTCGGCGACAAGCCCTACGGCGTCGACGTGATCATCCCTGCCAGCCTCACCGGCGGCCCCGACGGGGGGTTCACGCTCGACGACGTCCGCCAGCTGATTCCGGCCACCCACGTCGACTTCGTGGACGAGATCCTGGCCCGCTACGACGTGCCGCCCCTGCCCGCCGACGACGGCTCGGACTCGCTGACCTCGTTCGGCAGCCTGGGCGACGCCACCCCGTTCTCGGCCGACGCGGCCGGCGCCCAGCTCGAGATCGCTCTGGCCCACAACTCTGCCTTCGTGGCCAACGCCCTGGGCCCGCCGCCGCAGTACATGATCGACGCGGCCAAGGACTCCGGCAAGCTCGTGGGGGCCCTCGCCGGTCGGGCCGTGCACGCCGAGCGCCACCAGGCCGCCGGGGTGGACGTCATCATCGCCCAGGGGTACGAGGCCGGTGGCCACACCGGCGAGATCGGCTCGATGGTGCTGATCCCCGAGATCGTCGACGCGGTGGACCTACCGGTGCTCGGCGCGGGCGGCATCGGCCGGGGCCGCCAGATGGCCGCGGCGATGGCTCTGGGAGCGGAGGGCGTCTGGTGCGGCTCGGTGTGGTTGACCACCGCCGAGGCCGAGACCCACCCGGTGGTCAAGGACAAGATGCTGGCCGCGTCGTCGTCGGACACGATGCGCTCCCGCTCCCTCACCGGCAAGCCGGCCCGGATGCTCAAGTCGGCCTGGACCGAGGAGTGGCACCGGGCCGACACCCCTGATCCGCTTCAGATGCCGCTGCAGCCGGTGCTGACCCGTACCGCCCAGCGCCGCATCGAGCGGGCCGCCCACACGGCGGGTTCGGGGGCCGAGAAGCTGGCCAACTATTTTGTCGGTCAGATCGTCGGAACCATGAACCAGTCCAAGACCAGCGCGCAGGTGGTGTATGAGATCATCGAGGAGTTCATCGACGCGGTGGAGTCTCTCGCGGGGCGGCTCGAGGCCTGATTCCGGCCGCTGGTTGAGGCAGTCAAGGGCCGGGTCGTGACAGCGGGGCCACGCGGCGTGGGGGGCCGCTACTTCGTCCAGAATCCGGGGCCGACCAACATTCCCGACCGGGTGCTGGAGGCTTTCGGGCGCCCGGCGGTCGACTTCGCCGATCCCGACTTCATCGCCCTGGCGGAGGGCATCTGGGCGGAGCTGCCGGAGATCTTCGGCGGCGCCGACAAGATCGTCGTGCTGACCACGGTGGGACACGGCGCCTGGGAGTCGACCCTGACCAACACCCTCGATCCCGGCGACGCCGTGCTGATCCCCGACTGCGGGCTGTTCGGGAGGCGCTGGGCGAGGATGGCCCGCGATCTCGGCTACGAGGTCGTGACGACCGAGGGCCATATCCGTCGCCCGACCGATCCGTCCGAGATCGCCGACATCCTGGCCGCCGACACCGCCCACCGGATCCGCAGCGTCTGCATCGTCCACACCGAGACGTCCACCGGGGCGGTCACCGATCTGGCCGCGATGCGTTCCGCCATCGACGCCGCCGGCCATCCGGCCCTGTTCATCGTGGACGGGGTGTGCTCGCTGGGCATCGAGCCGCTGCGGATGCGGGACTGGGGGATCGACGTGGTGGTGGCGGCCTCCCAGAAGGGCCTGATGATGCCGCCCGGCCTGGCCTTCTGCGCGCTGAGCGAGCGGGCTGTGGAGCGCAACCGTTCGGCGGCCACGCCCCGCTTCCATCTGGCGTGGGGCCCCCGCTTCGAGGAGGGGCCGATCTACAACCGTTTCGGGGGGACCCCGCCGATCCAGCACATGTTCGCGCTGCGGACCGCGCTCGACATGATCGCCGAGACGGGCGGGGTCGACGCCTCGATTGCCCGTCATCGTCGCTGGGCCGCTGCGGTCCATGCTGCTGTGGAGGGTTGGGCGTCGGGGGGACCGTGGGAGATCAACATCGCCGAGCCCAAGCACCGGACTGCGGCCATCACCTGCGTTCGGACCGGCGACATCGGGGCCACGCCGTTGATCGCGATGGCCCGGGACCGCTTCAGGGTGAGCGTCGGGTCGGGGATGATGACGGAGATGGAGGGGCGGGGCTTCCGTATCGGCCATCTCGGTGATCTCAACGAACCGATGCTGCTGGGCGCTCTCGGCGGATTGGAGACGGCCATGACGGTGCTGGGTCTGCCCCATGGTCACGGCCTGCCGGCCGCGGTGGCCTCTCTGGCCGCCACCTCGCGGCAGGAGCCTCTGGTGCCGCAGGATCCTGATGGCGACAGCCCGGCGGGGTGCTGCTCGTAGCGCTCTCTGGGGACTCAGGCGCCGGCGCCTAGGAGGGTTCGGACCAGGGTCCGCAGTTCGCTGATGCCGGTGTTCTTGGTGGCGCTGGTCCATTGGACTGCGCCCCGCTCGGCGCCGAGCTTGGCTGCGAGATCGGCCTTGCGGGCCCCGCGCCGGGAGGGCCGCACCTTGTCGGCCTTGGTGGCCACGTAGGTCACGGGCAGGTCCAGGCCGTCGAGCCATTCGATGGTCTGGAGGTCGAGGCGGGTGGGGCCGATCTCGCCGTCGATGAGGTGCAGCACGCCCCGCAAAGGCGCCCGGTCGGCGAGGTAGCCCTCGGCCATGGCGCTCCAGCGGCCCTGCTCGGCCTTGGACGCCTTGGCGTAGCCGTAGCCGGGCAGGTCCACGATCCAGCGGCCCGATCCGTCGGCGCCGAGTTCGAAGGCGTTGAGCAGGCGGGTGGCGCCGGGTGTCTTGGAGGTGCGGGCCAGCTGCTTGCGCTGGGCCAGGGCGTTCAGCAGCGACGACTTGCCCACGTTGGACCGCCCCACCAGCGCGATCTCGGCCTCGGTGGCCGGCATCTGCTCCGCACGCGGGTACGACGACACGAAGCGCAGCGCCAAAGGCCCAGCCATCCGCTCAGGCTACGACCGTGGCTGTGTCCGAGGGCGTCCGTCCTGGGCGACCTACTCCTGATGTTCGGGGCACCAGTAGGTGGTGCGGCCGCCTACCTGCTCGCGGCGCAGCGGCGTCCCGTCGCGGGGGCAGCTGCCGCCCCGGACCCGGCCGGGCTGGAGGTCGCCGGTGTGGGATCCGCCCCGCTCGCCGAGCACCGCCAGCGTGCGTCGGATGTGGCGATGGAGCCGGGCCGTCTCCTTGGGGTCGAGGGATCGGGCTTCCCGGACGGGCGACAGGCCGGCCCGCCACAGCGCCTCGTCCACCAGCAGGTTGCCGAGCCCGGCCACCCGGCGCTGGTCGAGCAGACGTGCCTTGAGGGCCACCGTCGAGCCGGCCAGGGCGCCCCGAAGCTGGCCGGGCGTCAGCGACAGCGCGTCGGGTCCGAGCACCGTCTCGTCGGGGTCGAGCTGCACGCCGCCGAGCCTCCGGGGGTCTCGCAGCACCATGGCGCCCCCGCCGGTGAACTGGAGCCCGAACCGGTCCCAGGCGGGTTCGTGGCGGGGGCTGTCGTAGAGCAGGTGGTCGATGGGCATGGCCCCGTCCACCACGATCTTGCCGGTCATGCCGAAGCGCAGCCCCAGACGGGGCCCGTCGGTGTCGACGATCACGAGCTTGCCGATCCGCCGCACCGTCCCGATCGTCGCCCCGGTCAGTTCCAGCCGCAGCGCGTCGGTGGTGGTCGCTCCCTTGGCGAACCACTCGTCGGGCGCATAGACCCGGGAGACGGTGCGCCCCTCAGTAGCCGAGATCGCCCCCCGGTAAGCCTCCACCTCAATAATCTCAGGCACGCCGAGGTCAGGAGATCTGGATGTGCTGGATGGTGATGCCGAGTCCCGGAGCTCTTGCCAGGTGGCCGTCAGCGGTGAGCAGAGGGGCCTTGCGGGTGTCCGCGGCTGCAACGTAGAGGGCGTCGTAGGCCGTGACGTTCTGGCGGTAGTGCCAGGCCCGGCGGGTGAGGGCTCGGCTGGGGATGCGCTCGACCGGCCATCGCGTCAGGTCTTCCAAGGCCATTTGTGCCCGTCCCTCGGCGAGGCGCTCAGTCAGGACGGATTGGCGCAGCACCGACATGACCTCGGCGTCGATCAGATCAGGGGCTGAGAGTTCGGCCTCTTCGAGAATCTCGGCGAGCGACAGCCCCAGCGGCGTGCGGAGGAGGTACTCGACCGCCACCGAGGCGTCCACTACGAAGAGGGCCACTCAAGTTCTGTGTCGCGCTGACTGCGAGCCTCGGCTAGGAGGGTCGCCGCATCAATGCCGAGGTTGGTCTCGGGCCGTTTGTCCAGGCGCTCTCGCCATTCCCAACGCGTCAGTTCCCGCTCGATGGCGTCGAGCACGGCGGCGCTCATCGAGCAGTTGCGCTTCCGGGCATGCTGCCGGAGCCGTTCGTGAAGCGTTTCGGGCACGTTCCTGACTTGAAGATTCGCCATTGCATGATCTTAGCATGAATCATGCATGAGAGCTGGGGGGAGCCAGGTGGTTATGGACTTGGCTAGGGCTGGGCCTTGGTCTTCTTGGATGAAGTGGCTGGCCGGCTCGAACTGGGCGTGGGGCTGGCCGGCCGCGCCCGGGATGCGCTCGATCATGAAGGGCTGGAGGCCGCCGAGCACCGGGTCGCCGGGCGCCCATAGGGTGAGCACCGGCTTGGTCCACTGGCTGAGGACCTCCCAGGCGGCCAGGTTGGCGGGCACGGCCGGATCGTCGGGCGACACCGGCACCAGCATCGGGAACTGGCGGGCGCCGGCCATGTGCATCTCGTCGGGGAACGGCGCCCGGTAGGCGTCGGCGGCGGCCTCGCTCAGCTCTTTGGCGGTGGCGTTGTCGACCAGCCGGCCGCAGTCGAGGTACGGCACCTCCTGGCTGAACTGGCGCCAGAAGTCGAACCCGGCGCCGGGGGACTCGCCCACCGGCAGCGCGGTGTTGGCCAGGATCAGCCGGTCGAACAGGTCGGGGTTCTCGGCGGCGAGGCGCAGGCCGATCAGGCCGCCCCAGTCCTGGCCGAACAGGTGCAGCGGGCCCGATCCCCGCTCGGATGCGGTCGCTTCCAGGAAGTCCTTCATCCATTCGACGTGGCCCGCGTAGGTGTAGGCGGAGCGCTCGACCGGCTTGTCGGAGCGGCCGAAGCCGATCAGGTCGGGGACCATCACCCGGTGGCCGGCGCCGGCCAGGACCGGGATCATCTTGCGGTACAGGTAGCCCCAGGTGGGTTCGCCGTGCAGCAGCAGGATCGTGGCCGTGCCGTCGTCGGGGGCGGCCGTGCCGTCCGGGGCGGGCGGGCCGTCCATCACATAGGCCATGCGCAGGCCGTCGACGGTCGCGTACCGGGGCTCGTAGGGGTAGTCGTCGATGGCGGCGAAGCGCTCGTCGGGCGTGCGCACGAACGCCGTTCCGTCCCGGGTAGTCAGGATGTCGGTCATGGATCCGACGCTAGTGCTGTCGCCGCCGGTCACGAACCGGAAACCGGCCCGGTTTGACGCTGGTGCCGTCTACCCAGACGTGGCTGATGTCGTCGGCGGTTGCCAGGCGGACGACCTTCTCGAAGATGCGGGCGTCGTCGTCGATGGACTCCCAGGTCCGGATCAACCCGCCGGGACGGTCGAGCCGGACCGCCATGGCGTCGAAGCGGCGCCCGGGCTCGATCAGCCCCACCGGCAGGTCGACCACCGAGGCCCCGCCGGCGGTGGCCAGCCAGAAGGCGGTCACGGTGTCGATCCGCGAGTCGGGCACCCCCCGTTGCGCCGGGCCGAGCGCAGGGTCGACGCCGTCCTCGAGCATGCGTGAGACGGTCACCGCGTCCTGGCACACTCCGAGCAGCCCGGGCCGGGCCCCGCCGGCGATGTCGCTGCCGAGCCCCACGCCGGTGCCCACGGCCAGCGCCTGCCGAACCCTGAACACGGCGTTGGCGAAGTACGAGTTCGACAGCGGGCAGTGGGCCACACCGGCCCGGCGGTCGGCGGCCATGGCCATCTCGAAGTCGGTCAGGTGGTCGCTGTGGGCCAGCACCGTGCGCGGGCGCAACAGGCCGAAGCGGTCGAGGGCTCTCGGATCTGAGGTGCCGAATCGCTCGATGGCGTAGCCGCAGTGCCAGTCCGACTCGGCACAGTGGGTCTGGACCCGCACCCCGGTGGCCTCGGCCAGCTCGCCCAGCCCTTGGAGCAGCCCGTCGGTGCAGGCCGGGGTGAATCGGGGGGTGATGATCGGCTCCACGAGGGGGCTGCGCAGCGCCGCCACCGCCTCGATGGACCTTGCCGATGCGTCCACGCCGGCTGCGGCGGTGGCGTCCCGGTACCACGCGGGCGTGCCCTCGGGGTGGTCCATCGCCACCCGCCCGACCAGGGCCCGCTGGCCGTGGCGGGCGCAGGCCCGGGCCAGCGATGTGGTTGCGTCCAGGTGGTTGGACGAGTAGTAGACGGCGGTGGTGGTGCCGCCCGCTAGCAGGGTCGGCACCATGTCGTCCCACACGGCGGCCGCGAAGTCGTGGTCGGCGTAGCGGGCCTCCAGCGGGAACGTGTACTCGAACAGCCAGCGCTCCAGCGGCAGGTCGAGCCCGGTGCCGAGTTGGGGCCATTGGGGTGCATGGATGTGCATGTCGACCAGGCCGGGCAGCAGCAGCGTGCTCGGTGCCAGCTCCACCCGCTCGGAGGCGGCGGCCAGCGCGCTCTGGCCTGCGGCTGCGCCCTCGGGGGTGGAGCGGTCGTGGACGGCCGTGATGGCACCGGTGCTGTCGACCTCCACCACGGCGTCGGCGACGGTGAGGCGGTCCGGCGCGGGCGTCTGCATCAGGGTCCCGGACACCGCCAGCGTCATGGCGCCACCGTACTCACCCCCGCGTTCTGAAATATCCCTGAGGCCTAGGCGAGAAGATCGGTGAAGGCTTCGATAGTGGTCTCTATGTCGTCGGCGGTGACGTCCAAGTGGGTGACCAGCCGGGACCGCGACCCCTTCCAGCGGGTCTCGATGCCGCGGCCGGCCAGCGCGTCAGCCAGGTTCGGGGCGCTGTCGACCAGATCTGTGTCGATGCGGATGAACACCATGTTGGTGGCGCACGAGTCGATCTTGACGCCGTCAATCGCGGCCAGGCCGTCGGCCAGCCGGGCCGCGTTGACGTGGTCGTCGGCCAGCCGGTCGATGTGGTGCTCCAGCGCGTAGAGGCCCGCGGCGGCCACGATCCCGGCCTGGCGGAGCCCGCCGCCCAGCATCTTGCGCCACTTGTGGGCCTCGTCGATCAGGTCCGCCGGCCCGGCCAGCACTGACCCCATGGGCGCGCCCAGCCCCTTCGACAGGCACACCGACACCGTGTCGAACGGCGCGGCCACCGCCGCCGGCGTCACCCCCAGCGCCACCGCGGCATTCCACAAGCGGGCCCCGTCGAGGTGGTGGGCCAGGCCGTGACGGTCCGCCAGCGCGGCCGACGCATCCATCTGGTCCAGCGTGAGCACCCTGCCGTCGGCGGTGTTCTCGAGGCACAGCAGCCGGGTGCGGGCGAAGTGATGGTCGGGCGACTTCACGGCGTCCTCGGCGGCGGCGAGGTCGATCATGCCGTCGTCGTGGCGGGGCACCGGCTGGGGCTGGATGGAGCCGAGCACCGCCGCCCCGCCGCCCTCGTACATGTAGGTGTGGGCGTGGTCGCCGACGATGTACTCGTCGCCGCGCCCGCAGTGGGCCAGCAGCCCGCAGAGGTTGCCCTGGGTGCCGCTGGTGACGAACAGTGCGGCCTCCTTGCCGAGCAGTTCAGCAACGGCCTCCTGGAGCTCGTTGACGGTGGGATCCTCGCCGTACACGTCGTCGCCCACCTCGGCCGCGGCCATGGCCGCCCGCATGGCCGGCGCAGGCCGGGTGACGGTGTCGGAGCGAAGGTCGATCACACGATCAGGTTAAGCCGCCTAGCAGCGCATGGGTCCCGCACGCGGCTCACGGGCGGGGGAGCCGGGGTGTCGGCGTTAGGGGCGGGCGCTACGGGGGACGTCCAGGGCGTTGAAGACGTCGATCCAGCGTGACGGGACTACGGGCCAGGCGAAGAACTTCATGGCCAGGTTCACCGCTGGGCCGATAACCACCAGCCAGTACACCGTCCCCCAGCCCACCGTGCCGCCCAGGATCGCGCCGATTGTGAAGGGCACGGCCTCGATGATGAACCGGGCCAGCCAGATGGGGACGCCGCGGCGGTGCATGGCCGTCATGACGCCGTCGCGGGGTCCCGGGCCCAGCATGACGCCGAGGTACAGGCCCGAGCCCAGCGCCACCAGCAGCGGGCTGGTAAGCGTCAGGGCCACCTGCCCGTACACGGAGGCGGGCTGGTCGAAGAGAGCCAGCGTCACGTCAGTGGACAGGCCCACGACCACTGCGTTCATGAGCGTGCCGAAGCCGATCGGTTCGCCCGCCCAGATCAGGCCGGCGACCAGTGCCAGGCCGGTGAGTATCGCAACCGTGCCGATGGTCAGCGGGGTGTGCAGCGAGAAGCCCTCGTCCCAGACCACCCAGGGACCCTGGCCCTGCCCGCCGAGCACCACGAAACCCAGCCCCATCCCGAAGATCCACAGGCCCGCGATCAGCTGCGGCAGCCGGCGGGCCATCTCGCGGGCGGTGCCGGGCCGGATGGCGCCGCCCCCGGCGGAGCGGAGGACGGGCACGGGGCTAGGCGGGGGGTAGCTCGGTGACGCCGAGGGCGTCCTCACCGGCGGCGGCGTAGAAGAGCCAGCGACGGCCGCCGGCGTCGAGGATGCATGGATCGCGCAGACCGTTCTGGCGGGACGCAGCCAAGCCCCGAGCCACCGGCGTCAGGGGCTCGCCGGCGCCCTCCCACGGCTCGGTCGGCCTCATCACCTCGCTGACCGGTCCCGGGGTCCACCCGCGCCAGTCGCCGGAGGTGTCGATCACGGTGCGGTAGATCCGCTCCGGGGCCTCGTAGCAGCGGGTGAACAGCATCTCCAGCTCCTGATGCTCGCGGTCGTGGGACAGGCAGCAGTGGCGGATCTCGTCGTCGTCGAACAGCATCGGCCCGTACTCGAAGTCCCGCAGGCCGTCGGATGAGCGGACGACCTGCGACGGCATGGCCACGCCGTACCAGGCGTCGCCGGCGTCGAACATCCGCAGGTAGCTGGGCGACACGGCCGTCACCGGCTCGATCAGCGTGAAGTGCCGCCCCGTGTCCGATGTCGCCACCATGGTCTTCTGGTTCAGCGACGGGTACACGCCCCAGCACGGCAGGTGGTCGCCGACCTCGGCCGGGACCATCCCGTGGAAGTACATCACGAAGCGCTGCCGGCGGTCGTCGGCGTGCACGTCGGGCGAGGCGATGTGGGGCTGGCGGTCCGACGGCGTGTCGTCCACGTTGAGCACGTCGGGGTCGACCATCCGCCACGGTCCGGCCGGCTCGTCGGCGGCGGCCAGCCGGATCGACTGGCCCACATGATGGGCGAAGTACATCAGGTAGCGGCCCGGAGGGTCGGGCATCCAGCCGGGAGCGGGCAGCACCGACGGCCCGTTGACGTTGAACCGGCCGTGGTCCCGGGGGACTCCGGGTGTGGTGGTGTCGATGATGCGGTGGCGGGTCTGTGTCATTGGCGGGACCTGAAGCCGTAGGTGCCGATCAGCGGGACGAAGCGCACTGCGGTGAGCCGCTCGGCGCGGCATTCGTCGACGTGCACGGGACCGCCGTTGCCCCCGCTGCCCGCCGAGGCCGGGCGGGTGTAGCGCATGAGGAACTGGTCGTGGTGACGTGAGCCCACCGGCATCACCAGGCGCCCGCCAGGCGCGAGCTGCTCCAGCAGGGGCGGCGGCGGTGCCGGCCCGGCCGCGGTCACGACGATGGCGTCGTAGGGCGCCTCGCTGGGCCAGCCCAGCGTCCCGTCGCCCACGACGACGGTCACGTCCCCCACCTCTTGTCCGGCCAGGGCGGCCCGGGCCTTCTCGGCCAGGCCGGGCCGCCGTTCGATGGTCACCACCCGGCCGGCAAGGGCGTGCAGCACCAGCGCCCCGTACCCGGAGCCGGTCCCGACCTCCAGCACGCGGTCGCCCGGGCGGAGCTGGGCCGCCTCGGCCATCATCGCCACCATCGCGGGCTGACTGATGGTCTGGCCCTCGCCGATGGGAAGGGGCCCGTCGTCGAACGCGGCCCCGGCGAGTCGGCGGGGAACGAAGCGCTGGCGGGGGACGCTCCCGATGGCGGCCAGCACCGCTTCGTCGCGCACGCCGTAGCGGTGGGCCTGGGTCACGAGGTCCGACAGCTGCCGCGCCGACCGGGGCATGGGACGGATCAGCGGGTGGTGCTTGCGGCGGCCCGTCTACGCAGCGGCGGCTCGGTGCGGGGCGGCGTCCGGCGGGGTGGCAGGGTGGCCAGCAGGTCGGCGGTGGCGTCGGCGACCAGCGCCACGGCCTGCTCGAATGCGGCCTCGGTCGCCGCCGATGTCTTCTGCACCCCGCTGACCTTGCGGACGTACTGGCGGGCGGCAGCCTCGATCTCGGTGCTGGTGGCGGGCGGGGCCAGTCCCCGGAGGGTGGTGATGTTGCGGCACATGGCCGCGACTCTACGCCCTGATCGCACTACCGATCCGTTGAGAGCCACCGCAGTCCGCAGTGTGGCTCGCTACTTGATGGCGCGGCCGGGCGCGGTAGTGTGCCCGGACCAGCCGGCGGGAATATCAGGAGGACGAAGACATGCCCCAGACCGTGCGAGGAGTGGTGTCGATGGCAGTGGGCGAGCCCGTCACGATCACCGATGTCGTGATCCCCGACCCGGGCCCCGGCGAGGCAGTGGTGGCCATCCAGGCCTGCGGCGTCTGCCACACCGATCTGCATTACCGCGAGGGCGGGATCAACGACGAGTTCCCCTTCCTGCTGGGCCATGAGGCGGCCGGAGTGGTGGAGTCCGTCGGTGACGGCGTGACCGAGGTGGAGGTCGGCGACTACGTGATCCTCAACTGGCGGGCCGTGTGCGGCCAGTGCCGCTCGTGCCTGCGGGGCCGATCCCACATCTGCTTCAGCACCCACAACGCGTCCCAGAAGATGACCCTGGCCGACGGCACCGAGCTGTCGCCGGCGCTCGGCATCGGAGCGTTCGTCGAGAAGACCCTCGTCGCTGCGGGCCAGTGCACCAAGGTCGACTCGTCGGCCCCGGCCACCGCCGCGGGCCTGCTGGGCTGCGGGGTGATGGCCGGCATCGGCGCGGCCATCAACACGGGCGGCGTGGGCCGGGGCGACAGCGTGGCCGTGTTCGGCTGCGGGGGCGTGGGCGACGCCGCCATCGCGGGGGCCAAGCTGGCCGGGGCTCACACGATCATCGGCGTCGACATCGACGACCGCAAGCTGGAGTGGGCCAGGGCCTTCGGCGCCACCCACACCGTCAACTCGTCCGAGACCGACCCGGTGGAGGCCATCCAGGCCCTCACCGGCGGAAACGGCGTGGACGTGGCCATCGAGGCCGTCGGCCTGCCCCAGACGTACCGCCAGGCCTTCGAGGCGCGCGACCTGGCCGGGACGGTGGTGCTGGTGGGCGTGCCCCGGCCCGACATGACCATCGAGCTGCCGTTCATCGAGGTGTTCGGCCGGGGCGGGGCCCTCAAGTCGAGCTGGTACGGCGACTGCCTGCCGAGCCGGGACTTCCCCATGCTGATCGACCTGTACCTGCAGGGCCGGCTGGACCTCGACGGCTTCGTGTCCGAGACGATCGGCCTCGACGACGTGGAGGAGGCCTTCCACAAGATGGAGCGGGGCGAGGTCCTGCGCTCCGTCGTCGTGCTCTAGGAACACACCGCATGCCCATCGAGCTGGTTACGACCGACGGCATTTTCGCCCTCGACGGCGGCGAGTGGGAGGTCACCAACAACATCTGGCTGGTCGGCGACGACAGCGAGGTGCTGATCTTCGACGCGGCCCACGACCACGAGCCCATCGCGGCCGCGGTCGCCGGACGGCGGGTGGCGGCCATCGTCTGCACCCACGGCCACAACGACCACATCAACGCGGCGGTGGCCCTACGCGACGCGGTGGACGCACCCGTGCTGATCCATCCCGACGACCGGATGCTGTGGGACGCGGTGCATTCGGGAGACTCCCCTGATGGCGACCTGGAGCCGGGGTCGACGCTGGCCGCCGGCGGCCACGAGCTCGGCGTGATCCACACGCCGGGCCATTCGCCCGGGTGCTGCTGCTTCCATGATGCTGGTGACGGCCGGGTGCTGTCGGGCGACACCCTGTTCTGCGGCGGGCCGGGCGCCACCGGCCGCAGCTACAGCGATGAGCCCACCATCCTGCGCAGCATCCGCGACCGCCTGCTGACCCTGCCGGCCGCCACGGTCGTGCACACCGGCCACGGCGACAACACCACCATCGGCGACGAGTCCGAGCGTGTCCTCGATCGCATGTCCGAGCTAGGCCTCGCCTGAGGGGGGAATGCCACGAGGGGGGCGTTCGCAGCTGGTACCGGGCGGGCGCTGAGGAACGCCACTCGCAAGGCGCTCGCGACCGGGGTCGGTGTGGTGCTGGGAGCCGCGGCGTGCGGCAGCGCGGATTCGAGTGCTGGGTCCGGGCCCTTGGACGAGTCGGAGACTGGCGATCTGCTGGCTCACTGGGTGGACAAACGCCACAAGAGCGTAGGTGTCGTGGCCGGCGTGCTGGTCGGCGGCGAGCGCATCGTGGTGGGCCATGGCCGGCTGTCGGCGAGAGACCCGCGGCAGCCCGGCGGCGACACCGTCTTCGAGATCGGCTCGGTCACCAAGGTGTTCACGTCCACGGTGCTGGCGGACCTTGTGGCGCGGGGCGAGCTGAGCCTCGACACGCCGGTGCAGGGCCTGCTCGGCGGCTCGGTGCGGGTGCCCGGCGGCGACGGTGCGGAGATCACGCTGGAGCATCTCGCCACCCACAGCTCGGGACTGCCCCGCATGCCCGACAACTTCGACCCGGCCGACTACGACAATCCCTACGTCGACTACACCGAGGAGCGGCTCCACGCGTTCTTGTCGGCGCATGAGCTGGCCCGTGGTGTGGGGGAGACGGTCGAGTACTCGAATCTCGGCTACGGCCTGCTGGGCCATGCCCTGGCCCGTGGGACCGGTCGCGACTACGAGGCTCTCGTCGCGGAGTTGGTTCTTAAGCCGTTGGGCATGGCGGACACCGCGGTAACGCTCACGCCGTCGCTGCGGGAGCGTCTCGCGGCCGGTCACGACGACTCGCTCGACCCGGTGGACAACTGGGACTTCGCGGCTTTGTCGGGTGCGGGGTCGCTCCGCTCGACTGTCAACGACATGTTGCTGTTCCTGGAGGCGAACATCGATCCGTGGTCGTCGCCGTTGAGCGAGGCGTTGCGATCCGCTCACGCCCGCCGGGCGGACATGGCGGAGCCGGACATGGGCATCGGGCTCGGATGGATCGTCCACGACACCAAGGACGGCAAGGACGGGCGGGCCGGCCGGATGCTGTGGCACAACGGAGGGACCGGCGGGTACAGCTCCTTCATCGGGTTCGACCCGGAGTCGCAGGTCGGGGTGGTGGTGCTGTCGAACGCTGCGGCTCTGGTTGACTATCTGGGCTTCCGGCTGCTGAACCGGGCCAGGGACACGCATCACGAGCACCACGAGGAGTCAACATGAATGACAGCTTCAGCGCGGTGATGGCGCAGTTGGAGGCGGGGGGTACGGCCCAGAACCGCAAGGTGTATGCCCGCCACGGCGCGGCCGAGCCCATGTTCGGGGTGAGCTACGCCGAACTCGGCAAGATCGCCAAGAAGATCAAGACCGACCACGACCTGGCCCGGCGGCTGTGGGACAGCGGCAATCACGATGCCCGGGTGCTGGCCCTGCGGGTGGCCGACCCTGCCTCGATGGACGAGGCGCTGGCCGGCCACTGGCTGGGCGACGTGGACAACTACATCCTGGCCGAGGGCCTCGGCGGGCTGTGCTCGCAGTCGCCCCACGCCCGTGCGTTGAGCGACGCCTGGAGGGACGACCCGGCTGAGTGGACCGCGTCCACCGGGTGGTTCATCGTCACCTGCACCGCCGAGGACCCCGAGGTCTGGACGGTGACGGAGCTGCGGGGCGTGGTGCGCCAGATCGAGGCCGAGATCGACCGGCGACCCAACCGGGTCCGCCACGAGATGAACGGCGCGCTCATCGTGATCGCCCTGCGCGACGGCAATCTGCGCCGTTCGGTGCTGGCCGTGGCCGCCCGTATCGGCCCGGTGAGGGTCGATCACGGCCAGACCGGCTGCAAGACCCCCGAAGTGGCGCCCTACGTGGAGCGCACGCTGGCCCACCGGGCCGCCAAGGCCGCCCGCCAGGCGGAGCGAATGGCCCGGCGCAGAGCCGGCTAGATGCGGCTGATGTCGAAGCGGGTCGGGGCCGGATGGTGCTTGGGCGGGCCTAGCCCGGCTGCCTTGACCAGGCGCACCACCCGGCCGCGGTGGCCGGCGTAGGGCTCCAGCGCCTCCAGCATCGAGTCGTCGTCGCCGTCGGTGGCGCCGGTCAGGGCGTAGGTCACCAGCACCGGCACGTGCAGGTCGCCCACGGGCACCGCGTCGGGATCGCCGGCGGCGGCGCCGGTGGTGCGGGCCGCGGTCCACGGTCCGACGCCCGGTAGGCGCTGGAGCCACTCCCGGGCTTGGGCGGCGGGCCGCCCGCCCAGAGCCTCAAGCCGGTCGGCGTGCTTGGCCGCGATCCTGATCACCCGGCTCCGGGCCCGGTCCACGCCGGCCCGGTGGAATCCGTGATCTGGTACCCGCAGCACCGCTTCGGGACGGGGGAACAGGGGCAGCGGCCCCCCTCCGGGCACGTCGGCGCCGTGCATCCTCCCCATGCGGGTCACGGCGGTCCGGGCGTCCGCGCTGACCACCCGCTGGTATATGGCGGCCGTGGCCATCGACTCGTACCAGCGGCCGGTCGCGCCGAGACGGGGCACCCCCATGCGGGTCACCAGACCGGCCACCACCGGGTCGTGGGGCCGGAAGTCGCTGGGGTCGTCGTCATTGCCGAGCAGAGCCGGGAATTGCGCGACAGCCCACTCGGCGCCGGGACCCCAGGCGTCGGCGGTCACTTCGCCGCCGATGGGCCGGAAGGCCAGCGACGCCGGTCCCTCCGGCGTCTCGGAGGCCCACCACCGGACACCGTCGCGGCTCTGCGACGTCTTCACCCACATCAACGTCACCTTCAGGTTCAGGTCGTAGGCGGGCCGGAAGACGGTCGAGCAGTCGGGCGGGGAGGGCGGTGCCTGCGGGGCCTTGGGCGGGGCGCCGGTCGATCGTGGCATGTCAGGAGCCCGGCTCGCCGGAGCCCGGTGCGGTCTCGGAGCCCGGGTCGTCGGCGTCGGGTGGGGTCCCGAGGGCCTCCACGGCGCTTTCGAGCGTCTCGAGGAGCTCGCGGTCGGAGGCGTCGACAAGCCCGAGATCCTGCTTGGCCTCGTCGATGGCCGTCCGGGTCAGCTCGCCCATGATCCCGTCGATCGGTCCGGGGCTGTAGCCGACCTGGAGCAGCGCCCCCTGCAGGGCGGCGACCTCGTTGCCGTCGAGAGGCTCGTCGGCGGCCTGGTCGGCGGCGGCTGCGGCGTCCTCCTCCGACGGCGCCCGAGCCACGATGGCTCCGTCCTCGCCGCCCAGCGCGCTGTCGAAGATGGGACCGGCCCAGTTCAGCGCCCACCAGAAGGCGAGCAGCAGGATGATCAGCAGGAAGGCGCCCTGGAGGTGGGTGCGCATGGCTGTGGGCCCGCCCGGAAGCGCTCGCGTCGTGTTCAGTTGTAGGCCCGCCTGCGGAGACGCTCCCGGATCTTGGTGCACTCCGGGCACACCGGATACCGGGAGGGATCCCGGCTCGGGACCCACACCTTGCCGCACAGGGCCCGGATCGGCGTGCCCTCGACGTAGGCCCGGTTGGCGTCGGCCCGCCGCGTGTAGTGGGCGAAGCGGTCGTGGTCTCCGTCGTCGGTCACGGGCCGGACCTCGGGCCGGACCTCGGTCTCGGTGACCGTCGCGGGTGCAGGCGTCGGTGCCTGCGGCCTAGGCGTGTCAGCTTGGACCGCGGGGCTGGGTGTGCCGGTCATGGCTGCGATCCTATAGAACCGCTCCCGCCCTATCCGCTCGGCCTCTGGAGCAGGCCGCGGACCGCATCGATGGTGTCGGCCTCGGCGGCGGGCTTGTCGCCCCGGTAGCGCACGACCCGGGCGAAGCGCAGGGCCACCCCGCCGGGGTAGCGGGTCGAGCGCTGCACGCCGTCGACCGCGATCTCCACCACCTGCACGGGTTGCAGCTTCACGACGTACTCAGTCCGTTCGGTGGCCAGCTCCTCGAACCGGCGGGTCTGCCACTCGAGCATCGCGTCGGTCATGCCCTTGAACGTCTTCCCCACCATCACGAACCCGCCGCCGGGATCCCGGGCGCCGAGATGGATGTTGGACAGCCACCCGCGCCGGCGGCCGCTGCCCGGCTCCACCGCCAGCACCACCAGATCGAGGTGGCGCACGGGTTTCACCTTGCGCCAGGCCTTGCCCCGCCGGCCGGCGGCGTAGGGCGAGCCGGCCGCCTTCACCACCACTCCCTCGTGACCGGCGGACACCGCGGCGTTGAACACCTTCTCGGCCTCGTCGGGGTCGTCGGTGATCACGCCGGGGACGCGGTGGTCGGCGGCGGCCCGGGACAGGCACTCGAGCCGGGCCTCCAGCGGTTCGTCCAGCAGGTCGCGCCCGTCGAGGTGCAGGACGTCGAAGAACACCGGCGCCACCCGCACCGTCCCCGCCCCGGCCCCGGCCTCGGCAGGAGTGTCGTCGGACTGGGTGTCGCCGGACTGACGGGTGCCGACGCGGCCCATGGTGTCCTGGAAGGCGGCGGGGGACAGGTCGTCAGCCATTCCGAGCACCTCCCCGTCGAGCGCCACCGTGTCTACCGGGAGGGCCCGCATCACGGCGGCGACCTCGCCGAGACGGCCGGTGACCTCGTTGAGGTTGCGGGTCCAGACCCGCACCTCGTCACCCCGACGGTGGGCCTGTATGCGGATCCCGTCGAGCTTCCACTCCACCGAGCACCGACCCAGCTCGGCCACGGCGGAGGCGGCGTCGGCGGCGGTCGAGGCCAGCATCGGCCGGATCGGACGGAGGGGCTGGAAGCCGACCGCCTCCAGGCCGGGGCGCCCCCGCGACAGGGCGATGTCGGCGGTGGTGCCGAGGCTGGCGGCCAGCATCAGCGCCCGCCGGACGGAGGCCGCCGGGACGCGGGAGGCCCGGGCGACAGCCTCGACCACCACGCCCTCGCTGGCGCCCTGGCGGAGTTCGCCCACGAGTAGCCGCCGCACGAAGTCGGTCTCGGCGGCGGTGGCCCGGGCCAGGAAGTCGCCGAGCAGGTCGAGTCGCCGCTGGTTCGATCCCTCGCCGGACGCGCCCGCGACGGCGTCGAGCATGGTGTCGAGGTCGGTGACGGTCAGCGACGCCTTGGTTGCCGGCTGGGTTCGCAGCGAGGCGACGGTGGCCCAGCCCACGCCGATGCGTCCCTGGCGGGGGTCGCCGGCGATCAGGCCGGCTAGAACCCCTGCCTCCCCGCCCTCAGCCCGCGCCAGGAGCTCGGCCAGGGTCTCGATCTTGGCGGTGCGCGACGAGGTGGCGGCCACGTCGTCGGTGCAGGCCACGAGGTCGGCAAGAAGCATCCCGCCGGTTCTAGCGCATCACCGCCCCGCTGCGGAACTGGCAGCGAAATGCGTGCTGTGCGTGCATAACGCTGCCAATTCGCCGGGGCAGGGGGCTAGTCGAGTGCTTCGAGCTCGGCCAGCGACGACTCCCATTGTGCGAGCAGGGCCGCGGCCCGGTCGGCGGCCGCTTCGTGGGCAGTGGCCAGGGCGTGGACCTCCTCGGGCCGGTCGTATATGGCGGGGTCGCTGAGCTGCAGGTGCAGTTCTGAGACCTCGGCGTCGGCCACGGCCCACGCCTGTTCCAGTTCGGCCACCCTCCGTCGCAGACCGCTGGTGGCCGCCCGTGCCCGCGCACCGGCCCGCCGGCGCTCGGCCCGACTGGCGGCCGACCCGTCAGCGGCATCCGACCCGTCAGGAGTGCTCGACCCCACGGCCGCACCGGCCTCGAACGGAACTTCTGCTGACCCGCTGGACGGGTCGGCGGGGTATAGGACCGACTCGTCGGCTCCCAGGTGCCACACTGCACGCCCGTGCCGTACCTCGATGAGGGCGTCGGACACGGCCCGGATCAGGTGCCGGTCGTGGGTCACCAGCAGTACGGTGCCGGGGTAGGCGGTCAGGGCGTCCTCGAGGATGTCGCAGCTGGGCAGGTCGAGGTGGTTGGTGGGCTCGTCGAGGACCAGCAGGTTCACGGGCTCCACCATCAGCCGGGCCAGCACCAGGCGGGTGCGCTCGCCGCCGGAGAGTTCCGCCACCTTGCGGTCGGCGTCGTCGCCCCGGAACCCGAACGACCCCAGGATGGTCCGCAGGTTCCGGCGGCCCGGGTCGATCCCGGCCGAGAACACCTCGATGGCCCGCCGGGACGGGTCGAGCTCGTCGGCCTGGTGCTGCCCGAAGGCGGCCACCCGCACGTTGCCGCCGATCCGCACCGTGCCGGAGGTGGGCGCCAGCTCGCCCAGTATCAACTTCAGGAGGGTGGTCTTGCCGGCTCCGTTGGGTCCGACCAGGGCCACCGTCTGCCCTCGCTCCACCGCAAGGGTCGCGCCGGACACGACCGGGCCGTCGCCGTCGGGGTAGCCGACGGAGGCCTGCTCCAGCTCGGCCACCACCCGGCCCGAGCGGGGCGGCGTGCCGAAGGCGAAGCGGGCTGCCAGGTCGGTGCGGCTGGGGGCCTGTATCCGCTCCAGCTTCTGGAGGGTCTTGACCCGGCTCTGCACCTGGCGGGCCTTGGTTGCCTTGTACCGGAACCGTTCGACGAAGCGCTCGACGCGGGCGACCTCGCGGGCTTGGCGGGCAGCGGCCGCCTCGACGCGCCGGATGCGCTCCTCGCGGGACACCACGAACTCGGCGAACCCACCCTCGTAGGCGATCGCCGAGCCCGACGCCAGCTCGACGATGCGGTCGGCCACCGCGTCGATGAAGTCGCGGTCGTGGCTGACGAACAGCACCGCTCCCCGCCATCCGGCCAGGTGCCGCTCCAGCCAGGCCATCGAGTCGACGTCGAGGTGGTTGGTGGGCTCGTCGAGCAGCAGGATGTCGGGTTCGGAGAGCAGCAGCCGGGCCAGTGCGGTCCGCATCCTCCATCCGCCTGAGAGCTCGGTGACGGGTCGGTCGGCGTCGCCAGAGGAGAAGCCCAGGCCGGCGAGGATCTTGGCCGCCCCGGCTTCGAGGGCGTACCCGCCGAGTTGCTCGAACTGGGCCTGTACCTCGCCGTAGCGAGCCACCAACTCGTCGTGGTCCTCAAGGTCACCGTCAGGGTTACGGTCGCGGTCGTGGCGGTCGTCGGGATCGCTGAGCCGGCCTTCCAGTTCGTGGAGGGTCTGGGCCATGTCGGCCACCGGTCCCGCGCCGGAGATCACCTGCTGGCGCACGGTGCCCTCGGAGACCTCGCCCAGATCCTGGGGCAGGTAGCCGATCCGGGCGTCGCGCGGCTTGGTGACGGTGCCGGTGTCGGGCTCGGCGAGGCCGGCCAGGATCTCCAGCAGCGTCGTCTTGCCCGCGCCGTTGCCCCCCACGAGAGCGACCTTGCGGCCCGGGGCCAGGTTCAGGCTGACGTCGGTGAAGAGTCGGCGGGTGCCGTAGGCCTTGGCCAGCCCGGAAGCAGCAAGCATCCCGGCCAACGTTACGGCCGGCGCGGCGCCAGAGGGATCAGCGAGACGGCCGGTGCAGCGCCGGAGGGGATCAGTGAAGCAGCCGGTCCAGTCGGGACTCGGCCTCGGTTGCGCCCTGGAATCCTGGCTCGGTCGACTCCAGCCTGCCGATCCATCCGACCGACACCCAGCCGGCCATGACCGCACCGCCGTCGGTGTGCTCGGGAAGCTCGATGGCCTCGCCCCAGTCCATCTTCACCCGGAACGCGTCGGCGTGGCCCGGCCTCGGCTCGAGCTGGGCGGTGGCCATCGAGCGGGGCGGCTCGATGCCGACCTCGGTGCGCCGCCAGCCCTTGATGTCGTGCATCTCCCGGTCCGGGACGTTGATGTTGAGCACCACCGGCTGCTCGGGGAGGGCTGATGCCAAGCCGCTCACGGCCGCGGCGGCCACCGATCCTGCCGTCTCCCAGTGCTGGTTGGCGAGCATCTCCTCCCAGCCCTGGCCCTCGACGCCGAAGGACTCCACCGTCTGGCTCACGGCCACGCCGCTGACCCCGCCGTTGCGGGCCGTGAGGCAGGCCCCCACCGTGCCCGAGTGGTACACCGATCGGCCCACGTTGGCGCCTGGGTTGATTCCGGCTACCACCAGGTCGTAGTGGTCGAACAGGTCCAGCCGTCCGAACATCACGCACAGCGCGGGCGGCCCGGTGACCGACCACGCCTCCTCGATGCCGTCGATCGAGGCTCGGTGCACCTCAGGCTTGATGAGGTGCAGCGGCCCGAAGGCTGCGCCGTAGCCCGAGTACTCCTTGTCGGGCGCCACCACCACCACATCGCCGATGGTGGCCATGGCCCGGGCCAGCACATGCAGTCCGATGGAGTCGATGCCGTCGTCGTTGGTGACGAGTATTCGCACCAGCGGACCATAGCGGCCCGTCGTATGTCCGAGCCGGCGCCCGCAGACTTCTAACCTGATGTTCACCTTGGGCCGCCACACTGGGGATGTGAGTTCAAGGTCGGCGAGCCCCGACGGTGCTGCTGCCGGTTGCACAATCCTGGTGGCCGAGGACGACCGGCGGGTGCGGCAGTCGCTGGAGCGGGCCCTGAGGCTGGAGGGCTACGACGTCGTGGCCGTCGCCGACGGAGCGGCGGCGTTGACGGCGCACCAGTCCCGTCGACCCGACCTGATGGTGCTCGACGTGTCGATGCCCAACGCCGACGGCCTCAGCGTGTGCCGCATGCTGCGCGACAAGGGCAGCGACACTCAGATCCTCATGCTGACGGCTCGCCATGAAGTGGGCGACCGGGTGGCCGGTCTGGACGCCGGCGCGGACGACTACCTGGTCAAGCCGTTCGCGCTGGCGGAGCTCCTGGCCCGGGTGCGGGCCCGGCTGCGAGCCGCGGAGGAGAAGCGGGGGGCTGCCGGCACCGCCGGCGCGGGGGCAGCCGGCGACGCGGACATGGTGTGCCTGGCCGATCTGGCACTCGACGTCGAGGGCCGGCAGGTGCGCAGGGCCGGTCGCCGCATCGAGCTGTCCCGCACCGAGTTCGACCTCCTCGAACTGCTGGTGCGCAACGCCGGAACGGTGCTGAGCCGTTTCGACATCTACGAGCATGTCTGGGACGGAGCTCTGGAGGTGGAGTCCAAGACGCTCGACGTGTACATCGGATACCTGCGCCGCAAGACCGAGCGCGACGGTGCGCCCCGCATCATCCACACCGTCCGCGGTCTCGGCTACGTGGCCAGGGCCGACCAGTGAGGCCGGCGAGCGCCGCTGTGCCCGGGGGCGGCCGATGACGACGGCGGGGGGCCGGTAAGTGACGCTGCGAGTCCGGGTCGCGCTGCTGGTGGCCGCCGTTGTGGCGGTGGCGGTGGCCGCCGTGGGCTGGGCCGCGGTGCGGTCGGCGCGGGCCGAGCTCACCGAGGAGGTCGACATCGACCTGGTCTCGCGGGCCGGCCTGGTGTTCGACGAGCCCCGCCGGGACTTCCTGGCCCACGTGTTGGGGCTCACCGATGAGGACCGCCGGATCGGGTCGCTGCTGCGGGCCGACCCGCTGGGATCGTTGGTGTCGCTCGACGCCTACGCGCGGGTTGTCGTCATGGATCTGGGCCCCCTGGGAGACCGCACCCGGAGCGGCGAGGTCATCCTGACCCTCGACGACGACATCGGGACGGTCCCCGACGTGGACCGGCTGGAGCGAGCCCGACGGCAAGGACCGGTACTGGAGACGGTAAGCGTCAAGGGCCTGAGGCTGCGACTCATGACGGTCCAGGCCTCCGACGGCGTGTTCGTGCAGGTGGCCCGGCCCCTCCATGAGGTGGACAACGCAGTCGAGGACCTCCGCAAGCAGGTGCTGCTGTTCGGCTCGCTCGCGGTGGCCGCGGCCGCGGCCGGTGCCTGGTTCCTGGCCGGGCGCGCGGTCCGACCCATCGTGAGGCTGGCCGAGACCGCCGAGCACATCGCCGAGACCGGCGATGTGGAGCGACCGGTGGAGGGCTCCGGCTCGGGGGAGGTGGGCAAGCTCGCCCGCAGCTTCCGGACGATGCTCGGCGCGCTGGCCACCAGCCGTCGCCAGCAGCACCGCCTGGTGATGGACGCCAGCCACGAGCTGCGCACGCCCTTGACGAGCCTGCGGACGAACGTGGACCTGCTCCGGCGTTCCGGGGAGCTCCCGCCCGAGGATCGGGCCGCCGTGCTCGACGACGTGGACGCCGAGTTGGGCGAGCTGACCGATCTGGTGACCGAGCTGGTGGACCTGGCGGCCGACGTGCAGGCCCACGAGGAACTCCAGCTGATAGATCTGGCCGAGGTGGCTGGGCCGGTCCTGGAGCGGGCCCGGCGCCGCAGCGGGCGCGACATCGCGCTGAGGGTGGAGCGGGGCGTCCCGGTGGAGGGGCGTCCGGAGGCACTGGCCCGGGCCGTGCGCAACCTCGTCGACAATGCGGTGAAGTTCAGTGCCGGCGGGCCGGTCGAGGTGGTGGTCGACGGCGGCTCGATCGGTGTCCACGACGCTGGGCCGGGCATTCCCGACGGCGACCGGGAGCGCGTCTTCGAACGTTTCCACCGGCTGGAGGCCGACCGGGATCAGCCCGGGTCGGGCCTGGGGCTGGCCATCGTGCGCCATGTGGCCGAAGCACACGGGGGCACCGTGTGGGCCGGAGACTCGCCGCTCGGCGGTGCGACGGTCGGGCTGACGATCCCGGAGTTGGACGACTAGAACTGGTCGGGTGCCGACCGGGACAGTGACCGGCCCCCAGTGGGACCGCCGGGGGTTCATCAAGGCCGGGCTCGGGGCGGCCGGCGTGGCTGCGGCCGGGCCCTTGCTGGCCGCGTGCAGCGGTTCCGGCTCGGTTGACGCTCCGGCTCCCGTGCCGGCTCCGGGGTCGCAGCCGCAGCCCCAGGACGAGAGGGTCGTCATCGTCGGGGCCGGCATCGCCGGTCTGGCCGCGGCCGGCGAGCTCGGGATCCGGGGGTTCACCGACGTCGTGGTGCTCGAGGCCCGTGACCGCGTCGGCGGACGGATCTGGACCTCCAGCATCGGCGACGGCATCCCTGTCGAGCTGGGCGCCACCTGGATCCACGGCATCCGCGGCAACCCGGTGAGCGAGATCGCTGAGGCCAACGGCATCGCGACGACCCCGTCGGACTACGACAACTCGGTGCTGTACGGCTGGGACGGCGTCCCGGCGGCGCCCGTCGATCCGCACCTGATGCAGGGCTACATGCGCCTCGCCTACGAAATGCCCGACGAGTCCCTGCTGGGTGTCTTCGAGGAGTTCGCGGCGGCCAACGGCCTCGACGACGACGACCGGCGGCTGTGGCGGTACTCGCTGTCGTCGATGTTCGAGCACGAGTTCGCGGCGGACATCTCCGAGCTGTCCATCACGAGCTACGACGGACCCAGCACATTGCGCGGCGGCGATGTCGTGTTCCCGGGCGGGTACAGCCAGATCGTCGACGTGCTGGCCTCCGGCCGGGACATCAGGCTCGGTCACGCGGTGACCGGGATCGACCATGGCGGCTCGGGGGTGGTGGTCACCACGGATTCGGGAGCGACGTTCGAGGCCGACCGAGTGGTCGTGACCGTCCCCCTCGGCCTTCTCCAGAGCGGGCTCATCGATTTCGCGCCGCCGCTCCCCGAGGCCAAGCGAGAAGCGATCGACGCTCTGGGTATGGGGATCCTCAACCGGACGTGTCTGCTCTTCGACGATGTCTTCTGGCATCGCGACGTCGAATGGATCGGGTATGCGGGCCGGCGCGCGGGCCAGTGGTCTGAGACGTTGAACCTGTACCCGTACCTGGGAAAGCCGGTGCTCGCCATGTTCAACCCGGGCTCCTTCGGGGCCGAGACCGAGGACCTGTCGGACCAGGAGTTGGTGTCGCAGGCTGTCGGAACCCTGGAGACGATCTTCGGCGACGTTCCCGCGCCCGTCGACGCGATGAGCACCCGCTGGGGGTCCGATCCGTGGACCCGGGGCTCGTACTCGTATGTACCGGTCGGGGTGCCGTTCGACACCTACCGGGACATGGCCGCGCCGGTCGGCGAGAGGCTGTTCTTCGCGGGCGAGGCCACCCACAGCCGCTTCCCTTCCACCGTGCACGGCGCCCTGCTGTCGGGCCGCCGAGCCGCCCGCCAGATCTACGGCCTGCTCCGCTGAAGCAGGTCTAGGCGGCGGCTTCGGGGGCCAGTTCAGCCGTCACTGAGAAGTCGTCGCCCGCGGAGGCGACCAGCTCGGTGATCCGGCCCGCCGCCCGGACATCGTCGGCGACGGACTCGAGCACCACGATGCGCTCGGCGGTGTCGGTGACGGAGGCTCGCAGCACCTCGGTGCGCAGCGGCCGCTTGGCCTCCGACTTGGCCCGGCGCACCTCGCCCAGCACCGCGGAGGCCACGGAGCTGGGCAGCCCGCCCGCGCCGGCGGCCGCGGCTCTCAGCGGTGCCGCATCGGGCCAGGCGGCGGTGTGCACTGAGCCGTCGTGCCACCAGCTCCACACTTCCTCGGCGACGAAGGGCATGAACGGGGCCAGCAGCTTCTGGAGCACCTCCAGCGCAGTCCGCAACGCCCGCCGGGCCGACGCCGACCCCTCGGCGCCGTACTCGCCGTAGGCCCGGGCCTTCACCAGCTCCAGGTGGTCGTCGGTGAAGTTCCAGAAGAACGACTCGGTGCGTTCCAGGGCCCGGGCGTAGTCGAACGCCTCCAGGGCCCGGGTGGCCTCGTCGACCAGGTCGGCCAGGCGGTGCAGCATCGAGCGGTCCAGCGTCTCGGTCACCTCGCTGTCACCGGGGTCGTCGAAGCGCAGGACGAACTTGGATGCGTTGAGCAGCTTGACGGCGAGGCGGCGGCCGATGCGGAACTGCTGCTCGTCGAAGGCGGTGTCGGTGCCGGGGCGCCCGCAGGCGGCCCAGTAGCGGACCGCGTCGGCGCCGTACCGCTCCAGCAGCTCGGTCGGCACCTGCACGTTGCCCTTGGACTTCGACATCTTCTTGCGGTCGGGATCCAGGATCCAGCCCGACAGGGCGCAGTTGTGCCACGGGACGCCGCCGGCGTCGAAGTGGGCCCGCACCACGGTGGAGAACAGCCAGGTCCGGATGATGTCGTGGGCCTGGGGACGCATGTCCATGGGGAAGGTCGCCGCATAGAGCGACTCGTCGGTGCGCCAGCCGGTGGCGATCTGGGGGGTCAGCGACGAGGTGGCCCAGGTGTCCATCACATCGGGGTCTCCGGTGAACCCGCCGGACCGCCCCCGCTGGGACTCGTCGTAGCCGGCCGGGCAGTCCGCCGACGGGTCGACCGGCAGCGAGCCGGCGTCGGGGCGGATCGGGTCGTCCCACACCGGTGATCCGTCGGCGTCGAGGCGGTACCACAGCGGGATGGGCACGCCGAAGAAGCGCTGGCGGCTGATCAGCCAGTCTCCGTTGAGCCCGGTGATCCAACTCTCGTAGCGGGCCCGCATGTAGGACGGTACCCAGTTCATCTGGGTGCCCCGGTCGATGAGGGCCTGGCGCAGGTCGTCGTCCCGCCCGCCGTTGCGGATGTACCACTGGCGGCTGGACACGATCTCCAGCGGCTTGTCGCCCTTCTCGAAGAATTTGACGGGGTGGGTGATGGGGCGGGGCTCGCCGTCGATGTCGCCGGACTCGGCGAAGACGGCCGCGATCTCGGTGCGGGCCTGCGCAGCGGTCTTGCCGGCCAGGCGGGCGTAGGCGGTGCCGCCCTCGGCGGATTCGACGGCGGCGGGCGGTTCGGCGGCGAACCGGCCGTCGCGGCCGATCACGGTGCGCACCGGCAGGTTGAGCTCGCGCCACCAGGTGACGTCGGCGGTGTCGCCGAAGGTGCAGATCATGGCTATGCCGGTGCCCTTGTCGGGGTCGGCCAGCTCATGGGCCAGCACCGGCACCTCGACATCGAACACCGGGGTGCGCACCGTCGAGCCGAACCTGTGCCGGTAGCGGCCGTCGTCGGGGTGGGCCACCAGCGCCACGCACGACGGCACCAGCTCGGGCCGGGTGGTGTCGATCCAGATGTCGTCGTCGCCGCCGGTGCCGCCGAAGCGCAGCCGGTGGTAGGCGCCGGGCATCTCCCGGTCGTCGAGTTCGGCCTGGGCCACCGCGGTCTGGAAGGTGACGTCCCACAGCGACGGCGCCTCGATCTGGTAGGCCTCGCCCCGCTCGAGGTTCTCGAGGAAGGCGAGCTGGGAGATCCGGCGGCAGTGTGCGTCGATGGTGGCGTAGGTGCGGGTCCAGTCCACCGACAGCCCGATGCGGCGGAACAGGTTCTCGAAGGCCTTCTCGTCGGCGGCGGTGAGCTCCTCGCACAGTTCGATGAAGTTGGGCCGGCTCACTGAGATGGTCCTTCGCTTGGCCACCACGGAGGGCCGGCCCGCGTCGGGCGGGGCCGCGAAGTCGGGGTCGTAGGACATGGACGGGTCGCAGCGCACCCCGTAGTAGTTCTGGACCCGGCGCTCGGTGGGCAGGCCGTTGTCGTCCCAGCCCATGGGATAGAAGACGGCCTTGCCGGCCATGCGCTGGTACCGGGCGATGATGTCGGTGTGGGTGTAGCTGAACACGTGGCCGACGTGCAGCGAGCCGCTGACTGTCGGCGGGGGAGTGTCGACGGAGAACACCTCGGAGCGGGGTCGGGACGCATCGAAGCGGTAGATCCCCGACGCCTCCCAGTCGGCGTCCCACTTGGCTTCGAGGCCCTCTAGACCGGGCTTGTCGGGAACCGCAGCCCGGCTCGGCGTCTCGTCGACAGGTCGGCTCATGCGGGCGCCAACGCTACCGCCCACCGTCGGCGTGCGGCGAACCGCCGAACGGATTGCTGCTGGCTTGCTTTGCCGCTCTAGACACCGCCTGAGGCCGCGAGGTAGTCGTCGAGGGCGGCGAGGTAGGACTGTCTGCGGGCGTCGGTCGTCCAGCTCATGGCGAAGGCGTTGCGCATCAGCTGCCCGACCTCCGCCGCGGAGAGGTCGCCGTCGCGCTGGGCCACGGACAGGTTGTCGTTCATGTAGCCCCGGAAGTAGGCGGGGTCGTCGCTGTTGACGGTCGGACTCATTCCCTCATGGAGCATCTGCTTGATGTCGCGGGAGCGGCTGTCGGCGACGACGTAGCGATTCGAGATCGGGCATACGGTCTGGCCGATCCGGCGGTTGACGAACTCCCGGATGAGTGCCCTCTCGTCGAGCGCGTTCACGCCGTGGTCGATGCGCTCGACGCCGATGTCGTCGATGGCCTGCCAGATGTGGTTGACCGAGTTCTCCTGGTCGACGTCGCAGTGCATGGTGAGCCGGTAGCCCTCGGCGGCCGCCGCCGCGAACACGTCGGCGAACTTCGACGGCGGGTTGCCTTGCTCGTCGGAGTCGAGCCCCACGCCGATGATCCAGTCGCGGTAGGGGGCGGCCTGCTCCAGGGCCTGGTGGGCTGACTCGGCGCTGTGGTCGCGCAGGAAGCACATGATGAGGTGCGACTCGATCCCGTAGCGGCTCTCGGCGTCGACCTGGGAGCGGCGCAGGCCTTCGATCACCGTCGAGAACTCGACGCCCCGGGTGGTGTGGGCCTGCGGGTCGAAGAAGATCTCGGCGTACACGAGGTTCTCGCGGGCGACGGTGGAGAAGTAGGCCATGGCGAGGTCGTAGAAGTCGGTCTCGGTGATCAGCACGGTGTCGCCCTCGTAGCGGGCGTCCAGGAACGTCGGCAGGTCGTCGAAGTCGTACATGGCCGCGGGGTCGTCGACGGAGTCGTAGGGCAGCTCGATGCCGTTGCGGGCCGCCATCTGGAACTTCAGCTCGGGTTCGAGCACGCCCTCGATGTGCATGTGAAGTTCAGCCTTGGGCATCCCCTCGATGAATGAAGCCATGTCCTGCACGTCGGTCCTCCTGTCGGGTCCTCAGTGGCGAGAGACCGCACCTGGAGCGTCAGGCAGCGGGTAGGTGATGCCGGTGGACTGCTCGGAGGCCTCCCAGAGGCGCTGCTGGAGGTCGGGGTCGTGGGAGCGGCTGTTGGATGCGACGACCACGGGGTGGCCCCGCATCTCCCGGACGCCGCCGGGTCCGTAGTGCTGGCCGCCCGTGGCGCCGGGGTCGGTGGCGGCCCGCAGGATCGGCAGCGCGCCCATCGCCGCGGGCTGGGTCATCCATCGCACCAGCGGCTGGAGCTGCCGGTGGAACCGGATGTGGCGTCCGAGTTCGGTGAGGGAGGCGCCGGGGTGGGCGGCCAGCGCCGTGGTCGGGGCGCCGGCCCGGGCGAGGCGGCGCTGGAGCTCGTAGGTGAACAGGAGGTTGGCCAGCTTGGAGCGGCCGTAGGCGGCGACCCGGTTGTAGCTGCGCCGGGCGTGCAGGTCGCCGAAGTCGATCTCGGCCCGGATCCGGTGGCCGATGCTGCTGACGGTGACGATGCGGGACCCTTCGGCGCCGAGCAGCAGGTCGAGCAGCAGCCCGGTCAGCGCGAAGTGGCCGAAGTGGTTGGTGCCGAACTGGAGCTCGAACCCGTCGGCGGTCTGGAGGCGGGGGGTGTACATCACCCCGGCGTTGTTGATGAGCAGGTCGATCCGGTCGACGCTGGCCCGAAGTTCCTGCGCGGTGGCGCGGATCGAGTCGAGCGAGCACAGGTCGAGGTGCTGGACCCGCACGTCGGCGTCCGGAGCGCCCGCCCGGATGCGGGCGACGGCGTGGGCTCCCTTGTCGGGGCTGCGCACCGCCAGCACCACCGAAGCCCCGTGCTCGGCCAGGGCCCGTGCCGTCTCGAACCCGAGCCCGGTGTTGGCGCCGGTCACCACGCACACCCGCCCGCTCTGGTCCGGTATGTTCCCCTCAGTCCACTTCTCAGCCAACACCACACCTCCTGCTCTCAACTCTGCCCGAGAATTGGCAGCACTGCGCACGCCCGGCGTGCATTTCACTGCCAGTTCAGATCAGGCCGGCGTCGTCCACTGGCGGATCCAGGTGTGCATGGCTATGCCGGCGGCCACGCCGGCGTTGATGGAGCGAGTGGATCCGAACTGGGCGATGGACAGGACCTGGACGGCCGCGGTCCTGGCCTCATGTGACAGGCCGGGGCCCTCCTGGCCGAACAGCAGCACGCACCGCTCGGGGAGGTCCGCGGTCTCCAGGGGCTGGGTGCCGGGCAGGTTGTCGATCCCGACGATGGTCAGCTCCTCGGCGGCAGCCCAGTTCACCAGTTCCTCGACGGTGGCGTGGTGGCGGACGTGCTGGTACACGTCGGTCATCATGGCTCCCCGGCGGTTCCAGCGGCGCCGACCCACGATGTGCACCTCAGTTGCGGCGAAGGCGTTGGCGGTGCGCACCACGGTGCCGATATTGCGGTCGTGCTCCCAGTTCTCGATGGCCACGTGGAACTGGTGCCGCCGGGTATCCAGGTCGGCCTTGATGGCGTCCACGCTCCAGTACCGGTAGCGGTCGACCACGTTGCGCCGGTCGCCGTCGCGCAGCAGCTCGGGGTCCAGGTGGTCGCCGGCAGGCCAGGGCTCGGGATGGGGTCCGACGCCGATCCTCTCACTCATCGCACGGCCTGCCGCCGGCCGTCCGCACACACCGCGACCACCGTACAGGCCGCAGTGCGAGCGGTTCCGTCGCCCGCCCCGGGGCCATCTAGCCTTGATGGTGGTGAAGCTCCGGATTCGCAGACGCCGCGGCCGTCTCCCGTACCTGGTGAGAGGGGCCCCCAAGGATCCCTGGGGCCGCTTCTGGGCCGGGCTGGGCGGGCTCGTGCTGGTGATCGCGGTGGGCACATTCGGATACCACCGGCTCGGTCTCCCGGTGGGGGAGGCCCTCTACCAGACCGTCATCACCATCACCACGGTCGGGTACGGCGAGATCGGCACGGTCACCGACAGCTACCGGGCATTCACCATCGTGTTGATCCTGTTCGGGGTGGGCGCGGCCCTCTACACCCTGGGCGTGCTCATAGAGTCGCTGTTCGAGGGCCGGCTCGACGACGAGATTCGGAGGCGGCGTATGCAGAAGCAGATCGATCGGCTGAGCGGCCATGTCGTCCTGTGCGGCTTCGGGCAGGTCGGGCGGGCCATTTACCGGGAGCTGGCCGCCGCGGGCCGCACCGTAGTGGTCATCGACCGCCTCGAATTCGGCGACGACGCGCCGCTCCCCAGCGTCGTCGGCGAGGCCACCGACGACGACGTGCTGGTGGCGGCCGGTCTGGACCGGGCCGGCACGCTGGTGCTGGCCCTCGACTCCGACGTCGACAACCTGTATGTGGCCCTGACGGCCCGCTCCATGTGCCCGGGCCTGTTCATCGTGGCCCGCACCAACGACTCCTCCTCCGAGCCGAAGCTGCGCCAGGCCGGCGTGGACCGGGTGGTCAACCCCCACGCGATCGGCGGATCGAGAATGGCGGCCCTGGTGCTTGAGCCCGACGTGGTCGACTTCCTGGGCGTGGTCATGCACGCCGACGAACTATCGGTGCGCCTGGCCGAGACGCCGGTCACCGCCCACGGTCCGTTCGCCGGCCGGTCCCTGGCGGCGTGCGAGATAGACGAGTCCACTGGCGCCACCGTCCTGGCCGTCCGGCGCGAGGGCTCCTTCGTAACCGACCCGCCGGACGACTTCGTGCTGGCCGCCGAGGATGTGCTGATCGCGCTGGGCACCAGGGAGCAGCTGTCCGCGCTCAACTCCAAGGCGGGCGACTAGGCCTCCTGCGGGTCCTGTGCTGTGGTCGCCGTTTGCTCGGCCCGGTAGTCTCTACGGCGCTGTCGGGGATGGTGTAATAGGTAACACAGCTGGTTCTGGCCCAGCCATTGGGGGTTCAAGTCCTCCTCCCCGAACCCAGGGCCCGAGCGGCCCGTGAGCGGAGCGAACCAGAGCGGGGCGCACGGCGATAGGCTTCGCCCGCCTGCGGGCGCTTGCCCGCGCTAGCCCCGTTCGTCTAGCGGCCTAGGACGCCACCCTCTCAAGGTGGTAGCACGGGTTCAAATCCCGTACGGGGTGCCACTCCCAGGCCAAGAAATAGCCTCTTACCTCGGCAAATAGCTGAGAATCAGACTTGCGTTATTACTTCTGGTATCGCTTCTGAACTCCGGTGCCGGAGCAGTATCGCCTGAACTTCCACGCCGGACCCGCACTTCCGGCGCTTCAGTTGTCATTCAAAGCGTAGGAATAGTAGTGTTTTAGCCGTAGGAATGGTAGTGTTTCAGTCGTGGGAACAGTAGTATCGGGCAATGGCCGAGTACATCCCCCGGATTGTGGACACCGAACTGGACTTGCTGGCGGAGGCACCGGCGATATCGATTGAGGGGCCGCGGGCAGTCGGTAAGACGGAGACCGCCCTGCGTCGAGCCAACACGGTGTACCGCCTTGATGACGATCACCAACTGGACGTGCTGAGGGCAGAGCCGAGCCAGGTCACAGTCGGCGAACCCCCGGTGCTCATAGACGAATGGCAGCGGATGCCCGGTGCATGGGATCTTGTGCGCAGGGCCGTCGATGCCGACCCGTCGCAGTCACGCTTCCTGCTGACGGGGTCCGCCTCCCCGTCCCCGGCACCAACGCACACGGGCGCGGGACGGATCATCACCGTGCGAATGCGCCCCATGTCGCTCGCCGAGCGGCGTCTCTGCGAGCCGACCGCCAGCCTTCGTGACCTGCTCCGCGGTGGTCGGCGCCCTGTCTCGGGAGAGGCCGACCTCGGAGTCGGCCGCTATGTCGAGGAGATCACCAGGTCGGGGTTCCCTCAACTCCGCTCCGAGTCCGAGATAGTCAGAGACCGGCTGCTCGACGGCTACATCGACCGCATAGTCGAGCACGAGATCGACCACGCGGGCCGGCGATTCCACGACCGGAATCGGCTGCGCCAGTGGATGGCCGCGTACGCGGCAGCGTCGTCGACCCCCACCGCGTACGAAAAGATCCGCAATGCTGCAACACCGGGCGACGACAGCAAGCCTGCAAAGACGACCACGATCCCCTACCGGAACGCCCTCGAGAGTCTGTGGATGATCGAGGAGGTTCCAGCCTGGTTGCCCACACACAGCCATCTCCGGAACCTGGCAGCGGCGCCGGTTCATCAGATGGCTGATCCGGCCATCGCGGCACGACTGCTCGACGCCACCGCCGACAGCCTTACGGGCGGCCGCGGCCGCTTCCTCGGAGACGGGCCGCTGCTCGGGGCCCTGTTCCAGTCGCTTGTCACCCTCTCGGTGCGCGTCTACGCGCAGGCATGCGACGCGAAGGTGTTCCATCTGCGCACCCATGGCGGGGAGCATGAGATCGACCTGATCGTCCAGCGTCGCGACGGCGCCGTTGTGGCGATGGAAGTGAAGTTCGCCAGGACCGTTCAGGACAGAGAACTCCGACACTTGCACTGGCTGAAGAAGCGCATCGGGGAACGCTTGCTAGACGCGGCGGTGCTCACTACCGGGCCGCAGGCATACAGGCGCAGTGACGGAATCGCCGTGATCCCAGCCGCGCTGCTCACAGTCTGAGGGGGGAATGCCCCTGGGGCGCCCTGCTCCTCTGGAGGTCCCGCTCGGGGTGGCCGTGGCGGGTGGTTCTCCGCCGATACTGCTGTTGTTCTGCGGCGTGCGTCTGTGCTGTGGCGGGGCGGTAGGTTGAACGCAGGCAGTCAGCGGGGAGATGCGGGAATGCGCACCACGAAGATGGTCTACTGGCAGGAGGACGGGTGCTGGCTCGGCTACCTTGAGGAGTTCCCTGACTATTGGACGCAGGGCGAGACGCTGGAGGACTTGGAGGAGCACCTTCGCGATCTCCACGCGGATCTGACCAGCGGTGAGTTGCCCGGAGCGCGCCGCGTCGCCGATCTCACGTTGGCGTGAAGCGGGTTGAGCTCATTAGGCGAATCCGTGCGACTGGGTCGGTCCTTGTCCGGCACGGCTCGAAGCACGACTGGTATCGCAATCCCGAGACCGGCGCGTATCAGGCGGTGCCGCGCCACAACGAGATCAATGAACGACTGGCCGGGCGGATCATCAAGCAATTGAGCAACCCCCGCCACGCGTAGCGCGGAAAGCCGCCTTGCCACAGGCCGCTGGTCGAGCCACCACGGATGGCGGAGCGCAGCCGGCCCGTCACAGGTTGGACAGTCGTTGTACTCGCGGGGGCAGATGGAGGCGTCGCCGCGCGGCCGTGGCACACCCGCCGGTGTGACCGCTTCCGTGCTTACGGGACTCTGAGACGGCGCTCTATGCCGGATTCTGCGGATCGTCACATATTGTGATGAATATTGTTTCCACAATCATATTTTAGACATATAAACCGTCGTAGAATCCGGGAGCCTTGTCCACGCGATAGCCAGGAGAAGACGCATGGGTGAATCTCTCCGGGGGGGGGTCTGGTTGCCCTCACCCTGATGCCGGCGGCCGGTGAGGAGCCGGGCGCTCGGTACGGGGGCTGACGCTGTGAGCTCCCGGACTGCAACTGGCCGTCGGCCCGCCGCTTGGGCGGTTGCGCTGCTGGCGTTGGTCGTGTTGATGTCGGATATGGCGGCGTCGGGCGCGGACCAGGGTGGGCCGGTGGTGACCGGGGTGGCGGTGTCTTCGGTTCCGGCGGGCGACGTCTATGGGTCGGGCGAGACGATCCGGGTAACTGTCGCCTTCAGCGAGGCGGTGACCGTGACGGGCACGCCGCGCCTGTCCATCGACATGGATCCGGCTCACTGGGGCACGGAGCAGGCCGCCTACGAGAGCGGCACCGGCACGAGCAGCCTCACCTTCGCCCACACCGTGGTCGAGCCGAACTACTCCACGCAGGGCATCGCCGTGCTCGAGGACACACTGGAGCTCAACGGCGGCACGATCCGGTCCGTTGCGTCTCAGACCGACGCCGGGCTGTCCCACGACGGGCTGGGCCACGACCCGGACCACAAGGTGGACTGGCGCATCTCGCCCCCCGCGTCTGCTGCACCGGAGGTCACCGGCGTCGCGGTCACCTCCGACGCGGGCGACGACGACACCTACGTCCTGGGCGACACCATCCGCGTTACGCTCACCTTCAGTGAGGCGATGAACGCCACCGGAACGCCGCAGGTGGCGATCGACATGGACCCCGCCGACTGGGGCACGAAGCAGGCCGCCTACGAGAGCGGCAGCGGCACGACCGAACTGGTCTTCGCCCACACCGTCGTCGAGCCCAACTACTCGACCCAGGGCATCGCGGTGCTGGCCAACACGCTCGAGCTGAACGGCGGGACGATCCGCTCGGCCGGCGGCGTCGACGCGCACCTCGGGCACGCCGGCCTGGACCACGACCCCGCCCACCGCGTCGACTGGCGGCCGGCCCCGCCCGATGACGGCGAGGAACGCCAGGAAGAGGCGACGGCCGAGCCCCGCTTCCCGTCCCTCCCCCTCCCGGACGTGCGCGCGCAGCAGACCACGGCCACCACGTTCGTCAGCACTCTCGGGCAGGCCAACAGTAGCCAAGCTGGCACTGCCTTTGACCACGCCCAGGCGTTCACCACGGGCATCAACTCCGCAGGCTACACGCTGACCAGGGTGAGTATCGTAGTTGCGGTGAGTACCGGCACCCTGCCCGGCTACTCAGTGGAGATCTGGTCGGACTCGTCCGGCTCGCCGGACAGCCTGCTGACCACGCTGACGAACCCCTCAACCCTGAGCAACGGGACCAACCACTTCGATGCGGCCGGCGATGGATTCGACCTGGACGCAAGCACGACGTATCACGTTGTCTGGAACGTTTCGTCGCAAGGCACTACTGGTGAAGTCCGGAACACCGTCTCGGATAACGAGGATTCAGGAGCGGCGGCCGGGTGGAGCATTGCGAACGACTCCAGATTCAGAGCCAGCGCCGCGACGAGCGGGGCCTGGAGTACGTGGGCACACACTCGCAAGATCGCGATCGTCGGCCGAGCGAAGACCGCCACGACGTTGGTCTCCAACACCGGGCAGACGCAGAGCGTGACGGGCACTGGCACGAGGTTCAGGGCTCAGTCGTTCACGACGGGCAGCCACAGCGGCGGCTACAGGCTGACCAGCGTGGGCATCAGCACCACCGGTCTCGTCAGCACTGCGTCGGTTCGCATCGAGTCGTCGAATGCCAGCAACGAGCCGGGCGGCAGCCTGGGCGGTCTCACGACGACCTCCACGCGCGAGGATGGTGTGCAGCTGTTCACGTCCACGGGCATCGCCCTGGAGGCCAACACGACGTACTTCGTGGTTTGGGGTGCTGTCACTACGAGTCTTCATGTCGGCTTCACGGACTCGGATTCCGAGGATTCGGGCGCTGCGGCGGGCTGGAGCATTGGCGACGGCCATCTCACGAAAACCAATGCGGGCGACCCCTGGGGAGCGTCAGGCACTGCGTTGCAGATGGTCATCCACGGCACGGTAGTGCCGGATACCACCGCCCCGGCGCTGTCGAGCGCGACGGTGAACGGCGCCACTCTGGAACTCGCCTACAACGAGGCGCTGGATGGGACCTCGGTTCCGGACAAGAGTGCGTACACGGTGAAGGTGGGCGGTACGGCGGTGAGCCTCGCCGCGACGGACCCGGTCGGCGTCTCCGGCTCGGCGGTGACGCTGGCGCTGGCCGCGGCGGTGAGTTCCGGTGCGACGGTGACCGTGAGCTACGCGGCGCCGGCGACCAATCCGGTCCAGGACTCCGCGGGCAACGACGCGGCCGCCCTGACCGATCAGGCGGTGACCAACAACACGCCGGACACCACCGCCCCGACGCTGTCGAGCGCGACGGTGAAGGGGGCGGCGCTGACGCTGACCTACAACGAGGCGCTGGACGGAACCTCGGTTCCGGACCAGAGCGCGTACACGGTGAAGGTGGGCGGCACGGCGGTGAGCCTGGCGGCGGCGGACCCGGTCGCGATCTCCGGCTCGGCGGTGACGCTGACGCTGGCCGCGGCGGTGAGCTGGGACGCGACGGTGACGGTGAGCTACGCGGCGCCGGCGACGAACCCGGTCCAGGACTCCGCCGGCAACGACGCGGCCGCCCTGACCGACCAGGCGGTGACCAACAACTCGCCGAACCCCCTGGCGCCGACGCTGGCCGCGGCCACGGTCCGGCAGTCGACGGTGACGCTCATCTTCAGCGCGGGCCTCGACGGAGATTCGACGCCCGCCACCTCGGCGTTCGCCATTCGCTCGGGCACCTCCAACGTGCGCGTGAGCAGCGTGTCGGTCAGCGGCCGGACGGTGACCCTGGATTTGGGCTCCTTCATCTTCGGGCAGAATGCCACGGGGACGGTGGCCTACACGGTGCCGGTGAGCAATCGGCTGCAGGACGGCGACGGCAACGTCGTGTCGGACTTCCCGGCCACGGACCTGACGAACATCGACGGCGGCAACAACCCCGGCAAGCCAGTGCTCTCGACGGCGAAGGTGAACGGCGCGACGCTGACGCTGACCTACGACAAGGCGCTCAATCCCCTCGCCGTGCCGCAAACGACGGCGTTCACGGTGAAGGGCGCGGGCGCGGACCAGAACCCGACCGCGGTGTCCATCGAAGGCGCGGCGGCGACGCTGACGCTGGGCCGCGCCGCCGCGAATAACGACACGGTCACGGTCAGCTGGAGCAAGGCGACCGCGCCGCGCTTCCAGAACCTCTGGGGCACGCAGGCGGACGCCCTGACCGACCAGGCGGTCACGAACGAGACAACCGACTCGACGCCGCCGGTCTTGCAGTCCGCCGTCGTGGACGGCTCGGCGCTGACGCTGACCTATGACGAGAACCTGGACAAGGACTCGGTGCCGGCGTCGAGCGCGTTCACGGTCAAGGTCGGCGGGACGGCGGTGTCGCTGGCGGCCAGCAACGCGGTCGTGCTGAAGGAAGACACGGTGACGCTCAACCTGGCCTCGGCCGTGACGTCGAGCGACACGGTCACGGTCAGCTACACCGCGCCGTCGACGAATCCGCTCCAGGACGTGACCGGCAACGACGCGGCAAGCTTGACCGACCAGGCCGTCACTCACGCCGTCGTGCCGACGGCGCTGACCCTGCGCGACACGACGCTGACGCTGACCTATCCCGAGGCGCTGAACGACAGCTCGGTGCCGGCTGCGGGCGCGTTCACGGTCAAGGTCAGCGGAACGGCGGTGAGCCTGGCGGGCACGGACCCGGTCGGCGTCGCGGGCGACACGGTGACGCTCACGCTGGCCTCGGCGCCGGCCTCCGGCGCGGCCACTACCGTCAGCTACGCCGTCCCTGCCGCAACGCCGCTGCAGAAGGCCGACGGTACCGGCACGGACGCGTTCGCCGACAAGTCGGTCAACTGGGCGCCAGAGTATGTCGGAACGGCGACCCGCCACCACGAAAACGCCCACCCCGGCGTGCATGTCAGTCTCACGGTGGTGGAGGGCGACTTCAGCGACCCCGACGGCGGCGCGCTGACGTTCGAGGTGACCTGGAGCCGCACCGACGTGTTCGTCGCGGGCGACACGGGCTGGGCCGGTGGGCTCCTGTGGTTCAGGGCGAAGCTGTCCTGCGAGATTGGGGTCCTCGATCCGCTGCCGGCCAAGCCGTTGACGACGACCGCCACGATCACGGCCACCGACCCGTCCGGCGCGTCGGTGCAGCAGACCTACACCTTCCGCACGGATTGGGATGTCTTGCCCTCCTCGCTGACAGTCAACGGCTCCTCGCTGGTGCTGACCTACTGCCTGGACCTGGACACGACCCGCACCGCTCCCGCGACCAGCGCCTACACGGTCAACATCGCCGGCAGCACCGTCGGGGTCAGCAGCGTCACGCTGGCGCAGAACACGGTGACGCTGGCGCTGGGTACGGCCGCGGTCGCGGGCCAGGCGGTCACGCTCAGCTACACCGCGCCCTCCTCCTCGAATCAGTTGCAGACCGCACGCGGCATCGACGCGGACAACATCAGCAACCGGACGGTGACCAACAACACTTCGGCCGAAACGGTCCCGCCGGTGCTGCAGAGCGCCACCATCAACGGCGCCGCGCTGACGCTGACCTACAACGAAGCGCTGAACGGCGCCTCCACGCCGGCGTCGAGTGCGTTCACCGTGAAGGTGAACGGGACCGGCGTGAGCCTCGCGGCAACGAGTCCGGTCGCCGTCTCCGGCATGGCCGTGACGCTGACCCTGGCCGCCGCGGTGAGCGACACCGACACGGTGACGGTGAGCTACGCCGTGCCCTCCAGCAACCCGATCCAGGACGCGGCCGGCAACGACGCGGCCGCCTTCACCGATCAGGCGGTGACCAACGAATCGCCCGACACCACCCACCCGCTCCTGCAGAGCGCCACGGTGGACGGCGCGACGATCACGCTCACCTACGACGATCCGCTGGACGAGGCCGCGGTGCCGCCGGCGAGCGTGTTCACGGTGACGGTGAACGGCGCCGCGGCGGAGCTGGCGTCGTCGAACCCGGTCACCGTCTCCGGCATGTCGGTGACCGTGCGGCTGGCCGCAGCGGTCTCGGCCGGCAACACGGTGCTGTTGACCTATGCCGCAACCGGGCAGCCCGATGACAAACACATCCGCAACGAGGCGGGGCTCCAGGCGGGCTACCTCGCCGACCACCGGCTGACCAACCAGACCGGCGGCGCGCCGCCTCCTTCCGGCAGTCCCGGCGGCGGCACCCCGGGCGGCGGCGGCACCCCGGGCGGCGGCGGGGGCGGCGCACCGCCGCAACCGGAGCCGGAGCCGCCGAGGTTCGCCGACGTGGACGACACCAGCGTGCACGCCGCCGCGATCAGGGCCCTCTACGCGGCCGGCATCACGACCGGCTGCTCCCAGGAGCCCCTGGAGTTCTGCCCCGACCAGCCGGTCACCCGAGCACAGATGGCCACCTTCTTGACCCGCGCCCTCAAGCTCCAGACACCCTCGAACCCGGCCGGATTCGCCGATGTGGACGGATCGGGCACGCACGCCGCCGGCATCCAGGCGCTCCACGCGGCGGGGATCACCGTCGGCTGCTCCCAGGAGCCCCTGGGATTCTGTCCGGAACAGCCGGTCACCCGAGCACAGATGGCGACCTTCCTGACCCGCGCCCTCGACCTCGAGATTCCCCCGGGCCCAGCCGGGTTCGAGGACGTGGACGAGACGAGCGTGCATGCCGCCGCGATCAGGGCCCTCTACGCGGCCGGCATCACCGTCGGCTGCTCCCAGGAGCCCCTGAGATTCTGCCCCGACCAGCCGGTCACCCGAGCACAGATGGCCACCTTCCTGACCCGCGCCCTCAACCTCGAGACGCCTGGGACGTGACCATGGGCGCCACGGCGCCGCCCACAAAGTCGACTGGCAGGGCTGATCGCCGGCCGGACGGGAGAGGGCACCGTGCCCCCCACCACCGTCACCGCCGTCGCCGTCACCTCCGACGCGGGAGCCGACCGGTCAGCGATCAGCCGACTACACGTCCACGATTCTGGCGTTGGCACCGAGTGCCGCGAGCAGTGGCGCGATGTCGCTCCGATCGGAGGTCACGACGCCGACGTCTTCTTGGCGTGCTGCCTGTGCAGCCGTCACTGCGACCGATGCGTCGATCACGTCGGCGGTTCCGGTCTGCCCGCAGAGGACGCCGGCGTCCCGTGCAATCTGACTGTCCAGCGGCACTTCGTCGGACAGCTTGAGAGCCCGGGCCAATGGCGCCTGGCGAGAGCTGCCCCTCCAGGCTTGGGCAATGGCTCCGGTCGGCACTTTGACATCGCTGGGTTGGTCTGCTGTGTACAGCCTCGTCCCAAAGGCGCCGGTCTCCACGCTCGAGGGCGATCAGCGCGCCGGTGTCGAGCACGAAGGTCGTCATCCGTACATCGCCTTGCGGGCCTCGGCGATCTCTTCTTCGGTGAAGGCTCCGTGCTCGGCTTGATACTCGTCGAACAGCTTCTTCCACTCGCGCCTGCGCGTCTCGGGATCGAGTGGATGGTCGAGCGGGCCATCGGCGTCAGCCGACTCGCCAGCGTGATGCTCTGTCGCGGGGGACTCAGCTGTCATGACTCTCCCTCCGTCATCAGGGCCTCGGACCTGACCCTTGCGGGCAGTCTGACGAGCCCAGCAGGAAACAACACTATTCAACACAAAATATACTAGTTGCCTTGCGCTATTACTTTGAAGTATCGCTCCCGAACTCGGTGCTTTGGAGCGGCGTGTGTGGTGCCGCGCTCGGGGTGGGGCCGGGGTCGTTAGATCTTCGATGGGACGTAGCGACGGAGGCGGGTTTCCATTTCTTCGATGGCGAGGCCGGTGGCGGAGATCAGCGCGGTCACGAGGTCGTCGTTGGTGGCGATCTGTTGTGCGTTGATGCGCTGCACGAGGCCTTCGAGCACGCCGGGGTGTTCGTCGACCAGGTAGTGAACGAACATGCAGGACTGCGAGTAGGTCCTCTCGTTGTCGGCGAGGAACTCCGCCTTGGGCGTGTGCAGCAGCACATCGAGCGGGATCAGGGCGTCGGCGTCGGCGTGTCGGGCGTAGAGGATGGAGCAGTACGGGTGGGGCTGTGTGACCACCAGGTCGCCCGAGGCGTCGAAGTGGCCGCCCTCGAAGTACATGGCGGTTCCCTCCTTGAACCAGGAGTACTCCTCTGATCGGGGCCACGTGGCGAACAGGAAGTCATGGCCGATCTCGTGCTGGAGAGTGCCGTAGTCCGGGATCTGGTAGGGCATGATGAACCATCTGGCTATGTCGCCGTAGCATCCCGTGAGGTTGCGCGCGCCGGGGATGAAGATCGTGGGGCAGTGCTCAACGATCTTCTCGAAGACCTCGGGCCGTGTCGTGTAGAACACCTCGACTGCATCGCCTCTGTTGTTCACGTAGTACCCGTCGAAGAACTTGAACACCTTGTTCAGGTGCACTGCGTGATCGCGTGAGAAGTCCGGGCTGATATCGGAGTACACCCGCGCCACGCCGACTTCGTGCATGTAGGGGTAGTCCGCCATGAGCGGCACCATCCAGTCGGGATAGGCAAACTGCCACACAGCCGCCGCTTCGGGCTCCGGCTGGGGTTCCGGCTCCGGCTCTGGTTCCGGCTGGGGCTCCGGCTCCAGCTCGGGCTGGGGTTCTGGTTCCGGCTGGGGTTCCGGCTCAGCCGCTGGCTCCGGCTCTGAGGGATCGTGGCAGCCGACCGGACGCACGAAGTGCGTTCCGCGCTCGTCAGAATGCACGTCATAAAGGACAGAGTCATGGGAGAACGTGAGTCTGTATCCGGGCACCAACACCTGGATGTACGCGTGGCCCTCAGCGGCGCACCCCAGACTCCCGTCCGGCCATGTCACCGCCAAGATGCCGACAGACGTGACCTCGCTGTCGGGCACCCCCAACTCGCTGGCCAAGAACGCCAGCGCCCTATCCGTCAGGTTCTCATCGACAACAACTGCAGGGACGCTCGTCGGGGTCGCAGTCTCAGGCTCGGGCTCCGGCTCTGCGGGGTCGTAGCAGTCCACGGGGCGCACGAGGTTCGTTCCCGGCTCGTCGGAGTGCACGTCATGGACGACGGAGTCGTGCAGGAACGTGAACCTGTATCCGGGCACCAGCACCTGGATGTAGGCGTGGCCCTCCTTGGCGCACCCCAGACTCGCATCGGACCATGTCACCGGCTCTGCCCCGACAGCCGTGATCTCGCCGGCGGGCACCCCCAACTCGCCGGCCAAGAACGCCAGCGCCCTATCCGTCAGGTTCTCATCGACAACAACTGCAGGGACGCTCGTCGGAGTCGCGGTCTCAGGCTCGGGCTCTGGCTCTGCGGGTGCGACAACCGTCGGCTCCGGCTCTGCGGGTGCGGCACCTGTCGGCTCGGGCGCTTCGGGTGTGGCACTCGTCGGCTCGGGCGCTTCGGGTGTGGCACTCGTCGCTTCGGGCGTAGCGGCGGGTGCGGCGACTGGCGCCTCGTTGCTTGCGCACCCGGCGGCGACCATCGCGCCGATCGTGACCGCCGCGGCGGCCGCGGCGGTTCTGGTCCTACGAGATGTCCGCACGGTCATGGCCGTACTCTTCCTCGGTGCGCGCCGTTCGCTCTAGTCGTTGGGCTTGGCCTGCTCGGCGGCGCGGACCCAGCCGGTCCAGCCGTTGGCGCTGTTGAGACGGACCTCCACCTGGTACTCCGACCCCCCGGTGAGGCCGGTGATCTCGAAGCTCCTGGGGTTCTCGCACCCGTCGCCATGTGTGATGTCGTTACAGATGCGGCGGACGTTGCGCGCGTAGATCGTCTCGCTGGTGGTCCAGGTGGTGTCGGTCGCGAGCTTGTGGCGGACCTGGTAGCCGTGGGGATGGGCGCCCTCGTCGCCCGGGTCCCACTCGACGATCAGCGACTGGCTGTCGCCGGGCGTCACGCGGATATCGGACGGTGTCGACGTTTGGCGCTGGTCGAAGTTAACCGGAACTTTCAATACCTCTGAGGTGAAGCCCAGGTAGTGGACATCAACCGGGTCCGTCGTCGGGTCGTTGTCGGTGTCCTCGCTGTTGACGCTTCGGGCCCGGACGCGGACCTCCCAGGTCCCAGACGTGAGTCCCGTGATCGTGTGGCTGCGGGCGTCCGCGTCCTCCAGGGTCGTGGTAGTCCAGCTGGTGGCGCCGCTAGCGCGGTGCTGGACGATGTACGCGTCGATCTCCCCGAGTTCGGTTGTGGAAGAAGAGGAAGCTACACCGTCCCAGGCGACGACGAACTGGAGATTCCCGCCGGACGCGTAGATCGCGAACGCGGGCGGCCCGCCCTTCACGCCTTCTTGTGTCGCCGTAGTTGTATCCGTGCCATCGAGGGTGTTGACGGCATCAATCGAGATGTTAGTGCCGAGGCCGCTCTTCTGCACAAGAGTAGCTCGAGGACAATTCAAGTCTTCGGTGGATCCGTCGTAGTCCAAGTTGCAAGATGTGGTTGACCATCGCTTGTTAGTGTCACTCATGAAGAAGAGAAAGTTGATGTCAAGGTTTGCAAGCGGAGTGCCGTTGGTGAACCAGACTTGGGTCGGCTCGGACCAGGCGGTCACGTATGGCGAGGGGACCGACCAGGCGTCGGCGGTGGTCGAGTCGTCGTCGGTCGGGTGGGTGCGGGCGGCTACGCGGACGGTGTAGCGCTCGCCGTTGGTCAGCCCGGTTATGCGCTGCCGGCGGTTCTCAAAGGGTCCAGGGTTGCCGCTCGTGGCGGGCTCCAGCACCTCGGTCATCGCGGCGCCGGTCTCGGTCTTCCACTCGACGACGTAGGCGCTGAGGGTGCGCCCCGCCGCCACGGTGGGCTCGTCCCATTTGGCGAGCGCGCCGCTGTGGTTGTAGGCCTCGACGCGCAGGTTGCCGGGGCTGTTGGCGTCGGCGGTCACCGAGGGGTCGCTGGAGACGATGGCGACGCTGACGGCGTTGGTCTCGTACCGGCCGGGGTTGGACGTGCTCTTGTCGTAGGCGATCACCTTGAAGTCGTAGGAGACGTACGGGTCGCGTCCGCCGAGGATGAAGTCGGGGCGGTCGGGGCCGCCTGCCCGGTAGTGCGGCCAGTAGGCGCTGAACCTGCCGGTGCTGTTCCAGTGGTCGTCGGCGGTGCGCTTCATCTGGATCTCGAAGTCGCTGCGGGTCCCGCAGCCCGTGCCGCTGACAGGGGTCAACGTGCCGGCGACGGCGTTGCCGGTGTAGCCCGCGACGCTGTAGGGCTCCACCGCGAGGGTGATGCAGGCCCCGATGCCGGAATTGGCCTGCGCGGTGACGAGGTCGGTGGAGGCGCCCTCGCCGTACACGATCCGCACCGAGAACCGGTAGTCGCCCGCGGGCAGCCACTCCATCGTGTGCGACCGCGCGTCGGGGTCGGTGATCCGGTCCTCGATGCTTCCGGAGTCGCTGACGGCGCCGACGACGAAGCCGGTCACCTCGCAGGCGTCATCCAGGTCCTCGGGCAGGGTCCAGGTGACCACCGCCCCCGCTCCGCTCCCCGTCCCCGACACCGACGACGGCGCAACCAGCGCGCAGGCCGGCTCCGTCGCCGTTGTGAGCGTCCAGTCCACCTTGTGGCCGGCGTCGTGGTCGAGCCCGTCGTGGGCTAGTGCAGCGTCGGTCTGTGACGCAACGGACTGGATCGTGCCGCCGTTCAGCTCCAGCGTGTCCTCGAGCACGGCGATGCCCTGCGTGGAGTAGTTCGGCTGCACCACGGTGTGGGCGAAGGTGAGGCTGCTGGTGCCGGTGCCGCTCGCATAGCCGGCGCGCTTGGTGCCCCAAGCGGCCGGGTCCATGTCGATGGCCACCTGCGGGGTTCCGGTCACGTCGACCGCCTCGCTGAAGGTGAGCGTCACCGAGATGGTGTCGCCCAGGACGTAGGTGTCGTCGTCGCCCGCATCAGAGGAGACCGCGACGCCGGTGACGGTCGGCGCATCAGGCGCAGGAGGCGAGATGCGCCAGTCGACCTTGTGGTCCGGGTCGTGGCCCAGCCCGTCGTGGGACAGCCCGGCGTCGGTCTGTGACGCAACGGACCGGATCGTGCCGCCGTTGAGCTCCAGCGTGTCCTCGAGCACGGCGATGCCCTGCGTGGAGTAGTTCGGCTCCACCACGGTGTGGGCGAAGGTGAGGCTGCTGGTGCCGGTGCCGCTCGCATAGGCGGCCCGCTTGGTGCCCCAAGCGGCCGGGTCCATGTCGATGGCCACCTGCGGCGTTCCGGTTACCTCGACCGCCTCGCTGAAGGTCAGCGTCACAGAGATGGTGTCGCCCAGGATGTAGGTGTCGTCGTCGCCCGCGTCAGAGGTCAGGGCCACCGCCGTCACCGACGGCGCCGCGGCGTTCTGCGCCTGGGCCGACCCGGCCGCCGGCACCAGGGTGAGGGCGACCAGAACAACGAGCAGGGGGGGGTCCGTAGAAGATTCACGCAGACGACTCCTTTGGAACTAGCTAGGTGGCTTGATCGGGTGGGCTGTGTTGGGTGAGGTTGCTGGCGATGTTGGCGGTGACAATGCCGAACAGGGCGATCCCGACGACCATCAACGCGGCGGCGATGACGCGGCCGGCGGCGGTGACGGGGGCGATGTCGCCGTAGCCGACGGTGGTGACGGTGACCATCGCCCACCACAGGGCGTCACCGAAGTTGCCGAGGGTGCTGTTGGTGCCTGACTCGGCGAACCAGATGCCGGTGGCGCCAGCTGTGACGACGACCGGCATCGCGACGATCATCTGGCGGCCGATGAGTCCCTGCCAGATGCGGATCGCGGTGTGCCAAACCCGTACGGCGTAGACGATGACGCGGGCGGCTCGCAGGATCCTGATGGCGTGCATCGAGCGCAGCGCCCGGATCGGCAGCAGGTACGGGATGACGGTGACGCCGACGATGGCCACGTCGTACCAATGGGTCAGCAGGTATCGGCGCCACTGCCCGCGGGCCTGAGCGGTGCGCACGGCCAGGTCGGTGGCGAAGCAGGCCCAGATCGTCCAATTCGCTATGGCGGCCGCCGTCGTCCAGGGGGCTGTGGCGTTGGCCTCGACGACCAGCAGCGGGATCGTCGCCACCGCGAGGACCATCAACGGCACATCCGTCATCGACTCCCAGCGGGCAGAAGAGGGCATGGTGGCTCCCTTCGGGTTGGACGGGCATCGTTTGCCAACTAATGCCATTGACCGATCCCCTCCGTTTCGCTATGGCGTAGACAGACTCCGAGAATCTACAAAGGTCTATGTGCCGTAAATATGACGATGTGGACAACTTTCATCACAGCATGTAACGATCCGCAGGAATACGGCATGATCGCTCGAAGTTGGTCAACTCGAACTGTCGCACCACCCGCCGCGGCCTGCCGCCGCAGCCAGCGCCGAACCACGGCGACAGCCTCGGCTAGTCGGCGATGCGGACGCCCGCGGGCGGCGGCATGCTGCCCCAGCAGGTGATGGTGCTCACTGGTATGCGGGCTCCATGTCGGTGTAGAGGTTGTCGGGCTGCCAGACCCGGATGTAGTCGATCTTCATCCGGGTGCGGATGTAGGGATGATTTGTGCCCAGGTACCCCCACAGGCCGATGCTGATCGGGAGGGGTGTGTGTGCGACGGCGACCTGCTCGAGCAGCGTGTCGGTGTCTTCGGGGTCGAGGTATTCGAAGTACTCGTCCCTGGCGGTGCCGGTCAGTGTCTTTCTGGATGGGTAGTTCGTCTGGATCTCTATCTTGTCTTCGGGCACCACGGTCAGGTCGTCGTGCACGCCGTCCACTTTGACGAAGGTCCGATAGCCGCGGGGGGTCCATTCGATCCCTCTGGTCACGGTGAAGGTCTCACCGGCTTCACAGGAGGTGCGGCTGATGAGCGAGATTGCTT
>JAJEEV010000012.1 GCA_022820805.1 Acidimicrobiia bacterium
GGCTAGAAGCCGTGGCCGATGCTCTCGTCGATGAACTCGTTGGTGAACAACTGGTCGGCGGTCAGGCCCGGATCGATGTCCATGCCCGCAGCCCGCATGTCGTCGAGCACCTTGGCGATGCGCTCAGGAACCATGTTGCCCGCCGTGCTGTCGGGCCCGTCACCGATGAGCCCGAAGTCGCGCTGGGCCTGAACCGAGAAGTCGGCCAGATCAGGCGGGTACACCCAGAAGTCCTGGTACTTCTCGACGGCGTCCACGATGATCGCGTTGGCCCGAGCCGGGTCGTTGTTGAAGTCGACCGACGCCTGCTGGATGATCGGAACGACCCTCTCCAGACAGGGCCTCAGATCCTCCAGGTCACCCGGGCGCACCCCGATGGTCTGGGAGTAGATCTGGAACCCGGCATCGTGCAGCAGCTGGAACGCCACCGGCTTGCCCCACTACTCATAGACGTGCTCATAGGTGTACACCTCAGAGGAAGCGAAGCCCTGCTTATCGATCGAGCCGCCCGCACCGACGAACCGCGACGGGTTGCCCTCATAGGACGGATCAACCTGGTCAGCGGACCAGATCCCCTGAGCCACGAACACCTCAGAGAAGGTGCCGCCGCCGAACACGTTGATGGTGATCCCCTGCGCACCCAGATCAGCGATGCTTTCCACGTCGGGATAGGTCTCGGGATCCCACATGATCATCTGCGGATTGCGCTCCAACGGAGCCGCCACCGACATCAAAGGAGCCACGTCCCAGTGGTTGACCTGCTGATCAGTGGACGCATAACCGAGATGGATCCCCGAATCCACAGCCATGTGCTGAGAGACCGGCGAGAACCCGATGGCGGGACCGCCGGTGCGGACCTCCCACTCGATGCCCAAGTCGGTGCCACCGAGAACCATCGAGCCCCGAACGACCTTGTTGTCCACGTCGACGACGTAGTCGTCGCCGAGCAGCTCGTACATGGCGCCGTGCTCGGACTCCGGGAACCAGTCCGTCTGGACCACCAACGGCGACGGACACACGTCCGCGAGTCCGGCGGCGACCGCCTCGGCCAGCGGCGCGCCCTCGGTGGCGACGCCGGCAGTGCCCGGGGCGTAGGAGAACACGACGTTGTTGAGGCTGGCCTCGGCGTTCTCCTCGCCGCCGATGTTCTGCACGACGGTGATGCGGGCGGCGCCGCAGTCGCCGAAGTCGTCGCAGTTGATGGTGCCGATCAGGCCCTGGTAGCCCTGCACGCTGTTGAGATGGTCGCGGATGCCCTGGCGGTCGATCATCAGCTCGCCGTCCTCGACCCAGGAGGCCGCCGCGATGGCGTCGAGCAGCAGCGTGGTGGCGTCGTAGCCGTGCGCCCAGAACGGCGCGGCGGGAGCCTCGCCGTAGGCCGCCTCGTAGGTCTCCAGGAAGTCCACGGCGCTCTTGCCGGTGCTCTCGTTGACGTTCTCACCGAAGCGCTGGTCCGGACCCGAGAAGTACATGCCCCGGGTCTGGGGCAAAGCCAGGTAGTTGGTGTTCAGCAGGCCGTCGGCGGCCAGCAGCACCGTGTCCTCCAGACCGGAGACACCCGGAGCCTGGTCGGCCACGAAGTCGCCGGCGGGCTGGAAGATCGGGAAGAACAGCGCGCCCGGGCTTCCCGCCGCGATCTCGGTCAGGACCGGCACCATGTCGGTGTCGTCCTTGTTCACCGCGGAGAAGCCGGTCACCGTGCCGCCCTCGGCCTCGAAGGCGTCGGCGAAGGCCTGGGCGAGGCCCTGGGTGTAGGGATCGCCGTCGTGGATCGCCGCCGCCTCGCTGATGCCGAGTTCGCCGAACACGAACTTGGCCATGGCCGCACCCTGGTACAGATCGTTGTGAGCGGTGCGGTAGTAGCCGACGCTGTAGTTCGGGCCTGCCGTTCCGGCCAGGTCCGAAGTCAGCGCGGGCGAGGTGTTGCCACCGGAGATCAGCACCATGCCGGCGTCGGTGATCAGCGGCGCGGCTGCCACCGCCGCACCCGAGCACGACGTGCCGATCACGCCGACGACGTCCTCGTCGGCCACGATCTGCTGGGCCGCGGCCTGTCCGCCGTCGTTGGAGCACAGATCATCCAGGCTCGTGCCCAGGTCCACGTCGAATCCGTGGATCTGGCCGTAGTCGTCCACCGCTATCTGGGTGGCCCGGTCGATCGGTAGACCGAAGAACGCCACGTCACCGGTGATCGCCTCCAGCGACCGGATCTGGATCGCGTCGCCCGCCTCGACCGTGACGACACCCAGCGACCCGTCACCGAGATGGTCCATCATCTCGTCGGGATCGTCGGTGGTCGGCTCGTCCGTGGTCGGAGCATCGTCAGCGACCGACGGCTCGTCCACGGCGTCCTCGTCGTCGCCGCAGGCCGCGGCCACCAGGCCGAAGGCGAGCAGTACCGCCAGCCAGCGAACGAGGTGCTTCCTGTGTCTCATTTTCCCTCCAGGGTCGATCCGGCCCGGGGCCGGATGTTTGCAGTGTTGGGACAGCGGGCAATCCCGAAGCCAATACCGGATTGGAAGGCCTCCGAACCGCCTCGTGCCCGCATCGAACATTATCAGCCGCGCGCGGGTGCGCGACCATGTCCGGCTCGGGGCGCGCTGAGGGGGCCGGCGCATTAGGCGCCGGCCCCCTTTGTCAGCGTCTAGCGACGAGACGGCGGGCTAGAAGCCGTGGCCGATGCTCTCGTCGATGAACTCGTTGGTGAACAACTGGTCGGCGGTCAGGCCCGGATCGATGTCCATGCCCGCAGC
>JAJEEV010000007.1 GCA_022820805.1 Acidimicrobiia bacterium
GGCTAGAAGCCGTGGCCGATGCTCTCGTCGATGAACTCGTTGGTGAACAACTGGTCGGCGGTCAGGCCCGGATCGATGTCCATGCCCGCAGCCCGCATGTCGTCGAGCACCTTGGCGATGCGCTCAGGAACCATGTTGCCCACGATGCCATCGCCGCCGTCGCCGACCAGCCCGAACTCGCGCTTGGCCGAATGCGAGAACTCAGCCAGATCAGGCGGATACACCCAGAAGTCCTCATACTTGAGCACCGCGTCCACGATGATCGCGTTGGCGCGATCGGGGCTGTTGTTGAAGTCAACAGCCGCCTGCTGGATGATCGGCACCAGCTTCTCGAGGCAGGGCCTCAGATCCTCCAGATCACCCGGGCGCACCCCGATGGTCTGGGAGTAGATCTGGAACCCGGCATCGTGCAGCAGCTGGAACGCCACCGGCTTGCCCCACTGCTCATAGACGTGCTCATAGGTGTACACCTCAGAGGAGGCGAACCCCTGCTGGGCGATCGAGCCGCCCGCACCGACGAAGCGCGACGGGTTGCCCTCATAGGACGGGTCCACCTGGTCAGCGGACCAGATCCCCTGGGCCACGAACACCTCAGAGAAGGTGCCGCCGCCGAACACGTTGATGGTGATGCCCTGAGCACCCAGATCAGCGATGCTGTTCACATCGGGGTAGGTCTCGGGATCCCACATGATCATCTGCGGGTTGCGCTCCAAGGGAGCAACCACCGACATCAAAGGAGCCACGTCCCAGTGGTTGACCTGCTGGTCGGTGGACGCATAGCCCAGGTGGATGCCCTCGTCGACGGCCATGTGCTGTGAGACCGGCGAGAACCCGATGGCCGGACCGCCGGTGCGGACCTCCCACTCGATGCCCAAGTCGGTGCCACCGAGCACCATCGAGGCCCGGACAACCTTGTTGTCCACATCGACGACATAGTCATCGCCGAGCAGCTCGTACATGGCGCCGTGCTCGGACTCCGGGAACCAGTCCGTCTGAACCACCAACGGCGACGGACACACGCCGGACAGGTCGACGGCCACGCCTTCTGCGGGTGCGGCGTCGATGTCGGGGTACGGGAGACCGATGTTGGGATCGATGAACTCGTTGGTGAACAGCTGATCGGCGGTCAGGCTCGGATCGATGTCCATGCCCGCAGCCCGCATGTCGTCGAGCACCTTGGCGATGCGCTCAGGAACCATGTTGCCCACGGTGTCGTCGGGGCCGTTGCTCATGAGCCCGAAGTCGCGCTGGGCCTGAACCGAGAACTCGGCCAGATCAGGCGGGTACACCCAGAAGTCCTGGTACTTCTCGACCGCGTCCACGATGATGGCGTCGGCCCTCGACGGGTCCGACTCGAAGTTCACCACGGCCTGCTGGATGATCGGTACCAGCTTCTCGAGGCAGGGCCTCAACTCCTCGAGGTCACCGGGGCGCACGCCGATGGTCTGGGAGTAGATCTGGAACCCGGCGTCGTGCAGCAGCTGGAACGCCACCGGCTTGCCCCACTCCTCATAGACGTGCTCATAGGTGTACACCTCAGAAGAGGCGAACCCTTGCTGGGCGATCGAGCCGCCCGCACCGACGAACCGCGACGGGTTGCCCTCATAGGACGGATCAACCTGGTCTGCAGACCAGATCCCCTGAGCCACGAACACCTCAGAGAAGGTGCCGCCGCCGAACACGTTGATGGTGATGCCCTGAGCACCCAGATCAGCGATGCTGTTCACGTTGGGGTAGGTCTCGGGATCCCACATGATCATCTGCGGGTTGCGCTCCAGCGGAGCGACCACCGACATCAGCGGGGCCACGTCCCAGTGGTTGATCTGCTGGTCGGTGGACGCATAGCCCAGGTGGATTCCCTCGTCGACGGCCATGTGCTGAGACACTGGCGAGAACCCGATGGCCGGACCGCCGGTGCGGACCTCCCACTCGATGCCTAGATCGGTGCCACCGAGCACCATCGAGGCCCGGACGACCTTGTTGTCCACATCGACGACGTAGTCGTCGCCGAGCAGCTCGTACATGGCGCCGTGCTCGGACTCCGGGAACCAGTCCGTCTGGACCACCAACGGCGACGGGCAGACGCCCGCCAGCTCGCCCTCGACCACCGGCACTGCGGTAGTCGTGGCCGCGGGCGTGTCGTCCTCGTCCGCCGCGGGCGCCGCGTCAGCGTCGTCGTCCGGGGCGGCGTCGGCGTCTGACGGCGCGGTCGTGGCCTCCGGCTCGGCGGCTGTGCCGGGAGCGTCGGCGTCGTCGTCGCCGCAAGCCGCAGCCACGAGGCCGAAAGCCAGCAGAACCGCGACAAGTCGCATCCACGTTCTGTTCTTCACTTGAGATTCCTCCTGCAGGGAATTGAACCGATCGGGCCATTCACGGCACCGATCCCGACGAAGCTACAGGAGTCGTATACCGCCCGGCAAAGCGGGCGTGACCGGCGGAGTCGTCAGCCGAGAACCTCGGTCTCGTGCCACTTGCCGATGACGAGCTTCTGGATCCAGCCGAACGTCCAGAACGTGACGACGCCCAGAGCCGACGACATGATGACCGAGGTCAGCAGCTCCTCACCGTCGAGCTGGCTCGCATACCTTCGCAGGAGCTGGCCGATGCCGGCCTCGCCCTGGCCGAAGAAGAAGTCGCCGACGATGGCGCCGATCACGGCCAGGCCTGCGGAGATGCGCAGCCCTGCGAACACGGCCGGCAGGGCGGCCGGGAACATGAGTTTGCGGAGCCGGGTGAGGCGGTTGGCCTGGTGCAGTGTGAACAGGTCGTGCATTCCCCGCTCGGCCGACTGCAGCCCGAACAGCGTGTTCATGATGATCGGGAACAGCGAGATGATGATGCACACGATCACCCGCGCCGTCGTTCCGTAACCGAACCAGAAGCCGATCATCGGCACGATGGCCAGGATGGGTATGGCCTGAAGGGTCACCGCGAACGGGAAGACCGCCCGCTCGATCATCTTGGCCTGACTCATCATGGTGGCCAGGAAGAAACCGATGGTGATGGCGATGCCCAGGCCGATCAACGCCACCTGGGTGCTGTTCCACAGCGCCTTGAGGATCCGCGAGTAGTTGTCCCACTCCAGGAAGCCGATCTGCACGACTCTGTGCGGTGGCTGCAGCAGGAAGCGGCGGCTGGGTTCGAGGATCACGTACGAGATCACGTACCAGAAGCCGAGCAGCGCACCCCCCAGCACCACCGGAGGCACGGCCACCCGAACCAGGCTCTTCGGCCGGGAGGCGCCCGGCAGAGGCCCGGGGGTGTGGACCAGCGCCTCCTCCGCGGGTGGAAGGTCCGCGGCCGAACCCTCCGGCGCCGGGCGGATCAGATCGGGGCTCACAGTCATGATGAGGAACCTCGCAGGGCTAGGGAGACCTCGCCGCTGAGTTGGGCGAAGTCCGGGTTGAAGCGCAGCTCGGGCTGGCGCGGGTAGCTGAACGGCACGTCGAAACCGGCGATTATCCGCCCCGGTCGAGCCGACATGACGTAGACCTTGGTGCTCATGAACACCGCTTCGCTGATGGAGTGGGTTATGAACAGTCCGGCGAACCCCTCCGACTGGAACAGCCGCTGTGTCTCCTCGTTGAGGTGCTCCCGGGTCATCTCGTCCACGGCGCCGAAGGGCTCGTCGAACAGGAAGACGGGTGGCTTCAGGGTGAGGGTGCGGGCCAGCGAGGTCCGCATCTTCATGCCGCCGGAGAGCGACTTCGGGTAGTGGTTCTCGAAGCCGGTCAGGCCGACCAGCTCGATCGCCGCGGTCGACAGCCTCGTCCGCTCAGCGGAGTCGAATCCGTGCAGCTCGGCCAGCAGCTCGATGTTCTGGCGCACCGTGCGCCAGGGCAGCAGCGTGGCGTCCTGGAACACGTAGCCGAGCCGCTCGCGGTCGACCTCCACGCTGCCGGCGGTCGGATCCAGCAGGCCCGACGCGATCCGCAGCAGGGTCGACTTGCCGCATCCCGAAGGACCGACGACGGTGATGAACTCACCCTTGTCGATCGAGAATGTGATGTTTCTCAGCGCCTCGGTCCCGTCGGGGAAGGTCATTCCTATCCCGTCGAAGGACAGCGCGCCGGTGGTGGTCACAGTCGTCACCAGATCCGTCTCCCCCTTCATGTCGAATAATGTGTGGAGGTTGCCTGTTGCAGCGGCGACCATACAGTACCCCGACCAGACCGTGACCAGACCGGTGGACTATGCGCGTCCTACTACTCGACGGCTACGACCCAGCAGATGACGACCGCCGCGTGGTGGTCGAGGCCGTCGAGGAGTTGGAGGCCGGGCGCCACGACGTGGACCTGCTGGCCGTCCACGACTTCAACCCGGTGCTGTCGGCCGCTGAGCGGACCGCGTACCACAGCGACCAGCCGGTGATCTCCGAGGACGTGCGCGACTCGGCCGCCAGGCTCCAGGCCGCGGAGGCGCTGCTGTTCTGCTACCCCACCATGGCGTTCAACGTGCCCGCAACCCTCAAGGGCTGGCTGGAGCGGGTGATGGTGCCCGGGGTGGCGTTCGTGTTCGACGACCGGCACCGGGTGCGGCCCGGCATGCAGAACATCCGCCGGATCGGGGCGGTCACCACCAGCCCCCACAGCCGGATGGCCCGGTTCCGCGCCCGCGACGCCGGCAAACGCACCACGGCCCGCACCCTGCGACTCAGCGCCCACAAGCGCTGCCGAACCACCTTCGTCTCAGTGCCCACCCCCGCCAACGACGAGGGAGTCGCCAAGATCCGCCAAGCCCTGAGCCGCTGGTAACCCCTTTACCCCACCCGCCAGCCGCTGGAACGCGATCCGCCAGGCCGGGGGGTGGCGGCGAGGAACGTTCGACGGACAATGGGGCGAAGCCCCGTCCGTCGAACGGCCTCGACGACAGGACCCGCCGGCCGGACGAGATCAGACCCAGCCAGGCCCCGGGGGCGATCCGTGAGGCCGGGGGGTGGCGGCGAGGAACGGTCGACGGACAATGGGGCGAAGCCCCGTCCGTCGAACGGCCTCGACGACTGGACCCGCCGGCCGGACGAGCCTGCTCAGGAACCAGGAAGCAGCGGCAGGACTTCCTCAGCAATGCGGTGCAACTGTTCCTCGACCTTCGAGTAAGGGTCGCCAGGCATGGCCGGGAACAGCAGCAGATTCTCCAGCCCAATGTCCTCGTCGTAGGAGTTGATGAACTCCGCCACCTGCTCGCCGGTGCCCACCACGCAGGTCTTCTGCTCGATGGACTCCTCCAGGGTGGGGATCAGCCCCGGCTTGGCCGGTCGGCCGTCGGGGCCCATGTAGCCCTTGCTCCATCCGTAGGGGCCGAGGAACTTCCAGAACTCGTCGTGGCCGTCGCGGAATGATGCCTCGGCGGCCTCGTAGGTGTCGTCCACCCGCACGTTCATCACCAGCAAGCGGTGCTCGCCCCGGGCCAGCTCCCGGCCGTGGTGGGCCGCGTACCTCTCGGCGAACTGCTCCCAGCGCATCTTCACGAACGAGTGGTGGTTGTTCCAGAACACCCCGCCCCAGCCCCAGCGGGGCACCTGCTCGAGGGTGGGCGGAGAGGTGATCGCCTGCCAGATCTCGTAGGGGTAGAGGGGCCTGGGCACCAGCGACAGCTCGGTCACGAAGCCGCCCCGGTCCGGGATGCCCGCCGGCGGGAAGTCGTAGACGTCGCCGTGGAAGCTGAAGGACTCGTTGTCCAGCGCCAGCCGTATCACCTGCATCGCCTCGTCGAACTGCTTGCGGTTGAGCTCGTCGGCCGCGGCCTTGTCGGGGTTGTCGAAGCTGCCGATCTTGGTGCCCAGCGTCTCGGCCTCGCGCGGCACCGTGCCCCGGCCCACGCCGAGGATCCCGCGGCCGCCGGAGATGTTGTGCATCGTGGCGAAGTCCTCGGCCAGCCGCAGGGGATGCCACTGGGGCACGATGTTGAACGCCATGCCGATCCGGATGTTCTCGGTCCGCTCGGCCAGGATCGTGCCCACCAGGATCCCGTTGGGGATCACCTCGTAGCCCTCGTACTGGAAGTGGTGCTCGGTCAGCCAGTACGAGTCGAACCCCAGGCGGTCGCACACCACTCCCATGTCGATGATCCGCTCGGTGGCCCGCCACATCTCCTTGTGGCCGAAGCGGCGGTCGGTGGGAACTGGGGGTCCTGCGCCCGCGTCCGGGAACTCGACCCCGCCGAACAGGAAAACACCCGTGCGCATGGCCTCCACTGTAGAGGCCGAGCGAGAAGGCGGGATGACGCGGCCCATACGGCGCGAGGCCGTGGCCCGAGCGGCCCGTGAGCGCAGCGAACAAGAGCGGGAGAGACCCCGCTGCAACGCGACCGGCTTGCGCCCACCCGCGCCCGTTTCTTAGGCGCCGCGGGTGGCAGTCCCCGCCGGCCGCGAGGCAGATTCAGCAGTCGCGGATCACGCGGAAGGCCCGCATCGTGGCCTCCCGGCACCAGTCCCCCATGGCCTCGTCGACCGCTGCGACATCGGCGCCGGGCACGTCGTCCCAGGCCTGCTGCGATTCCCAGCGGATGACGGCGTGCACCCGGCCGGGGTCGTCGTCGTCCACCCACATCTCCTTGCCGGCGAATCCGGGGCGGGTCTCCAGGTAGCGGCTCCAGTGGCGCTCCTCGGCGGCCAGCCACCGGTCCCGCTCGGCCGGGTCGACATCGAAGGTCAGAAACTCGATCACCACGGACCTCAAGCTAGAGGGCTGTCCGCCAATGTTCGTCGGGGACGTCGCCGAATCTCGGTGCGATTCTTGTGGGCATACGACATGTTCCGCTCCCGAGATTCCTTGGGGCCACGCGTGCGCAGGCTCGTGGACGGCGCATACAGGCCGCCGGCGGGAGAAGGCGGCGGGATGCGGGGTCGGGGGGCGGGCGACTTCAGCGTCCGACAGCCGGGGGCGTAGGGTGGTTGCATGACTGAAGCCGTCTGCGACCTCCGCAGCTACATGGCCGTTGCCGAGGCGGCCGGGATGCTCAACCGGATCTCACGCCCCGTGAGCCTCGAGCACGAGCTGGCCGACGTGGCCGCAGCCTTGGAGCGCGCCGACGCGGGGCCCGCGCTGTTCGAGGCGCCCAAGGACTCGCCGTGGCCCATCTTCTCGGGCTCGGTGTCGAGCCGGCGCACCGCGGCCCTGGCCCTGGGCTGCGAGCCCGGCGAGGTGGTGGACCGCATGGGCCACGCCCTCGAGCCCGCCAACGGCGTGGCCACGGCTCGGGTGGACTCGGCGGCCTGGCACGACAACTGCGTCACCGGCGAGGACGTTGACCTGGGCGCGATCCCGATCCCGACGCACTCCCGGGGCGACGGCGGCGCCTTCATCACCGGCGCAGTGAGCGTCACCAAGGATCCGGTCGGCGGCCGGGGCAACCTGTCGTACAACCGGATGCTGATGCTGGATCGCAACGTCTTGGGCTTCAACGTGAACGAATGGCGCGACGTGGGCACCTTCATGCGCAGCCGGCCCGATCCCGACGCACCCTTCGACGTGGCCCTGGCCATCGGGCTCGACCCTGCGGTGATGATCGCCGCGGGGGTGCGCACCCCGGTCGACGAGCTCCTCATCGCGGGAGCGTTGCGGGGCCGGCCGGTGGAGGTGTGCGGGGGCCGCACCGTCGACGTGGACGTGCCGGCGAGGGCCGAGGTGGTGATCGAGGGCCGGATCCGCCCCAACCAGCGGGCCGACGAGGGACCGCTGGCCGAGTTCCACGGCTACCACGGCGAGATGTGGCCGAGCCCCACCATGGAGGTGACCGCCATCTCGTGGCGCCACAGCCCGATCTACCAGACGATCATCCCGGGCTGGTACGAGCACGTGTTCATCGGCAACGTGTTGCCCCGCGAGCCGCTGCTGCGCCGTTTCGTGCGCCACCTGGACCCCCACGCCGACGTGCACATCCCGCCTTACGGCAACGGGTTCCTGGCCGTCATCCAGATCGAGCGCGACAATCCGGGCACGCCCAAGAACCTGGCCATGGCGGCCATGGCGGCCCACATCAACATCCGCAACGTGATCGTGGTGGACCGCGACATCGACGTCAGCCAGCCCTCGGAGCTGCACTGGGCCCTCACCAACCGGGTTCATTGGCTCGACGACGTGTTCACCGCGGGCGACGCCCAGGGCCATGAGATGGATCCCACCGCCGACAACCGGGGCGTCGGCACCAAGGTGGGCATCGACGCCACCTACAAGCGGGAGCGCCGCGAGTACGGCGAGCGGGTGGCCTACGCCCCGGTGGATCTCCAGAAGTACCTGTCGTGAGCGCAGCGTGCCTCACAGCCGGCGCCAGGACGCCGGGGTGGGTGTCGTGAGCGGGCCGCGGCGGGTGGTGGTGGCCATCAGCGGAGCCACCGGAGTGGTCTACGGCATCCGGGCGCTCGAGCTGATGCGGGGCGTCGACGATGTGGAGACCCACCTGGTGATGACCGGTCCGGGCCGCCAGACGCTGGCCTACGAGACCGATCTGGCGCCGGCCGACGTGGAGGCGCTGGCCGACGTGGTCCACGGCTCCCGCGACATCGCCGCGCCGCTGTCGTCGGGCTCGTTCGCCACCGCGGGGATGATCATCGCTCCGTGCTCGATCAAGATGCTCTCGGCGGTGGCCAACTCGTTCTGCGCCGACCTGGTGTCGAGGGCCGCGGACGTGACGTTGAAGGAGCGGCGGCCGCTGGTGATGCTGGTGCGCGAGACCCCGCTGCATCTGGGGCATCTGCGGCTGATGGCCCAGGCCGCCGAGATCGGCGCGGTCATCTACCCGCCGGTGCCGGCCTTCTACACCCGGCCGGAGTCGATCGAGGATCTGGTCGACCACACGGTGGTGCGCTCCCTGGAGCACCTGGGCGTCGACGTGGGCGGCATCGCCCGCTGGGGGGAGTAGGCACCGGCCCACCCTTTGGCCCCCGGCCGGCGGGTCCTGTCGTCGAGGCCGCTCGACGGACGGGGCTTCGCCCCATTGTCCGTCGACCGTGCCTCGCCGCCACCCCCCGGCCTCACGGGGTCACGGGTCCCAGCCGGGCGTCGGGGGCTTCTACTGGAGGGTGCGGAGGACGACTTGGGCGGCGTTTCGGCCTGAGGCGCCCCAGATTCCTGCGCCGGGGTAGGTGCCGGCGCCCGACAGGAACAGGCCCGGGACGGGGGCCCGGTAGCGGCTTAGTTCCCGGCGGCGGCCGAGCAGCGACGCCAGCGGCGAAGCCGCGTAGGAGGGGGTGTAGCCGCGGGGCAGGAACAGCTCGCGCTCGTATCGGTCCGGTGTCATGGTCCGGTAGCGGTCGATCGAGTCCAGGAACCCGGGCTCCAGCAGGGTGGACCACACCTGCAGCCAGCGGGCCGGCTCCTGTGACCCCTCCCAGCCTCCCTCGAGGTTGTATGGGGTGAAGAGCGCTTCGAGGCTCAGCACGTGGTGGCCGTCGCGGCTGCGCATCGACGGGTCCAGCACCGAGGGAACGTTGGCCATCATGGTGGGGCGCGGCGCCACCTTCCCGAGCGGCCTGAGGCGGTGGGCCTCGGCCAACTCCTCGATCGAGGGCGACATCACATAGTTGGACTCAGCGGGGTCGCGTCCCTCGAACAGGTCGAGCAGTCCGGAATCCTCCAGGACCGGGTAGCGGGGGACGTCGGTGATCACCGCGTCGATCTTGGACTGGTACCCGTCGCCGGGCTCCTGGGAGCGGGCCCGGGCGACGAAGCGGCGGGCCCTGGCGCTCTGCGGCTCCGCCAGCCAGTGAGTCGCTACCGGGGCGGGGTCGCAGGTCGCCACCACCGCGGCCGCGGCGATCTCGGTGCCGTCGCCGAGGCGCACGCCGTGCACCCGCCGGCCATCGTCGAGCAGCCCGGCCACCGGGGTGCCGCAGCTCAGCCGGCCTCCGGCCGCGGTGAAGGAGGCGGCCAGGGCGTCGGTGAGGGTGCCGCTGCCTCCCACGGGCCGGCCCGTCTTGACGAGGTGGCGCATGGCGTAGAGCGCTCCGGCCAGGCCGGTGCCGGGGGCGTCGGGCGGCGCGCCCCACACGGTGGGGCCGTTGGAGATGCCCGGCATGACCAGGGCCTCGTCGTCGAAGTAGGTCCGCAGCACGTCGAGCGCGGTGGCCCGGCTCCACTGCAGCAGCCGGGCCGCGCCCTTGCCGCGGCGGGCCAGCAGCCGGGCCAGCATGCGGGGGGTGGAGGCGGGGCCGATGCCCATCTCGAGGGTTAGTTCGGCTACGGGCCGGGCGTCGGCGAGGTAGCGGCGGTAGGCGTCGGCCTGGGAGGGCCGGTGGCGCCCGATCGACTCGATGGTTCGCTCGCTGTCGTTGAAGAACATCCACGGCGGGCTGCCGTCGTAGCTCATGTAGACGGTGGCGGGGTCGGCTTCGAGGTATCGCAGCCCGTGGCCGGCCAGGTCGAGGTCGTCCATGAAGGGCATGGCCCGCACCAGGGTGTGGTCGCAGCTGCAGATGTTGAAGCGGGCGTCGAGGTCGCTCACGGTCGAGGCGCATCCGCCGACTTCGTCTCGGGCTTCCACCAGCATGGTGGCCACACCGGCCCGGGCCAGGTAGGCCGCGCAGATGAGCCCGTTGTGACCGCCGCCCACGACCACTACGTCCAGGTCTCGAGCCGGCGTGGCCTGTTCCCGGCCGCGGCCGGTCTCTTCGCTTACGACGGTGCTCACGACCGCTCCCCGCCCGCATCGATGTCTCCGACCGGCGCCGCCTGTTCGGAACCGCGGTCGGCTTCGTCGATGACGACGGTCTCGCTCACGGCCGCGGCCCGTCCACGTCGGTGCTCGCGTCAGCGTCGGTGTCTGAGCGGACCACGACCAGCGACTCGGTCCCCCGCCGGTCGAGTTCGGCGACTAGTTCGGCGACCTGGAGGTCGTCGGGGTCGGCTCCGGCCACTGCCACGGTGAACCGGGCCGATTCGGGGACGTTCTTGGTCATACCGACGGGACTGGTGAGCGCGGCGGCCGCCCGTGCCGGCGTGAGCCGCTCGTACGGCGAGCAGCCCGCGGCGGCGGCCACTCGCAGCGGTCGGTGGACCCGGTCGGCGATCACGTAGCCGAGCGCGTCGGCGCCGATGCAGGCCACCACGTGGGTGGACGTGGCCGGGATGGGCGGCTCCCACGGTGCGGGGGCGGTGAAGGGGCGGCGGCGGGCTCCATCGGCCTCCACAATTATGTGATCGGCGGCCTGTGCGGCAAACCAGCGGTCGACCTCTTCGGGGCTGTAGCCCAGCGCTTTGCGCTCGTCGGTGCTTTTCCAGGCCAGCACGGCATCGTGCTGGGCGAAGGCGGCGGCCAGGTCGGTGGCGGTGGGGCCGATCAGGGTGGGGAACCCGCCGGTGCGGTCGCGTCCCATGCGGGTGGTGGTGGTGAGCAGCGTGGGGGCCGGCAGCTGGCGGCCCAGCGCGAACAGCAGGGTCGTCTTGCCGCCGCCGCCGACCAGGGACACCAGCGATCGGCGCCCCAGTTCGAGGGCCTCAGCGGCGCCGGCCAGGTCGGTGGCGCGCACGGACCCGACGGTCGGTCAGATCTCCCGGATCTTGCGGGCCAGCACGACGGCCAGAGCCACCAGCGCGCCCAGGATTACAAGCCGCTTGAAGGTCTTCACACGCCGAAGGGTAATGGGATCGCGCGCCACCGCAACGAGGTTCCGGCAGCGCCCGACGGGGCCAAGCCGGGCGAGCCCGTTACCCTGCCGGGCGGAGGTGTCTGAGCGCCTGGTGGGCTCCCCCGCCTTCAAAGCGGGTGGGACGGGCGATCCCCGTCCGGCGGGTTCGATTCCCGTCCACCTCCGCCATTGTCGCCGACGTCACCTCGCTGTCTGGCCGGCCCTTCCAGCCGCGGGCGCTGCCCGAACTCGGCCCCCGAAGTCCCCAACGAAATCCCCAATAGTCTGCTCAACCTGTTTCCTGAATCTGCTGCCCATGAGGGTGAAGCCCCCAAGAAGGAGCTCGCGATGCCCAACGGAGACCCCGAGCACGACGAGATGCCCGAAGTCATCCTCACGGTCGCCCGACGCCAGAACGACAAGCAGGATGCGCTACTTGACTCCCACAAGCGCCAGGGCGTCATCATCGCTGGCGGCTACCTCACCACCGGCACCCTCACCATCGCCGCGATGGACCCGGACCACGCCGCGCCCGCCGCGGCCATTGTGCTGGTCTGGAGCCTCGCGACCAGCCTCATAGCCGGACATATCCAATGGCTCGCCCACCGATGGGCCGCCAGCCCCACCATCGCGTACCTCATCGAGAACTACTACGAGGCCGGACACAGCCGCGAAGTCCTTGAAACTAGACCTCGCCGAAACCCACGAGGTCCAGTACCGCCGCAACGACGACACCCTTCAAAAGATCAAGAAATGGCTGCTCATCCAGGCCGTCGTCGCCTTCGTCGGCGTCTGCCTCCTCATAGGAGTGCTGCTTTCAGTATCGTGACTACATGGCCAAGGAGCAGTCCACCAACTCTCGGTCCAGGCCGCGACCCGGAGCGATGCCCGTCAGAACCGTCAACAGAGGCTTCATCCCCGAACGTCGCAAACGACGCCCAGACAGCAACCCCTCCTCCTGAACCGGCGGCACTCGCCGCGAGCGCGGCCACGCCGACCTTCCCCTCGGCCCTGATACTGATCGGGCGGGCCGGAATGGGGGCGGTGCTAGGCGCTGTCTTCGATTGCTGACTGGAACGCTTGCAACGTCTGCGGGTCGAAGCAGACGAAGCGGATCGTGCGCACCTTGGTGGAGGCCGAGCGGACGGCGTCCACGGCGGTCGTGGCGGCTGCCTCCAGCGGATAGCCGCGGGCGCCTGTTGCGATTGCCGGGAAGGCCACGCTTTCGGCACCGACCTCGTCTGCGCACGCCAGGGACTCGCGGTAGCACGACTCCAGCAGCACCGGCTCGCCGTGAGTGCCGCCGCGCCACTTCGGCGCCACCGTGTGAATGACCCACGGAGCCGTGAGTCGGAAACCCCGGGTGACCACCGCCCGCCCAACGTCACAGCCGCCGAGCGCTCGACAGTGCCGCAGGAGTTCGGGGCCGGCGGCGTGGTGGATTGCGCCGTTGATGCCGTCTCCGGCCTCAAGATGCCTATTGGCGGTGTTGACGATGGCGTCGACGTCCTGGTCCGTGATGTCTCCGAGCACAGCTTCAAGGGTGGGGATCCGTGACCGGATCGTCGGCAGCACCAAAGGCATCGGCTCGCCGGACACGAGCACGATCAGGTCTCGCAACTCGTCACGCTCACTGACCGGGTCGAAGTTCTCCGGGTCGAAGTCTCCCCGCTGGCGGTCGGGATGGCTCTCGATCCTTGCCGAGGTCGCCACAAAACCCGTCTCTTTGGCCGCGAACGTCACTTCGTAGATGCCGTGACCGGTCCAACTGCGATGCAGGAACAAGCGATCGTCCTCCATGAACGACAGCCACCTGTCGTCCATGCCCATGGGCGAGTACCCCCTGGCGATCGCCTGCATGTCTTCTCGCGTGATGAGCATGTTCGGCGGCGGGATCGCCACCGGCTCCATGATGGGTGAGAGACGTCCCCAGCAGTCGTCGTCGTGGTCGTGGTCCACGGCGCACCAGGACACAAAATCGCTTCTGCCAGGGACGTCTTCAGGTGGCCCGTCGGGTCCCCACAGCGCCAGGCTGAAGAGGCTCAGCGTCTTGTCATTTGAGCCTTCGGCGCTGCCGGTGCTCTCGCCTGTCTCGTCCGATCGGTCGTCGCTCACGTGCACTCAACTCTTCGCAGTCCTGATTCCCTGGCGGTCTCACCGCACTCCGACCTCAATCCAACCACGCCTGTGTGACATCCAGGGCCTGCACTCGGCGCCAACGGACTCCACGACGATGGAGCGGTACGCGTAGACCAGGCTGTAGGGTTTTACGTGCCTGAAGGTCACGGTTAGTAGGCCACGGCTGAATTGACCGTATACCCCAGGTGTCGGGATCCCGGAACGCACGGGGTCCCTTTCCTCTGTGCCCAGCGAGCCGTGACCCCGGGCGAATCCTGGCGCGGGTCTTGTGAGTTTGTCGGACACCTGATACCCACGGGTTGGGCGGCGGCGGTTTGCTTGGGGTCATAGGCTCGGCTTGTGGTTGGGTTGCTGGATATCGGGCGCAGTTAGCGGGTTGGGTGGTGACTGGCGCGGCGGCGCGTGACTACGGCCTTACCGGGGCCGACTCGCTCCGGGCGGTCGAGGCGGGCCTGGCGGAGGCCGAGTGGTTCCGGCCGCCGATCGACGCCGACCGGCTGCGGGAACTGCAGGCCCGCACCAACGCCCGGGCGGCTCGTGACACCGTGCTTTGGCTGGCCCTGATCGCGTTATTCGGCTACCTGGCCTGGCGGTCGCTGGGATCGTGGTGGGCGGTGCCCGCGTTCGCGGCCTACGGGGCGCTGTACGGCGGGGCCGCGGACTCCCGCTGGCACGAGTGCGGCCACGGCACCGCCTTCCGTGCCCGATGGCTCAACGACGCCGTCTACTACCTGGCGTCGTTCATGCTGCTGCGCCCGCCGACGCTGTGGCGCTGGTCGCATGTGCGCCACCACACCGACACCCTCGTGGTGGGCCGCGACCCCGAGATCGTGTTCCCCCGGCCGTCGTCGCCGCTTGCGGTGCTCGGCGTGTTCGTCCCGGTGCTGATCCTGGCCAAGTCACTGTGGCGGACCGCCCGCCACGCCGCCGGCCGCATCGACGACGACGCGGCCGCCCTCGTCCCCGCCGACCAGTTCCGCAGGCTCAGATGGGAGTCGCGTGCCTACATCGCGGCGCTCGCCGCGGTCGCGGTGTGGTGCGCCGCGGCCGGCTCGATAGTGCCCGCGCTGTTCATCGGGCTGCCCACGTTCTACGGAGCCTGGATGCTCATGTTCTTCAGCGTGATGGAACACGCCGGGCGGCGCGAGGACGTGCTCGACCACCGCCTCAACTCCCGCACGGTGTACATGAACCCGGTCCTGCGGTTCCTGTACTCCAACATGAACTACCACGTCGAGCACCACATCTTCCCGACCGTGCCCTATCACGCGCTGCCCGCCCTCCACCAAGAGATCAAGGGCTACCTGGCCCCCGCGGAACCGTCCACGCTGCACGCCTATCGGAGCATCTTCACCACGCTGCGCAAGCAGTGGCGCGACCCGTCATACGACGAGCCCCGGCCCGACGTTCCCGAGGTGGCCGACTCGGATCGGGCCTACGTCGACACCAGCGTCGCCGCATGGGCCGGGGACCGCCACGACAGCCTCGTGGACCTCGGCCCGGCGCACGAGCTCGCCGCCAACTCGGCCCGTCGCATCGACCACGGCGGCGCCACCTACGCGCTCTACCGGCTCGATCCCGAGGACACCGGCTCGGTCGCCGTCGACTCGCCGGGCTGCGAGTTCGTGCTCAGCGACGGGCTGTGCACCCACGGCCAGGCTCACCTCGCGGAGGGTGCCGTGCTCGACGGCATGGTCGAGTGCCCCAAGCACAACGGCTGCTTCGACCTGGGCACCGGCGAGCCGCTGCGCCCGCCCGCCGTCGAAGCGATAACCCTCTACGACGTGGCCGTGCGCAACGGCCGGGTCGTTTCGCGCCTCCGGCCCCGCACCGACTGTCGAGCTGTCGGAGCCGCTGGGTGAGCGCTGGATCTATGACGGGCTCTTCTTCCCGCCCAAGCCGCTAGTCGCAGTTACCGAAGGATCAGATTCGTCGTTGCCTTGAGTCGTGGCCGCGGGGCAGACTCGCCGTCACAGGTGCCCGTCCAGGTGGTCATCCGATCGTGAAGTACGTCTTTGAGCCCGAGGTCCTCCAGGAGGTGGCCCAAGCGCATCTCGATCTGGCGCTGGAGGAGATGATCCCGGCGGTCACTCACGATCTCGCCGAGCGGTATCCCGGCCTGATCGACACGGAGCCCGAGTGGTTCTTCAACAACGCCGGCGGCGCCATGGGCCAGCTCACCATCTTGTACGCCTCGCTTCGCGAGTACCTGATCTTCTTCGGCAGTCCCATCGGCAGCGGCGGGCACACCGGCCGGTATCGCTTCGCCGAGGACTACGCGATCGTCCTCGACGGGGAGATGTGGCACTACGGCGAAGGCGACCTCCAGAGGCAGGAGTACCGCCCGGGCGACATGGTGCACCTGCCGAGAGGCAAGGCGATGGGGTACCGCATGGTCGACGGCGCGTGGATCCTCGAGTACGCACGCGGCTCCGTCCCCTCGATGCTGCCGTTCGGGGTGGCGGACACCCTGTTCAGCACCCTCGACCTCACCAGCCTGGTCCGCACGTTCCGGATCTACGCCCGCCACCTCCGGCGTTCCGCCCGGGCCCGGCCACCCGCCTAGCGGTCGTCCGCCTAGCGGTCGTCCACCTAGCGGTCGTCCGGCTCGCAGTCGTCCGGCTAGCGGTCGTCCACCCGAGTGGGCGACCCGGTTGCCCTCTCGACGGTCAGACGTTGAGGAGATCCCGGGCGCCGGTGTCGCTGGAGGGGTGACGCAGCTTCGACATCGCCCGGGCCTCGATCTGGCGGATCCGCTCCCGGGTGAGGTTGAAGTGCTCGCCCACCTCCTCAAGGGTGCGAGGCTCGCCCCGATCGAGGCCGAAACGCAGCTTGAGGATGTCGCGCTCGCGCTCGTCCAGGGGCGACAGCAGGCGCATGATCTCGTTGGGCAGCATCGTGGTGGCGGCCGTGTCGAAGGGCGAGTCGATGGAGCGGTCCTCCACCACATCGCCCAGCTCGGCGTCGCCGTCCTGGCGCAGCGGCTCCGAAAGCGACAGCGGCTCGGACTGGAAGCGCAGCGCCTCGGTGACCTTGTCCTCGGGCATCTCCACCTCGGCGGCCAGCTCCGACAGCGTGGGCGGGCGCCCGTACTTGAGCTCGAGGCGGGAGCGGGCCTTCTGGAGGCGGGCCAGCGTGTCGCCGGCATGCACCGGCAGGCGGATGGTGCGGCCGGTGTTGGCGATCCCCCGGGTGATGGCCTGGCGGATCCACCACGTGGCGTAGGTGGAGAACTTGAACCCCTTGCGCCAGTCGAACTTCTCGACGGCGTGCATCAGCCCGAGGTTGCCCTCCTGGATCAGGTCGAGCAGCGGCAGCCCCGACGCCTGGTACTTCTTGGCGATCGACACCACCAGCCGCAGGTTCGACTGTACGAACGTGCGCTCGGACTCCAGACCCCGGCGGTCCTTGCGGCGCAGGTCCCGGCGGCGGTGGTCGGTGAGCGAACCGGGAGTGGCCTCCTTGAGCTCTCGACGGGCTGCGGCGCCGATCTCGATCTCCTGCGCCAGCCGGACTTCGTCGTCCTTGGTCAGCAGCGGGTACTGGCCGATGTCGGTGAGATAGAGGCGGACCAGATCCTCCTCGTCTCGCTCGACACGCTCTTTGACCTTGACCACTTACCCCCACTCCGGGTCCCGCGGAGCCAGCCACGCCGATCACTGCCCCGCTCGCCATCGACGGGTTGAACGATAACGACGTTTTGCCCGTCGCCAACCACGCCCGGCTCCGAAACTGCCGCGAGGGCGCTGTTTGAAGGTGCCCGCGGCCGGCGGCCCCTCAGGCCCAGGCGGCGGGACGCAGCAGCGAACGCCCGACGACGCCGCCCACCGTTGCCAGCCTGCGCTCGACCGCCGCAGCCGCCTCGCTCGACTCCGGGGTGTGCGCGGCATCGCCGGGTCGGTCGCGGTCCAGATCGTGGCTGAGCGAGTCGGCCGCCGTCGCCAGGGCGGCGTCGCAGTGGGGCGCGGCGTGATCGCCGATGTCCCGGTATGCGCCGAGGAGCTGCGGCACCAGCACGTCCCTGGCCACCGCGAGCCGCTCCGTGGTGCCTCGGATCGCCGCGATCTCGTCCAGAGCGCCCGTCACCGACGCATCGGCGGGCGTGGCCTGCCGCCACGCCGCGAGCCGCTCGGAATCGGGCTGGAGCCCGTCGAGCACGTCGCGGTGAGCGGCGAGACGGCGGCTCAAGACCGTCATCTCGACCGCGAACGCGGTCGCACCGGCATCGGTCGCCCATGCCTCGAAGATCTCCGATAGGCGGCCGCAGGCCCACCGCAGCGCCGACACCAACTGGGCGGTCTGGACCGCGCTGTAGCCCGGACTCACTCAGAGGCCGAGCGAGTAGGCGGGATGACGCGGCCCATACGGCGCGAGGCCGTGGCCCGAGCGGCCCGTGAGCGAAGCGAACAAGAGCGGGAAAGACCCCGGTACGACACGACGGGCTAGCACCTACCCGCGCACCTTCTTAGGCGTCACCGGACCGGAAGCGGTTCACGATCGGCATGCGCCGGTCGCGGCCGAACGCCCGGCCGGTGAGCCGGGGGCCGATCGGCGTCTGGCGACGCTTGTACTCGGCGATGTCGACCAGCCGGCACACCCGTTCCACCACCTCTCGGGGCGCGATCGCGGCCTCCTGGATCTCGCCCACCGTCCGCAGATCCTCCACGTAGAGCCGCAGGATCGGGTCGAGCACGTCATAGGGGGGCAGCGACTGGTCGTCGCGCTGGCCGGGGGCCAGCTCCGCCGACGGCGCCTTGGCCAGCACCGTCTCGGGGATGAGCTCGCCGCCGGCCTGCTGGTTGCGCCACCGGCACAGCTCGTACACCTCCAGCTTCCAGAGGTCCGAGACGACCGCGAAGGCCCCGGCGGTGTCACCGTAGAGCGTCGAATAGCCAACCGCCAGCTCGCTCTTGTTGCCGGTCGTCAGCACCAGCCAGCCGTGCTCGTTCGCCAGCGCCATGAGGGTCACGCCCCGGATGCGGGACTGGAGGTTCTGGTCGGTGATGCCTCCGGTGTCGAGCCCGCCCCGCAGACCGGTCTCGATCATCTCGGCCAGCGCGGCGTGGCCGGGCTCGATGCCGACGATGACGGCGTCGATGCCGAGGTTGGCGGACAGCTTCTCGGCGTCGGTCACCGAATGCTCGCTGGAGTGGCGCGACGGCATGAGCACGCCGTGGACGTGGTCGGGGCCGAGGGCGTCCACCGCGATGGTCGCGGTCAGCGACGAGTCCACGCCACCGGACAGGCCCACGCACACGTCGCTGAACCCGCTCTTGTGCACGTAGTCGCGGGTGGCCAGCGTCAACGCGGCCCACCGCTGGGCGTTCGGGTCCAGGGGCGCCGCCAGCGGGGCGGCCATCGAGCCGCGGCCCGGGTCGGGGGACGCCGCCGATGTCACCGGCTCGATCCCGGACGGGCCGGCGGCGCCGGTCACCGGCGGCCTGGGCGGCAGGTCCAGGTCGAAGACGTCGACGGTCTCGGAGAACGACACGCACCGGGCCGTCACCGCCCCGTCGGCGCCGACGACGAAGGAACCGCCGTCGAACACCAGCTCGTCCTGGCCCCCCACCAGGTTCACGCACACCACGCCCACGCCAGCCTCGGCGGCCCGCCGGCCGATCACCCGCTCGCGGGCGGCCTGCTTGCCGACCCGGAACGGCGACCCGTTGACGTTCACCACCAGCTGCGCGCCGGCGCGGGCCAGGTCGCTCACCGGGCCGTCGGGCACCCAGGCGTCCTCGCAGACCGTGACCCCGACGATGGCGCCACCGATCTCGAACAGCGGCGGCGGCTCGACCCCTGGACGGAAGTGGCGCAACTCGTCGAACACGTCGTAGTTGGGCAGGTGGCGCTTGCGGTAGAGGCCGCGCACCTCGCCGCCCGCGCAGACCGCCACCGCGTTGTAGGCCTCGCTGAAGCTCTCCACACCGGCCATGTCGGGCACGGCGCGGCCCGACTCGCCCGATCCGTCGACGAAGCCGACCACCGCCGCGCACGCGCCGGTCGTCGCGGCGAGGCGATCGAGCGCGGCCCGGCTGGCGGCGACGAAGCCGGGCCGCAGCACCAGGTCCTCGGCCGGGTAGCCGGTGATGGCCAGCTCGGGCAGGACGGCGACATCGGCGCCGGCCGCTTCGGCCCGGGCCAGCGCGTCGGCGGCGAGTGCCACGTTGCCGTCGAGATCCCCGACGGTGGGGTTGACCTGGCAGATCGCCACCCTCAGCCGGCCGGGACCGGCTACGCGGGACGCGGCGGCTGGGACCGGCCGGGCTGCCTCGGAGGCGCCGGCGGCCATCGCAGGCCGTCGGTTAGTTGTAGCCGACGAGGGCTTCGCAGATGGTTCTCGTCAGCAGGGTGGTGACGTGGTAGGGGTCGGCGTTGGCGTTGGGCCGGCGGTCCTCAATGTAGCCCTTGCCCTCGCGTGCGACCTGCCACGGGATCCGCACCGACGCGCCGCGGTCCGACACCCCGTAGGAGTACTGGTCGTAGCGCTCGGTCTCATGCTCACCGGTGAGGCGGAACTCGATGCCGGCGCCGTATCCGGCCAGGTGCTCCTCGGGCTTGCCGGCCATACCGAGGGCCTCGCAGGCCGCGATGATCGGCTCATAGCTCTCGCGCATCGCCTTGGTGGAGAAGTTGCTGTGCATGCCCGCACCGTTCCAGTCGCCCAGCATCGGCTTGGGCTCGATGGTCACCTCGATGCCGTGCTTCTCGGCGAGTCGGAACAGCAGGTAGCGGGCCACCCACACATGGTCGGCCACTGTGACGGTGTCCAGGGGCCCGATCTGGAACTCCCACTGGCCGGGCATGACCTCGGCGTTGGTGCCGGCGATGCCCAGACCGGCCTGGATGCAGGCGGTGGTGTGCTCCTCGATCAGCTCGCGACCGGAGATGCGGCCCGCACCGACCCCGCAGTAGTACGGGCCCTGCGGCGGCGGGAAGCCCGACGGCGGGAACCCCGCCGGCCACCTGGTGATGGCGTCCAGCAGCGTGTACTCCTGCTCGAGGCCGAACATCGGAGCCTGGTCCTTGTACTTCTCGTACACGGCCAGGCACTCGGCGCGGCGGTTGGTGGGATGCGGCGACAGGTCATGGGTCAGCAGCGTCTCGCACAGGACCAGGATGTTGTCGCCGCCCCGGATGGGGTCGCCGCACGTGAACACCGGCTTGAGGACGACGTCGGAGTTGTCGCCGGTGGCCTGGTTCGTCGAAGAGCCGTCGAAGCCCCAGATCGGGGGCTCCTCATCGTTGTCGACGATCTTCGTCTTGCTGCGAATCTCGCCCGCCGGCTGGTTGCCGTCAATCCACAAGTACTCGGCCCGATAGGTCACGTCGCCTCCTTGGTGGGTTGGGTGCTTACGAAGTTTGGGACCTGATCGAGGCTACCGGCCCGAAGGGCGAGCCAGCACCCGGCAGCGGGACCTACGCGCCGTTCTGGGCCCACCAGTCGTCGAGCCGGGCCAGCAGCTCGTCGGGGGGAAGCTCGCCCTCGGAGCGCTTCAGTTCCAGCAGCCAGGCCAGCGCCCGGCCGACGTCGGGTCCCGGCGCCAGGCCGAGATGGGCCATGACCGCGCCGCCGTCGATCTGGGGCCGCTCCGCCGCCCGGCGCTCGGCCTCGGCAAGCTCCGCGATGCGGCGCTCGAGATCGTCGATCTGGCGGTGGAGGTCGGCCTCCCTCTGCAGGTTCCGGGTGGTGCAGTCCGAACGAACCAGCTGGTTTAGCCGACCCAGCAGCGGTCCCGCGTCCCGGGCGTAGCGGCGCACCGCGGCGTCGCTCCAGCCCGCGGCGTAGCCCTTGAAACGGCCCGACAGCCGCACCAGCTCGCTCACGTCGTCCACCGTCTGTTCATCGAAGCTGAGCGCGGTCAGACGCTTGCGGGTCATCCGGGCGCCGACAGCCTCGTGGTGGCGGAAGGTGACCTCGCCGTGCTCGAAGCTGCGGGTGCGGGGCTTGCCTATGTCGTGGAACAGCGCAGCGAGACGAACCACGACGTCATCAGGTGTTTTGGCCACCACCGCGATGGTGTGGGCGAGCACGTCCTTGTGCCTGTGGATCGGGTCTTGTTCCATCCTCAGGGCGGGCAGCTCGGGAACGATCTCAGCCATCCGCCCGGCATCGATGGCAGACCACAGTCGGGGCGCGGGATCGTCACCGCTGACCAGATGGCACAACTCCGTGCAAGGGTCCACTCCCGTCACCGCAGAACAGCCTATGATCGCGCCGCACTGTTCGACCTTGCGAATACGGCGGGGCTGAACGAAACTTGTATGGTGGACACCTGGAGAGGAGTTCCACATGCGTTCACTGAGGCTCGGGGTTGCCATACTCGCGCTGGTGCTCGTCGCGGCGGCGTGCAGCGACGACGGAGAAGACGGGGAGGCGGTCCTCGAGGAGGTACCCGAGACGACGACGACTCGGGCGGCCCCCACCACGACCGAGGACGTGCCCGTCACGACGCCGACGGCGGCTCCCGAGACCCCCACGACCACTGCCGCCCCGGTGGAGGAAGAGGTTCCCGAGACCCCCGCGACCACTGCCGCTCCGTCGGTCGGCGCAGCTCCCCCGCCGCCACCGAGCAACCTCAAGTGCATCGCCGGCACCCGGGACAACGAGCTTCTGGTGGAGTTCGACGCCCTTCCCAATCCGTCCGACATCCTCAAGATCCGCACCTACCTGCAGGTCGACGGTGAGCCGGTCCTGACCAACGGCGAGTTCGACGTCGGTCAGGTCGACCGCGGCGGCAGCAACCGCTGGGCTGCGCCGGTGCGCAGCGTCCCGGCCAACGTTCCGGTGAAGCTCTACGCAACCTCGTTCAACCAGCTCGGCCAGGAGTCCGGCTGGTACAGCGTTGACGGCGTCTACACCGCGGCGGGAGCGCCCTGCGGCACCACCGCCGACATCGTGTTGCCGCCCCCCACCTGCACCGCCGGCTGCGACGAGGAAGAGGGCGAGCCGGGCGCCTAGCCAGTTCGCAGACCCGGCCGGGAACCTGACGGGCCCGGCCAGCGTCATAGGTGTCAACCGTTCAAGTCGGGAGGACACCTATGCATGATGCGCACACCCCTCGAGCAACAGACCGAGCGCGCCGCGGCCGCAACCCGCTATTGCTCGTCGTCGCGCTGCTGAGCGCAGCGCTGGTGCTGTTCAGCGCCTGCGCGGGCGACGACGACGACAGCGACACCTCGGCAACCCTTGAGCGCGCCTCCGCCGACTCGCCGGCTGACTTCGCGACGGCCGAGGAGGCCCCCGAGAGCGAGTCAGCCCCAGCCGAGGCTGACTCTGCCGGTGAGTCGTCCCGACTCCAGGCGGGAGCCGATGACGGCGCGCTGGCTGTTCCGACCGCGCTGACGCCCGCCGATCTGGGACGCGAGATCGTGTACCGGGCCACCATCAGCGTGCAGGCCGACGACGTGGCCGCGGCCAGCGACGCGGCGGTGGCCATCGTCCAAGGACTGGGCGGGCTCGTGTTCTCCCAGACGACCCAGACCGAGCCCCGGCCCTCGGCCCAGATCACCTTCAAGGTGCTGCCCGCCGACTTCTCGACCGCGCTGGACCGTCTGGCCGGGGTGGGGAAGCTGGTCGACCAGTCGATCAGCGCCGACGACGTCACCGAGCGGGTCGTCGATCTCGAGAGCCGTATCAGCACCGCCGAGACGAGCGTGACCCGCCTGCGCAGGCTGCTGGAGGAGGCGGTCGAGCTCGAGGACGTGGCCCAGATCGAGCGGGAGCTGCTGGACCGCGAGACCACCCTGGAGGTGCTGCGGGGCCAGCTGCGCACCCTGCGCGACCAGGTCGACCTGGCCACCATCACGCTGACCATCCACCAGTCCCCCACGGTGTTGCCCGACACCGGGATCGAGGCCCGCATGTGGGTCTCCGACGACGCGGAGGACCCGTGCCTGGGGTCCGGGCACTTCTCCGCCGACCCGGACTCGACCGTGTACTTCTGTCTGGAGGTGGAGAACACCGGCGCCTCGGCGCTGACCGGCGTGTCGCTCCGTTCCCGCAGCGTGCGCCTCGACGTCGACGCCTTCGAGACGGTGCAGGGCAGCCTCGACCGGATCGAACCGGGCGGGCTGCTCGTGACTGTTCTGGAGGTGCCCATCATCGACGGCCGCCTCGCGGGTCGCGTGGCCACCCGGGGCCTGGAGATCGGGATGGAGGTCAAGGCCATCCCGGTGGACGCGAACGGCGAAGCGCTTCAGGAGATCGCCACCGAGACCTACGTATGGCTCGACTCGGACATCGACGAGTCACTGCCGGGGTTCACCGACTCGATCTCCGAGGGCGCCGGATTCCTGCGCACCATCGTGGGCGTGGTCCTGGTCGTGGTCGGCGTGCTGGTGCCGTTCCTGCCCTTCATTGCCGTGATCGTCGCCCTCGTCTGGTGGCGCCGGCGGCGCCGCCGGTCCCGCCCCGAGCCCGCCCCCAAGCCGGAGCGCGAGCCGAGGTCCAGGCGGAAGAGGGCCAGGGCCAAGGCGTCGGCACCCCCGCCGCCCGCAGCCGCAGCCGCCCCGGCGCCCGCACGCCCACCGGAGCCGGAGGCTGGGCCAGAGCGCTCCGACGAGACGCCGTAGCCTGTCGCGGTCTGCCGCCGCGAGAGGAGCCGGTGTGGGTGTGACAGAGGAACGCAACAAGCAGATCGTGGCCCGGTACTGGGATGCGCTGTACTCCCACGACTGGGAGGCGGTAGGCGGGTTCTTCACCGCCGACGCCAACTACGTCGACGTCGGGACGGGCGAGTCGGGTGGAGGCGCCCACGGTCCGGCCCAGATCGTGGCCCGGCTGCGCTTGGGGCTGGAGCCCGTGGAGCGCCACACCCACGAGCCCGGACTGGTGGCGGCCGAGGGCTCGGTCGTGGCCACCGAGCACCTCGAGGTCTGGAGCTTCCACACCGGCGAGGTGATCAGGCACCCGTTCACCTCGATCATGGAACTCGACGACGACGGTCTGATCACCCGGTGGTGGGACTACTCCAACCTGTCGAACCTGCTCGACAACGCCCCCCAGTGGTGGCTCGAGCACATCGCAGCCGGCTGGCGGTCGACCCTCGAGGCCTAGACGGAGCTGCGCCGGCGATCCGGTGACCGGGCTAGCCGCGCCGGCGTCTGCCGCGGGGTACCAGCGCTGCGATCATGGCCACGCCCACGGCGATGATGGCGCCCCCGACGACCAGCACCGGGTCGATGTCGGCCCAGATGCGATCGGCCAGCGCCAGCAGAGCGATCGCGATGAGCAGCACGCCGGCCACGGCTGAGACCGCGTCGATGCGCCGCACGGTCCCCGGAGGCGACGGTGTCTCCTCGGCCTCGTCGTCGAGCATGTCGGTCTCCTCGTAGCTCATGGATTCGTCGATCGTTGGATGGTGCCCGGCAAGGTGACGATCTCGGCCTCACCGATGCCCACGTCAATGTCCAGGAGCAGCTCGCCGGTGGGGTCAGGCGCGTCCACCACGATCTCGCGGCTGATGCCGAGCCCGTCGTCGCTATCACTCCATGGGTACCGGTCTCCGGTCACCTGGATGTTGCCTGCACCCACCTTCATGTCGGCGGTCGTGGAGACGGAGTCGGGCACATACACACGCGGCTCGCCGATGCCGAGGCTGAGGTCCAGCTCATGGCGCCCGCCGTCGAGCTCGAGGGCCCGCAGGTCAACAACGATCTGGCCGATGCCGTGGCGGTACGCGCCTTCCAACTCCTCCAACTCTTCGACCGCGGCGACCGTCACCCGGGCCTCGCCCACTCCGGAGCCCCAGGGCAGGTCGGCGCCGACGAACAGGAACAGGGGCACGCACAGCCCCACCCCGAGCACGATCAGCCCCCGGGCGGGGCGGACGAAGGCGGACGCCAGCAGTCCCGCGCCGGTTATGGCGACCGCGACCGCGAAGAAGACTCCGATGTCCATCGCGAACGCGTCGACGCGTTCGAGCATCATGGCCGCGCCCCCGTAGACGAGAAGCACTGCGAAGGTCAGCCAGCCGACCACTGAGCGGTCGCGGCTCTTCGCCTGCGGAGGCGGCGACGCGACCACGGGTCGGGGCTCGTGCGGCGCGGCGGTCGGCCACTCCGGCCCGGCCGCGGTGGGGGGAGGTGGCGCAGGAGTCGCGTGCACCGAGGAGGGCGGCGACGCGCCAGGCGGGGGCGCCGGAGCGGGCGGCCGGGCCGGAGCGGGCTTGGGTCGGCCGACTGATCCCGGCCACACGACCAGGGCCACGCCGGCCGCGATGAGCATCAGCGCCAGGTAGGGAGCGATGCTCCACACGTCGACGAACACATCGAAGAGGTCACCGCTCAGGTTGGCGGTCACGAGCAGGCCCAGGCCGATCAGGGCCACCGCCATCAGGCTGCGGAAGCGGTGGGGCGAGTCTCCGCCGAGAGCCGAGGCCACCACGCTGCGCGAGTCCTCCCTGGGCATGGCCAGCCAGCCGATCAGGTACAGGAACGGGCCGGCACCGCCCAGAAACGTCAGCACGATGAAGGCGATCCTCACGATCACCGGGTCGATGCCGAAGTAGTTGCCGATGCCCCCCGCCACACCGGCGATCACCTTGTCGGTGGAGCTTCGGCAGAGAGTGCGGCGTCCGGCCGTGGGGCCGCCGGCGGGAGCATCGCCCGATGTGGCGCCCGCGGCTTCGTCGGAGCCGGGCTCTTCGGCGTCAGCGGTGCTGTCGGGTTGCTCCTCGGCCATGGCGTCCAGTGTGTGCCCCGGCCTCGGGGAGCCCAATGGGGAATGTCCCTGAACTTTCCCCTAGGCCTGGTGCCTGGGTCAGGGGTGGTCCCCGGTGCCGTCCCGGTGCGGCCATGCCATCATCTCTGCCATGGCACCGACCCGCGCCGGTTGGCCGATCAGGTCCCGCACCGACCGGATGATCGCGGGGGTTTGCGGCGGCATCGGGGCGCGCCTCGGGATCGACACCACCATCGTGCGGATCGCATTCGTGGCTCTCGCGCTGGCCTGGGTCGGGGTGCCCCTCTACCTGCTGGGATGGATCCTGCTCCCGCGGGTCCCCGTCCCCGCCGCGGAAGGCGAGCCCGGCGGGACCGTGTCCTCGGCCCGCACTGCCACCCGGCGAGCCTCGGGCATCGCCCTGATCGTGATGGGCACGGTGCTTCTGGTCCGGCACTTCGGTCTCGCGCTGCCCGACACCCTCGTCTGGCCGGCGCTGTGCGTGGCCTTCGGGTTGGGGATCGTCGTCTGGAGGGTCCAACCCGCGGCGGGCATCGGCCGGGCCGCCGCCATACGGATCGCGGGGGGCACGATCCTGCTCGCGCTCGGGATCGGGGCCGTGGCCGCGACGAACCTGTCGCTGTCGGCGGTGCGCGACGGGCTGCTGTCGGGCGGGCTGGTGGTCGGTGGGCTGGCTCTGATCGGCGGGCCGTGGGTGGCCGTGCTGCTCCGGGACCGGCGCGAGGAGCGGCAGCGGCGCATCCGGGCCGACGAGCGGGCCGAGATGGCCGCCCACCTGCACGATTCGGTGCTACAGACCCTGGCCCTGGTGCAGCGGTCCGACGACCCGGCCCGGATGGCCGCGCTGGCCCGGCGCCAGGAGCGGGAGCTGCGGGGCTGGCTCTACGGCGGCGGTTCCGAGTCCAACCCGGACACGGTGAGGGCCGCGGTCGAGCATCTGGCCGGCGTGGTCGAGGACCGCCACGGTGTGGTCGTGGAGGTGGTGGCCGTTGGCGACGCCTTGTTGGATCCGGCCACGGAGTCGCTGGTGGCCGCGGCCGGTGAGGCCATGACCAACGCGGCCCGGTGGTCGGGTTGCCCGACCGTGTCGGTGTTCGTGGAGTCCACCCCTCAGGCCGTGGACGTGTTCGTGCGCGACCGGGGCGTCGGCTTCGATCCCGAGGCGGTGGAGGGGGACTCCCGCGGGATCCGCGACTCGATCCAGGGCCGGCTCGACCGGGTGGGCGGACGGTGCGACATCAACAGCTCGCCGGACCACGGCACCGAGGTGCGCCTGCACCTGGACCGCGGTTGAGGCGGGCGCCCTAGGGTGGCGGTCGTGGTTGCTGCGCCTCCCCGAGTGGTGATCGTCGACGACCACCGGCTGTTCCGCAGCGGGGTCCGGGCTGAGATCGGCGACCGGGTGACCGTCGTGGCCGAAGCCGACGATGTGGGCCCGGCGGTGGAGGCCATCGAGCTCTGGAGTCCCGACGTGGTCCTGCTGGACGTGCACCTGCCGTCGGGCTCGGGGAGCGAGGTGATCGAGGCCGTGGCCGCCACAGGCGTGGAGACCCGGTTCCTGGCACTGTCGGTGTCGGACGCCGCCACCGACGTGATCGCGGTGGTCAGGGCGGGCGCCAGGGGCTACGTCACCAAGTCGATCTCCGGCGAGCACCTGGTGGACGCCATCGAGCGGGTGCGCGACGGCGACGCGGTGTTCTCGCCCCGTCTGGCCGGGTTCGTGCTGGACGCCTTCGCCGCCGATGCGGTGGCGGTCGCCGGGTCGGAGGTAGACGAGGACCTGGACCGGCTCACGGCCAGGGAGCGAGAGGTGCTGCGCCACCTCGCCCGGGGCTACACCTACAAGGAGATCGCCCGCCAGCTGTCGATCTCGATCAAGACGGTGGAGACCCACGCCTCGGCGGTGTTGCGAAAGCTCCAGCTTTCGAACCGCCACGAACTGAGCCGCTGGGCCGCCGCCCGCCGCATCTGGTGAGAAACAGGGTGAACTAGGTTCTGCGTCCATGACAGCCCAGGAGACCGCAGCGCAGCGTTGGGCGCGCCAGATGGCCGACTGGGCCATCCCGACCGAGATCCTCGACTCCGCCTCGCAGCGGCCCTTTGTGTTCAGCCCGGACATCTTCACCGCGCCCGAGCCGGGGACCTTCGAGCTGTCGCTGTCGAACCGGCGGGCGGCCGAGGCTCTGGTTGGCGGGGGCTCGGTGCTCGATGTCGGCTGCGGAGGCGGGGCGGCCGCCTTCGCGGTGGCGCCCCCGGCGACCGAGGTGATCGGCACCGACCGTCAGGCCGACATGCTCGAGCTGTTCGAAGCCACCGCCGCCCGGCGCGGTGTCGCGGCCCGGACCCATGCCGGCTCATGGCCCGAGATCGCAGACTCGATACCCGTCGCGGATGTCGTCGTGTGCCACAACGTGCTCTACAACGCCGTCGACGTCCCGGCATTCGTGACCGCGCTGGACGCCCACGCCCGCCGCCGGGTGGTGATCGAGATCACGCCCAAGCACCCCCAGGACCGTCGCCGCATGCTGTGGCGGCACTTCTGGAACCTGGAACGGCCTCACGAGCCCACCGCGGCCACCGCGGTCGAGGCCATCGCCGAGGCCGGCCTGCACCCCATCGCCGAGGAGTCGCTGCTGCCCGAGGATCCCCGCGCCGCTGCCCGCCAGGAGTTCCAGGGGGCTCAGTGGTGCCGCAACCTGTGCCTGCCGCCCGAGCGTGAGCCCGAGGTGGCCGCGCTCATCGCCGATGTGCCCTTCCCCCGCGAGCGGGTCACCATCTGGTGGGACATCGACCGCGACTGAGGCGGTCAGACCTCCCGGACCGTGGTCAGCGCGTAGTCGATCAGCGTGACGTTGAGTTCCACGTCGTGGGCGTCGCGGGCGTGCTGGGCCACCGCGGCCAGCAGCTCCTCAGCGGTGTCGGCCACCGCCACCGTCTTGCAGTCGGTGACCCCGACCCGGCTGCATGCGAATTCAAGCGCCATCGCGGTGCTCCTCAGCTCGCCTGAGACTCTGGCGCCAAGCTGGCGGCCACGGACTCCAAGGTGTCGGCGACCGCTTCCAGGTCGGTCTTCACCGGGGTCAGCAACTCGCCCAGCGGTTCGGTCCGGTGGGCGATGGAGCGCACGCCGAAGGTGATCTTGCCGAGGGAGTCGTTGACGGCCCGCAGCACGATCACCACCCGGGTCAGGTAGTAGGCGAGCGCGGCCGCGATTACGAGGGCGATCACGATGGTGACCACGGCTGCAGCGGGCATCAGATCACTCCTGCCGTCATAGCAGCGGTCCTGCGGCGGTCACGTAGCGCACCGCCAGACCCTTGGCCGCTGACACGAGGTCGCGGGTGTCGGCCACCGCCGGCACCGGCTCGAGGTTCTTGGTCAGGCCGACGCCGTGCTCGAGGATGTCGTCGGCGTAGCGCTTGATCTCCAGCGCGGGGCGCATCACCCGGTTGGCCAGCAACAGCACGATCGGCACGACGGCCAGAAGCAGCACCGCGTTGCCGATCCACCAGAGCCACATAGTCGTCTCCTCCGTGTGCGCTGCGGCGGATCATAGTCGCGTCTAGGTGCAATCCGCATCTAGTCGGGCCGCTTGGGAGCGGTCGCAGGACGCCTGCTCGGCTTCAGCCGGCGAGGCCGAGCACGTCGACGAGGCTCTCCAGCGCGGCCACGGCGGGCGCGCCGGGCTCGTGGTCGACCGGCGACACCCCGAGGCGGTCGGCCGCATCGACCGCTGGATCATCGGGGACCACCACCAGCGTCCGGTCGCCGAAGGCCTCCCGGATACGGGCCCGGTCGCCGTCGTCGCTGACCTTGTTGGCGACCACCACCACACGGCCCTGCCGCTGCTCCTCAGCGACGGCCACGGCCCGATGGGCCACGTCGATCGAACGCAGCGTCGGCTCCACCACGACTACGGTCGCGTCCGCCGATTGGCTGGCCAGCCGGGTCAGGGTGCCGATCCCAGCCTCAAGGTCGGCCACGACGGTGGTGGACTCGTCATTCACGGAGCCGAGCAACTGCTCGGCGGACAGCCCGCATCAAGGTCAACCGGGCTCAGGATTCTCGATGCGGGTGATCACCGAGAGGCGCACCCCGTCGGGGGCGTCGGCGCCATAGAGGTCGAGGATGTCTTCCCAGGTCGGGGCATGGTCGGCCGCGCCCTCGTCGACCTCCTCGCGCAAGGTCACGAGCCGCTCGGTCTCGGTGTCGCCGACTCCCAGCGACAGGCCGAGGTTGGGGTTGGTGTCGCAGTCGAGGGCCACCACCCGGGCGCCCCGCCGGCCCAGCGTGCGGGCCAGCACCGCGCTGGTGGTGGTCTTGCCCGCTCCGCCCTTGCCGACGACGGCGATCTTCACTGCGCCACCTCCTCGCTGAGACCATAGAGCGACACGACATGGTCGACCAAGCCATCCACGGACCGGGCCAGCGCGCCTTGCGGAGCGGAGTCCAGCGGGGCGGCGCCGCGGCGGTCGGCCCTCCCGGCAGCGCTGTCGTGGGGGACGGCTGCGGCGGCCTCCAGGCCCAGACGCTCCGAGACCCGTGCCGCGTCGGAGCCGTTGCGGGCCTTGTTGACGACCAGCACGAGGCGAGCCGGCCCCCACTTCGCCCCGGAGAGGGTCAGCAGGCGCTTGGCGGTGTGCATCGACTTGACGGTCGGCTCGACCACCACGCACACGGTGTCGGCGTACTTGGCCCAGCCGAACATGGCCTGACGGGTGCCGCCGGGCAGGTCGCCGACCAGGTGCCACGCGTCCCGGTCGAGTTCGGCGACCACCTGGCTCCAGGCGTGCTGGGCCTGCTGGAGCCGCACCACCGGGCCCCAGAGGTTCCCGAACTGGAGGTAGCGGACACCGTCGGGACACGGCGCCGTGTACCGGTCCACGATGTCATCGGCATCCAGATCCGGCCGCAGCACCCAGCGGGGCCCTCCCTCGGGCCCGGGGACCACCACGTCGTCGGGGATGGGATGGTCGTCCACCCCCACCCCCAGCGAGTAGGGCAGCCCCGGCATCGGGTCGGAGTCGAGCGCCAGCACCGGCTGACCGCGGCGGGCCAGCAGCCGGGCGAAGGTGCCCGCGATGGTCGACTTGCCCGCGCCCCCCTTGCCGACGAAAGCCACCCGGATCATCGACGTCGGCGTTGTTGCGGCCATCGTCCGGCGCAGGTTCCCGGAGGCGGTCAGCCTCCGACGAAGACCAGCTCCGACGTGCCGTCAGCAACCTCGGTCAGGATCTCGCCCAGGAAGCGGAAGGACGCGCCGACACCGGCCGCTTCGGTCGCAGACACCCCACGGGCGTCACTGGAGTGCGGTCAAAACGACACCGCGAAGGGCGCATCCGAACCGGCGGCCACCCTCTGGCGCACGTCCCGCCCCATCTCGGTGTCGGGGATTACGTCCAGATCGGCGACCGAGACCGCCGCGCCGGCCAGGCGGACCTCCGCCTCCAGCCCGGCCGAGCTGGCGACGGTAGCGAAGTGATACGCCCGGAACACCGCATCGATGTCGGTGCGAGGATCGGCCGTCGTGAAGAAGATCAGTTTGCGCCGCGTCATCGTCCGCTCCTCTCGATGGCTGCAATGTCTATCGCCGCGTCCCGGTGGTCCGACACCTGGCCCCGAACCGCGGCCTCGATCAGAGCCTGGGTCTCAGCGTGCTCGGGTGCCGTCAGCAGCCGCTCGGCGGGACCGTCCTCGACGACGCGGCCGTCGCAGAGCACCACGATCCGGTCGGCCACCAGCCGTGCGAGGGAGATGTCGTGGGTGATGAACACCAGCGTGGCTCCCAGCGTCTCACGGACGGCGAGCAGGTGCGCGGCCACTGTCGCCCGCAGGGACGCGTCGAGCATGGACGCGGGCTCATCGGCCACGATGAGTTCAGGGCTTGCGACCAGCGTCCGGGCCAGGGCGACCCGCTGGCGCTGGCCGCCGCTGAGCGTGCCGGGATGGCGGTTCACGAACCCGTCCACGGGCACCAGGCCCAGCAGCTGCAGCGCATCGGCGATCCGGGATGAGCGCTCCTGTCTGCCCATGCCCTGAATGGCGAGGGGCTCGCCCACCAGCCCGGCAACCGTCATGTTCGGATGCAGTGACTCGTACGGGTCCTGGAACACCATCTGGACTCGCCGCCTCAGCGCGCTCAGCCGGTTTCTCGAAAGCTCAGCGGTGCCCTCGCCCAGCAGTTCGACCGAACCCGAGGTCGGCCTGGCCAGTCCCAGCGCCAGTCTTGCGATGGTGGACTTGCCGGCCGCGCTCCTGCCGATGATGGCGACGGACTGGCCGACACCGATCTCCAGGGACACGCCGTCGAGCGCGGTCACGTCGGGCTGCCCGCGGCGCCGGCCGGGGTAGACCACCCGCACACCGTCCAGCCGCAAGGCGATCTGGTCCGCTCCGGTTGCGGAACTCGACGAAGCGTCCGGCGAGGGCGCCGCGGCGTTACCGGCATCCGGGCGATCATCGCGGCTCGAGCCGACCGGAGCGTGGTGGCAGGCCACCATCACACCCTCCACGGGACGCTCCGCCGGCACCACGCTGTCGCAGTCGCCGCGCCGGTGAGGGCACCGGGGGGCGAAGGCGCAGCCAGGCGGGAGTTCGCTGGGGTCGGGGACGTCGCCCGGCACCGGCCTCAGGCTCACGGTGGTCGCCCGCAGCGACGGGAACGCGTCCAGCAGCATCGACGTGTAGGGATGCTGGGGACGGCTGATCACGACTCGGGCCGGGCCGGACTCCACCACCCTCCCGCCGTACATGACGACGAGGTCGTCGGCACGGGACGCCACCAACCGCAGGTCGTGGGAGATCAGCCACAGGTCGAAGTCGAGTCTCCGGCGCAGGTCGTCGAGGAGGTCCAGGATCGCCTGCTGGGTGACCACGTCGAGGCCCGTCGTCGGCTCGTCGGCGATGAGCAGTTGGGGCCGGTTGGCCACCGCCATGGCGATCACCGCCCGCTGGCGCTGGCCGCCGCTCAGTTCGTGGGGGAAGGCTCGGTGGCGATCGGGGGGCAGCCCGACTTCGGACAGGAGGTCGCCGGCCCGCTCCGCGGCCACCCCGGCTGCCGTTGCCAGCGACGCTGACTCCGCCACCTGGTCCAGCACCGTCATGGTGGGATCGAGCACGCTCATGGCCGCCTGGGGGACGATCGCCACGTCCCGGCCCCGGATCTTCTCCAGGCCGAGCCTCCCGAGCCTGCGCAGGTCGACGTCGCCCAGCATCACGGCCTCAGCGCGGATGACCCCGGGATGGGGCACGAGGCCCGGCACCGACAGGCCGAGCGTCGACTTGCCCGACCCCGATTCGCCGACGAGGCCCAGCACCCTTCCACGCCCGACTCGCACGTCGGCCTCCCGCACCACTGAGACGCCGTCGAAGTCCACGGACAGGGCCCGCACGTCAAGGCGAACCTCCGGTGGACACGCAGCGGGGACCGCCTCGGCCAGCCGCCGCCGGCTCGGCGGCCTCCAGCCGTGCCCGCTCAACTGGGGATCGGCCATCTCCTCGAAGGCGAATCCCACGAAGGCCAGGCCGACGATGAGGATCGTCAGGGCAATCCCGGGCGGGACGATCCACCACAGCCATGCGTCGGTGAGGATGGCGCTCCCGTTGTTGGCGAAGTACAGCGTCGAGCCCCAACTGATGCGGCCCGGGTCGCCCAGCCCCAGGAACGCCACCCCCGACTGCACGATGACCGCGACCGCAGCGGCCCGAACGAACTGCGACACCAGCAGCGGAACGAGGCGCCACAGAATGTGGACGACCATTATCCGCACCGGGTTCGCTCCCATCGCCAGGGCCGCCTCGGTGTGGCCGAACTCTCTAATCTTGAGGACCTGGCCGCGCAGCAGGCGGGCGGGCCGCGCCCACAGCACCCCGGCGATCAGCACGATCAGCACGTCGAGCCCGCGGCCGAAGTAGGCGGCCAGAACCAGGACCAGCACCAGGAACGGGAGCGACAGGGTCAGGTCGACGATCCTCATGATCACGGCGTCCACCCAGCGGAGGTACCAGCCCGCCACCAGCGCGGCCGCGGTTCCCAGCACGGTGGCGACCACAGCCGCCACCAGGCCCACCCAGAGCGAGACCCGGGCGCCGAACACCAGCTGGGACCAGAGGTCCCGTCCGAGGTCGTCGGTGCCCAGCAGGTGATCGGACGACGGGGCCTCATACGGTGAGCCGGTGGAACGATCGGGCGGATGCACGGTCAGCAGGTCGGCGAACACGGCCGCGCCCAGCACCAGCACCAGCATCAGGAATCCGGCGGCGGCCAGCACCCTCGTGCTGGGCCGGATCTGGGCCCGGTACCTGTTCACGCTCATCGCGAACCAGCCCGCCGAACCCGGGGATCGAGCAGCGGGTACAGCAGGTCGGCCAGCAGGTTCGCCCCGATGGCGATGAGCGACAGCAGCAGGAACACCGCCTGCAGCACGGGGTAGTCGCGGGCTCGCACCGCGCTGAAGGCGAGGGAGCCGAGGCCCGGATACGAGAACACGCTCTCGACCACAGTCGCCGCGCCCACCAGGGTCGAGAACCCGAGGAGGGCCACCGTCGACACCGGGACCATGGCGTTGCGGGCTGCGTGACGGCGCACACCCCTATCGGCCAGGCCCTTGGCCCGGGCCATGAAGACGTAGTCCTCGCCGAGTTCGGAGACCATGGCCGACCGGGCGACGACGAACACCGACCCCAGGCCGACGAAGGTGAGCGTGACGGCCGGCATCACCAGGCGCTTGCCGGCATCGGCGATCCAGGCCCAGCCGGTCAGCGCCTCGGGCGACACCGCCCCGTACACGGGCAGCCACTCGAGCTGGACCGAGAACACCAGCAGCAGCATCAGGCCCACGAAGAACGCCGGCAGCGCATCCACAGCCAGCACGCCGGCCAGCAGCGAGACGTCACGGCGCGAGCCTCGACGCCAGCCGGCCGCGAATCCCAGCGCGACGCCGAGGATCGTCGACACCGCGACAGCCGTGCCCACCAGCAGCAGCGACCACCAGAGCCGCTCGGCGACCACCTCCGACACCGGCCTGCCGTCGCGTACCGAGATGCCGAGGTCGCCCTGGGCCACATTGGCCAGGTAGCTGGTGAACTGCTGCCAACCGGAGCCGTCGAGGTCGAAGCGCTCCAGCATCGACTCGCGAGCCGACTCCTCGATCGTGCCCGCCTCGGGAGGCACCAGGTAGTCGACGGGATCGCCCGGGGCGAGCCGGGGCAGCGCGAAGTTGACGACCAGAGCGGCCAGGATCACGGCCGCGTACTGCGACGCCAGCCGAACCCAGCGCGACGATGTGCGATCTGCCAGCCGCCCTCGAAACGAACCGGTCATCGGGAGAGCGTCAGCCGGAGTTAATCCTCAACCGTGCCCTCACGGCCGCGGCGGCGGACGACGACGAACGCTGCCACCGCGGCGGCAACGATCACCAGGACCACCACGAACGTGACCGCACCGCCGGACCCGCCGTCGTCGGCGTCGGCGTCGCCGTCGACCTCGGCAGCCTCCTCGGGAGCAGGCGCGGCCGTCCCCGCGTCGTCGCTCGCGGTCCCGCCGTCCGTCGAGGCGGTGCTCGGGGCGTCTGCATCTCCGGCGTCGGTGCTCGAGGCGTCAGCGCCCTCAGGGGCGGAGTCCTCGGTTACAGCCTCCTCCGGCGCGGGCTCCGAGTCGGCAGCCTCGGAGTCCTCCCCGGATTCAGGCTCGGATGCGACCGGCTCCTCGGCGGACTCCTCAGCCACAGCCGAGCCCGCGGCATAGGGCGCGAGGAATGACCGCTTGGTGAACACGCCGTGTCCGGGGTCGCTGATCCAGCCGTCGTAGACGCCAGGCCGGTATCCCCAGCGGCCGTCGGGGTAGTAGAGGACGACTGCGGGCGCTTCGGCGGCGAATATCTCCTGGGCCTGCCCGATCAGCGTGAGCTTCTCGTCGATCGGCGCGTCCAGAGCGTCCTCAAGCACCGCGTCGAAGTCGGGGTTGGCGTAGCCGCTGAAGATGCCGCCCACACCCCGGCCGGGGCTGTGGAAGAAGAAGAACAGATGGTCCGGGTCGGCGTGGGCGTGGGACTCGAACACCGCGATGAACATCTCGACCGTCGGCGGACCGTCGGGGCCCGGACGGCGGGCGGCCGTGATCGCGGGAGCATCGAGGGGCTCGACCGTGATGTCCACACCGATGGCCGACAACTGCTCGGCCACCAGCTCCCCGGATCGGATCTGGGGCGGCGCGGCCGCGTTGACCAGCAGCGTGAACGCCAGCGGCGCGCCGTCGGCGCTGCGGCGCACGCCCCCGTCGCCCAGCGGGTAGCCGGCCTCGTCGAGCATCGCGCCGGCGGCGCCGGCGTCGAACTGGTGCCCGCCGACCGGGTGGGCCCAGGGCGAGTCGGGGTGGGTCCACGTGTCGTTGCCGGGCCTCCCCAGCCCGCCCTCGACGATGTCGACTATCGCCTGCACGTCGAGAGCCATGCTCATGGCCTTGCGCACGGCGGGGTCTCGCAGGATCGGCTTGCGGGTGTTGAACATCAGGTACAGGGACTGCATGCGGCTGCCGGTGATCACCGAGAGCTCCTCGTTCTCCTGCACCCGCGGCACCAGCGGCGCCGGCAGGTTGCGGGTCACGAAGTCGAGCTCGCCGGTCTGGAGCCCCGCGAAGGCGGCCTGCGCGTCCCTGACGACCGGCATGATCAGCCTGTCGACCAGGGGCGGGCCCAGGAAGTAGTCGGGGTTGGCTTCAAGGCGGTAGGACACGCCCGGGTCGTAGTCGACCATCATGTAAGGACCGGTGCCGACGGGGAGCGAGGTGGCGTCGGCGCGGGGATCGGTGACACCCTCCCAGACGTGCTTGGGAAGGATCGGGATGTCCCCGCCGGGGAGCAGCTTGAAGGTCGTGACCGGGTCCTGGAAGGTGAGCTGGACGGTGGCATCGTCGATCACCGACGCCGACTCGAACACCGGGTGGTCGTAGACGTGGTGCCCGTAGCGTCCGGGCCCACCGTCGGCCGCGAAGTACTCGAAGGTGAAGGCCACATCGGCGGCGGTGAACGGCGTGCCGTCGTGCCAGCGGACGTCCTCGCGCACGGTGACCGTCCAGGTGCGGAAGTCCTCGGACGGCTCCGCGCCGGTGGCCAGCCACGGCTCGGGGTCGAGGCGGCTCTGCGACCAGAACAAGGTGTCGTACACCAGCATCGTGAAGTCGTGGGTCAGCGGCAGCGCCTGGGGAACGATGAACGGGTTGAGGTTCTTCTCAGCCGCGTGCAGACCCACCCGGACCACGACCTCCTCGTCGTCTTGGGCAGCCGCGAGCGGCGCCAGGGCGACACCGAGAAATGCCAGGATGAGAGCGAGAATGGTGATTCGATGGCGAAGCATGGCGGCGGAAGCTAGGGACGCCGTCACCACAGAGTCAAATCCATTATATGTAAGATGCATTTAGCAAACTCAACGTCACCACGATGCGACGCCGTCGCCTGCGGATAGCCGGCACCGTCCAGGGCGTGGGGTTCCGGCCCCACTTGCACCGGCTGGCCCGCAGCCTGTCGTTGACGGGTGCCGCTGGCAATGACGACGACGGCGTCTGGTGCGAGATCCAGGGTCTCCAACTCGACCTGGACTCGTTCGAGGCGCGAGTGGTCTCTGAGGCTCCGCCGCTGGCCCGGGTGGACTCGGTTCGCTCCACCGCCATGCCCGCCGTCGAGGGCGAGCAGGGGTTCGCGCTCGCGGCCAGCGAAACCGGTTCGGGCACGGTCGCCGGAACCGTTCCCCCCGACGTCGCCGCCTGTGAGGCCTGCCGCGCCGATGTCGCCGATCCAGCGGGTCGCCGCTACCGGTACGCCTTCACCTGCTGCACCGACTGCGGCCCCCGCTTCACAGTGGTGCGGAGCCTGCCCTACGACCGCGAGCGCACCTCGATGTCGGCCTTCGAGCTCTGCAAGGCCTGCGAGGCCGAGTACCTGGACCCTGCCGACCGCCGCCATCACGCGCAAGCGGTGTGCTGTGACGCCTGCGGGCCGGCGCTGTCGCTGGAGACGACGCTCGGGGAAGCCGTCGACGGTGACCCGGTCGAAGCAGCCGCCGACCTGCTGGGGGCGGGCGGCATCGTCGCCGTCAAGGGCGTCGGGGGCTACCAGCTGGCGTGCCGGGCCGATGACGGCGCCGCGGTGGCCCGGCTGCGGCATCGGAAGCACCGCGAGGAGAAGCCGTTCGCCCTGCTGGTCGACTCGGTCGAGGCGGCCCGGGCTCTTGTCGAGCTGGACGACCTGGCCTGCCGTGTCCTGAGCGGACCGGAGGCGCCCATCGTGCTGGCGCCCCGACGGGCCTCGGCCCCGATCGCCGCCGGAGTGGCGCCCGACACTCGCCTTCTGGGCGTGATGCTCCCGGCCACACCCCTGCACGCGCTGCTGGTCGAGGCGGTGGGCGCGACGCTGGTGTGCACCAGCGGCAACCGCTCCGACGAGCCCATCGTCACCGACGACGCCCGCGTTCAACCTGACTTGGGCGACATCGCCGACGCGGTCCTGGTCCACAACCGGAGGATCGAGCGCCGAGCCGACGACTCGGTGGGCCATGTCGTGCACGGCGGCTTCCAGCTGCTGCGGCGGGCGCGGGGCTACGCGCCGGGCGCGGTGCGGCTCGACCGCGGCGGCCCGCCCGTGCTGGCGGTGGGCGCCGAGCTCAAGAGCACGGTCTGCCTGGCCCTGGGGGCCGACGCCCACATGTCGGTGCACCTCGGCGACCTCGAGCATCCGGCCGCTCTGGCCGCCTTCGAGGCCGCGGTCGCCGACCTGCTGGAGCTGACCCGGACCGCTCCGGAGCTGGTGGTGCACGACCGGCATCCCGAGTACCTGTCGACCAAGTTCGCGGCCAGCGTCGACCTCGCGCCCCGGCTGGGCGTGCAGCACCACCACGCCCACCTGGCCTCCTGCCTGGCCGACGCGGGCTTCCGGGGCCCAGCCATCGGTGTGATGTTCGACGGGATGGGCTGGGGCGCCGACGGCACCCTGTGGGGCGGCGAGATCCTCGTGGGCGACGCCGGCGGCTACGAGCGCGTCGCCCACCTGCGTCCGGCACCCATGCCGGGGGGCAGCGCCGCGGTGCGCCAGCCGTGGCGCATGGCGCTGGCCCATCTGCACGAGACGTTCGGCAGGGACCTGCCCGCCCTCGCCTGCGTGACCGACCACATCGAGGACGCTCCGCGGGTGCTGGACCAGTGCCGTCCGGGCCAGTCGATGCTCACCACCTCGATGGGCCGGTTGTTCGACTCGGTGTCAGCCCTCTGCGGCCTCGTCGAGACGGCGACCTACGAGGGGCAGGCCGCCATCCGGCTGGAGCAGGCCGCGGGGCCCGACGTCAGGCGTTACCCAGTCGAGATCAGCGCGGGCACGCCGGCCGTGATCGAGTTCTCCGCCGTTGTGGAAGCCGTGGTGTCGGACCTGCTGGCCGGGCGTCAGCCATCACAGGTCTCAGCGGCACTCCACCGGTGGGTCGCCGACGTGACCGTCGCTGCGTGCCATCAGATCCGGGAGGTGACCGGCCTGTCGACGGTGGCCCTGTCGGGCGGCGTCTTCCAGAATCGCCTTCTGGTTGAGCTGCTCCTCCCCGAGCTGGAGCAGTCCGGTTTCGAGGTCCTCCGCCACCGCCAGGTCCCACCCAACGACGGCGGCATCGCGCTCGGCCAGGCGGCGGTGGGACGGGCCATGCTGGCCGGCCGCGGCTAGCGTTTCACGAGTGGAGCATCCGAGCGACGGAGCGTTGGCACCATGAAGATCGGGGTAGTGGGCAAGGGCGGCGTGGGCAAGACCACGCTCAGCGCGCTGCTGGCCCGGTCGCTTGCCGAGCGCGGCCGCCGGGTACTGGCCGTGGACACCGACTCCAACCCCAACCTGGGGCTGTCGCTGGGACTCGACCCCGCCGCGACCGAGGCCCTTCCGACGGTGCCGAGGTCGATCATCGTCGGCACCCGGGGCGACCTGACCGTCGGCGAGCTGATGGCCGACTACGCAGCCGCGACCCCTTCGGGCGTGACCGTGATGTCGGCGTTGCGGGTGACCGAGGCTGCCGCCGGATGCACCTGCGGCGGTCACGCCACCGTGCGGAGCCTGCTGGGCGAGGCCCTCGATACCGAGACCGACGACACCATCGTCGACATGGAGGCGGGCATCGAGCATCTCAGCCGCTCCGGTGGGACACTGGCCCACGCCGATGTGCTGGTCCTGGTCATGGAGCCCAGCCTCAAGGCGGTCATCACCGCCCGGCGCACGATCGCCCTGGCCCGAGAGCTGGGCATCGGCGCATGGGTCGGCGCAGGCAACAAGGTGAGCGATGACCAGAGGGACCTCCTGGCCCGCCTGTGCGCCGACCACGACGTGCCCCTCGATGTGGTGGTTCCGGCTAGCCAACAGGTCGTCGACTCCGACCGGACGGGCATCCCGCTCGAGCGCGCCCAGGCCACCAGCGTCTGGAGCGCGGTCGAGTCCCTGACGGATCGGGTCCTCGAAACCGCCAGCGTTCCGGCACCCCGGTAGTCCGACCCGTCGAACCTCAGTCGCCGTGGCGGTGGCGGTGGTGGAGGTCGGGTACGTGGGGGTGGCCGTGCACCGTTGGCCGGTGCTGGTGGACGTGGGTGTGGCGCCCCTCGACCTCCTCGTCGTGAGTGTGGTCGTGATGGTCGTCTTCGTGGCTGTGCTCGTGCTCGTGCTCCATGGCCTCGTGGGAGTGCTTGTGGTCGTGGGCGGACTCCAACGACACCCCTACGCCCGTGGCCGCGATAACCACCGCTATCAGCTGCGCGACAGTGACCGACTCGCTCAGCACCGACCAGGCGATGATCGCTCCGATGAACGGAGCGGCCGCGAATATCACCTGTCCCCGGGCCGCGCCCAGATCCCGGGCGCCCTTGACCCACAGCGTTATGGATGCTCCGTAGCCGGCTGCGCCGATGGCCAGCGCTGCGACGATCTCGCCGAGACTGACATCGGTGGCCCCCTCTGCGAAGGCGAGACCCAACCCGAAGTTGGCGAGGCCCGCCACGAACCCCTTCAACAGCACCACCTGCTCGGGGCTGAGCTGGTCGATCTTGGCGGTCACGCCGTTGTCGACGCCCCAGGACAGGCACGCGGCCGCGATCAGGAGCGCACCCAGGCTCAACTGGAATCCAGGCTCCCAGGCAAGGACGACGCCCGCGACGGTGACCAGCCCGGCGCCGGCAAGGACCCGGCGGCCCAGGTGCTCACGGAAGATGGTGGCGGCCAGCAGGACGGTGGCCGCCAGCTCAAGGTTGAGGAGGATCGAGGCCGTGGCCGCGGGGGCGCGAGCCAGGCCCGCCACCAGGAACGCAGGCCCGACAGCGCCGCCGGCCACGACCGCGACGAGTGCGGGCCGCCAGTCTCGTCGCAGCGCCACCGCCGTTGGAGGGTTCCGAATCACCGACGGCAGCACCGCTAGGCCCGCACCGACATAGAGCAGGCCGGCCAGCACCAGCGACGGCACGTTGCCGGCCAGCTCCGAGGCGGCCGGCGCCGACGCGCCGAACAGCACCGCCGCCAGCAGGCAGCGGACGATCCCGGCGCGGCTCACAGGCCCTCCCTGGTGGACTGTCCACTGACGTTCGTCGGGGTCGTGTCGGGAATCTCGGTGCGAATCTTGTGGGTATACGACACACGGCCCTCCCGAGTTCCGAGGGACATCAGCAGATCCGGGGCAGCGGATCGCCGACCAGCATGTCGACGATCCTCGTTCCTCCGAAGCCGGTGCGCACCAGCACCAGGCCCGGGTGCTCGGTGGTCACGGCGCCCACCACGCAGGCCTCGGCGCCGGCCTCGCAGCTCCGCATGGCCTGCACCGCGGCCTCGGCGTCCTCGGCGGGAACCACCGCCAGCATCTTGCCCTCGTTGGCGATGTACAGGGGGTCGAGCCCCAGCAGCTCGCAGGCTCCCGCCACCGCGCCCCGCACCGGCAGCGCGCTCTCGTCGAGTTCCACGCCTAGCCCGCAGGCCGAAGCCAGTTCGTTGCAGGCCGACGCCACCCCTCCCCGGGTCGGGTCCCGCAGCCAGCGGGTGGCCGGCACCGCATCCAGCAGGGCCGTCACCAGCTCGTGCAGCGGCGCGGTGTCCGACGCCACGTCGGCGGCCAGGGCCAGGTCGCCGCGGGCCACCATCACCGCCACCCCGTGATCACCGATCATGCCCGACAGGACCAGCGCGTCGGTGGGCCGCACAGCCGCCGCATCGAGGGCCGAGCCCTCCCTCACGAAGCCGATCCCGGTGGTGGTGATGTAGCAGCCGTCGGCCGCGCCCCGCTCGACCACCTTGGTGTCGCCGGTGACGATGTCGACGCCGGCTGCCGCGGCGGCCCGGGCCACGTCGTCCACGATGGTTCGCAGCTCCTCCACCTCCAGCCCCTCCTCGAGCACCAGCGACACGGTCAGCGCTTCGGGCTCGGCTCCCACGGCGGCCAGGTCGTTGATGGTGCCGTTGACGGCCAGATCACCGATGGAGCCGCCGTTGAAGCGCCGCGGCGTCACCACGAAGGCATCGGTTGTGACGGCCAGACGCCGGCCGTCACCGGCCTCGAGCACGGCACCGTCGTCGAGAGCGTCGAGCACCGGGTTGGAGAACGCCGGGCGGATGACGGCCTCGATCAGCGACTGGCTGGCCCTGCCGCCGGCCCCGTGGGCCATGGTGATGGTCTCGTCGGTGAGCCGGGGAGCCCGCCGCCGCCAAGACTCGACCCGGGCCAGCACCGCCTGGCGGGCCTCAAAGTCGTCCTCAGGCGCCATCAAGTCGCGTGGACCGGGATGCGCGACCGGCTCGAGTACCGCCCGTAGTTGTAGTAGGCCGCGCAGGCGCCCTCCGAGGAGACCATGCAGGTGCCGATCGGCGTCTCCGGCGTGCAGGCCGTGCCGAAGACCTTGCACTCCCACGGCCGCAGCGCTCCCTTGAGGACCTCCCCGCACTGGCAGGCCTTGGGGTCGGCTACCCGCACACCGGGAACCTCGTAGCGCAGCTCGGCGTCCCACGCAGCGAACTCCGGCGCGATGGCCAGGGCGCTCTGGGCGATGAACCCCAGGCCCCGCCACTCGAAGTGGGGCCTCACCACGAAGGTCTCCCGAAGCAGCGCCAGCGCCCGGGCGTTGCCGTCGCCGGATACGACCCGCTTGTACTGGTTCTCCACCTCGCAGCGCCCCTCGGACAGCTGGCGCAGCAGCATCAGGACCGACTGCAGGATGTCGACCGGCTCGAAGCCGGCCGTGACCAGGGGCCGGCCGTACTGCTCGGGCACGAACCGGTACGGGCTGGTGCCGATGACCGTCGAGACGTGCCCGGGTCCCAGGAAGCCGTCGAGGTCGAGCCCGGGCGAGTCGAGGATGGCCTTGAGCGGCGGGACGATGGTGACGTGATTGCAGAACACGCTGAAGTTGTCGACCCTGCGCTCGCGAGCCTGAAGGAGAGTGACCGCGGTAGACGGCGCGGTGGTCTCGAACCCGACCGCGAGGAACACGACCTGGCGATCCGGCTCCCGCTCCGCGAGGGCCAGCGCGTCCAGGGGCGAGTACACGATGCGGATGTCCGCGCCGCGGGCCTTGGCCTCCAGCAGTGTGGACTCACCCCCCGGCACCCGCAGCATGTCCCCGAAGCAGCACATAGTCACCCCGTCGGCGCAGGCGACCGCGATGGCGTCGTCGACCCGGCCCATCGGGATGACGCACACCGGGCACCCCGGACCGTGGATGAGCTCGATGCTGTCTGGCAGCAGGGCCTCGATGCCGTGCCGGTAGATCGCGTGGGTGTGGCCCCCGCAGACCTCCATGAACTTGCGCCGCGGCTGGTCGCCGGCCGCACCGGAGATGTCGGCCAGCAGACGCCGGGCCGCTTCGGGGTCGCGGAACTCGTCGACGTATCTCACCGGGTGCCCTCCGTCGCCCGATCGGTGGCCGCGAGCGGACCGGCGACCCGCTCGCAGAGCGCGCTCATCAGCGCCGCCTGGGCCTCCTGGATCCGGTGCACCGACATCGACTGTACGACGAGGCTGTGATGCACGCTCGCGTGGCCCGCGAACGACCCGCCCCCGTAACCGCTGAGCCCGACGGTCGTCATGCCCGTTCCCGCCGCCCGGTCGAACGCGGTGAGCAGGTTCCGGGAGGCGCCGCTGGTGCTGCAACCCACCAGCACGTCGCCGGGCTGACCGAAGGCGTCGAGCTGACGGGAGAAGATCCGCTCGGCGCCGAGATCGTTGGCCAGCGCAGTGGCCACCGCATAGTCGGTCGAGAGCGACTCGGCCGCAATGCCGCTGCGGCGCAGAAGCCGGGCCAGGCGGGCGGCGTCGGTGGCGCTGCCGCCGTTTCCCATGGTCAGCACACGGCCGCCGGAATGAGCCGCCCGGCCTATGGCCGTGGCGACGTGCTCGAGCGCGCCGCGGTTGGACTCCAGCGACTGCTGGGCCAGCCCGTCGGACTCGTCCCGCTTGGCCTCCGCCGACGCCCCGAGCGCCTCGCGCAGCGAGACCTCGTCGTCCTCGGACGCGTCCAGGAACGGGTACAGGAACCCTGTCGAGTCCCCTCCGGCGGCGCCGGCGTTGCCGACCAGGCCGGGATGCTCGAGCGCGACCTGGACCAGCTCCCACAGCAGGTGGTAGCTCAACACGACGGCCGCGTCGGGCTGGTCGGCTGCAATGAACAGGTCCGCGTCCAGCACGGCACCCTCGGCGGCACCGGCCTCGCCGATGACCAGCCTGGCATCGGTCGAGGCGGCCGCTTCACCGGGATCAGCGACGACCGCAGCCAACGGCCGGGTGCCGGCCACGACCGGGTGGACGAACTCCACCGCGACATGGTGTGCGTGGTCCGGTGCATCGGGCGCCCACACGCGCAGTCGCCTCCCGGCGGTGAAGGCGCGGGCCAGCCACATCGCGGCCTCCACCGGGTCGCGGCCACAGTCGATGGACGCGATCATGGCAGGTCGCTGCTGAAGGCCTCGAACTCCTCGTCGTACACCGAGCCCAGCTCGCGCATGAACGCCAGCGTCTCGGCCGCCTCGGCCGCGTCGATCCTCGACATCGCGAACCCGACGTGCAGCAGCACCCAGTCGCCGACGGCCAGCGGCTCGTCGTCGACCATGATCGTGTTGACCTCCCGTTGCGCGCCCTCCACGTCCACGATGGCCGTGTGCTCGCCCGACGGCCGCAACTCCACCACCTGAGCAGGAATGCCCACGCACATCAGACGCCGGCCTCCGCTCGGGTGACGCCTGATCCGGACGGGGCCCCGGCAGCCTGGCGCCCGCCGTTGAATGGGCGCGCCGGGGCATCGGCCGGCACCACGGGGACAAGACTCCCGAACAGGGCGCCCACGGCGGCGACGAGACCGTCGTCGGGACGGTGGTCGAGCAGGGGCGCCGAAGCGGCGTCGGCGTCCATGACGGCCTCGGACCACGGGAGCACGCCGACCAGGTCGAGCCCGTGCCGGGCGCAGAACTCCTCGATGGCATCGGCGTCCGAGGACTGCCGGCACTTGTTGGCCACCACCGCCACCCGCCCGATGGAGGTCTCCGCCGCCAGCGAAGCCTGAAGGCGGGCCGCCTCCAGCGACCGGTAGTAGGGCTCGACGACCAGCAGCAGCAGGTCTGCGTGCCTGGCCGTCCCCCGGCTCAGGTGCTCCGGGGACGCTTCGAGGTCGAGCACCGTGACCGTGCTCTCGGCCTCGGCCAGGTCAGCCAGCAGCGCGCTCACCGTGGCGTGGGCGGAGCACATGCAGCCCTCGTCGGCGTGCTGGGGCATCCCCATCCGCACCAGACTCACCCCGTCGGGCGCTCTCGCGGCATGGTCCCGGAGGACCTCGTCGACCGGAACGGCCAGGCGCGGGCCCTCGAAGCGGCGCGACACCAGCGACGGCGGCAGCGACCGCGGCACCGCGGCGGCATCGACCCCGATGGCTGCGTGCAGGTTGGGGTTGGTGTCGCCGTCCACGGCCACCACCCTCACCCCCGACCGGGCCATCAACCGGGCCCCGGTCGCACAGATCGTGGTCTTGCCCGCGCCGCCCTTGCCCGCGACCGCGATCCTCATGGGCGGGAGCCGTCTAGCGCCTCGAAGTACTCCAGAGCAGAGATGAGACCGTCGCGCACCTGGGCCAGTTCCTCAGCCGCAGCCGCGGCGGAGGCCCGCCCGGCGTCGGTGAGCGCGTAGAGGCGCCGATCCGGCCCCGAGACGGAGGGCACCCACTGCGACGTGACCAGTTCTTGCTGCTGCATGGTCTTCAGGGCCCGGTAGACGGCGGCGAGATCGACCGAGAGTCCCAGGGATCGAGCCGTCTCGTACAGCTCGTAGCCGTAGGACGTGCCGTGCCGCTCCACGCTGAGCAGCAGGAACCCGGGCAGGAACCGCCGCGGGAGCCCCTCGCCGTGCTCAGCCGGCATGGTCGTGGTCGTGGCCCAGGCGCTGCGCGATGCAGGCCTCGGCCTCGTCGACGGAGGCGTGGCACCAGCAGTCGTCGCTGCACTCGCCGTGGGTGGGCTTGGTCAGGTCGGCGAAGGCCTCCTGGAACTCCCTGGCGCCCCGTTCGAGGCCGAACTCCGACAGCGCGAACCAGTCGCCGTCGCGTACCAGGTAGCCCTCCTCCACCAGGCGGTCGAGGTAGGTCATCCCGATGGCGGCGTCCACGCCCAGGAAGCGTTCGATGAGGCCGGGGTCGACCACGTCGCCGAACCCCTCGCCCCTCAGCCAGTACATGACCTGGAGGATCTCGCTGCGCCAGTAGAGGGCAGCCAGCGAGTCGGACTTGGGTGACGCCGCCGACGCGGTCACGACCCGGCGCCGAGGCGCTCAGCCTTGGCAGCTACACCGTCGAGCGCGCCGGCGATGACGGTGAGCTGCTCGTTGACCCGGGTGACCGACGGGCCGACGGAGGCGCACTGCGTCTCGATGGCCCGCACCCCGAAGGTGACCTTGCCCAGGGACTGGGAGATCCGTCTCAGCGACCGGGAGATGGCGATCAGGTAGACCGCCAGCGCCCCGACGAAGACCACGATCTCGACCACGGTCAGCACGATGAGGAGGTTCCGCATCAGTCGTCACCGCCTGCCTGGGCCAGGGCCTCGTCGAGGAAGGCGTCGTGCTTGAGGGCCTCCTCGGTGAAGACGTCCAGCCGGACGGTGGTCTGGTGCAGCATCCATGTGGTGGCGGTGTTGCGGGCCACCTGCTTGCCGGTCTCCCATATGGCGGCCGAGCCCGCCTCGATGCGGCGCACCTTGCGGTAGAAGATCTGCAGTAGCAGCACCGCCACCAGACAGACCACCAGACCCAGCGCCAGGGTCAGCCACCAGAGCGCGTTGGTGCTCATCGTCAGCCCCCGTCCTTCGAAGCGAGATGCTCCCGCACCGCGCCCGCCCCCGCGGTGATCCGCTCGATCGCCGAGTTGACGTCGTTGACCGCCCATAGCGGTGCCGTGTTCTCGCGGGACTCCTGGAGCGCGGCCAGGATCGCCTCAGCCTTCACCGCGGCCCGATGAGCGCCGCGGATCATGAGCAGCAGCAGCACCACGACGGCCAGGATCAGAACGCCCCCGATCAAGTAGCCGATGATCCATCCTGTCGACATGGGCGCCAGCTTAACCCACGGTCCCCGCTAGGTGCGATTCGCACTTAGTGTTAACATCGATCCCGTCGGCAGCGCCCTCGACCGCAGGAGGCTTCGCTCGTGGTTCAGTACACCAAGGTCGTGCCCGGCTCGACGCACGGCGAGATCGAGGCAAAGCCGCTCATCACCGATCCCGCCGACCCGCTCGCGCCGGTGGCCCTGCGCAGCCCGCTGCGGCCCAAGCGATCCGAGCTGGTCTCCCAGGGGCCGCTGGAGAAGGCCTATCTGTTCTGGATCGTGGGCGCCAGCTGCGACGGCTGCACCATCGCCATATCCGGGGCCACCCACCCCCGGGTCGAGGACCTGCTGACCGGCCGGGTTCCGGGACTGCCCCGCATCGAGCTCGTCCACACCGTGCTGTCGGTGGAGTCCGGCCCCGAATGGACCGAGAACCTGCGCCTCGCGGCCGAGGGCAAGCTCGACGCCCCCTACCTGATCTTCTGGGAGGGGTCGATCATGGACGAGACCGTCTCGGGCGAGTACGGCTACTGGATGGGGCTGGGCGAGGACCGGGAGGACGGCCGGCAGATAACCAGCCTGGAGTGGCTCGACCGGCTGGCTCCCGGCGCGGCGGCGGTGCTGTCGATCGGGACCTGCGCCTGCTGGGGCGGCATCCCCGCCGCCCACGGCAACCCCACCAACGCCATGGGGGTGATGGACCACCTCGGCAAGGACTACCGGTCCGCCCTGGGGCTGCCGGTGATCAACATTCCGGGCTGCTCGCCGGTGGGCGACAACATCACCGAGACCGCCGCGGCGGCCCTGCTGTTCCTCAACGGCCTGGCGCCGCTGCCCGAGTTCGACGAACTGGGTCGGCCGGCCTGGCTGTTCACCGAGACCGTCCATCGCCACTGCCCCCGGGCCGGCTACTACGAGGAGGGCGTGTTCGCCCACTCCTACGGCGACAAGGAGTGCCTGGTCGAGCTGGGTTGCTGGGGGCCGATCGTGCAGTGCAACATCGCCGAGCGGGGCATCGTCGACGGCCACGGCGGATGCATGAACATGGGCGGCATCTGCATCGGCTGCACCATGCCGGGCTTCCCCGACAAGTTCTCCCCCATCTACGAGCGGCCACCGGGCGCCCTGCTGTCCACCAACACCAACCGGGTGATGGGCGGGTTCATTCGCCGCATGCGCCAGCTGTCCCAGACCGACAAGATGCGCTCGGCCCGCTGGCACGACAGCCGCGACCTGCCCAGCGGCTGGGGCCGCTACAAGACCCAGCCCGTCGGAGCGGAGCGCCTGATCCATCGTCTCTACTCGCGCAAACAGCACTCTCACGAGGGAGGCCGCTAAGGACTATGTGCTTCAAGAACCTCCCCATCACCTTCGACGACAACGGCAAGGCCCGCCTGGCCGAGGGCGTCAACGACCCGTACGCGGTGGCCGTCGCCGAGCCGCGCGACTTCGTCCGCGGCGCGCTGGAACGCCGTAGCGCCGGAGCGCTGGCCGCCCCGCCCCGCCTGCGGGAGTGGAGCATCGACCCGGTCACCCGGGTGGCGGGCGCGCTGGCGGTGCACACCGTGCTCGACCTTGAGACCCGCACCGCGGTGGAGGCCCACTCCATGGCGATGCTGTTCCGGGGCTACGAGATCATCCTCAAGGGCCGCGACCCCCGCGACGCCATCGACATCTCGTCACGGGCGTGCGGGGTGTGCGGCGGCGTCCACGCCTCGGTCTCGTCGCTGGCCATCGAGATGGCCTTCGGCATCAAGCCCCCTCCCCTCGGCGTGTGCGTGCGCAACCTGGGCGAGGTGGCCGAGATGTTCTACGACCATCCGCTGCACCTCGGCCTGCTGGCCGGCCCCGACTACTCCACCGCCATCGTGTCGGTCACCAACCCCGAGCTGGTCGAGCTGGCCTCCAAGACACTGGCCCCGCATGCCGATGTCCACGGGTTCGTCACCATCAAGGACATCATGGACGCCCTCAACCCCCTGGAGGGCTCCATCTACCTCGAGTCGCTGGAGTACACCCGCATCGCCCGCAAGATGTGCACGCTGATGTACGGCAAGTACCCGCACCCGTCCACGCTCGTGCCCGGCGGCGTATCCACCACCGTCAGCACCACCACCTTCAACGAGTACTACGCCAACCTCGGGCTGATCTTCGACTACGCCAAGCGGCTGGCCGGCATCTGGGACGACATCTGCGACTTCTTCCTGGAGGCCAACCCCGCCTACTCCGACGTGGGCCTGCGGCCGTCGAACCTGATCCAGACCGGCATCTGGGATGACCTCGAGGTCTACGACGCCACTTACGCCAACATCGACGCCTGGGGCCAGGCCCGCTACTCGGCGCCTGGAATCGTCAAGGAGGGCGAGCTCCTCACCACCAAGCTCACCGAGATCAACATGGGCATCGAGGAGTTCGTGGAGCACTCCTACTACGAGGACTGGACCACCAACGGCAACGGCCATATGCCGTTCCCGACCGACGCGCTGGGCAACCCGCTGTCGCCCTACCACGCCTGGAACAAGGAGACCATCCCCCGCCCGGAGGGCAAGAACTTCAAGGAGAAGTACTCCTGGGACACCGCCCCCCGCTGGGACCGGACCTCCATGGAGACGGGGGTGTACGGGCGCATGTGGACCACCGCCATGGCCCAGCAGCTGCCCGACAACCCGTACATAGAGGCCACCGGCGACGGCCTCCGCATGCTGCTGCCGGCCCACGACCTGCCCGAGACCGAGCTGTTCTGGAAGGTCCCCGCCAAGCTCAACGCCTTCGAGCGGAACCGGGGCCGGGCCTACGGGGTGGCCTTCACCGCGGCCATCGGGATGATCTGCCTGATGCAGACCTTCGAGTACTGGCGCAAGGGCGAGACCAGGGTGTCGACGCCGTTCAAGGTGCCCCGCGACGAGCGGGTCTCCGCCGGCTTCTGGGAGGCCGGGCGGGGCTACCTGACCCACCACATGCACATGGACAAGGGGCGCCTGCTCAACTACCAGATCAACACCCCGTCCACATGGAACGCCTCGCCCCGGGACCCCTTCGGCAATCCCGGCCCCTACGAGCAGGCCATAATGGGGACGCCGATCCTCGAGAGCGTCGCCGACGACGACATCAAGGGCATCGACATCCTGCGGACGATCCGCAGCTTCGATCCCTGCATGCCGTGCACCACCCACATGGACACAGGCCGGGGGGTCATAACCCGCGAGGTCAACTCGTGCGGGTGCACACTGGAGTGATGCCGGCCGCACCTCACGGCGCTCCCCACAATCCTCCAGACACGGCGGCACCGGCCGTCGACTCCGTCACAGGCGCGGGCGCTGAGACGACGCCCGCGAGCTGGCCGGAGCGCGACGAGGTGCTCGACACGCTGCTGGGACCCGGCGCCCAGGTGAAGCCGGGGCGGGCCGACGCGGGTCCGGGCTGCACCCTGGTGGGCGGCATCGGGCTGCCGTGGCTGCGCGACCTGGACTTCGGCACGAACTGGCTGGCCCGGGCCGCCTCGCTTCCGTGGCCCGACGACGTGGTGCTCGAAGACCTGTCCTACGCCGCGCACCGGGTCATGCACCGTCTCCAGGAGCTGCAGCCGGAGCGGGTCGTGCTGCTCGGGTGCATGCCCCGCGGCGAGGACCCGCCCGGCACGATCCGCCGCTACGCCCTGTCCAAGGTACCCGATCCCGACCCCGACGAGGTTCACGAGCGCCTCGGCGAGGCTGTCGGCGGCATCGTCGACCTGGACCACACGCTGGCCGTGTGCCGCCATTGGGACGCGCTGCCGGCCGACACGGTGGTGATCGAGGTTGAGCCGGCCGAGAGCGAGTTCGGCTGGGGGTTCTCCCAACCCGTCGAGAACGCCGTCGACGACGTCCTCGACCTCGTCCGCCGCGAGGTCTCGCGCCGATGAGTCGTCTTGGCGCTAGGACGTAAGCGTGGGCGGATCCGACGAGCTGGCCTACGGCGAGATCCTCGACCGGGTCGCCGAGTTGGCGACCGGCCTGCTCGAATGCGGGGACGACCGGCTGGCCGCCGACGCCGAGGAGTTGCTCGACTGGCTCGACGTGTACCACCGCGAGGGCCTGGGCCGCTTCGTCGAGATGGTGCGCCAGTGGCGGGGTGAGCTGTTCCTCGAGCAGGCCGCCCTAGATCCTGTGGTGGGCGAGTTGCTGGCGACCTACAGCCTCGGCACCGACACCGACCCGGCCGCAGCCGAACGGGTCATCCAGCTTGCCCTCGACGAGGTCCGCCCCTACATCCACTCCCACGGCGGCGAGGTGGAGGTCAGGTCGGTTGTCGACGGCGTCGTGCGGCTGCGGATGCACGGAACCTGCAACGGCTGCACCGCGGCGGACGACACCGTCACCCGCCGGATCGAGGTGGCCCTGCGCGAGCACTGGATCGACTTCCGACGCGTCGACATGGAGGAGCACACCGAGGCGCCCCATCCGCCGCCGGCTCCCGGTGGCGTCTCCACCGGGCTCGAGATCGGTCCCCGGCCGTCATGACCGCCGCCACGCAGACCGATGTGGCCGACCTCTGCTTCACGGCCCGGGCTCTGGCCCAGAGCCACCCGATGACCGAGGTGTCGCTCCGCTACCGGCAGCAGTGCTTCGAGGCGGAGCGGGGACGCCAACCGGTGACCGAACTGGCCGACTGGGCCAGCACGGCACTGCTGGTGGGCTACTGCCTGCGCCGCTCCGAGGAGCAGCGGGTTCCCGAGGATCGGCTGCCGGCGGGTGCCGCCACCACCGACGAGGTCGACCTGGACCGGGTCGCCGCTCTCAGCGAAGCGCTCCGCACCGGCGACGCCGCCACCGTCTCGCTGCTCCCCTCGAAGGTCACCGTCGCCGCTCTGGACCGGATCATCGCCACCGAGCTCGACAAGCGCCACGAGCATCTGCGCGAGCAGCTCGACGACGCAGAGTGGTCCGAGCTGGAGGACTACATCACATGGTGGGTGATCCACGGCTACGCCCTGCGGGCCAGCGAGCGCGCGGGACCATGACCCCGGCGCGGGTGCTGGTGGTGGGCGTGGGCAACGTGCTCCACGGCGACGACGGGTTCGGCGTCGAGGTGGCCCGGCGTCTCAGCGAGCGGGCCCTCCCGCCGGGGGTGACCGTGGCCGAGACCGGGATCGGCGGGATCCACCTCGTCCACGAGTTGATGGCCGGCTATGACGCGCTGGTGGTGGTCGACGCCGTGGACCGGGGCCGACCGCCCGGAACGGTGATGGTGATAGAGGCCGACGTGACCGACGTCGCGGAGCTGCCCGTCGACGAGCGCCACGACCTGCTGGCCGACATGCACCTGGCCACCCCCGAGCGGGCCCTGATGGTGGCCCGGGCCGCCGGGGTGCTCCCTGCGCGCACCATCATCGTCGGCTGCCAGCCCGCAGAGATAGAGACGCTGGGAATCGGCCTCACCGAGCAGGTCAGCCAGGCGGTGGGAAGCGCTGTCAACGAGGTCGAGGGCTGCGTCCGGGAGCTGGCCCGCATCGACGGCTCCGAGCGGTGACCATCGAGGATCTCGAAGCGGAGCTGGCGTCGGTGCCTCTGGCCGAGGCTCCCGACGACTGGGCACTGGCCGCCTACCGGCTGGCGGTGGCGAGGTCCGAGGCCGCCGGACGACCCGAGGACATCGAGCAGGCTCTCGGGCTCCTCGACAGGGCCGCCCGGATCCTCAGCGCAGACCGGGCTCCCGTCGAGCACGGCCGCATCATCACCGCGGCTGCCAACTGCCACCGCGCCGCGGGCCGTGCCGACCGGGCGCTCGACCTCTTCGTGCGGGCCGCCGAGCTGCTCGCGCCCCGCGCCCCGGCGGTCGAGTGTGCCGGGGCGCTGATCAACGTCGGTCTGGCTCACTGCGAGGCGGGCCGGCCCGAGCCCGCCATCGAGGCCCTCGATCAGGCCGTCGACCTGATGTCGGACCGGTCCGGCGACCCGGGCGGCGGGGTCGAAGAGGCCCATCCGGGGTCCGATGACGAGATCGGCCGGCTCCTCGGCGCCGCGCTGATCAACCGGGCCCAGGCCCGGCAGGCGCTCGGCACCGACGAGGACCTGAGAGCAGCACTCGACGACTACCGCAGCGCGATTGCCACGCTGCCGGCCTCGTCGCTGCAGACGGCCATGGCCTCCCACGGGTTGGGCGCGGCGATCCTGGAACTCAGCCGCCGGGGGGCGGCCGGCTGGACTGCCGGCGACGCCGTGGACGCGTTCGAACAGTCCCTCGGCGTGCTCGGGCCCACCAGCTTCCCCTTCCATCACGCGGTGGCCCGCCACAGCCTGGCACTGGCGTTCGAGACGAGGGGCCGACCCGGCGACCTGGCCCGAGCCCTCAACAGCGTGCACGCCTCGCTGTCGGTGTTCGATCCCCGGCTGCACGCCGCTCACTGGCGCACCGCCCACGCCACCCTGGCCCGGCTCGAGGCCGCGCTGGCCGCCAGCGACCCGTCCGCCAGCCGGCTGAGCCACGTGGCCGACCTGCTGGCGGGCACGACCGAGGCCGAACGGGAGCTGCTGCTGCGCGATCGGCTGCTCAGAGCAGCATCGCTGCCTGCGACCGGGATGAAGGCCGACCTCGAGGCGCTGTTCGGCTCGCTGGCCTCGCTGCCGCTGGACGGCTACCGCCGGGTCCTGCGGGCCACCATCGGAGTGCTGATGGAGCTGCCGGACCAGCTGCTGGAGGTCGCCTGCGACGTGCTCTGCCGGGTCCACGCCGAGCACGGCTCGACCGAGGCCCTCGATGAGACGCTCGACAGCGTGATCAACGACCGCCTCTTCGGGCCGCAGCGGGTGAGGGTTCGCGACCTCCTGGAGGCCAACGGGTGGGTGCGGCCGTGACCGGCGCCGCGCCCGATGCCGCCGAGCGGGCCCGGGCGTTCGTCCACGCCATCGTCTGGGCCGAGCACACCACGCTGTGGGACCTGCTCAGCGCCGAGGGTCGGGCCGCGGCCCTGTCGGTGGCGGTGCGCAACGGCCTCGACCGTGTCGTCGCCGGACGGATTCACGACGACGTCGCCGACCCCGTCGAACTCCAGCGGTTCCTACAGCAACTGGTGGAAGGGCTGCGCCGCGACCTCCGCAGCGTCGAACTCACCGAGCTCACGGTCGGCGACTGCGGGCCAGGCGACGGCGGCGCCGTGGCGGTCGAACTGCTGACACCGTCACAGCTTCCCGGCATCGATGCTTGGCCCGCGGGCCGGCTCGTCCTCAGCCACGACCCGGAGCGCGGCTGGCTGGTGGACCGTCTGGAGCCGCGGCTGGCCGGACCATGACCCCTCCCACGAGGACCGCTGAGGTCGCGCTGTCGGTCGAAGCGCTGCTGCACCAGTGGGCCCGCCAATCCGATGCTCCCGCGGGAGCGGCTGTGGTGGCCGGCACCGAGATCTCGGCCCGCCGACGGGGCGGGATCGAGTGGCGCACACCCGACGCCGTCGCGGTGAGCGTGCTGGCCCGGCCCAGCAAGCTCGACCCTGCCTCTGCCGACGTGGGCTGGATGGCCGCGAGCCTGGCCGCGGTTCGAGCCTTGGACAGCTGCTTGGGCGGCGAGCGGTCCTGCCTGTGGCCCGACTCGATCAGCGGACCTGGCGACGATCCCGACGTCGCGGTCAACGCGGCCTGTACTCTCGGCCCGGGGCGGGTGGAGCTGGCGGTGCTGGCCGTGCGGGCCGGGCCGGTGACGTCGCCGGACCAGCGGGCCGAGCTCGTCGAATCGCTGCTCGACCGTCTGCGGGAGACGGCGTTGATGCTCGACGACCCGTACCCGTTGCTCGACGCCTACCGCGCCCGCTGCTCCACCCTGGGCCGGGCCGTCGAGCTGAGGAGGCTGCCGCATGGCACCATCCGGGGCCTGGCCGCCGACATCGACGACGCCGGCCAGCTCGTGCTCGAATCGCCCACCGGCTTGAAGGAGCGGATTGCGGTGTCCGCACTCAACAGCGTGAGGGTCCTGCCGGATCAGGCCCGCTGAGCAGCGGCCTGCCCGCTCGGCCCGTGGCTTTCAGGCTGAGGCGGAGAAGAGTATGAAGGCGGTCGCGCCCATGGCCACGCCGACCCACTGCCAGCGGCGCACGGACTCGTTGAGGATCCGCCAGGCCAGCAGCATCGCCGTGACCGGTGCGAAGCCCAGCATCGCGGCGATCACGGCCACGTTGCCCCGCTGGAAGGCGATGACCATCGAGATGACCGCGCCGATGTCGATGAGGCCGACCAGCAGGCCGAAGCGGTTGACCTCCTTCGAGAGTTTGGCCATCAGCCGGAAGGGCTTGGTCATGAGGGGGATGAACCCGACCGCGCCCAGCTGGGTCAAGAACGCGGGCATCGCTCCGGCGTCGGGGGTGATCTGCGCGAAAGTGAGGCTCAGGCAGCCCAGCAGCGTCCCCACCAGGCAGCCCATGGCCACCCCGGAGCCCGACCGCAGCATCTTGGCGGTGGGCAGCTGCCCCTCGCTGGAGATGAGCGCCACGGCCGGAACGGCCAGCAGCACGCCGACGAGCTCGGCGCCGCCCAGCGAGTCGCCGAGGAGCGGGCCCACCACCGCGGGAATGACCAGCGAGACCAGGCTGAACACCGGGGCGACCACCGCCATCGGTCCCCGTTCCATGGAGAGGTACAGCAGCGGCCGGGCGGAGGCGGCGAACACCAGCGCCACCATCGTCCAGTAGAAGTCGGTGCGGCCGAAGTGGGCGGGCGGGACGACCAGCACGAACAGGCCGGCCACGGTCGCGCCGACGCACGACGCCACCCACGCGATCGACACCACCGCACCGGGATGGTCGATGCGGCGGCCGCCGATACCGCCGAAGAAGTCGCCGGCCCCGAGCAGGGCCGCGGCCATTCCCCCGAGAAATACAGGCAAGACCTCAGGCTACGCCCCACCCCGCCATCGCGACCCTCTGCGCTGGCCAGTGCTGCCTAGCTAGAGGAGGGTGCGAAGCCAGGTCGCGATCTCTTCGACCTCAGGGGATTCTGACGCCACTCGCATGACCAGGCGGTAGACGGCGTCGTTGGGAGCCGCGGAGATACCCACGCCGTTCAGTTCAAGGAACACTGCGGTCGCGAGCCAGCCCAGGCGCTTGTTGCCATCGACCAAGGGGTGGTTGCCGACTATCGACTGGAGCAGGGCGGCTGCCTTGGTCCAGAGGTCCGGATAGGCATCAGCGCCGAAGGCGCTCGCTTGGGGACGAGCAGCCGCCGCGGCCAGCAGACCGGCATCGCGGATCGGCGGCGGGTCCCCGAGCAGGACGCCCGCCAGCTCGATCAGGTCTTCGGGCTCGAGGAACTCAGTCGCTTCGCTCATTCACCGAGACGCCGTAACGCCTCGCCGTGGCGGCGCATGACCAGTGCAGCCGCAGCGTGAATGCGATCCCGGCGCTCGCTCGAGGCCACATACTCCCGAACCGCACGCCGAGCCGCCTCCTGCATCGAGATGCCCTCAAGAGAAGCCCGCTCGCGCAGGGCCTCTCGCTCTTCGTCGGTCAGCCTGAGGGTCATTGCCATGCGCTAATGGTATCACTCCGATACCACAGCGCCTCCCCGCTCGTGTCCCCGCCTGTGGAGGGGCCGCCACCTCCATCACGGTGGCCCGCCCGTTGGAGCGAGGGACCGGGGAAAGCCTCAGTCGTCGGGCGGCTCGGAGGATCTGGTGCGGCGGGCACCGGTGACGGAACCCGCGACGGAGCGCATCGGCATGGTGGAGATCTCGAACACCGCTCCGACGAGCTGGGCCGGGGCGCGGGCAGCCTCGACGAGACCGCGCCCCAGGACCGCGCCCGCGGTCCGGCCCGAGGGCCGCCGCGTCCATCCCAGCGCCACGAACACCCCCACCGACACGACGGCGATGAAGGCCATGAACCCGGTGACGATGATCCAGCCGGTCGAGTTGGCCAGCAGCGGGAGGTCGACGAAGTTCATGCCGAAGAAGCCGGCGACGAGCGACAGCGGCAGCATGATGGCCGCGTACACGGTGAGGACCTTGGTGACCTCGGTCGCCTGGCGGGCCTCGGCGCCCCGGTAGGCGTCGAGGGTCTCGGCCAGGGCGGTGCGGGCGCCGTCGACGCCCTGGGCGACGCGCGACGCCGTGTCGAACACGTCCGAGAACCGGCGTCGGCCCGAGTCGGACACCAGCGGCGTGGTCGAGTGACGCAGGATGTCGAGAACCTCGCGCTGGGGATGCACCGCCCGGCGCAGCTCGGCCAGGTCGGCGCGCACCGCGGTGATCTCGATCAGGAAGTCGGCATCGGCGTTCAGGGCCAGGTCGATGAGCTCGTCGTTGCGGTCGTCGAACACGTCCAGCACCGACACCAGCCGCCGTGTGGCGACATCGGCCAGCCGGGCGAGCGCCTCGTCGGGGCCGCCCCGGGCCAGTTCGGGGCGGCACAGCACACCCTCCCAGAGCACGTCGACCGACAGGGAGCGCTGATCGTGGACGGTGACGAGCCGCCGCTCGGACAGGAAGCAGTCCAGCTCGTAGGTCTCGATCCGGTCCTCGGCCAGTGCGTGCAGCACCACCAGCACGAATGTTCCGAAGTCGTCCACCTTGGGAAGGTCTACGTCCTCCACTGCGTCCCGCACCGCCAACGCGTCGAGCCCCATCTGCTCGACGAGTTCGGCGAGCTCGTCGTGATCGTCACGCCCCGCGGTGACATCGATCCACACCCAGCCCGACTCGGGCAGACCCGCGGAGGGGTCCACGGCCGCCGCGCACTCGCCCGGCTCGAAGTGCACCGCTCTCAGGAGCATCGCATTGATATTCCCATACGGGTCACGTCCACTGGCTGACCCGCAGACTGCGCATCAGGGCATCGCCGTAGATTGGGGTCTGTGACTCACCGGCTACTGGCCGCGGCCCGCGATCTGGGGCCCGCCATCAGCGCCCGTTCAGCGGAGATCGAGGCACTGGGCACGCTGCCGGTGGACCTGGTGGACGAGATCCGCCCGACGGGAGCGTTCCGGATGTGCGTGCCCGACGACCTGGGCGGGCCGGGCGTTACCGCCACCGAGAGCCTGGAGGTGTGTGAGGAGTTCGCCTACCACGACGGCTCGGTGGGCTGGTGCGTGGCCATCGCCGCCACCACGTCGCTGCTGGCGTCGTACCTGCCCGATCCCCACGCCGCGGACCTCTTCGGCGATCCGGGATCGATCGGCGGAGGCTTCGTCATGCCCCGGGGGCGGGCCGTGGCGACCGACGGCGGCCTGCGGGTGACGGGGCGTTGGGAGTTCGGCTCGGGCACCAAGCACTGCACCACGATCGGGGGCGGCTGCCTCGTGGTCGGCCCCGACGGGCAGCCCGAGCAGCGCGCCGACCGGCTGAGCGCTCCGTTCGTGTTCATGGATCCCGACGACATCACGTTCATCGAGACGTGGGACGTGGCCGGCCTGGCCGGCACGGGCTCGGTCGACTTCGAGGCCCGAGACGTGTTCGTTCCCGAGGGGCGCTGGGCGCAGATCGGCGCGGGCGGCCCGGTCCGGGACAATGCGTGGTCCCGGTTCTCGTTCTACGGGCTACTGGCCTGCGGGGTGGCGTCCGCGGCGGTGGGTATCGCCCGCCGCTCGATCGATGAGCTGGTGGATCTGGCCGGAGCCAAGAAACCGCAGGGCAGCGCCCGGACGCTGGCCGAACGGGCCTCGACCCAGGCCGCGATCGCGCTGGCGGAGGCACGCCTCGGCGGGGCGTGGTCCCTGATGCTCGGCGCGGTGGACGGCACCTGGCAGGGCGCTCTGGCGGGGCAGCCGTCGACCGTCGAGCAGAAGCGGCGGATCCGTCTCGCGGCGGCCCACGCCACCCAGACCGCCGCCGACGTGGCTGCGTCGATGTTCACGACCGCGGGCGGGGCCGCGGTGTACCGCGCCAGCCCGATCCAGCGCTGCTTCCGGGACGCCGCGGTGGCCGCCCAGCACGCCATAGTGGCGCCGCGCAACCTGGAGACCGCCGGTCGCCTGCGGCTGGGGCTCCCCACCGACACCGCCACGCTGTGACCGGGCTCTGACATGGTCGCGGTCGGTGTGAGCGTTCCGTGGGGCCTGTGGGGGCTCACGCCCCGGGAGCAGCGGGACTTGCTCGGCGCGATCGCCGACGCCGGCATCGACCATGTCTTCACCGCCGACCATGTGAGCTTCCGCGACGGCAGCGGCATGGACGGCCTGATCACCCTGGCGGGCTTGAGCGGCCTCGAGCCGAGGCTGGGCCTGCATGCGGGCGTATACCTGCTGGGGCTGCGCCACCCGATGGTGGCCGCCCGCCAGATCGCAACCCTGGCCGAGGTCGCTCCGGGGAGGCTGAAGGTCGGGATCGGGGTGGGCGGCGACGACCGTCACGAAGTCGAGGTCTGCGATGTGGACCCGTCGTCGAGGGGCCGCCGTACTGATGTGGCGCTGAGGTTGGTGCGGGCCCTGCTGGCGGGCGAGACGGTCGACGGCGACGGCGACTTCTTCGAGTTCCGCGCCGGGACGATCCGCCCGGTGCCCGATCCGCCGGTGCCGCTGGTGGTCGGGGGGCGCAGCGACGCAGCCCTGGAGCGGGCCGGCCGGCTGGGCGACGGATGGCTTGCCGCGTGGTGCTCGGCCCGCCGCTTCGCCGAGGGTGTCGCCAGGGTCGAGGCCGCCGGTGCCGGACGGGATGTCGAGTGGCAGCATGGCCTGCAGCTCTGGCTGGGGGTCGGCGCCTCGCCGGCCGAGGGCCGCACCCATGTTGCCGCGACCATGGAGCGCTTCTACCGGATGAGCTTCGAGCCCTTCGAGCGCTACACCCCGTGCGGTACCGCCGCCGGCATGGCCGAGTTCCTCCAGCCCTATGTCGACGCCGGGGCGACGACCCTCAACCTCACCCCCTGCGGCCCGGACCGCGCCGCCGAGATCCAGACCGTCGCCGAGGTGAAGCAACTGCTCAACCAGTAGCCGATCAACATTGCCGGCAGCTTTAAGATATTTTCATGCTATTAAGTTGCAGGCTGATTGATGGCGGCTAAGGTGGGGGCCATGGAGACGCTCGTTCAGGTCGTGACCGTTGCACTGGCCGCCGTCGCCATCATCTGGCACCAGCAACGAACCATCGACAAGCTACGGGACGGGACGATCGCGAAGCTCAGTGAGGGCGTTGCGTCCAACGGAGAACGGCTCGCCCGGATCGAGGGCTTCCTGGGCATCGGCATGCCGGAAGCAACCGCCTCCAAGGCCGCCGGTGCCGCGTCTCCGAAGCAGCACCCAAGCGAAGATGAGGAGCCCGACCCCGCCTAGCGGCCCAGGATCTCGGCGATAAACCAGTGATGCCGCGGGGTGGGCGGAGAGTCAGGTCAGGGCTAGGCGGGCTGCGGCCAGGTCGGCGGCGGCGAAGCCGGCCGACTTGAACAGGGTGATCTCGTCGGGGACGGTGCGGCCGGGATGCTCGCCGGCGGCGAGGGCTCGGAGGTCGGCGCAGATCGAGGCCTCGGTGATCACGCCACTGGCGATCGGCTGGGCCAGGTCGCCCGACAGGAGCGCGCCGGCGACGGTGTCGACGAAGATCGTGGCCCGGGCTGCGGCCTCGTCGTCGGACTCGCGCATGTCGGGCTGGAAGCTGCCGACGAGGTCGAGGTGGGCGCCACCAGAGAGCAGTTCGCCGCGCACCAGCGGCTCGGTAGCGCCGGTCACGCACGAGACGATGCCGGCTCGACCGATGCTGGCGTCGAGATCAGCGGACGCCTCGGCCGGCAGGCCCTCGGCTCGCAGGGTCTCGGCCACGGCCGCGGCGGCCTCGGGGCGCCGGCCCCAGATCTCGATGCGGACCAGCGGGCGGACTGCGGCGTGGGCCCGGGCCATGTTGGGCGACAGGACGCCGGTCCCGACCACCAGCAGGTGCTGAGCGTCGGTGCGGGCCAGATACGAGGCGGCCAGAGCGGAGATCGCGGCCGTGCGCCGGGCGGTCAGCTCGTCGCCGTCGAGGACCGCGAGGGCCTGGCCGGTGCGGCCGTCGAAGGCGAGGTAGGCGGCGTTCACGGTGGGCACGTCGGTCCCGGCATTGGACGGGAAGTAGGTGACCGCCTTCACGCCGACCATCTCGGTGTCCACCCACGCCGGCATCAGCAGCAGGGACCCGGTCCCGCCGTCGGGCAGGCCGACCGGGTGAACGTGGCGCTGCGGCGCAGCCACGGCGCCGTCCACCAGCGCCGCGCCGACGGCCGCGATCAGTTCCGGCCAGGGCGTCGCCGCCCGAACCGCGGCAGCATCAAGCGTGCGCATCACGCCCAGGCGACTGTTGCTCGAACAATGGGTCAGCCGCCCGCGAGTCCGAAGAAGACGACGACGGCCCGGCCCAGCCGGACCATGTCGTGGTCAGCGAGGCGGCCAACCCGCTGTCCGACCTTCGATCGCGGCACGGTGGTGATCTTGTCGACCATCAGACTGCACGTCTGGCGTAGTCCGTTCTGCTCATCGGGTTCGACCGGCAGTCGGATCAGAGGCGCTGTGGTTGGATCGGTAGTGAACGCGCACACCGTCACAGAGGGCGTTGCATCGAAACGATCATCCTGAACAATGACGACCGGACGGGGCTTACCGGCGTATCCGCTACCAGCGGCCGCCGTCCAGATCTCGCCTCGTCTCATTCGCCGTCGAGGCTGAGCGCATCGATGAAAGCCTGATCATCGGCCGCGTGCTCGGTGGCCGCCACTGCGGCCGATTGCCGATGAGCTTCGGTCGCGAACTCGGTAGTGCGAACGTCGGCCACCCACATCTGGATCGGGCGCATGCCACGATCCCGCATTCGCTTGCGGTAGTTGCGCACCCGTCCTGTGACAGCCGGTTCGTCCTTGGGAGCAGTCACGGCTTGAGGTTACATGCAACGCAGCGGTTCGAAGAACTCGGGTCCGACCAGGTGGGTCTTGGCTTCGCGAACATTCACCACTTCAGATGTATCCATACTCATTTTCGCACTATAACATCCTGCAAGCCAACGTCCGCCGTGTCGGCCCCTCACAAGATGTTGCCGTGGCGGTGGGTGGTTTGGGTTACGGACTGCTCGCGCAGGTAGTTGAGCAGCTCGATCCGGCCTTCGGCGGTGACCGGGTCGTCGGCCAGGTGGACTCCGGCCGCGTTGGCCGCGGCCCGCAGTTCGCGGCTGCAGGTTCCCACGACCCGCACGCGCTCGACGTTGAGCGAGCCGAGCCGGTCGGCGAAGTCGGCGGCTGTCTCGTGGGCGCTGTGCGACTCCATGAGCTGCACGCCGCAGCGCCGGGCCGCGGACTGGACTCTCCGGACGTCGCGGGCCCGGGCGTCGGCCTCGACCCGCAGGGCCATCCTCGGCATCGGCCGGTATCGCAGCACGTTGGACTCGCAGAACAGTCCTGTGGGGTCGTGCTCGACGCCGAACTCCGTCCGCCAGGCCTCGTCGTCGCTGGCTCGGGCCGCCCGGAGCCATCCGGCGTCGCTGAGACCGGCGTCGACCGGGTGCCAGACCCCGAGCCGGGCCACGTAGTTGGGGCCGCCCGCCTTGGCGCCGGAGCCGACCGAGGACCGCTTCCAGCCGCCGAAGGGCTGGCGTCGCACGACGGCTCCGGTGGTGGGCCGGTTGATGTAGGCGTTTCCTACCTCGACGGTGTCGCTCCACTGGAGGATCTCGGTCGGGTCCAGGGTGTGGATGCCGCCGGTGAGCCCGTAGGCGGTGGAGTTCTGGATAGCGATGGCCTCGTCGAGGGTCTCGGCTCGCATCAGGCCGAGCACCGGGCCGAAGCACTCGGTCTGGTGGAACCACGAGCCGGGACGCACCCCCAGGCGCACGCCGGGGGTCCAGGTGGCGGTGCCGATGCGGCGGGGCTCGACCAGCCACTGTTCGCCTTCGTCGAGGCGGGTGAGGGCCCGCAGGAGCTTGCCCTCGGGCTCCGCGATCGTGGGGCCCACCGTGGTTGCGAGCTCTGTGCTGGGGCCGACGTTGACGCTGGTCACTGCGTCCGTGAGCTGGCGGCGCAGGCGGGGTGAGTCATAGACGTCGCCCACGCAGACCCCCAGGCTGGCCGCCGAGCACTTCTGGCCCGAGTGCCCGAACGCCGATGCCACCAGATCGGCCACGGCCAGGTCGATGTCGGCGTTGGGGGTGATCACCATCGCGTTCTTGCCCGAGGTCTCCGCCAGCAGCCGCATCTCGGGCTTCCACGACAGGAACATCCGGGCGGTGTCATAGGCCCCGGTAAGGATCACGGCATGCACATCGGAGTGGGTGACCAGGTGACGGCCGGCGTCGTTGTCGGGGGTGCGGATGAAGCCGACCAGGCCCGGCGGGAGGCCCGCGGCCCAGCAGCACTCGGCCACGATCTCGGCACAGCCGGGTGTCTCCGGCGCCGGCTTGAGGATGACGGCATTGCCCGCGGCCAGGGCTGCGAAGACGCCGCCCGACGGGATGGCCACCGGGAAGTTCCACGGCGGCACCACCAGCACCACCCCGAACGGCTCGAACCGGGCCGGCTCCGGCCGGTCGAGGCTCAGCGCCTGCAGGCCGTACCAGCGGGCGAAGTCGATGGCCTCGGAGACCTCGGGGTCGGCTTCGGCGATGGTCTTGTGGCCCTCGTGGACCATGGCCGCCACCAGGTCGCCGCGGCGGCGGCTCAGCTCGCCGGCGACTCGCCACAGCATCCCCCGGCGCTCGGCCGCGGGACGGGCCGCCCAGTCCGGCTGCTGCGAGGCGGCGGCCGCGACGATCCGGTCCGCCTCGGCGGCGTCGGTGGTGAGGGCAGCGGAGGACCCTCTCCATCGCCGGGACGCGATCTCGCGGGCCCAATCCCGGTTGGAGGCCAGTGCGGGGTCGGTGTCGGGCTCGTTGAAGAAGCCGGCGGCCGGATCGGAGGGCTCGGGCGGCTGACGGCGGTCCTGGTGTCGGCGCGGGGCCCGCCCGACCGACCAGCGCTGCGCGACCGACAGGCGGAACTTGGTCGCCTCGGCCTCGAAGGCCTCGCTTGCAGGCTGCAGGCCGGACAGGTGGTGGATGAAGTTCTCGTCGGATGCGTTCTCCTCGAGGCGGCGGAACAGGTAGGCGATGGCCACGTCGAAGTCCTCGGAAGCCACCGCGGGCGTGTAGAGAAGCACTTCCCTGCCGTCGGACCGCAGCCGCTCGGCCTGCGCGGGCGCCATGCCCTCGAGCATCTCGAACTCCACCTGCCGGCGGACCTGGCGCCGGTCGGCCAGCAGGTCGGCCCAGGCCACGTCGAAGAGGTTGTGGCTGGCCACGCCGACGCGGACCGATGCGGTGCGTTCGCGGGTGAGGATCCAGTCGAGGCAGCGCTTGTAGTTGGCGTCGGTCTCGGCCTTGGTCGCGTAGGGCGCCTGCGGCCAGCCCCGCATGGCGGCCTCCACCCGCTCCATGGCCAGGTTCGCGCCCTTCACCAGGCGGATCTTGATCGATGCCCGGCGGCTTCCGGAGGCGACCAGGCCGTTGTGCCAGTCGACCAGGTCCACCAGCGCCTCGAAGCAGTCGGGGAGGTAGGCCTGCAGCGCGATCCCGGCGTCGAGGGTCGCGAACTCGGGCTTCTCCAGCAGGCGGCGGAACGCGCTGACCGTCAACTCCAGGTCGTGGTACTCCTCCATGTCGAGGTTGATGAACGTCGCCGGCGAAGTGGACGCGGCAGCTCGGTACAGGGGCAGCAGGGCATCGCAGATCCGGTTCAGCGACCCGTCGAAGTCCCACGGGTTGAGCTGCGACACCACCGCCGACACCTTGACCGACACGTAGTCCACGTCGGGTTGAGCAAGCGTGTCGAGCACCTCCTGGTGCCGGCGCCGGGCCTCGGCCTCGCCCAGCACGGCCTCGCCCAGCATGTTCACGTTCAGCGAGAACCCGCGCGCCGACCGGGACCGCAGGTGGGCGGCCAGCCGATCGGGCTCGGAGTCCACCACCAGATGGCCTACAAGCGCCCTCATGCGACGCTGGGCGACTGGCATCACCAGCCCCGGCATTGCCGGACCGAGCCGCGCCCCCAACCGCAGCAGCAGCCGGTCCAGCGCCGACAGGAACGCGGGCAGGGGGGCCTCGGCCACCAGTGAGGCCAACTGGCCGGCGGCGACCGCAGGGTCCTCGGGCCGCACCACGCGGTCGACGAACCGCATGGCGAAGGCGGTGGCCTGCGGGTCCGTCACCACCCCCGACAGGCGTCGGACCGCGGCCCTGTCCCGCCTCGACGCCGACGATCCGGCTGCCTCGAGCCACCCCACGACACGGGCGACGGCCTCGTCGGCCAGGAGCTCGGCGCCGTGGGTGTGGCGGTCCACGCCTTGCTCGCCCCTTCCTGCCGCGAGGCCCTTGCTTCAGCGTGCCCGACCATGATCGCACGAATCGACGGTGACTCGACAGGGACTGATGGCGCACCCGTGGTGGGGTCTCGAAGCCGGATCGAGCAGGGCTTCGCCGTGTGGGATTCGGAACGGGTGTGTGCCGTCTCGTACGCCATCGCTGGCGTTGGTTATCCAGGACGTTGAATCAGAAACCTTAGATGGTCTGGACTGCGTATATCGGAGAATTCTCGATGACTGGTGTTGATTAAATGCACGATAGTACGCGACGGCTGCAATCATCCGAAGCGGAGTGAAGAGTGCTGGGACTCGGACTGGCGCCTCAGGCCTGGCAAGCCCAGCCGGAGGCACCAAGGGGCTGATATCTAATATTACTTACTATCTTCTCGGGTACTGTTGCGCACCGCTCGGAGCGAGCACAGTGCGCCGCCATCGCGACAGACTTCAAGGCTGGCAGCAGCCGGCCAACGCACCTGAATGATTCGTCCAATCGGACGGGACTGACTCATCTATGCATCTGAGAAAGGGCTCCTATAGTGCGGATTCGCGGGGATAACACCGGTGAGATTTGACGTTTTGTAACATGACTGGCGTGGCTTTGGACGACATAGATCTCAAGATCGTTCGGACCCTGCAACGGGACGGCCGCACGAGCTACAGCGACATCTCCAGGGACGTGGGGGTCAGCGCCGGAACCGTCCGCAACAGGATCAACCAGATGCGGTCGTCGGGGATCCTCTCGGTCAACGTCTGGCTTGATCCCAGCCTCTCCGGTCTCGGGATCCACGCCACGCTGCTGCTGAAGGTCCGGGCCGGGCGCCTGGTCGAGGTGGCCGACGCGCTCTCAGGCCTCGAGGAGGCCGGCTACGTGGCCACCCTGGCGGGCGCCTACGACGCGGTAGCCGATGTGTTCTGCCGAGACGTCGCCCACCTCCGCCTCCTCATCCACGACAAGGTGCAGAAGATCGACGGCGTGCTCGACGTCACCACCAACCTCGTGACCGAGAACAAGCGCCAACTGAGCCTTGACGCCGGGGCGTTCGCTCCGCCGAGTCGCTTCTGACGGCCGCGCCCCGCCGCTATCGCTGCCCCTGCTCCCGTCCGCCCGCCGACAGACGCTGAAGCTCCCGCTTCAGGACCTTGCCGGCTGGGTTGCGCGGGAGGGACTCCAGCAGTTCGACGCCTTCGGGGATGGCCTGGGTTCGAAGGCCGGCGCCACTGAGGAAGCCGGCGACCGACGCCACCGTCGGCTCCGCTCCGGCCGCGGGCACGATCGCCGCGACGACCCGCTCGCCGGTGCGTTCGTCGGGCACACCGAACACGGCCACATCGACGAGTTCGTCCCATCCGAACAGCAGGTCCTCAACCTCCTTGGCCGAGACGTTCTCGCCGTTGCGGATGATCACGTCCTTTAGGCGCCCGGTGATCGTCACGTAGCCCCCGTCGTCGATGAAGCCGAGGTCGCCCGTGCGGAAGTATCCCTCGGCGTCGAACGCGTCGGCGTCGAGGGACGCATCGACATATCCCGACATCACCTGCGGGCCCTTGGCCCGCAGCTCGCCCTCCACCCCGGGGGCACAGACGGAGCCGTTGTCGGCTACCGCGATCAAGTCAACCCCCGGCATCGCTCGGCCCTCGGTGGTGGCCAGCTTCTCATCGGGGTCGGTGACGTCGCCGTTGGTGAGGACCGGAGCCTCGGTGAGGCCCCATCCGGAGGCAACCCCGACCCCGCCGAGCTCCTCCACCACACGCCGATGGAGCGTCGGCGCGATCGGCGCACCGCCACCCGGGCAGACCTTCAGGTCGGGGAACAGCCGGCCGCGACCGGCCTCGGACCGCCGCTGCTGGGCCGCCAGGTACATCAAGTAGAACGGCGTGCCCGTGCCCGCGTGCGTGCAGGCCTCATCGGAGAGGAAGTCGACGGTCTCAACCGGGTCGACGCCCTCGTCGAGCGGGTGCGTGCAGCCGGTCTGCAGCGCCATGAACAGCAGACCGATGCCGCCGATGTGCGGGAACGGAAAGACGAGCGCGTACCGGTCGCCTGCCTGCACGTCGAGCCGCCGCCCCAGGGCGAGGGGGAAGGCGCCCACACTCTGGTCGGTGTGCTGCGCACCCTTCGGTTCGGCGGTGGTTCCCGACGTGTACGCGAGCCATCGCACGTCGCCGGGGTCCGGCGGGTCCGCCGGCTCGAGGTCGGCGGGGTCGCCGGCCGGGAAGCCGCTCGGCGCGACCGTGAGGTGGGCAAGTCCGTCGACCTCCACAGCCACACGTGTTCCCATGGCGGCGAAGTCGAAGCCGCCGAACTCCCTCGGCGTGATCAGCAGCCTCGCTCCCGCCTGGCGGCAGCAGAACGCGACCTCGCGGTCGCGATAGATGGCGATGATCGGATTCTGGACGGCCCCGAGCCGGGCCAGCGCCCCCGCCAAGACGACGGTGTCCACCCACGTGGGCAGGATCCAGGACACGACGTCGCCGGGCCCCACGCCACGAGCGGCAAGACCGGCCGCCATCACATCCACCCGCCGGCGGTACCCGGCATACGTCGCGGAGTCGCCCTGCCGCGACCGCAGCATCTCGGCCTCACCCCAGGCCGTCGCCGCGTGGTCGATGAGCTCGGTCAGCGTGTCCGGCGGCGCACCCACGGCCCCGACACTACCGGTGCGAACGACCGAGGATTCCCGGGCTGTCACCACCGGCTCGGGGCCACCGACGACCGGCCCGGACGAGGCGAAGCCCAGGCTGGACCGATGGTTCCGACTCGGGCTCCGGTCGTTGGCGGGGCTCTTGATCGCCTCTTTGAGCGCCATGTCGACCCGCCGGTCGCCGACCTCGCGGCGCTGCCATGACCGGCGGCCGCCGCCGGCCGACGCTCGAACCGACCGGAGCGCTTAACCTCGGCCGAGCAGCGCTCGTCGCCGGAACGGAGACCACATGATCAGCTATTCCAGCGGAGTCCCGTCGTGACGGACAACTCACCGACCGGCGGATCGATGCACGGTCGACGGGTCCTCGTCGTCGGGGCGTCGTCGGGCATCGGGGCCGCTGCCGCCGCTGCGGCGCGGCGCGCCGGCGCCGAGCTCGCGATCTCGGCCCGCCGCGCCGACAGGCTCGAGGAGCTTGCCGCCGGCATCGGCGGGGCCCACGTCTTCAGTGGCGACGCCGCCGATCCCGAGGCTGCGAGAGCCGTCGTCAACCGAGCCGTAGAGCGACTGGGCGGGCTCGACCTGGTCCTGTACGCGGCGGGCTTCGGCGTTCTCCAGCCGCTCGCCGAGTGTGACCCCGGGACCTGGCAGTCGATCTATGGCGTCAACGTGATCGGCGCGAACCTTGTGGCCGGCGCCGCCATCGAGCACCTCGGGGTCGGCGGCATCATGGCATTCGTCTCGTCGCGGACCGTAGAGGACGCCAACGGCCTCTTCTGCGCGTATAGCGCGTCGAAGGCCGCTCTCGATCAATGCATCCGCACCTGGCGGGTCGAGCACCCCGACCGGCGCTTCGTGCGCATCGTGATGGGCAACTGCCAACCGACCGAGTTCGCCAACCACATGCGCCTCGAGCTGATCGGCGACGCGCTCGCCCTCTGGGAGAGGCAGGGCATTCCCGGCGGCCTCATGCACGTCGACGACGTCGCCGAGTGTCTCATGGAGACGCTCGCGGTCTCGCTCGACCACCCGAGCATCGACGCATCCGAGATCAAGCTCGACGCCCGCATCGAAGGCCCCTCCTGAGCGAGCACCAAGTTGGCCCGCACGCGATGAAGCCCAGGGCAGGGCGGGGGCTCTGACCTGGGCTTTTGCTTGGTGGCGGGGGTAGTGTGCTGGTTCAGGACATAGGAACCTGATGGTGCAAGACATAGGAACCTTCGCAGCGCCTTCAGGGTGGGGCCATGTCGAAGGCTCGTCTGGTGATCACCGCTGTTGTTGTGGAGGGGCGAACCCACGCGGACGCCGCT